>CAKTTB010000021.1 GCA_934613505.1 uncultured Oscillospiraceae bacterium | reverse complement strand
GGAAGCCCGCATCCGGAAGCTCGGCTGGAAGATCCGCCGCGCGGGCGGCGTCGATATCGTGCTTACGCACGCCCCGGTCCGCGGCTTCGGCGACGCGGAGGACTTTGCCCACTGCGGCTTTGAGGCCTTCCTGCCGCTGCTTGAGCGCTATCAGCCGCGCTATCTGATCCACGGCCACGTGCATATGGAGTACGGCTGTGCGATCCCCCGCGTGCTACAGCACGGCGGCACTACCATCATCAACGCCTTCGAGCGCTATACGCTCGAACTATAGGATGAACCATGGAATATCCCAAGGTCTGTCTGCACCGCGGTGAGGAAGCCGGTGTGCGCGGGACAGAAACTGATCTACGATAACGAGCTGGACTGGGCAGATGATGTCTGCACCGGCGGCTGTGTCGTCGACGTGCTGGACAGTCACCAGCGCTTTGCCGCCCGCGGATTTTTCAACTCCCGATCCAAGCTGACGGTCCGCGTCCTGACGCGCGATGAAACAGAAGCGGTCAACCGCGCCTTTTTCAGCCGCCGCTGATCGAAATTCTGGCGGAGCTCTTTTTGCCGCGCGGCATCTATGAGCGCGATGATCTGCCGGTCCGGGAAAAGGAAGGCTTACCGCAGATCAAGACCTGCGTCTATGGTGAGGTCCCGGATGAGATCGTGATCCGGGAGCATGACGCAAAGATGCTCGTCTCCATCGCAAACGGGCAGAAGACCGGGCACTTCCTCGACCAGCAGGAAAACCGCGGACGTTTGAAGCCCTATGCGCCGGGGCAGGACGTGCTTGACCTGTGCTGCTGCACGGGCGGCTTTTCGGTGCACGCTGCGCTTTGCGGCGCGAAGAGCGTCGAGGCAGTCGCACGACCACGCCGCCAGCCTCAGCTCCGACCAGGCCCTGTATCTGAAGGGCGATATCCTGCAGATCGTATGAATCCGTAAAAATAGTTCACGGAGCGTATCGTTACCGATACGCTGGTTGATTGAACGCGAAGGGGTTCTTTGCCCCTTCACGCTTCCCCTGCTACTCTGTCTTCCAACTGCTTTTCGTAGTTTTTTGACAGTCTCAAACGTCCGTTCATAACGGACGTTTTTCTTTGTGCGGCGCACTTGCGGGCGGCGCTATCTGGCAAAATTCCCAAAAATCAAGGAAAAATGGAAACGTTTTTCCCTGCTTCAAAATGAAGATTCATGTTGACAATTCCGGGACACTGTAGGAAAATGAAAGTATCACGGATGAAAGGATGATAGAATGCTTTTTATCGGAATTGACCTCGGCACGTCTGCGTGCAAGCTGCTGCTGGTCAGCGAAGACGGCAATATTTTGAATACAGTGACGAAGGACTATCCCCTCAGCTTCCCACACCCCGGCTGGTCGGAGCAGAGGCCCGAGGACTGGTGGAACGCGGTCGTGACCGGTGTTCCGGAGCTGCTGCAGGGCTTCGACGCAAACGACGTCGCCGGCATCGGCTCGGGCGGCCAGATGCACGGTCTTGTCGCGCTGGATGAGGCTGACGCTGTCATCCGCCCGGCGATTTTGTGGAATGACGGTCGTACCTTCAAGGAGGTCGACTATCTCAACAATACCATCGGCAAGGACAAGCTCTCTGCGCTGACGGCCAACATCGCCTTCGCGGGCTTTACTGCCCCGAAGCTCCTCTGGATGCGTGAAAACGAGCCGGAGAACTTCAAAAAAATCGCAAAGATCATGCTCCCCAAGGATTACCTGACCTACAAGCTCACCGGCGTCCACGCCTGCGATTACTCCGACGCCTCCGGCATGCTGCTCCTGGATGTCCAGCACAAGTGCTGGTCGAAGGAAATGCTGGACATCTGCGGCGTTTCCGAGAGCCAGATGCCGAAGCTCTTTGAGAGCTTCGAGGTCGTCGGCACACTGACGAAGGAAGCGGCAAAGACGCTGGGCCTGCCCGGGACCGTCAAGGTCGTGGCCGGCGCGGGCGACAATGCCGCGGCGGCAGTCGGCACCGGCACGGTCGGCGCGGGCGGGTGCAATATTTCCCTCGGCACGTCCGGCACGATCTTCATCTCGTCCGACAAATTCGGCGTCGACCCCAACAATGCGCTGCACGCCTTTGCCCACGCCGACGGCGGCTATCACCTCATGGGCTGCATGCTCTCTGCCGCGAGCTGCAACAAGTGGCTGTGCGAAGAAATTCTGAAAACGTCCGACTTCGCGGGCGAGCAGAAGGACATTACGGACGAAAAGCTCGGCGAGAACCACGTCTATTTCCTGCCCTATCTCATGGGCGAGCGCAGCCCCATCAACGATACGAACGCCCGCGGCACCTTCACCGGCATGACGATGGACACGAACCGCTCTGATATGGTGCAGGCCGTCCTTGAGGGCGTGGCGTTTGCCATCCGCGACTCGTTCGAGGTCGCAAAGTCGCTCGGCGTTTCGATCCCGCGCTCGAATATCTGCGGCGGCGGCGCAAAGAGCCCCCTGTGGCGCAAGATCTTTGCCAACGTCCTCGGCATCCCCCTCGATATGGTCAAGACCGAGCAGGGGCCGGGCTACGGCGCGGCGATGCTCGCCATGGTCGGCTGCGGCAAATTTGTCTCCGTACAGGAAGCGGCGGACAAGCTCGTCGAGGTTGCATCTACGACCGAGCCGGACGCGGCACTGACCGCCAGATACGAAGCCCGCTACCAGAACTTCAAAAAGCTCTATCCCGCGCTGAAGGATTTCTTCGCCGCGACGGTGTAAGGAGGTCATATGAAAATTTATTCTGTTTATGCCCAGGAGTTCAAGCCATACGGAAAGATCCTGCAAAACTATGATACGCAGCCTCTCATTTCCGCAATGCGGACAATTCCCATGCCGGAGAGTGGAACCGCGTATCAGCCGTCCATCCCTGTGCTGGAGGAAAGTGGTATCCTTGACGCCATGCAGAACAGGGCCTACGGCGGCCAGCCCATCCAGATCGGCATGTGCTGGGGCTATAACACGAAGCTGAACTGCCTCGAGTACCACCGCGACAGCGAGATCAACGTCGGCGAGCAGGACTTTGTCCTGCTGCTGGCAAAGGAAGACGAGATCGAAGACGGCAAGCTCGACACGGCGAAGGTCAAAGCCTTCCGCGTCCCGGCGGGCGCAGTCGTCGAGGTCTACGGCACGACGCTCCATTATGCGCCCTGCCAGCTGACCGCGGACGGCTTCCGTGTTGCGGTCGTCCTGCCGAAGGGCACGAACACGGAAAAGCCCGCATACGAGCCGCAGAACGAAGAGGATACCTGGCTGACGGCCCGCAACAAATGGCTGCTGGCGCATCCGGAATCCAACGAAGCAAAGTCCGGCGCACACATTGGTCTGACCGGCAAAAATATCGACATTTCTGAAGATTGATCAGGAGGTACGTATTATGTTTGAAAACATCCCCAATGTAAAGCTTGGCATCATCGCCGTCTCCCGCGACTGCTTCCCGCGTCCGCTTTCGGAAAAGCGCCGCGCCAACATTGTCAAGGCCTGCGAGGGCGGCGTGTATGAATGTCCCGTCACGGTCGAGAACGAGAACGACATGCTGAAGGCTGTCGCCGACGTCAAAGCGACGGAGTGCAACGCCCTTGTCGTCTTCCTCGGCAACTTCGGCCCCGAGACCCCCGAAACGCTTATCGCCAAGTACTTTGATGGCCCGTGCATGTTTGTCGCGGCTGCCGAGGGCGACGGCGACCTCATTAACGGCCGCGGCGACGCCTACTGCGGCATGCTGAACTGTTCGTATAACCTCGGCATGCGCCATCTGAAGGGCTATATCCCCGAGTATCCGGTCGGCACTGCCGAAGACATTGCGAAGATGATCGCCGATTTCATCCCCATCGCGCGCGCCGTCATCGGTGTGAAGAACCTGAAGATCATCACCTTCGGCCCGCGTCCGCAGGACTTCTTTGCCTGCAACGCTCCCATCAAGGGCCTGTACGAGCTTGGCGTCGAGGTCGAGGAAAACTCCGAACTCGATCTTCTCGTCTCCTACAAGGCGCACGCGGGCGACAAGCGCATCCCCGCCGTCTGCGAGGACATGAAGAAGGAAATGGGCGAGGGCCGCTACTACGCCGACATGCTCGAGCGCATGGCGCAGTTTGAGCTGACGCTTCTCGACTGGGCAGAGGGCCACAAGGGCGCGCGCAAGTATGTCGCCTTTGCCGACAAGTGCTGGCCGGCCTTCCCGGAGCAGTTCGGCTTTGAGCCGTGCTATGTGAACTCCCGTCTGGTCGCCCGCGGCATCCCCGTCGCCTGCGAGGTCGATATCTACGGCGCACTGTCCGAGTACATCGGCGCCTGCGTGAGCTATGACGCAGTCACGCTCCTTGACATCAACAACTCCGTCCCCGCCAGCCTCTATGAGGCCGAGATCAAGGGCAAGTTCAATTACACCCTGACGGACACCTTCATGGGCTTCCACTGCGGCAATACGCCGAGCTGCAAGCTCTGCGCCGACCGTGCGGTCAAGTATCAGCTCATTCAGAACCGTCTTTTGGAGAACGGCGGCACGCCGGACTTCACCCGCGGCACGCTCGAGGCCGATATCGCGGCGAGCGACATTACGTTCTACCGCCTGCAGTGCGACTCCGACGGCGTGCTTCGCAGCTACATTGCTGAGGGCGAGATCCTGCCTGTCAAGACCGGTTCGTTCGGCGGCATCGGCCTGTTCGCCATCCCGGAGATGGGCCGCTTCTATCGCCACGTGCTTGTCCAGAAGCGCTATCCGCACCACGGCGCGGTGGCCTTCGGCCACTACGGCAAGCTCCTGTTCGAGGTGTTCAAGTTCCTCGGCGTGGGCGACATCGCCTACAACCAGCCGAAGTCCTTGCCGTATCCCACGGAGAACCCGTTCGCATAAGCTTATGAAATCCGGCCCTGTCCATTGGACAGGGCCGTTCTGAAAGGAAACCGGAGCGCCTATGGAATATCCCAAGGTCTGCCTGCGCCGCGGCGAGGAAGCCGGCGTGCGCGCGGGGCAGAAACTGATCTATGATAACGAGCTGGACTGGGCGGACGATATCTGCACCGACGGCTGCGTCGTCGACGTGCTGGACAGCCGGCAGCGCTTTGCCGCCCGCGGTTTTTTTAATTCCCGATCCAGGCTGACCGTCCGCGTTTTGACGCGTGACGAGCAGGAGATGATCGACCGCGCCTTTTTCCGCTGCCGCATCGAGGCCGCGTGGCAGGCGCGGCAGGCGCTGGGCTTCCGGGATTCGTGCCGCGTGGTCTTTGGTGAATCGGACGGCCTGCCGGGGCTGACGGTGGATAAATTTTCCGGCTGCCTGTCGTTTCAGATCGCCTGTCTCGGCATGGAGCAGTGGAAGCCGGTGCTGATCGGGCTTCTGGCGGAGATCTTTTCGCCGCGCGGCATCTATGAGCGCGACGATCTGCCGGTTCGGGAAAAGGAGGGCCTGGCACAGATCAAGGCCTGCGTCTACGGCGAGGTCCCGGATGAGATCGTGATCCGGGAGCATGACGCGAAGATGCTCGTCTCCATTGCAAACGGCCAGAAGACCGGACACTTCCTCGACCAGCAGGAAAACCGCGGCCGACTGAAGCCCTATGCGCCGGGACAGGACGTGCTGGACCTGTGCTGCTGCACGGGCGGCTTTTCGGTGCATGCCGCGCTCTACGGCGCGAAGAGCGTCGAGGCGGTCGACGTGTCGGAGGATGCGCTGGCGCTCGTGCGGCGCAACGCGGCGCTGAACGGCGTGCAGGACCGGCTGACGACAACGTGTGCCAACGTGTTTGACCTTGCGCGGCAGTACGTGCAGGAGGGGCGGCAGTACGGTCTTGTCATCTGTGACCCGCCGGCCTTTGCCAAGAGCCGCAAGGTACTCGAGAGCGCCTACCGCGGCTATAAGGAGCTGAACCTGCAGTGCATGAAGCTCGTCCGCCCGGGCGGCTTTCTCGTCTCCTGCTCGTGCAGCCAGTTCATGACGCCGGAGCTGTTTCTCCGGATGCTGCGCGAGGCTGCGCAGGACGCCGGTCGCGAGGCGCGGCTTCTTGAGATGCTCATGCAGTCGCGCGACCACGCCGCCAGCCTGACGTCTGAGCAGGCCCTGTATCTGAAGGGCGATATCCTGCAGATCGTATGAATCCGTAAAAAGTTCATGGAGCGTATCGGTACCGATACGCTCTATTTTTTATTCCAATATGCTTACGCCCCTTGGCTCTCCCTCTGGGAGAGCTGCCGCCGCAGGCGGCTGAGAGGGCAACTTGGCTCTCCCTTTGGGAGAGCTGTCACCGCAGGTGACTGAGAGGGCTTTGACAGTCACGTTTACCCTCTCCGTCCTCGCTGCGCTCGGCCACCTCTCCCAAGGGGAGAGGCAAGGGGTGCCCGCCCATTATTTATGGCCTGAGCAGAAGCCCGGCCTGCAGGTCGTCTTCGGCTTGCGTCTGCAGCAGGACGTGCTGCTTTTTGCCGGTGGCGTTATAGGGCAGGGTATCGACGAAGCGGTAGTAGCGCGGACATTTATAGGCGGAAAGATCGTCGCAGCGCGCGCACCACGCGCCAAGCTCCTGCGCGGTCAAGGACGCGTCGGCAGGGATGATATACGCCGCGACGCTCTGTCCGCGCGACGCATCCGGGACGCCCGCGACCATGCAGTCGGCCACCTTCGGGTGGCGGCAGAGGATCTCCTCAAGCTGCGCGGGATAGATATTTTCGCCCATGCAGACGATCATATCGTCGCGCCTGCCGCAGACGGTGATGAAGTGCTGCGCGTCCCACGTGCCAACGTCGTGGGTATAGAACCAGCCGTCATGATAGCGCTCGGCTGTGAGTGCGGGATTCTGCGTGTAGCACAGAGCCGATTTACAGCTGGCCTGCAGGATGATCTCGCCGGGCGTTTTGCCGTCGGCGGGGACGGTATCCTCCGGCGAGGCCGAGCCGGCGTCTGTCAGGCGCACGATGCGCACCTCGTCGTCGGTGCAGCTTCTGCCGGCGGAGCCGGCCATGGCCGGCAGGTCCTCCGGGCGCAGGAAGCTGTTCCAGAAGGTCTCGGTCGTGCCGTAGCCGTTGAAGATGCGCGGGGTCAGGAGCTTCTGATAGCGGATGCAGCTCTCGCGTTCGAGGGGGCTTCCCATCGTGACGATGCCGTGCAGGCAAGACAGATCGACCGGGTGCTTTTCCTGCCGCGCGGCGAGCTTTTCCAGCGCCGACGGCACACCGATGAGAAACGTCACGCCGCAGCTCTGTACGGCGTCAAAGCACGCCTTTACGCCGAACATGCGCATGACGACGAGCGACGCACCGGCGTACAGCGTCGGGGTCGGGCCGCCTGCGTGCAGGCCGCCGCGGTGGAACCACGGCGTCATATTCATGGTCACGTCTGACGGTGTGAGCGGGAAGTGCATGATGGCGTCGTGTGCCGAGAGAACTTCGTTCACGTTGTTGCACGGCACGCCCTTGGGCGTGCCGGTCGTGCCGGAGGTGCCGAAGCGCGTGACCTCGTCGTAGAGGTTCGGGCAGCATGTGACTTCCGGCTCCGTATCCGCGGCGCTTTGCAGGAAGTCCTCAAAGAAGACATGTCCGGCGGGAAGCGCAGGGCGCTTGCCGCGGTAGTCGACGGCCAGAATGATCTCCGGCCGGAAGGTGCTGAGTGTCAGCGCCTTCTGCGCCATGTCGGCGACGTCGCAGTCGTAGATATAGGCCTTCGGGCAGTCGCGCTCGAGCAGGCGCGCGGTCTCACCGGCGGAGAGATTGAAGTTGGTGGGGCTGTTGATCGCGCCTAGCTTCTGCGGGGCGAGATAGCAGAGGACAAACTGCGGTGAATTATACAGCTGGTACAAGACCACGTCGCCCGGGCCGACGCCGCGGGCCTGCAGGGCGTTTGCCAGCCGGTTGCAGTCGTGGTTGAGCTGGACGTAGGTCCAGCATTTGCCTGCAATGGGGTCGATCATCGCGGTCTTGTCCGCAAAGCGGCGCACATTGCGAAGAAAGCCGTTCATCCAGGTAAAGCTCCGCTCAAAGACGGCCTGAAACCCGGCTTTATCATAAGTGTCGTTCATGCGTTACTCCTGATACTGTCCCACGATCACGCAGGAATTTTGCCCGCCGAAGCCCATGGCGTTGGACGCGGCCACGCGGACGTTGGCCTCCGATGCCGTGCTGCCGACAAGCAAAAGACGGCAGTCGGGATCGGGCGTTGTGAGCCCCAGCGTCGGCGGCAGAAGCCCGGTGCGGACGGACTGCACGCAGGCGATGATCTCGGTGATGCCACCTGCGCCCATCATGTGACCGGTCGCGCCCTTGGTCGAACCGACACGGACCGGATGGCTGCCGAACACGGTGCAGATCGCCTGCGCCTCGGCCACGTCGCCCTTCGGCGTCGCGGTGCCGTGGGCATTGAGATAATCAATCTGCTCCGGCGCGAGACCTGCAGACTGCAGGGCCAGCCGGATGCAGGCGGCCGCGCCTGCGCCGTCAGGCGCGGGCGAGACGGGATGGACAGCGTCGGTGTTGTTCGCGCAGCCGAGGAGGCGCGCGAGCGGCTTCGCGCCGCGGGCGCGCGCGGTCTCTTCGCGCTCAAGGATCAGCGCGCCGCCGCCTTCGCCGAGGACGAAGCCGTTGCGCGCCAGATCGAACGGGAGGCTGT
Source organism: uncultured Oscillospiraceae bacterium (assembly GCA_934613505.1). Lineage (GTDB taxonomy): Bacteria > Bacillota > Clostridia > Oscillospirales > Oscillospiraceae > CAG-170. The sequence continues at coordinate 56 of CAKTTB010000021.1, read as the reverse complement.
CTCCGGTGGGGGAGAGCGCCTTGATCTTATCGAGACACTGGATGAGCGTCGTGGTG
>CAKTTB010000020.1 GCA_934613505.1 uncultured Oscillospiraceae bacterium | reverse complement strand
TTCGCCCTCCCTCCCCAAAACTAATTTTATTATATTCAATAAATTTCAGGAGCTGCGTCTCGGAAAAACGCGGGATCAGGTACAGCATGATGTGAGTTTTGTCACCACGCGGCATTTTTGTTCCTTTTGCCCCTGACATGACATAATCGAAGAATCCATCTTGAAACATGATGGATTTCAGAAGGTATGCGTACTTCTTGTCCAAGGCTCTAAAACACAGGACGTCGGCGTTACACCCGCCCGAAGTTGTTGCGAACCACATCTTTTTGAAATATGGACGGATGTTGCTAACAAGCACGTCCTCCGCTTGAAAATATGTCACTCGCTCTGAAGAATCAGTCATGCCAAAGGAAGCAACACCTTGCTTGTCCGGCAGAATGTTTTCCGTTGAGACATAGACATGACTCCCTAGAGTCGTAACCAAGGGGTCAGTGCGCCCATTCGCACCCGCGAGGTAGAATAGACCCCATTATTTCGAGTTAGAGTCGCTGATATGATGCGGCTCATTTTTCATTTTCGACGGGCTTCTTGATATACCTGCCGTTCTTGATTCGCGCGTCCGCTGGCTTCTCTGCGTCCTCTGGAATTCCCCAGACCGTGCCAATGCGGATAGCACCGGGGACGCGCCCCTCGCCGCACAAAATCTGAATACGGCGGGTGGAGATACCCCAGCGTTCGGCGGTTTGCGCGATAGATAAATACTTCATGGGCGGTACTCCTGTTGCAGTTCAGCTCTGCGTCTGCTTATAAAATCACAGTATAATTATAATCGTCAAAGCGAATAAAAGCAAGAGATTTCCCGAAAAGTTCAGGGAGTATTTTCAAATTCGACACGAAAGGGGTGTGGGGATTCCCCAACAACAAAATGAGCAGTTCGGACGCAGGGCTGAACCGCTCATTTTCCGGTGTGTACGGACACCGGATGTGCTTGCTACTCTCTCAAATCTCATATCCGCAGATACACCGCGCCCCCGCTTTCGCAAAAGCAGGGGCGCATATTTTTTGAAAATCTTTCGTTTCGATATCTGCGTTTAGATGAAGAAATGTCCGTTGTAAAGTGAGGAGCAACGAATCGCCAATGCCCTCGTCTTCAAAATTTTCTTTTCGTCACTACCAAGTTTTTGAGAAAAAATGTCCGTTGTATTGTGAAAGGAGTGTTTCAATATGCCAGACCGCACGCGACCCATCCACAAAGAAATATGCCTGAATGAGCAGGAATTGAGCGTAGTTCGCCACAAGATGAATCAGCTCGGCACCCACAATTTCGGCGCGTATGCCCGAAAAATGCTGATTGACGGGTACATCATCAAGGTCGATTACACCGAGCAGAAAAAGTTAGCTGCCGCCGTCAGCCGTGCCGCCTCAAATATCAACCAGATCTGCCGCCGCATCAACAGCACCGGGCATTTTTACGATGCTGATGTTGCCGAGCTGAAAGAACGGATGGCTGACGTATGGGAGCTACTGAAAGCACAGCAGAGAAACGAATTGTAATTCAAGAAAGGAGCACAGATATGCCGCGCATGAGCAAATCAAAAAAGCTGGAATGGTCGTTCTCCCTGAATGACCGGGGACGCAAGGCGTACAACACGCTCTGCCGCCGCTGCGTCCACGATTGCAAGCAGAGTTTCCGGGCGGTTGCCGTTATTTGTCCGCATTATCAGTCAAAGAGGGCAAAAAAGGGTGGCACATCTGCGTACTCCCCTCGCGGACCTGACAGAAAACCGCCATAGCAGCCGTATCACACCAGACCAGAGAGGATGTGATGAAAAATCTATTTCAAACTGAACACCGCATTGCCGCCGTTTATTCCCTTGCCGCGCTTCATGCTGGCGGGCGAATACTCCATCAACGCCAAGCTGCTATATGGGCTTCTGCTCAACCGCACCATGCTTTCCCAGAAAAGCGGCTGGGTGTCCGAGGATGGAAATGTGTATGTGATCTACACAATCAAGCAGATGGCGAACGATCTTGACCGGAGTGAGCGGACAGTCAAGACCGCCCTGCGGGAGCTGGAAAATGCCGGACTGATCACCCGCATCCGTCAGGGTTGGAATCAGGCAAACCGCATCTTTCTGCAAATCCCGGACAGGGTGCAGATTTCTTCCCGTCCAGAGGGCAATATCTGCCCAATGGATGTGCAGGATTCTTCCCATTGCATGGGGCAGAAATTGCCCGCAAGTAATACTGATACAGAATATAAAGAGCATAGTAAGACCGAAAGAGTAGAGAGTACGCGCCGCCGATATGGAGAGTTTCAAAATGTTTTACTGTCAGGCGAGGAATGTACCCGGCTGGAAGCGGCTTATCCCGGCAAAGCTGCCGAATACATTGAGCGGCTGTCCCGGTATATGGCTTCCAATGACAGGCACTATGCCAATCACTATGCCACCATCAAGAAGTGGTTGGACGAGGACAGCAAGAGCAGGAGCGCGAAAAACTACACCTACGACGATAACGAGGGAGAGTGTCTATGAATCCGATTTTTACGAAAATGGTTGATACCGTTGAAGCGGCTAATGCCGCACCTGACGATTACATCAATTCCGCTGATGGGCTGAAATACTGCGGCAAGTGCCACACGCCGAAAGAAACGTTTTTTCCCGCAGACCTTCAGGCACAGGGCTTTACCAAGCACCCGGTGATGTGCAAGTGCGCTGCCGATCGCCGAGAACGGGAAGAAACAGAACGCCGGGAATACGAGCGAATGTCCTATATGACGATGCTCCGCAGCGAGGCGTTCCGCGATATGCCCGCCGCTGGCTGGCGGTTTGAGTCAGCCGCAGTTACAACGCCCCAGCTTGCTAAGGCGAGGGGCTACGCGCAGAACTGGGACGAGTTCAAAAAAGCGGGGATCGGGCTGCTCCTGTTCGGGAATGTCGGCACGGGAAAGTCCTATGCCGCTGGCTGTATTGCCAACGCTCTGATTGACCGTCTGGAGTCTGTCCTCTTTGTGGGAATGTCCGATGTGGTCAACCGTATGCAGGGTAATTTCGGCACGGACCGTGACCACTACATGAAATCGCTTATGCGCCCTGACCTCCTCATTCTGGATGATTTGGGTGCAGAGCGTAACACCAGCTTCGGTAAGGAGCGAGTGTTCGATGTGGTTGACAAACGGCTGCTGACCGGCAAGCCAATGATCGTCACGACCAATATTCCACTTTCCGTTATGAAGCAAGCTGCCGATCTGGATGACTGCCGCATTTTTGACCGCATCTTAGAGGCCTGCGTCCCGATCCGCTTCGACGGGGAGAACTTCCGCAAAGGCAATGCCAGCGCGAATATCAAAAAAGCCGCAGAAATGCTGAATGGGTAAGCTGTTGCAGCAGCTTACCCACCCATGAGACAGGAATATTATTTAACCGGCTTTCCTGTTTCTTCTGAAATAAAACGACCCTCAAACCGACAGCCGATCGCCGCCGCTATTTCCTGCAACTCGCTTTCTCTGAAATTGTCACGGCGCATTTTGCCGCTGATATTTTGGGTTGTGCAGCCAAGCTGCCTTGAAAGCTGACTGACAGTTACGCCTTGCTTCTTCATAGCAGCCCGGATAACCTGAGCCATACTCATTGACTTCACCTCCGGGGATTTTCAAAGTAATTATACATGAGAGCAAGCAGAAATGTCAATTCAGGAGTTACCGGAGAATCGCTCCGGAGCTATTGACCCAAGACTGGAAATAGCATATAATAGTAACTGCTGAGTTACCATTGAAAGAGCGGCATTTCATTCGGCTGACGAACATAACGTCAAATGGAGTGATTACATGGTAGAAAACGAAAACTACAAGAGCTACACTGCAAACAATGGAACTGAGCTTCGCTTTCCCAAGGAGAGCGTGATTCAGATGACAGCAGAGCAGAGAGACTGCTACCAGAACTTTATCAATGTTCTGGCACAAATCCTGATCAAGTATGCTGCCGCAGAAAAAGAAAATCAGAAAATCTGAGCAGAGTATTCCGGGAGGTCGATAACCGCCCGGTCCTGCAATAGGAGGCAATCTATGTATAATACGAAAGAGGGCAAATCGTGTGTTATCTATATCCGCGTCAGCAGTGAGCGTCAGGTAAAGGGGTATAGTCTGGACGGGCAGAAACACTATCTGGCTGAATGCGCCGAGCGTCGGGGTATGACCGTTCTTGATACCTATGTTGAAGAAGGCAAAAGTGGCAAGAGTATCGAGGGGCGGACGGAGTTCCAGCGGATGCTGGATGACATTCAGAGCGGAAAAGTACATACGGACTATGTGCTGGTTTTCAAATTATCGCGGTTTGGCAGAAACGCGCGGAACGTGCTGAACTCCCTTGAGTTTATTATGAAATATGGCGTTCACCTGATGTGTGTAGAAGATGGGCTTGATTCCTCAACCTCTATGGGAAAAATGATGATTACCATTCTCGGTGCGGTAGCTGAGTTGGAGCGAGAGAACATCATTGCACAGAGCCTTTTGGGGCGTGAGGAAAAAGCAAAGTCCGGCGGCTGGAACGGCGGCTTTGCACCCTATGGGTATCGTCTGGTAAAGGGTGATGACAAGAGTAAAGGGAAATTGGAGAGCGTCCCGGAAGAAAAGGCTGTCGTGCAACTGGTTTTTGATATGTTCCTGAACCGAAATATGGGCTACACGGCAATTTCGGGCTATCTCAATCGAAACGGTTATACTCGCCCACCGGAAAAGAATGCCATCCGCCCCAGCTATGGAGAGTGGAGTTCTGACCACATTAAGAGAATGCTCAGTAATCCAATCTATACCGGGCGCGTAGCATGGGGCAAGCGCCGCACAGAGAAAGTTCCCGGCAAAGATAACGAGTATCGGATTGTGAAGCAGGACGAGTATATTTTGAGTGAGGTTGTTTCCCATGAGGCATTTTTTTCCAAAGAAGATTTTGATAAGGTGCAGGATATCAAATCCATTCGTGGGAAAAAAAGGTAATCACAACATAGGTCAGTATAACGCGCATCTGTTGTCCGGTATCGTAAAATGTCCGCAATGCGGCGCACCTATGTATATTGGTATGACCAAGTGGACAAATCAGGACGGCACGGAGCGCCGCACAGAATCTTATGTCTGTTCTTATGCGACTAAACATAGAGGGACTTCGGTATGCCGCAGGAATGGCGTGGTAGCCAGTCAGGTTGAGGACGAGGTGATGGAGTACACCCGGAAGATTGTTCGCAATCCGCAGTTTATCAAAGATTTGCAGGAAAAGGTAATGACCGCCGTGGACATGACCGAGGTCGAGAATGACATTACCGCCTACAAAAACCTGCTATCCGCTTTACAGCGCAGCCGCGACAGCTTGGAGCGGGATATTGACTGCATTTCTCCGGATGACAAGTATGCAGAGCGCCGCCGCGCAGACATGACCCGCCGCCTGAATGATCTCTATGACCAGATTTATAAGGCGGAGGATCTGCTGCAAGAGAGCCTGATGAAAAAGACAACTCTGGAAAGCGAGCAGATGTCTGTGCAATCTATGATTGGAATCCTCTCGTCTATTGACGCAATCTATGATAGAATGAATGCAGCAGAACGGCGCGATCTTGTGAAATACCTGATTTCCGAGGTTGAGTTGTTCCCGCGTGAGGAGCAAAAGACGCAGAAACGCTTTGTAAAGGCGATTGCGTACAAGTTTCCTATTGAGCAAAAGGTGCTCACGCAATTTGATGAATGCGGGGCATCTGTCGAGACGGTTGTCCTCCTTTCCAAATGCGACGAAGAAAGGAAGAACGAGTGAGAACGGAACAAGCAGAGCTTACGGTATTATGCCTGATACATGATGAAGACAGCTATTTGCTGCAGGACAGAGTAAAGAAGGATTGGAAGGGCTATACCCTTCCGGGCGGGCATATCGAACCGGGTGAGTCTGTCGTAGATGCTGTCATCAGAGAAATGAAGGAAGAAACCGGGCTTGTGATCAAAGCGCCGCGCCTTTGCGGCATAAAGCAGTTTCCAATTGAAGGCGGCCGCTATCTTGTGTTCCTTTTTGAGACAGACCAGTTTGAAGGGAAGGTCGTTGATTCCGAGGAAGGCAGGATGCAGTGGGTCAAAAAATCAGAACTTAAAAATGTGAAGTTGGTGGATGACTTCGATGATCTGATTGAAGTGATGCGCAGCGACAGTCTGACAGAATTTCAGTATGTTGTTGAAAATGAAAAATGGATCGTTGTGAAAAAATAATGTATCATTGCTTGAGACGGCAGCCCTGCGGGTCATAGCATAAAAGGTTTATGTTTCACGTGAAACATAAGAAATGATAAAATCGCAGTCGTCGTGTTGCTTTTTTGAAACCGGCCCAGTATAATATAGGTTACAAAATGGAGAAGAAGGAGCGTGGACAGGCGATGGGCAAAATTCTGGCGTTCGTCAACCAGAAGGGCGGCGTCGGCAAGACGACGTCGGCAGTCAATCTGGCAGCAGCGCTGCAAAAGGCCGGCCGGCGTGTTCTGCTGTGCGATTTCGACCCGCAGGCCAACGCAACCTCCGGCCTCGGCATCGAGAAAAGCGCGCCCGCGCACAGCACCTACGATCTCGTGATCGACGACTTCCCTGCCGCGGACGCCATCGTGCATACCGAGTGGTGCGACGCGCTGGCGTCCAACGTGGCGCTTTCCGGTGCGGGCGTGGAGCTGGTCGGCACGGAGGGGCGCGAGTACGCGCTCAAGCACGCGCTCGAGCCGCTGCGGGACAAATATGATTATATTTTCATCGACTGCCCGCCGTCTCTGGAGCTGCTGACGCTCAACGCGCTCTGCGCAGCCGATCAGGTCCTGATCCCCGTGCAGTGCGAATACTATGCGCTGGAGGGCCTGTCCGACCTTATGGTGACGCTCCGCGCGGTCAAACGGCGGCTGAACCCCACCATCTCCATCTTCGGCGTGCTCCTGACCATGTTTGACGGCCGGACGAATTTCTCCGCGCAGGTCGCGGAGGAGGTGCGCCGCCACTTCCCCGGCAAGGTCTTTGCCGCCGCCATCCCGCGCAACGTCCGCCTGTCCGAAGCGCCCAGCCACGGCATGCCGGTCTGCGCCTACGACAAATACAGCCGCGGCGCGGCAGCCTATGACGCCGTCGCAAAAGAGATCCTTGCAAAAGACGAATAAGGAGTGGAAACGATATGGCAGCACAAAAAGGTCTCGGCAAGGGCCTCGGCGCCCTGTTTGGAGACTTCAACGAGCAGGCGGAGCAGCCGTCCGAAGGTACGGTCACGCTGCCCCTGCAGAAAATAGAGCCCAATCCCCTGCAGCCCAGAAAGACCTTTGATCAGGAGGAGCTGGCTTCCCTCGCGGAATCCATCCGGATGCACGGCATCATCCAGCCGCTGACGGTGCGGAAGCTGCCGTCCGGCTTCTATCAGATCATCGCCGGGGAACGCCGCTGGCGCGCGGCCCGGCTGGCCGGACTTTCGGACGTGCCGGTCGTCATCATGGAGGCCGACGACAAGAAGGCCATGGAGCTGGCGCTCATCGAAAACCTGCAGCGCGCGGATCTGAACCCCATTGAAGAAGCACTGGGCTATCAGGAGCTGATGGGGACCTATGAAATGACACAGGAGCAGGCGGCCGCCCGCGTGGGAAAATCCCGCCCGGCCGTCGCGAATGCCCTGCGTCTGCTGAGCCTCAGCCCTGCGGTTCTGGAGCTGGTAAAAAGCGGCTCTCTCTCCGCCGGTCACGCGCGGGCCATGCTTCCGGTCAAGGACGAGGCGCAGCAGCTCTCGCTTGCGCAGAAGGTCATGGCGCTCGGCCTGTCCGTCCGGCAGACGGAGGCGCTCTGCAAAAAGCTCTGCAGGCAAACGCAGCCGCCCAAGCCCCAGCCGCCGCAGGTGGATTATCTGGCGGAATGCGAAAAGGAGCTTTCCGCCGGCCTTGGCCGCAAGGTCAAGATCGTCTCCGGCAAGCGCAAGGGCCGGATCGAATTGGAATATTACGGACAGGACGATCTGCAGCAGCTGTATGACGCGCTGCAGAGCATCCGGAAGGAGCATCACTGATGGACGAAAAGAAGCAGCCGCAGCCGCAGGCGGACAACGGCGCACAGAAGACCGCAAAGCCCCTGAGCGAAAAGCGCAAGGCCGCGCTGCTGCGGTATATGGCAGTTTTGTTCTGTGCGGCCTTTATTCTGGTATTGGTCTCCCTCATTCTGCAGATGCATTCCTCGGAAGCAAAGATCTCCGAGCTGAACGCGGCCAGCACGAGCGCACTTTCCAACGCGGAAGCGCTGCAGACGGAAAACCGCACCCTGCAGGATGAAAAGATCGCGCTGGAAAAGAAAAACGAAGAGCTGCAGGAAAAGATCGACGAGCTGACCAAACAGCTGGAAGAGGCCGCGCAAGCCGAAGAGGATTCCCAGACCGCGGAAAACGAAGTGGTCAAAAACCTGCGCACCGAGCTGGACCGGACGAAGGAAGCCTATGAGGCGCTGCTCGAGGCCAAGGGCTGCGACATGCGCGAAGGGAACGTCACCTTCTCGCGCGCCATGCAGACGCTGGAACGACTGAAGGATTATCTCGGCCCGACGGCGCTGGAAGAGTATCACGCGCTGGGCGGAGAATAACAGGAGGAAGAGAAAAACTATGATTGACATTAAGTTTTTACGGGAAAATCCGGACGCAGTCCGCGAAAATATCCGGAAAAAGTTTCAGGACGCCAAGCTGCCGCTTGTTGACGAGGCCATCCGCCTCGACGCGGAAAAGCGCGCGGCACAGCAGGAATGCGAGCAGCTGAAGGCTGCCCGCAACAAGCTCTCGAAGGCCAACGGGCCGCTCTACGGCCAGCTCAAAAAGGCCGACGAAGCCCAGAAGGCCGATATCCAGAAACAAATCGAGGAAAATAATGCCAGGGTCAAGGCCGACGACGACCGCCGCGCGGAGCTGGAAAAGAAACAGGCCGAGGCCGAGGACAAGCTGCGCGAGATCATGTACGTGATCCCGAACATCATTGACCCGTCCGTCCCCATCGGCCCGGACGACAGCTGCAATGTTGAGGTGCAGCGCTTCGGCGAGCCGGTTGTTCCGGATTTTGAGGTGCCGCACCACGTCGATATCATGCAGTCCTTCGACGGCATCGACAAGGATTCCGCGGGCCGCGTCGCCGGTATGGGCTTTTACTATCTGCTGGGCGATATCGCCCGCCTGCACGAGGCTGTTCTTGCCTACGCGCGCGACTTCATGATCGACCAAAAGGGCTTTACCTATGTCATCCCGCCCTTTATGATGCACGGCAACGTGGTCAAGGGCGTCATGTCCTTCCCGGAGATGGAAGCGATGATGTACAAGATCGAGGGCGAGGACCTCTATCTCATCGGTACGAGCGAACACACCATGATCGGCCGCTTCATCGACCAGATCATCCCCGAAGCCAAGCTCCCGCTGACGCTCACGTCCTATTCTCCCTGCTTCCGCAAGGAGGTCGGCAGCCACGGTCTTGAAGAGCGCGGCGTCTACCGTATCCACCAGTTTGAAAAGCAGGAAATGATCGTCGTCTGCCGCCCGGAGGAGTCGATGGACTGGTACAACAAGCTCTGGAGCTATTCGGTCGAGCTGTTCCGGAACATGGAGATCCCCGTCCGGCAGCTGGAATGCTGCTCGGGTGATCTGGCCGACCTCAAGGTCAAATCCTGCGACATTGAAGCGTGGAGTCCGCGGCAGAAGAAGTATTTTGAGGTCTGCAGCTGCTCGAACCTCGGCGACGCGCAGGCGCGCCGTCTCGGCATCCGCGTCAAGGGCGCCGACGGCAAGATGTATCTGGCCCACACGCTCAACAACACCTGCGTCGCGCCCCCGCGCATGCTCATCGCATTCCTCGAGAACCACCTGCAGAAGGACGGCTCCGTCACCATCCCGAAGTGCCTGCAGCCGTATATGGGCGGCAAGGAAGTTTTGGTTCCGAAGCATTGAGCGCGGCAGAAGGCGGAAGCTCTTCTATAAATTTGCACCTGAAAAGTTCTTTTTCTGCATCTCTTGCCTCTCCCGCTGGGAAAGGTGTCTGAGCGAAGCGAAGACGGCGAGGGGGAAACTGTGACGGACAAGACCCTCTCAGTCGCCTGCGGCGACAGCTCTCCCAAAGGGAGAGCCATGGGTCAGTGCGAATACGTACCATTCTGTAATTTTTGACGGCACTTTCTATTGACTGCACCCATCCAAAGGCACAATGCAGCAAATCCGATATCCACACCAACGGGCGGCGCGTACCAAATCATCCGTAAGGTGACTGAATGCGAATGTAAGCGTTTTCAAATTAGTTTTTTGCCTAAACTGCACTGCGGTACAAGCCCCGCGTCCCCACGCACTCTTTTCTCCCCTATCTTTTCTCTTGCGAGAGAAAAGATAGGGCCGCCGGAGGAACACCTGTGGTTTGAGGTTAAGTATGCAATAAGAAATGAAGAGAGGAAGAAAGCAATGAAAAAGTTCTTCAATGAGTTTAAGACCTTCATCTCCCGCGGCAATGTCATGGACATGGCCATCGGCGTTGTGATCGCCACGGCGTTCGGCAAGATCAGCGCCAGTCTGGTCGCGGATATCATCATGCCGCTCATCGGCTGCCTCATCGGCGGCGTCGATCTGGCAACGCTCAATATCACGCTGAAGCCCGCCGTCATGGACGGCGAGACGGTCGTGTCCGAGGCTGTCGTGCTGGGACTCGGCACCTTCCTCACGACGATCATCGATTTTATCCTGATCGCCTTCGTCGTCTTCCTCGTCGTCAAGGCCATGAACGTGGCCAAGGCCAAGCTCGAAAAGCCGGCTGAGCCGGAACCCGAAAAGGAGCCGGAACCCACGAAGGAAGAGGTCCTTCTCACCGAGATCCGCGATCTGCTCAAGAACAAGTAAGCCGGAAGTCCATGGCGCGCCGCATTTTTGCGGCGCGCCTCTTTCTTTTTCCGGGGAAATGCAATATAATGTCTATAACTATGCAAAGCAGGGGGTGTATGCGATGCTGCCGGAGGGCTTTGAGACACGGATGCGGAATCTTCTGGGTCAGGAATACGATGCGTTTCTTTCGGCTTTTGATCGGCCGCTCTGCACCGGCCTGCGGAAAAATCCGCTGAAGACCGGCTTTACCGGCGATCTTTCGCGCTTCGCCCTGTCCCCTGTCCCGTGGTGTCCGACGGGCTTCTATTATGACGCGGCTGCGCGGCCTGGCCTATCGCCCCTGCACGCGGCAGGTCTATACTACCTGCAGGAGCCGAGCGCCATGGCGCCCGCGGAGCTTCTGGCACCGCAGCCGGGCAATCGCGTGCTGGACCTCTGCGCCGCGCCCGGCGGGAAATCCACGCAGTTGGCAGGCAAGCTGTGCGGACGCGGGATCCTCGTCTGCAACGAGATAAACGCCAAACGCGCAAAGATTCTTTCCGGCAACATCGAGCGTCTCGGCATCGCCAACGCGCTTGTCCTGAACGAGCATCCGAAGCGGCTCGCGGAGCGATTCGCGGGCTGGTTCGATAAAATTCTGGTCGATGCGCCCTGCTCCGGCGAGGGCATGTTCCGCAAGGAAGCCGCCGCCGTGACCGACTGGACCGAGGACACCAACGCCATCTGCGCCAACCGGCAGGCGGAAATTCTCGCCTCTGCGGCGGCTATGCTCCGCCCGGGCGGACGGCTGGTTTATTCCACATGCACCTTCTCGCCTGTGGAAAACGAGGGCGTGATCTCGGACTTTTTGTGGAAAAACCCGGACTTTTCTGTGGAAGAGATCGAAGCGCCGTTCTTTTCTCCCGGCCGCCCCGACTGGGTCGGGAACCCCGCGCCGGGGCTGGAGCATACGTTCCGCCTGTGGCCGCACAGGCTGCTGGGCGAGGGACATTATGCCGCAGTCCTGAAAAAAGCCGGCGACGGCCCGCGCGCAGAGCTTCCGCCGGAACCCGCGGCGAAAATGCCCGCGGAGCTGACACAGTTCTGCCGCCAGACAGGCGCGCAGCTGCCGGAGGGAAAGCTCCTGCTGTTCGGGCAGGTGGCGTATCTTGTTCCGCAGGAGCTGCCGGAACTGAAGGGCCTTCGCGTCCTGCGGGCCGGGCTGGAGCTTGGGACGATCCTGAAAAACCGGCTGGAACCTGCGCACGCGTGGGCGCTCTGGCTGCCGGAGCTGGAGAGCAGCGTTTCGCTGCCGTCCGGCGATGCGCAGCTTTCGCGGTATCTGGCGGGAGACGTGCTCCCGTCGCCGCTTCGCGGCTGGACGCTTGTCCGCGCGGACGGCGTCTCGCTCGGCTGGGCGAAGGGAGACGGCACACAGCTCAAAAATCACTATCCGAAGGCGCTGCGGCGCCCCGTGTAAATTGGGAGGAAGCAATATGGCAAAAACAGTCCTGATCGTGGAGGATGAACGCGCGATCGTGGAGATCCTGAAATTCAATCTCAAGCGCGAGGGCTATGAGACGCTCGAAGCGCTCGACGGCGAGACGGGCCTGCAGCTGGCGCAGACAAAGGATCCGGATCTGATCCTGCTCGACGTGATGCTCCCGAAAATGAACGGCTTTGATATCTGCAAGACGCTCCGCGCGGAGCGCCGCACCACGCCCATCATCATGCTGACCGCCCGCGAGGAGGAAATGGACAAGGTCTTTGGCCTTGAGACCGGCGCGGACGATTATATGACGAAGCCCTTCTCCATGAAGGAGCTGATGGCGCGCGTCAAGGCGAATATCCGCCGCCGCAGCATGGAATATTCCCCGGAAAAGCCCGCCGCGGGCGGCAACACGGTCGGGGCCGGCGGCCTGCTTCTCAATCAGGACACGTATCAGGTCACGAAAAACGGCAAGCCGGTCGACCTGACGCAGAAGGAATACGACCTTCTGTCCTACCTCATCCGCGAGCGCGGCAAGGTCTTCTCCCGCGAGGATCTCATGCAGCGTGTGTGGAACTATGAATATTACGGCGATATGCGCACGGTCGACGTGACGGTGCGCCGCTTGCGTGAAAAGATCGAGGATGATCCCGGCAAGCCTGTGTATATCCTGACCCGGCGCGGCGTCGGCTATTATTTTGCCGGATAACGGCTCAAATCACGCGGAAAGGAGGTGGCTTCCATGCGGTCCTTGCGCATGAAGATGGTCATGATCATGGTCATTCTGATCCTGGCCCTCATGCTGACGACCGGCGCGTTTCTGATGAGCGGCGTCGGCAACTTCTACGTGTCCGAGTTCTATGAACAGATGGAGACCACGTTTACCCCGGAATTTATCGTGCAGCTGCAGAAGCTCTCCGCGGAGGACAACGCGCCCGCGCAGATGAAGGAGCTTCTCATGGCGCAGGCGGGGCTGGGCATCGACATTACGGGCCGGAACGTCTACATTCTGGACGAGACCGGCAGCGTCCTTGACAGCTCGGACCAGAGCCAGAGTGTTACCGTGACCCAGAACATCCTGACCGCCATGAACGGAGACGTCGGCCAGAGCAGCGCAGTCACGAACAACTATATGGATCTGGCTGTCCCCATCGTCACGCAGGACAGCAGCTACATTGCCTACATCCGCGACAACCGCGCCACGGTCGACGCGCTGACAGGCGAGCTGCTGTCCATCATCCTGCGCGCGCTGGGGCTGGGCCTTGTGATCTGCGTGATCTTGGCGTTTTTGCTCTCGCAGATCCTCATTACGCCCATCCGCGCGCTGACTGTCGGCACCAAGCGCGTCGCCGCGGGCGACTATGCCGGCCGCGTCACGGTCGACAGCCGCGATGAGATCGGCGATCTGACCCAGAACTTCAACCATATGGCCAAGGTCCTGCAGGACACCATCTCCGAAGCGGAAAACGAGCGCAACAAGCTCTCGACCCTGTTCCTGCACATGACGGACGGCGTCGTCGCCTTCAACGCGGCGGGGACGGTCATCCACTATAACCCCGCGGCCACGCAGATGCTGGCGCGGAACCTGACGAATGAGACGACCTTTGACGAGATCTTCTCCAAGGAGGCGGAGCTGGACACACTCCTGACGCTGCGGCGGCCGCAGTATATCGAAACGCAGAAGACCGCCGGCGACCGCGAGCTGGAGCTGTTTATGGCGCCGTTCTCGTCCGACCATACGCAGGGCGGCGTGCTGGTCGTCATCCATGATGTGACCGAGCAGCGCCGCAGCGAGCAGCTCAAGCGCGAGTTTGTCGCGAATGTCTCGCACGAGCTGCGCACGCCGCTGACCAACATCAAGTCCTACGCCGAGACGATTGTCGACGCCGGCGACGAGCTGCCGCCAGAGCTGAAGAGCAATTTCATGAACGTCATCATCAGCGAGACCGACCGCATGACGCGCATCGTGCAGGATCTTCTGACGCTCAGCAAGATCGACTACGGCAAGATGGAAATGAATATCTCCCGCTTCCCGTTCCTCAAGGCCGTGCAGAACGTCTACGACGCGGCGAAGCTCAACGCCGAGCAGAACCATCACCACGCCATGACCCTGCACTGCGAGGGGCAGATCCCCGACGTCAACGGCGACCGCGAGCGCATCGAGCAGGTCATCACGAATATCGTCTCGAACGCGGTCAAATACACGCCGGACGGCGGCCAGATCGACATGACCGTCGGCACGGACGGGCCGAACGTTTTCGTCCGCGTGACCGACAACGGCATCGGTATCCCCGAAAAGGACCTGCCGCGCCTGTTTGACCGGTTCTACCGCGTGGACAAGGCGCGCTCGCGCGAGTCGGGCGGCACCGGCCTCGGCCTGTCCATCGCGCAGGAAATTCTGAACCAGCATAAGGGCAAGATCGAAATTTCGTCGGTCTATGGCGAAGGAACGAGCGTGACCATCACCATGCCCGCGGCGCTGCCGCAGGCATGACCTTAAAGAAACCCCGAAAGGAGGGCAGGCATGAAACACAGACTTCTTGAGATCGGCAAGGATGTTCTCATCGTTTTGCTGGTGCTGGTCAATCTGGTGCTGGGGATCATGTGCCTGCCCAGAAAGACCCTGACCGAGACCAAATGGCTGGCCGGTGCACTGCGCCCGTTCGCGGGGATGTTCGGCCTGAACGAGGCGGAGCTGACCTATACGCTGCCGTCCAGCGGCAGCACGATCACCGGCGCGGCGCAGCCGATCCTCATCAGCCTCAATACCGAGGCCGGACGGCAGAGCGCGCAGGGCAGCTTCGATGCCCTTGACGATCTCTACAGCCAGTATGGCAGCCTTCTTGCGCAGGCGCTCGAGAGCGGAGCCGGGCTGCAGGCGAGCAGCCGCGCCGCATTCGATCACGCATTGACCGGTCAGAGCGCAGTGTTCTGCTATCCCGGCGCTATCTTGCCGGAGGTCGTCGGTGCGTGGCTGAATATCCGCGCGCCGTCCGGTGCGGCGGCGCAGTGGTATCTTCTCGCAGCGGAGCCGTATGGGATCGATTTGTATCTGCTTGGCGAGGACTGTCAGGTCATGCACACTGCCCTTCCCGCCGACGCGCTGCTCCAGCTGCTGCAGACGGCCGTGCCGGACGGCAGCCTCTTCGCCCTCGAGGCGGACGGCGGGCCATATGCGGAGCTTGATGCGCTGAGCCTCATCGCGACCGCCCCGGCGACCGTCCATGACGCGACCGGCAGCAATCCCTGCGACGCGCGCTTTATTTCCTCTCTTGCGACCCGGATCGGGATCAATCCCTATGGCGATGCGCGCTTCGTGGATAACGACGGAACGACTTCCTTCACCGAGACCGGCCTCAGCCTGCGCGTGAGTGCGCAGGGCAATATCCTTCTGCAGATCCAGCAGGAGGACGCACGCTTCCAGAGCGCGTCCGCTTCCGCCAGCGACCGGATCGAGGCCGCGCGGAGCCTTCTGAGCGAGCTGACCGGCGGCCAGTACGGCGAGGCGCGGGTCTATCTGCAGAGCTATACCGAGCAGGACGGCGAAGCCGTCTGCACGTTCGGCTATTACCTGTCCGGCATTGCCGTGCAGGCGCAGACAGGCGGCATGGAGATCCGCTTCTCCGGCCGACAGATCACGCGCGCGTCCGTCCTCTGCCGGAGCTACAGTCTGCAGGCGCAGACGGCGGCGCTGCTTCCCGCGGCGCAGGCGGCGGCCTGCCTGCCGAAGGGCGGCACGCTGCGGCTTCTGTACGCGGAGGACGCGGCGGGGCAGCTGCGCGTCGGCTGGCAGATGAGCGAAGGAGGGGCGGCATGAGCGTATCAAAGCTTAAAAATCTGATCCTTCTCGTTCTGACCATCTGTGCGCTCAGTCTTCTCGCGATCGCCATCCCCAACCGCCTGTCCCAGACGCACGAGCAGCGCAGGATGCTCTCCGCGCTGAAGACGCTGTACGACGGATATGACCTTTCGATCGAGATCAGCGACCTTCCGGACAGCGCCACGCTTTACAGCGTGGAGCTTTCCGACACCGGCATCCAGACGGCGGCGCAGGCGCTCCTCGGAGCCAAAGCCGCGCCCGCGGGCGGCGAGGACCGCTTTGAAAGCGTCTACACCTCCGAGCTTGGCACGCTGACGGCGGCAAGGAGCGGTGCGTTTTCCGCCGAGCTGACCGGCGCGGCGCATGTGAAGAACCATGAAAAATCGGCGGAGAAGCTGCTGCGCAGCATGGGATATCAGGTGCAGCAGCTGCAGCAGGAAAAACCGGCGGACGGGACGATCGTCCTGACAGCCAGCCAGAGCCTGCTCGGCGTCCCCATCTTCGGCGGCAGTCTGACGCTGACGTATGCCGATGACTGCCTTGTGCAGATCAAAGGGACGTTCTATACCGGCAGCGAGTCCATCACCCGCGTCTCCGAGCAGCAGTCCATCACCGCGGCGGACGCGCTGACGCAGCTGCTCGCCGGGCGCGACGCGCTCGGCTGGGTCGGCAGCAGCGTGACGGGCCTGACGCAGGGCTATCTGCCCGCGGACAGTGCCGGCGGCGGCATCCGCCTGGTCCCGGTCTGGCTGATCGAGACGGACACCGGCAATTTCTTCGTGAACGGCATCACCCGCGAGGTGACGGCCGCGTAAACGGCGTTTGTCTGCGATCGTCGAAATCTTAAGAAAATATGAAGAAAAGCTGTTTCTGAATTGTCATTTTTCCTTTACATTCCTGCCGTGGTGTGCTATTCTAGCAGTGGCCGAATTTGGCTTCGTGATTTACGACAGATCGGGAAATACTCTTACCAAAGAGGGATTCTATTTTGATTCAATACATCGTTCAAGGCGGCGAAAAGCTTTCCGGCTCCGTGACCATCTCCGGAGCGAAGAATGCGGCGGTCGCGATCCTGCCGGCGACTCTGCTGGTGAGCGGCCCCTGCCGGATTGAAAACGTACCGGATATCTCCGACGTGCGGCTGCTGCTCGAGATCCTGCGCGATATGGGTGCGGAGATCCACCGCTATGGCCGCAACACACTCGAGATCGACTGCACGCACGCGCGCAACGCCACGGCTCCCATCGAGCTGGTACGCCGCATCCGTGCCTCCTATTATCTGATCGGCGCAGAGCTTGGCCGCTTCGGCCATGCCCATGTCGCCATGCCGGGCGGCTGCAACTTCGGCGTCCGCCCCATCGACCAGCACATCAAGGGCTTCGAGGCCATGGGCGCCATGGTCGAGCAGTCCGGCGGCTATGTCTGCGCCGACGCGCCGAAGGGCGGTCTGCGCGGCGGTCACGTGTATCTGGATATCGTCTCCGTCGGCGCGACGATGAATATCCTGCTTGCCGCCGTTCTCAGCAACGGTCTGACCGTGATCGAGAACTGCGCCAAGGAGCCGCATATCGTCGACCTTGCCAACTTCCTCAACGCCATGGGCGCGCAGGTCTCCGGCGCCGGCACGGACGTCATCAAGGTCCGCGGCGTGCCGTCCATGCACGGCGGCACCTATACGATCATCCCCGACCAGATCGAGGCCGGCACCTATATGGCGGCGGCTGCCGCCGTCGGCGGCGACGTGCTGATCGAGAACGTCATCCCGAAGCATCTCGACTGCATCACCGCCAAGCTGCGCGAGATCGGCGCGGATATCACCGAGTATGACGACGCCATCCGCGTCGAATCTGCCTACCGACTCCACCGGGCCAACGTCAAGACCATGCCCTACCCCGGCTTCCCGACCGACATGCAGCCGCAGATCACCGTCTGTCTGGCCACGGCCGTCGGCACGAGCCTCGTGACCGAGGGCGTCTATGATAACCGCTTCCGCTACACCGCGGAGCTTGGCCGCATGGGCGCGAACATCCAGGTCGAGGGCAAGACCGCCATCATCGACGGCGTGCAGCAGCTCCACGGCTGCGAGGTCCGGGCGTGCGATCTGCGCGCGGGCGCGGCCATGGTCATTGCCGCCATGTGCGCCGAGGGCACGACCCTCATCGAGGACGCGCATTTCATCGAGCGCGGCTACGAGGACATCGTCGGCAAGCTGACCGCGCTGGGCGCAAAGATCCGGCGTGTGGAAACGTTTGAATCTGTCCCGGTCAATGAGGACGCGGGCTAAAACAAAAACAGCCGCGGAGCATAATGCTCCGCGGCGTTTCTTTTTTGTGCCGGTCAAAAAACCTCGTAGAGTTTGCGCTGCAGCCGGCGCAGCTCTTTTTTGCCCCAAAAGCCGCAGCTTTTGGGGCAGCGGTTTAGTCTGCGTAATCCGCCATTTCCTCGCGGCGGGCGCGGCAGGCGGCGAGCCTGTGGGCGCATTCGCGGATCTCGTCGAGGCAGCCGACCACGACCAGTACCGCGCCGATCACGGCCATCACAACGCCCGCGATCTTCAGAATGGATTTCAGAGATTTCATCTGTAAGCCTCCTGTGCTTTTTTTCTAGTATAGACCAATTTTTTACCGGATGCAAGCCTCTTATGCGCGGACGATATAATCCGCCTTGCGCGGCTTTGCGGGCGCGGGCTCTGCCGCGGCGTAGCCGAGGATGCAGTGGCCGACGCCGGCATACTGCTCGCCGATGCCCCATTTCTGCATGAGCGCCTTGCCCTCCGCGGAGGAAAATTCCTCTCTGGCGCGGTGGATCCAGCAGCTGCTCACGCCGAGACTGTGCGCCGCCGTCATCAGATTGCCGATGACAAGACTGCCATCCTCGACCCATGTCCCCGCATTCGTATCCGCAAAGACAACGCAGACCGTCGGCGCGCCGTAGAACGGATGGCCGTCGGGATTGCCGAGGATCGAGGCATTCATCCGCTCCAGCTGCGCGATCTCCGCAGGGTCCTGCAGAACGACGATCCTGACCGGCTGCCGGCCCATGCCGCTGGCGGCGTAGGTGCCGGCCAGAAGAATTTCCTGCAGCTTTTCCTCTTCCACCTGCTTCGTCAGGTAGCTTCTGACGCTCCTGCGGGTCAGCAGGCACTCAATGACTTCGTTCATGGGAGTTCCTCCTTTATAATGATCAGGTATATCCGTACATGCCGCGCACCGAGACCTCGCCCGACGAGACCACGCCGTGTGAGCCGTCCTGATACGTGACGAGCAGACCAGCCTTTTCGTCGATGCCGTCCGCGTGCGCGAGCTGCACCTCATCGCCGCGGACGAGCTTCACGTCCTGCCCGATGGTGATGCAGTGGGCGGCAAACTCCCGCAGCCAGTCGGTTTTGCCGGTAAACAGCGCCTGCTCCATTTCAGAAAGAGAGCCGATCAGCGCGGCGGCCAGCCGGTTGCGGTCGATCCGCCGTCCGGTCTCGGCCTCCAGACTGGTCGACATCGCGGCGACCTCCGGCGGGAGCGTGACCGCGTCGCAGTTGATGCCGATACCGACGACGGTATAGTCGACCTCGCGCGATTCCGCCTCGATACCAAGCTCCGTCAGGATGCCGCAGAGCTTTTTCTTCCCGATGACAAGATCGTTCGTCCACTTGATATCGGGATAGATCCCGCTTGCGACCTGCACCGCTCGCGCGGCCGCGACAGCCACCATCGCCGTCAGGTGCAGAAGCACCTCCGGCTTGGCGTGCGGCCGCAGGATGATGCTGAAATACAGCCCGCCGGGCGGCGAAATGAACGTGCGCCCGCGCCGTCCGCGACCTGCGGTCTGCAGGCCGGTCATGACGACGGTCCCGTCCGGCGCGCCCTCGGCGGCCAGCTTTTTGCAGGCATTGTTGGTGGAATCGACGCTCGGGAGGACCGTGAACCGGTCCGCCCACGGATGCTCCGGCAGGAAGCTCCGCACCAGCGCGGCGTCCAGCCGGTCGGGGCGGGCGGTCAGCGTATAGCCGCGGCGCGGCGCGGCCTCGATCGTATAGCCCTCCTGCCGCAGCTGGTCGATGGCCTTCCAGACAGCCGCGCGCGTCACGCCGAGCTGTTTGCAGATCTGCTCGCCGGAGACCGGCTCCTGCGCGGCAAGCAGAAGGGAAATGACTTCTTCCTTGATCATGATAATTCGTCCTTGATTTTTGTATGGAAATGATGTATTGTAAACCAAGAAATAAAAATGGTTTACAAAGGAGACCTTATTATGCAGCACAGAAAGACCCTGATGCTTGTCCTGACCGCTCTTTTCGCCGCCCTGACGGCGGTCGGCGCGTTCTTTAAGATCCCGTTCGCGCTCGCGGCGATCTCTCTGCAGTTTCTGTTTACGGCCATGGCCGGGATTTTGCTTGGCGCAGGCTACGGCGCGCTGTCGCAGCTGGTGTATGTGCTGATCGGCCTTGTCGGCGTGCCGATCTTTGCGCTGGGCGGCGGCTTTTCCTATGTGCTGCAGCCGACGTTCGGCTTCCTTCTGGGCCTTATCCCGTCGGCGTTCGTTATCGGCAGGCTGGCGAAGCGGCCGCTGACGTTCTGGCGCGCGGCGCTCGCGATGCTGGCGGGCCTTGCTGTACTCTATGCCATCGGCGTTCCCTATATGGCGCTGATCGCAAACGCGTATCTCGGCAAGGGGCTGACATTCTGGCAGGTCATCAAGAACGGCATGCTCATCTACCTGCCGGGAGATCTTCTGAAGATCGCGTTCGGCAGCTTCCTGTGCGTGGCCATCACGCGGCGCCTGCCGCAGCTGTTTGCCGCGCCGGCGGCAAAGGCCTGAGCGCTGCTTTTCTTTATGAAACCACACTTTTTCCCGCTTGTCAACCGCTTTTGCCGGCCCAGCGTCAGCGCTTGTTGACAAAAGCATTCAGAACGGACCTTCCGGTTTGTGCATTTTTCCGAATTGCGCCTTGACACGAAAGCTGCAAAACAGTACAATGTAGGGTAGGATTTGTATGGCTGTAATGGGACTTGGGGAAGCCCATTGCGCTTTATGATTCAAATCGCCGGTCCGCCGGCGTACCCAATACTGAAACAGGAGGTGTCATTCGCAGTTTATGGAATTTAATACGCTATGCCTTATCCTTTGCATCGCGGCAGTCGTGCTTTGCGCGGTGTTCTTCGCAGCCGGCATTCTGTACCGTAAAAAGGTCGCAGAAAAGCAGATCGGCAGCGCCGAAGAAGAAGCCAAGCGCATCATCAACGAAGCCATCAAAGGCGGCGAGAGCAAAAAGCGCGAAATGCTGCTCGAGGCGAAGGAAGAGATCCATAAATCACGCAGCGAATACGAACAGGAAGTCAAGGAGCGCCGGGCAGAGGTCTCCAAGCAGGAGCGCCGTCTGCAGCAGAAGGAAGAAGCCCTTGACAAGAAGATCAATCTTCACGAGAAGAAAGA
>CAKTTB010000019.1 GCA_934613505.1 uncultured Oscillospiraceae bacterium | reverse complement strand
AAGGGCCACAAGTCCGTCGGCGGACTGCGCGCGTCCATCTACAACGCCATGCCGAAGGAAGGCGTGGAAGCGCTCGTCGAGTTCCTCAAGAACTTCGAGGCCAACTACGGCAAATAAGAAAACCTTACAAGGCGCGGCGCATGTCGCGCCTTGTTTTCACAAAACCACAACACAAAATGAAATAAGGAGATCAATATCATGCGTATTCTCGTTACCGACGGAATGGACAAGACCGCCATGGCGCAGCTGCGCGAGGCCGGTCATGAGGTCGTGGAGCAGTTCTACGCCCCCGAAGAACTGGGCGCAGCCCTGCGGGAGTTTGACGCGGTCGTCGTCCGCTCGAAGACGAAGGTCCGTGCCAACCACATTGACGAAGCCAAGGGCGGCAAGCTCAAGCTCATCATCCGCGGCGGCGTCGGCGTGGACAATATCGATGTGAAGTATGCAGAGGAAAACGGCATCACCGTGAAGAACACTCCGAAGGCCTCCTCCGAGTCCGTCGCGGAACTGGCCATGGGCCATATGTTCTCCTGCGCGCGCTATCTTTCCATCGCGGGCCACACCATGCGTGAGGACAAGTGGGAAAAGAAGGCCTACGGCAAGGGCATCGAGCTGCGCGGCAAGACGCTCGGCATCGTCGGCTTCGGCCGCATCGGCCAGCATCTGGGCGTCATGGCCAAGGCCATCGGCATGGACGTCATCGCGTTCGATATCTTCCACATCCCCGGCATCGAAGAGAAGCTGGGCATCCCGTACGTTGAGATGGACGAGCTGCTTGCCAAGTCCGACTTCATCTCCGTCCATGCTCCGGCTGTCGACGGCGGCGCGCTCATCAACGCCGAGCGCATTGCCAAGATGAAGGACGGCGTCGTCATCATCAACACCTCCCGCGGCACGAATGTCGACGAGGCTGCCCTGTTGGCAGGCCTTGAGAGCGGCAAGGTCCGCGCGGCCGGTCTGGATGTTTATGCAGACGAGCCTGCCACCAACAAGGCGCTCTATTCTCACCCGATGGTCTCCTGCACGCCGCACATCGGCGCTGCCACCGTCGAGGCCCAGAAGCGCATCGGCGCCGAAATCGTGGACATTATCACGAATTTTAAGGAGTAAATTCTGTCATTTCGCACATACATCCGTGCTTGTTTTTCAGGCGCGGATGCGTTATGATAACTTTGAACAATCTGCATAAGATTGCCACAATATTGGTTAAATTTTTGAGGAGGATTTGCCAAAATGAATGCATATGTCGCCAGCGTCATCGATTACGTGAAGAAGACCCATGCGAATGAGCCTGAGTTTGTGCAGACCGTAGAAGAGGTTCTGTCTTCCGTATCGCCCATCATGGACGCGCATCCCGAGTACGAAAAGGTCGACCTGCTGAAGCGCATGGTCGAGCCGGAAAGAATGTTCACGTTCCGCGTCTGCTGGATGGATGACGCCGGTAATTACCATACCAACCGCGGCTGGCGCTGCCAGTTCAACGGCGCGATCGGCCCGTACAAGGGCGGCCTGCGCTTCCAGAAGAACGTCTATGAAGGCGTTATCAAGTTCCTCGGCTTCGAGCAGACTTTCAAGAACAGCCTGACTGGCCTGCCCATGGGCGGCGCCAAGGGCGGCTCCGACTTCGATCCCGCCGGCAAGTCCGACGCAGAAGTCATGCGTTTCTGCCAGAGCTTCATGACCGCTCTGTACCGCTACATCGGGCCGGACATCGACGTTCCCGCCGGTGACATGGGCGTTGGCGGCCGCGAGATCGGCTACCTGTACGGCCAGTACCGCCGCCTGAAGGGCGTCTGGGAGAACGGCGTTCTGACCGGCAAGGGCATGAGCTACGGCGGCTCCCTGATCCGTCCGGAAGCGACCGGCTACGGCGCAGTTTACTATCTGCAGGAAGTCCTGAAGCATGAGAACGACACCATCGAGGGCAAGCGCATCGCGATCTCCGGCTACGGCAACGTTGGCTGGGGCATCATGAAGAAGGCCGCTGAGCTCGGCGCCAAGGTCACCTACTTTGCAGGACCCGACGGCTACATCCATGATCCGGATGGCGTCACCGGTGAAAAGCTCGACTTCATCCTCGAGATGCGCGCAAAGGACCCGATGCACTGCAAGCCTTACGCTGACAAGTACGGCGTTGAGTTCGTTGAGGGTGCAAAGTGCTGGGGCGTGAAGGACGTTGACGTCTACATGCCGGCTGCTACCCAGAACGACGTCCGCATGGAGTCCGCAGAGAAGATCGCGGCTTCCGGCGTCAAGTACTACATCGAAGTTGCCAACATGCCGACCACGAACGACGCTCTGAACTTCCTGCGTGAGCAGAAGCACATGATCGTTGCTCCGTCCAAGGCAGTCAACGCAGGCGGCGTCGGCGTTTCCGGTCTGGAAATGAGCCAGAACTCCGAGCGTCTGGTCTGGACGGCGGAAGAGGTCGATGCACAGCTGCACAAGATGATGAAGAACATCCACAAGGTCTCCGCAGAGGCTGCCGCAGAGTACGGTCTGGGCTACGATCTGGTCGCTGGCGCCAACATCGCCGGCTTCAAGAAGGTCGCTGAGGCTATGTACCAGCAGGGTATGTTCTAATCTGCCCCCTTTCTTCCATCTAACAAAAGCCCGCTGCAAACACCGTTTGCAGCGGGCTTCATTTTGCCAAAAGAGTCCCGTTTTCGTGAAGCAGTATGCGTCAACCACCGTCCGTGTAGGGGACGATGCCGGTCACAGCCGTTCGCGACGAAGGAGCGTTACGGATGTGGGTCTGCCGCTTGCCGGTACACATCGTCCCGCTGTAGCGGCTACGAATTTGCCGAAAATCTCCGTAAAATCAGCCTGTTCTGCCGGGTCGATGCGACGCCCGCAGGTTAGTTTCGAGGCGCAACCGCGCGCAGCGCGGCTCTTAGCGCCGAAGATAGGCATCGACCCCTACAAACAAACCAGAAAGCTTTCAGCATAGATCGGACATTGATGCTTTTTGACAGTCTCAGTCCATGGCTTTATGCTTTCCGTACTGGATAGCAGGCTTCGGTGACAAATTCCTCGGGGTTCTGCGTCTCGTGCGGGCTGACGTGGTAGATATTGAACATCGGGCCGCTGCACTCGTAGCCGTTGTCCGCGATCCATGCGGCGATGGCCGCGTAGACCTCGCCGATCTTTTCATACGGGCCGCGGAACGTGCAGCTCGCGACTGTGACGGCCGGAAGCGTCCGGAATTTCACGTGTTCCGTATCCAGGTAGCTGCCCTTGACGGTTTTCCACGCTTCCACCTCAACGTCGCGCTCTTTATATTCGCCGTCGAGGAACGTCACCGCGCAATAGCACGGGTCATCCGGGACGAGGTGCATGGCGTCCGTCTCCTCACAGAGCGTCTTCCAGACCGTTCCTTCCGCCTCATAGCGCGGGAGGATCGTGTGGACACAGGCGGCGTAGCGCGCGGGGATGGTCTTGATGGTCACATTGTACTGCATGAAGTCTTCCTTTCCCAGCCGTTTTTCGGCTGTGTCCAGAAGCATTCGCTGCCGCGCGGTTTTTTCGGCTTCCTGCTCCAGCTCGCGCCGGCGCTGCGCAAAAAACGGCGCAAGCGCTTCCGCGTCCCGCCCGACGGACATGATCCGGCAGACGTCCGCGAGGGAAAAGCCCATATCCCGCAGGGCCGTGATCCAGCCGATCTGCGGCAGCTGATCCTCGCGGTAATAGCGGTAGTCCGATTCCGGGTCGATGTAGGCCGGGCACAGGAGTCCGATCTCATCGTAGTAACGCAGCATGCGGATACTGACTCTGGACAATTTTGAAAATAATCCGATTTTCAGCATAGCGGTACCTCCATGTCGTTTGCGCAAACGGGCAACTCTCATTGCCTGCACCCAGCATACTGCCTGACACGATGTGAGAGTCAAGCCTCTTTTTTATTTTTTCTCATTCTGCCCGACCAGCCGCAGCACGGCCATCACCGCCGCGTACAAAACGCCTCCGATCGCCCAGATGAACCAGCTGTATTTCGCCTGCCCGTTGCCGAACGGGCCAAAGGTATAGAACATGAAGATTGCCGTCACGACCAGCCAGTAGCAGACGCTGACCGTCCCAACAAGGCGGCTTTTTGACTTTCTCTGTCGGGTATAATCCCCTTCCTCCAGAAGCTTTTCCATCGCGCCGGTCTGTGTCCCGGCGTAGACGAACGCGAGGCAGGCCAGCGCGACAAAACCCAGCAGCAGGCACACAGCGCCCACATACATGAGATCCGAGCCGGACAGGCACAGGCTCAGAAACAGCGGCAGGACGGACACGATGCAAAGGAGCGTACCGACCAGATTCAGGCGGTTCGCCGCAGGCTGAAAGTCCTGCCGGCGCTGCCTGACCATGCCGCTCACGCCGTATTCCGTTTCAAACGGCTCCGTCTCCAGAAACGCAAATTCCCGCACCTGCGCGCTGCTGGACAGGAAGATGCCGACTGCGGCGGCGACCAGAACGATCAGCACGATCAGGCCGATGCCCGCGGCTGTGTTTTCCGTGATGCGGGCGCTGTACTCGCTCAGTCCGCCGAGCAGGATCAGCGTGATGGGCGAGATCACGCAGAGAAACGTGGCCAGCGCCAGCTTCGGCGCGGCGGCACGGCGCAGCTCCAGATAGCGCGACGCCTCCTCCATGCTCACCCGGCGGCGCGGCGGCTGCTCGGCAAGGCTCGATGCAGGCTCCAGCTCTTCCAGTTCGTCCTTTAATAAGTAATCCGTGCTGACGCCGAAGATGCGGCTCATCTGCACAATCTTATCGAGGTCGGGGACAGACTGCGCGCCCTCCCACTTGGAGACGGACTGCCGCGTGACGTTCAGCTGCTGTGCAAGCTCCTCCTGTGACCAACCGGCCTTTTTCCGGAGCGTCATGATCTTATCTGCAAGAATCATTGATTGTTTCCTCCCAGTCTTCGTTTGGATGCCATCATCCTACAAAAAACAGCGATTGCATGCCATAAATCGGACTGTCAAATCCGTCAACCGGCGGTTGCATTTCAGTTTCTTTTCCATTTTTTATTATATATTTGTTCCCTTTTCGCTATCAAGCCGGCCGTTTTTCCATTTTCCGTGCAGCTTCGTTCCATTTCAGGATTTTTTTATATTTCGTTTACAAACTGTTCACCACACAAGCGCGAAAATCCGGTATCCTTTGAGCATAAGGAAGCTGCTTCACGGAAACATCCGCGGAGGGCCAACAGCAACCTTTCCAATAGATTGCGTTTTTCCATTTCTCCTCTCTCTTTTTCTCTTATCTCTCTGACAGAAACACAGCCGGTCAACCCCGGCTGTGTTTCTGTGTATCTGCATACAAACGCCCGCCGGGGACTCCGGCGGGCGTTTTGCGTTTTCAGATCATTCCTCCGTCGTTGCAGGCGCAGCAGCGCTGGCGACGGGTTTGACGTATTTGGCGTTCATGTAGGCGCAGACCTCGTTGTACCAGATCTCGTACCACTCGCCGTCATCCGTCAGGCCGATCACGGCAACGGCGCTGTCGGTCGGCATGGTCATAAGCACCTGACTGTCGATCGAGGGCGCGGTGCGGACGTTGACGTCGTTGGTCGTCGCCATGCAGTCGCTCATCGGGTTGACCGTGAGATCCTGCACATCGGTCGGCCACTTGGCCGTGTCGCGCTCTGGCGTGCCGCCGAGACCGTTGGCCGCGAAGACAGCGGCGACCGTGCAGCTGCTTCTGGCGTTCAGGATGGCGACCTGGCTGTTATAGCGGACGGAGCCGTTCCACGTGTTGTCCTTCCAGGTCAATGCGACCTCATAGACCTGACCGTCCAGATCGACGCTGTATTTATAATCCGCCGTCTTTCCGGTCTTTTTATAGTTGGCCTGCATCAGAGCGGAGGACAGCGTCACGGCCGCTTCCTCCGGCAGGGAAACGGGATCGTCCTTGTCATAGGTGACAACCACGCTGGTCGTGGGCTGGGGTTCGGTGTCCTGCGGGACGGTGATGAGGAACTGGCCGCTCGTCCCGTTCTCGTCGAACTGGAAGATCAGCTGCTGCGAGCCGCCGCGCGGCACAAGCGTGAAGCCCTTGTCGCTGGTCGTGACGGTATAGAGGCCGGACGTCTCATAGAAGGTCCGGAACATGGACGCGAGCGTCTGCCCTTCGTTCAGCTTTTCAAGACCGCAGGTATAGACCGTGTCGGTCTGCAGCGTGGCGAACATGCTGTCGCGCAGAGCCGCATCGGTGATCAGGTGCAGCGGCAGGAGCATATCCAGCGTGCCGGACGGCAGCGAAAGCTCGCGATGCTCGCCCATGAAGATATACCAGCTCTCCTTGGTGTTCTGCGGATCCTTGGCGTACAGGCACCAGGTGTCCGTGCCGCCGGCTTCGTTGGCTTTGGTGAAAACGGCGCAGGTGCCGTAGCTGTTGACGTAGTTTGTGGCGGTGACGCCGTCGTTATTTTTGGCGATGAGCTTGCTCATGGCGCTGAGCGACTTTTTCGTGGTGAACTGATAGCCGCCGTAGGAGACAAAATCGCCGTTATTGAGTTCCGCCGTGATTGGCAGATCCAGCGTCGTCTCCGTCGAGAAGGCCTTGGCCTGCACCGGGTCAGCCGGTGCCTTGGAGCAGCCCTTGGCGACCAGCACGATGATCAGAACCAGCAGCACAAGCGCCGCGATCGCGACCAGCATCGGCAGATTTCTGCGCAGCCACAGGCCTTGCTTTCTTCTTTTCTTGTTCATTGTCGTACCTCCATCGTCATGACGTTTTGGCCGGAAGCGCAGATGTGTACAGTCCGCGCAGTATATTCATGATTATGATACCACAGCTTTTTGCAAATAGCAATTCTTCATAAAAAAATAAGATTTCGCATTTCGGCTTGCGAACCCGGGCCGCGGCTGGTATGATAGTAGAAAAATCTTCTGCCGGGAGGGATCTGCTTTGCGCTTTCAATGTCTGGTGATGGATCACGACGATACGACGGTTAACAGCACGGCTACCATTCATTTTCCGTCGTTTCTTGCCTATCTGGCGCAGGTGCGTCCGGGCCTTTCTTACACGCTGGACGATTATTTCCGCAAAAACTTCGATCCCGGCGTCATGGCGCTCTTTACCGGCGAGCTTGGCTTTTCCGAGGAGGAGCTGGAGGGCGAGTTCCGCTTCTGGCAGGACTGGGTGCGCACGCGCGTGCCGAAGGCTTATCCCGGCATCCGGGAGATTTTGCAGCGCCACCGGGACGCGGGCGGAAAGATCGCCGTCGTGTCCCACTCCATGCGGGAGAATATCGAGCGCGACTACCGCGAAAACGGTCTGCCGGTGCCGGATCTGATCTTCGGCTGGGAGCAGCCGCCCGAGCAGCGCAAGCCGGAGGCCTGGCCGCTGCAGCAGATCATGAAGACCTTCTCCCTGCCGCCGGAGGAGCTTCTGATGGTCGACGATCTGAAGCCCGGCTACGACATGGCGCGCCGCTGCGGCGTCCCCTTCGCCGCCGCCGGATGGGCCAACGATATCCCGGAGATCGAGCAGTTCATGCGAAAAAACTGCGATTTTTACTGCAAGACCGTCGCCGATCTGGACCGGCTGCTTTCCGAATAAACAGTCCGCCCGCTGCCTTGGAGCAGCGGGCGGTTTTCGCTTACAGCCGCTGGTTCTTTGCCAGCTGGCGATTTTTGTAGGCGGGGTCGTCGGTGACCTCGCGCAGGACGGTGATCTCCGGCGGCGCGTCGAGCGTGGGCGCATCCTTTGGCAGGGCGGCGCGCATGATGGCGCGGTCCTGCGAGAACGGATAGACGTCGATCTCAAACCGGCAGCCGTGGTAGACGAAGCGGTATTTCGTCTTATGAACGGTATGCAGGCTCGTGTCGCCCTCCATCAGATAGCGGATGTATTCCTTTTCCGAGATGGGCTTCTCCGTCTCCCACTGGCCGGATTCGGTCGTCCGCTTTTCGGTGTAGAAATAGAGATAATCACCGCCATTTTTCTGCTGGCGCACGCGGCGCACGACGTTTGGGTTCGCGCGGGTCAGATAGGTCTGCATCATATCGATGCTGGCCGCGCGGTAGGTATCCTCCAGCGTTTTGAGCGTCGGCAGCGCGATGAGATATTTATGCCAGACCACCTGCGACACCGGTCTTCCGATGGCGTCATAGACCGCGTGCAGACCGCGGACGATCTTATCCTCAAAGTCGACGGAATTGTCGATCACGCGCAGATTCGGATGCTGGCTCCAGGCGCGGAGCGTCTGGTCGTCCTTTACCCGCGCCTCCTCCAGCGTCTCATAGCGCGCCTCGTTGCCGAAATTATAGGCAAATTCCGCGCCCTTGGCACAGGAGACCAGATGCAGGACCGTGTCATAGTGGGCCAGCGCCTGCTCCTCCGTCAGGCCGAAATGCGCCAGCACCTGCCGGAACTCCTCGTCGCTGACGTACGCCTTATCGTCAAACAGCGCCCGGTCAAAGAGAATGATCACATGCTCCTCCGGTATCTTCTGCGCCGCCTCGAGTGCGAGCTTCTCCTTGTGCAGCTGGTCGGCAACGACAAAATACTGAAAGTCCAGCATCGACACGCAGCCGCCGAACGGCTTGATGCCGAAGCCGGAGATCAGCTCCGACGCCGTCTCGGGGATGGTGATGACCTTCCATCCGTCGTCCTGCTTGAACTCCTTGAGAATGCGGCTGATAAGCGTCGTCTTGCCTGCCGCGGGTCCGCCGGTCAGGACGATGCGCGTGATCTGTTTTGCCAAAAGGATCGCTCCTTTGCTTCATTTTATAGTATCATATTAACATCATCCGACAGCAAATGCAAGAGACAGGCGCAGCCGCTTCCTAATGGAAGCGGCTGCATAATTTATCCCTCGAACTGGCTGTGGTAGAGCTTGGCGTAGAAGCCGCCTTTGGCGAGCAGCGCCTCGTGGCGGCCCTGCTCGACGATATGGCCATTCTGCATGACCAGAATGACATCCGCTTCGCGGATGGTGGACAGGCGGTGCGCCACGATGAAGCTCGTCCGGCCCTGCATCATCGTGTCGAATGCGTGCTGGATCTGCGCCTCCGTGCGTGTATCGATGGAGCTGGTCGCCTCATCGAGGATCAGCATGGGCGGCAGGCAGAGCATCACGCGCGCAATGCAAAGCAGCTGCCGCTGCCCGGCGGACAGCGCGCCGCCGGTATCGGAGAGCATGGTGTCATATCCGTCCGGCAGGCGGCGGATGAAGGAATCCGCATGCGCCGCGCGTGCCGCCGCTTCCACCTCGGCATCCGAGGCGTCAGGCTTGGCAAGGCGGATATTGTCGCGCACCGTGGCCGTCTTCAGCCACGTGTCCTGCAGGACCATGCCGTATTGATGGCGCAGGCTCTTTCGTGTGACGGAGCGGATCTCGCTGCCGTCCACGGAAATAGAGCCGTCCTTGACATCATAAAAACGCATAAGCAGGTTAATGAGCGTCGTCTTGCCGCAGCCGGTCGGGCCGACGATGGCCACACGCTGCCCGGGCTGAACCGCAAGGTTCAGATCCTCGATGAGCCGCTGCTCCGGTGTATAGGAGAAGGCGACGTTTGTCAGCTGCACCTGGCCGGAGACCGCCTCCAGCGTCTTCGCATCCGCCGCATCCGGCGTCTCCTCCGGTTCGTCGATCAGCTCGAACACGCGGCCGGCACAGGCCAGCGCATTCTGAAGCTCGGTGATGACGCCGGTGATCTCGTTGAACGGCTTGGCGTACTGGTTGGCATAGCTGAGGAAGCACGACAGCCCGCCGACCGTGATCGTCCCTGCAACCGCGCCGAGCGCGCCGGTGAAGCCCACGCAGGCATAGATGATATTATAGAGGATCCGCGTGGACGGGTTCGTCAGGGAGGAAAAGAACGTCGCGCGCATGGTGGCCGCTTCCAGCCGGTCGTTGATCTCGTCAAACTGCCGCAGGCTCTGCGCCTCGTGGGAGAAGGCCTGCACGACGCGCTGACCGTTCAGCTGCTCGTTTATCAGCGCGGTCTGCTCGCCGCGCGCCTTGGACTGCTGCTGGAACATGGAATACGTCCGGCTTGCGATGAACTTCGCCACCAGAAGAGACAGGGGTGTCAGCAGCACCACGACCAGCGTGATCTTCCAGCTGATCGAGAGCATGAAGCCGATCGTGCCCACGATCGTCAGAACACCGGTAAACAGCTGCGTGAAGCCCATGAGCAGGCCGTCGGCAAACTGGTCGACGTCGGCGACGATGCGGCTGAGCGTATCGCCCGCGGGATGACTGTCCAGATACGAAAGCGGCAGCTTCTGCAGGCGGGAAAACGCCTGCCGCCGCACGTCGCGCGTCACAGCGAAGCAGACGCGGTTGTGGATGACCGCCATCAGCCACTGCAGAAGCGCCGTCAGCCCGGCAAGCACGGCGATCCTGACCGCCAGCATGCCGACCGCTTGGAAATCGACCTGCCCGGGGCCAACGATCGCGTCGATGGCGTCGCCGACGAGGATGGGGATATAGAGCGTCCCTGCCACACTGGCCGCCGCCAGAAGAAGGGACAGCAGCAGAAGCGGCAGATAGCGCCCAAGGCTTCTGCACACGCGAAGAAGCGTTTTGGAGGAAGTATTCATTCTGCATCCTCCTTTTTGAGCTGCGAGCGGCAGAACTCCTGATAGACGGGGCAGTCGGCCAGCAGCGATTCGTGCGTGCCGATGCCGGCAAGACGGCCGTCGTCCAGCACAAGGATCTGATCCGCGTGCCGGATAGAAGAGATCCGCTGCGAGATCAGAAGCACCGTCGGGTGCCACGGCAGGCTCCGCAGCGCCTTGCGGAGCGCGGCGTCCGTGGCAAAGTCCAGCGCAGACGCGCTGTCGTCCAGAATGAGAAGCGAGGGTCTGCGTACCAGCGCGCGGGCGATGGTCAGCCGCTGGCGCTGGCCGCCGGAGAAGTTCCGGCCGCCCGGCTCCACCGCCGCATCCAGTTCGCCCGGCTTGTCACGCACGACGCCGTCGGCCTGCGCGGCGCGCAGTGCCTCCCAGAGCGTATTCTCCGCCGCGTCGGGGTTGCCCCAGCACAGATTGTCGCGGATGGTGCCAGAGAACAGCAGCGCCTTCTGCGGCACGACGCCGATCTGCGCGCGCAGGGACGGCAGCTGCAGCGTCCGCACATCCGCGCCGTTCCAAAGTACCGCACCCCCGGTCACATCGTAAAAGCGCGGGATGAGGTTCGCCAGAGACGTTTTTCCCGCGCCCGTACCGCCGATCACGCCGATCATCTCGCCCGGGCGGGCGGAAAAGCTGATCTCGCGCAGCGCGTCCGCACCGGCGCCGGGATAGCGGAAGGAGACATTCTCAAACGTCAGCGCCGCGCCCTGTTCCGCCTCCGGTGCGGTCTTGCTGCCGCTTTGCAGGCTGGAGCCAGTCTCCAGCACCTGCGAAATGCGTCCGGCGCAGGCGGCGGATTTGGTGATGTTCAGGATCAGGTTCGCAAATTTGATCAGCTCCACCAGGATCTGCGACATGTAATTATACAGCGCGATCAGCTCGCCCTGCGTCAGTGCGCCCGCGTTCACGCGGATGCTTCCCGTGCGCAGAAGCGCCACGATGGCAAGGTTGATGATGACATAGGTCAGAGGATTCAGAAGCGCCGACAGCCTGCCTACAAACTGCTGCGAATCAAACAGCGCGCCGGTCTTCTCCTGAAAGCTGTCCGTCTCCTCCCGCTCGCGGGTGAAGGCGCGGATGACGCGCACGCCGGACAGGTTTTCCTGCGCCGCGCCCATGACGCCGTCCAGCTTCGTCTGCACCCGGCGGTAGAGCGGGATACAGCTGAGCATGATGGCAAATACGACGCCGAACAGCACCGGCACCGCCACCGCAAAGATGAGCGCCGAACGCACGTCGATCGTAAACGCCATGATCATCGCACCGAACACGACGATCGGCGAGCGCAGCAGCCGGAGCGTCAGATTGAGGCCCGTCTGCACCTGATTCATGTCGCTCGTCATGCGGGTGATGAGCGTGGAGGTCCCGAGCCGGTCCAGCTCCGCATAGGACAGCGACTGGATATGGGCAAACAGCGCGTGCCGCAGCCGCGACGTTGCGCCGGTCGCGGCCTTTGCGGAAAAATACTGTGCAACGGCGGCGCTGATAAAGCCGCACACGCCAAGAAGCGCCAGAACGAGGCATTTCCGGAGGATATAGCCCGTATCGCTGGCCGCGATGCCAACGTCGATGATATCCGCCATAATGAGCGGCACGAGCAGTTCAAACGCCGCTTCCAGCAGCTTGAAAAGCGGCGCTAAAATGGCCTGCAGCCGATACGGCTGCAGGTAAATGAGCAGTTTTTTCATGCGTTCCTTCTTTCCCTGGGCAACGATTACTCGATCGATTTGAGTGCCTGCGCCATGTCGACCGCGCGGATCTTTCTGCGCAGCGCGGCATTGACCAGAAGGCCGAAGCCGAGCGTCAGCGCCACGGAGATCAGATAGCTCTTCGGCTCCACACGCACGTCAAAGCACATGAGATCAATCCTGATCTGCGACATCACGAATGCATGCAGCGCCTTTCCCATCGGCAGACCCACGATCGCGCCGAGAATGGTCAGAATGATGTTCTCCCGGAAGATATACCGGTTCGTTTCCGCATCATAGAAGCCCAGCACCTTGATCGTGGCGATCTCACGCGCCCGCTCGGTAATGTTGATGTTCGTCAGGTTGTAGAGGACAATAAAGGCCAGAGCCGCCGCGCAGATGACAACGATCAGCACGATATACTGCATGCTTTCCATCATGGTCGCCACACGCGCGCGGAAATCCGTGCTGAGGTTCACGACGGCAATGTCCTCGTCGGCAGAAAGCGTCGCCGAAATTTCATGCGCGTCGGCCTCTGCCGGGAAATTCAGCCACGCCGTCTCATACTCCGGCTCCGCCTCAAACAGCGTCTGCCAGGTATTCTGCGTCAGATACACGTAATTATAAACATAGTTTTCAAAGACCGCCGCGACCGGCAGTTCGCACGTGTGCATCTCGGTGTCCCGCAGCGTGACGGTGTCCCCCACGGAAACGCGCAGCGCGTCGGCAAGGCCTCGGCTGATGATGCACGCGCCGTCCGCGGGATAGGCCACCGGTTCCCCGGCCTTCGTATGCAGGTCGATCAGTCCGTCCACGCTGCCGGATTCCGGGCAGACGACGTTCGTCGTCTTGGTCTGCCCGTTCGCGCTGGCGTCGAGGCTCTTTTCCGCCGCGAAGCCGCACTGGGCCAGATCCTCCGCATAGGTCTCGCTGAACGTCTCCCGTTCTTCCTGCGTCATGGCGTGAGCAAAGGTCACGCTCGCATCATAGCGGGTGATCTCCTCATACTGGTAATCCACAACGCTGCGGATGGAATCCTGAATGCCGAAGCCCGTAATCAGCAGCGCCGTGCAGCCGCCGATGCCGATGGCCATCATGATCATGCGCTTTTTATAACGCAGGATGTTGCGGATGGAGACCTTGTGAAGGAACGGGATCCGTTTCCAGATAAAGGGCAGCCGCTCAAGGAGGATCCGCTTGCCCGCCTTCGGCGCCTTGGGCCGGATCAGCTCCGCCGCAGGCCGCGACAGCTCCGCCTCGATGGCATACCACGTCGTCCCGAGCGCGCAGATGAGATACGCTCCCACCGACCCGAGCGCCAGCGGCCAATCGAACGCGAATAGAATGTCCGTAAAGCCGTACATGATATTATACCCCTGCCAGATCAGCTTCGGCAGGAAATATGCGCCGGCGCTGATCCCGACCACGCAGCCGAGGATCGAGGCGCTGCCGGCATAGAGGAAATAGACCGACATGATCGCGCCGTTGGAATAGCCCATCGCCTTCAGGACGCCGGCCTGCGTGCGCTGCTCGTCGACCATGCGGGTCATCGTCGTGATGCAGACCAGCGCCGCCACGGCGAAGAAGAACAGCGGGAACACGCGGGACACGCCGCGCACGATATTGGAATCGCTCTCAAAGCAGGCATAGCCCACGTTACTGCTGCGGTCCAGCACATATACATCCGGCTCCTTCAGCTTTTCCAGCGCATCCAGACCGTCCTGATATTCCTGTTCGGCATCGGCAAGCTTCTGCTCGCCGTCCGCCAGCTCCTGCTCCGCGTCGGAAAGCTCCTGCTTGCCGTCCGTCAGCTGCTGCCGGGCGTCAGCCAACTCCTGCTCCGCGTCCGCGATCTTCTGCTCGGCCTCGGCCTTGCCGTCATAATACTCCGCCCAGCCGTCTGCCAGCTCCTGCTTTGCGTCCGCCAGCTTCTGCTCGCCGTCCGCCAGCTCCTGTTTGCCGTCGGTAAGCTCCTGCTGCTTTTCGTCCAGCGTCGTCTTTGCCTTGTCGAGCTTTTTCTGGTTTTCGTCCAGCTCGTCATTGACTTCTTCCAGAGATTTCAGATATTCCTCGCGCCCGGCGTCGATCTGATCCTGTGCCGCGCTCAGCTGCTGCCGGGCCTTGTCCAGCTCTGCCCGGCCGGCTTCGATCTGCGCATAAGCGGCTGCGGCCTCCTCCGGGGACATCATCCCCGCAGCCACGGCCGCGTCGACCTGTGCCTGCTGCGCGTCCAGCTCTTTCTGAGCCTCGTCGACCTGCGCTCGCTGCGCATCGAGCGCATCCTGCGCGTCGGAGATCTTCCTTGCCGCCGCATGGAGCTGCTGCATGGCGCTCTTGCGGCCGTCGGCCAGCTCCTGCACGCCGTCCTCGTACTGCTGCTGCGCGTCGGCCAGCTTCTGCTCGCCGTCTTCCAGCTCCTGCCGGGCATCGGCGAGCTTCTGCTCGTTCTCTTCCAGCTCCTGCTGGCCGTCGATCAGCTTCTGATAGGCGTCGGCCAGCTCCCGTTCGGCGTCTTCTTTTGCATCGGCGAGCTTCTGCTCGCCGTCTGTGACCTCCTGCTCCGCATCGGCAAGCGTCTGCTTTGCGTCCGCGAGCGTTTCTTTCGCGTCGGCCAACTCCTGTTCCTTTTCGTCCAGCGTCGCGCGCGCGTCAGCAAGCTCCCGCTCCGCGTCGGCGGTCAGCCGGTCGGCGCGCGCCTGCGCGAGCGACTCGGCCAGCGCCGTGATCTGCGGCTCGGCGTCGTCGATGCTCGCTTCATATTCGTCGGAATAGGCCTCGCCCTGCCGCGCCTGCAGGCGCACGTACAGCTCGGTCTCGTAATCCAGATCGAACGCCTCCGGCAGGACATATACAAAGCCCGCCAGCGCGCCGCTGCCGACTGAGGTGCTGCCGCGTTCATAGTTGGCATACAGCACGCTCTTGGCGACGCCGACGATCGTAAATTCCCGCCTTGCGAACTTCTCCAGCGTGTCATCATCGTTTTCCTGCGTGATGACGATCGTGGAGCCGAGATCCTTTTCGCCGTACAGCATGCTGTCCGCCAGACATTCATCCGCCCGCTGCGGCAATCTGCCCGCCTTTAAGGACGGCACATTGAGCGTTTCCGGCATGGACATGAAGTGGTGCGGCCGCGCAGCGCCATCCGCCACAACGGCGAGCGCGTCGGCGGTCTTACTGCCCTCACAGAGGACGCCCGGCATGCCGTCCGCAAACGATGCGGCATCCGTTTCCTCAAAGCCGACGGTGCTCACGAGCCGGAAATCGTACATGCTCTGCGTGTCGGTGTATGTATCCATGGTCTTGACCATGGCGGTCTTCGTCAGGCGCAGGCCGCAGAAAAAGCCCACGCCGAGCGCCACAATGGCAGCGATGGCCAGAAAGCGGCCGAGGCTTTTGCGGATCTCCCGCAGTGTCAGCTTCCCCATCGCGTCACCACTCGATGCTTTCCACCGGCGTCGGCGACGGATTGCAGCGGACATCGGTGATCTGCCCGCTTCTGACACGGATGACGCGGTCGGCCATGGCGGTCAGGGCGGAATTGTGGGTGATGATGACGACCGTCATGCCGGATTCGCGGCTCTGCTTCTGCAGAAGCGCGAGGATCTGCTTGCCGGTCTGATAGTCGAGCGCGCCCGTCGGCTCGTCGCAGAGCAGCAGCTTCGGCCGCTTGGCCAGCGCGCGGGCGATCGCCACGCGCTGCTGCTCGCCGCCGGACAGCTGTGCCGGGAAGTTCTGCATACGCTCACCAAGGCCGACCTGCTGCAAGACTTCCTCTGCAGGAATCGGATCCTCGCAGAGCTGGCTTGCGATCTGCACGTTTTCCAGCGCAGTCATATTGGGCAGAAGGTTATAGAACTGGAACACGAACCCGACGCCGTGCCGGCGATAGGCCGTCAGCTTCCGGCGGTCATAGCCCGCAATATCCTCGCCCGCCAGCAGCACATGGCCGGACGTCAGGCGATCCATGCCGCCCAGAATGTTGAGAAGCGTCGTCTTGCCCGCGCCGGACTGGCCGACAATGACGCAGATCTCTCCCTCCTCGATGGTAAAAGAAGCGTCCTTCAGCGCATCGATGCGCACCTCGCCCATCTGATACGTCTTGCAGACGTGGTCAAACACAACAAAATCCTGCATGCGGCTCCCCCATTTCTGTTTCTATTCGGAATATAATATTATGCCATACCTGCCGCTTTTTTGCTTGAATATTCCGTGAACGGCAGTAAAAAATCCCGCCCGCAGGCGGGATTTTTCTTCTATCCGATTGCTGTCCACCGCTCTGCAGCGGCGGGATAACGGCAGGTGTGGTCGACGGACGCTTCGATCAGATCGGCGTAGTACCACGCGGTCTTGTCCCGATTGTCCCAATACCATGCCGCGGCGCTGAGCTGCGCATCTGCCGCGTCCGGCCGGCGGCCGAGCAGGCTGTTAAGGGCGCGGGCCAGCTCCGCCCGGCTCAGCTCTGCGCTTCCGGCGGAAGGCTCCGGCGCGGCAGTGGATTCCTGCTTGCAGCTCCACGCATATGCAAGCGCCGGATAGGCCTCGCGGCACGACGGCAGCTCTGTCATCCGGCTCATCACGCCGCTAAGCTCCCGCCACGTAACGGCCTCGTCCGGACGGAACCAACCGTCCGTCCCGAACGTCAGAAGCCCAAGCCCGGTCAGCGCGCGCACCGCCGGATAGGCCCAGCTTGTCTGCGGAAGATCGGCAAACGTCACCCGCTCGCCCTCCGGCAGTTCGGTCTCCGCAAGGCGGACAAGCACGCAGGCCAGCTGCGCGCGCGTGACGGGTTCGGTCGGCCGGATGGTCCCGTCCGGGTAGCCCTGCAGATAGGCGCGGTGCGTCCGCTCCGCGCCCGCCGCGGCGATCAGGCCGAACACGCCCGCGATCGCCAGTGCCATACAGACCCCCTGCAGCAGCCGTTTTCTCATGTGCATCCCCTCTTCTCAACAGGATGCTCTTAGTTTGCCAGCTTTTTTCTGCAGATACAGTCGCTTGTGTGCAGTCCGTCAAAAAAACGCCCGCCATACGGCGGGCGTTTCAGCGTGTCGAAAAAGTCTTTTCGCCCCGCTGAGACAGTTTTTCGAACTTTGAAAAAGTTCGAAAAACTGGTTGATTGAACGCGAAGGGGGCTCTTTGCCCCCTTCACTCTTCCCCTGCTGCTCTGTCATCCAACTGTTTCTCCTGTTTTTTGACAGTCTCAAACGCCCGCCATACGGCGGGCGTTTATCAGACTCTTCGTTTGACGCTCGGGTAGAGCGACGCGTCGGTATGCGGCAGGAAGCGGGCGGCCTGCATATTTTCCACGAATTTTTCCATCTCGCCGAACTGTACATAGCTCGCCATCTCCCGGATTCTGTCCAGCCGCGCGCGGCAGGAGACGTCCAGCAGCAGCCGCTTTGCCCCAGCCAGGGAGGAATTGCCGAGAATTATGAATTTCTCCCGCGGCAGATCGGGATACAGCCCGACCGTGATCGCCGATTCCAGATCATAATGCGTGCCGAAGCCGCCGGCGAGATAAAACGCGCCGATCTCCGCCGGACTGACGTTGACGCTCTCAAGAAGCGTCGCGACCATGGTGTGCGCGGCGGCCTTGCAGGTGAGAAATTCGCCGATGTCGTCCTGCGTGAAATAGAGCGGCGTTTTCCCGTCGTAGGCGTAGATGATCGCAGGCAGATTGCGCTGGCGCGTGTCGTCCCACACCTCGCGGATGCATGGCGAAGCGTCCTTCTGCAGATTGCCTGCGCTGTCGATCCAGCCGGAAAGGAAGCCCTCGGCGATCAGATCCAGAATGCCGGAGCCGCAGATCCCCTTCGGCGGCAGATTGCCGACCGTCTCATAGCGCAGGCGGTTATCTGTCCCGATCCTGACGCGGCAGATCGCGCCCGGTTCTGCGCGCATGCCGGAGCGGCTGACCGCGCCTTCCAGCGCGGGGCCGGCCGCGCCCGCGCCCATGAGCAGAAACTCCCGGCAGCCGAGGACCAGTTCGCCGTTCGTGCCGATATCCAGAAACAGCGCCAGATCCTCCCGCGTATCAAGGTCCGTCATCAGGAGGCCGCTCGTAATGTCGCCGCCCAGATAGTTGGCGATGGCGGGCATGCAGAAAATGTTCCCGGCAATGGGCAGCCCCAGCTCGGACGCGCGGATAATGCCCGGGTCAAAGAACACCGGCGCATACGGATTCTGAAACACCAGCCATGGGTCGCAGCCGAGGAAAAAGTGCAGCATCGTCGTGTTGCCGCCGACCGTCATGGCCGAGACGTCCTCCGGCGAAAGTCCCGCTTTCCGGCAGCAGCTGTCCAGCATCGCGCGGATATCTGCGAGCGTCAGCGCCTGCAGCGTATGAAGATGCTCCCGGTCCTCCTTGACGGCAAGGATGCGGTCGAGGATGTTCGTGCCGAACTGCGTCTGGCTGTTGGTGCAGGCCGCCTCGGCAAGCGTCCGGCCGGAAGCAAGGTCGACCAGCTCCAGCTGCATGGTCGTACTTCCGATATCCAGGCACGCGCCGAACAGCTGCCCAGTCGTATCCCCCGGCTCCACGCGCACCACGTCCGTACCGCGCGGCCCCGGGCAGAGCGTCGCCGTCACGCGGTAGTCCGCCGCGTGCAGAACGGGATACAGGCTCTGCATGGCCGGAAGCGTCAGCTGGCAGTCCTCCGGCAAAGCGGCGAGCAGACGCTCGCGCGCGGCGAGAAAATCCCCCTCGGACGGGGCCCTCAGGGTAAGATACTGTTTTTTTGTCAATGCCTGCATGTGTATCTCCTTACGCTCTGCTGCCGAGCAGCAGGCAGATCAGTCCATAGCCGTGCGAAAGAAGATCAAAGACCCAGCGGTTCGTATCCACGCTGCGCTCACCCATGTCGATGACGGCGGTCGCATTTTTGAGCCGCCGCGCCGTTTTGCAGAACCGGCTGTTCTCCCGCAGATGCTTCTCGCCGAAGCGCACCCAGCCGGAAAAGACGCCGTCGAGATACGCGTGGATGAGCAGCTCCGTCGCCATGGAGCGCTCGGTAATCCTAAGGGGCGCGCCGCGCTCGAGCTGGTACTCCGCCAATATTGTGCGCGTGAGCGGCATGGAGCCGTTGCCCTTCTGCCGAAGATACTGCATCAGCGCATCGTTTGTCGTAACGTGCGCCGCCTTGTCGGTATAGGTAAACTCCACGCCCTCCGGCAGCTGCAGCTTGTCCATGGGATCTCCCTTCTTTCACAAAAACGCTCCGCTGCTGTGTGCAGCGGAGCGCCCGATCGTGTTCGTTATGCCATCTCGGCGATGTCGCAGACGATCTCCACGCATTTGTCCACGCCGAGCTTGCCGCTGTCGAGACAAATATCGTAGTTTTCCGCTTCGCCCCAGTT
Organism: uncultured Oscillospiraceae bacterium; assembly: GCA_934613505.1. GTDB lineage: Bacteria > Bacillota > Clostridia > Oscillospirales > Oscillospiraceae > CAG-170. The sequence continues at coordinate 2,694 of CAKTTB010000019.1, read as the reverse complement.
GCGGTTGGTATAGTGCTTGTAATAGACCTTACGCTTGCTGTCCTTTTCCTGCAGGCGCTTTTCCATGGGCTTGCTGGTCTCGCCATAGCGCTCACGCACGCGGGCGGCGCGGTGGGCCATATCGGAATGGATAAAGATGTGCAGGCAGTCTGGCCGGTCCTTCAGGATGAAGTCGGCGCAGCGGCCAACGATCACGCACGGCCCCTTATCCGCAAGATCGCGGATGACGTTCGTCTGGCAGACATACAGCTTGTCGGAGACCGACATCGTATCGACCAGTCCCATCGGGTGTGCGGAGACCGCGATGTTGAACAGGAAGCTGCTGGTCACAGAGGCATATTCGCCGATCTCCTCGATGAACTCGTGCGAAAAGCCGCTCTCTTTTGCGACCTTGTCGACCAGCTCTTTATCGTAGTAGGGGATGCCGAGTTTCTCGGCCACCGCCTTACCGATGCTTCTGCCGCCGCTGCCGAACTGACGGCTGATGGTGATGACCTTGTTTGTCATAAGAACTCCCCCTTGATTTTGATGGCTCTATTATACACCAAAACACTCGGGATGACAAACAAAAATTTTCAGGATGCGCTCAAAGATACTCCCGCATCTGCACGACGAGCCGGTCCTCGAGCCGGATGAGTGACTGCGCGAGCGCCTTTGCCGCGGGGTCGGCCGTAGGGTACTGGTTGCAGTAGCGCGCGAGCGACTTGATGCCCGTGGAGCAGCCGGTGGAAATGAGATCGGCCGTCGTCGCGTCGCCGGGCTTCATGGAGAGCATCGCCTCCGTCTTCATCCACGACATTGCCCGCGCGGCCGGGTTGGCCTGCTTCGGCTCCTTGCCCTGCGCGCGCAGAAGCGCCTGCGCCTGCGCGGCGAGCTTCTCGTGCTGGCGCTTGCTTTCGCGCAGGATGTCCTGCAGCGGGCCGGATCCACTGTCCTTCAGGATATCCTCCAGCGAGCGGATCGCCATGTCGGTCCCCGCGGCGCACTCTCCCAGCAGGTGCAGCGTGTCTTCGTTCATAGTACATCGCCTCCTTCTGCGATTATTGTGTTCCAAAGCGGCGGGAAGTATGATACAATACGAAAAAAGGAGGCAGAAGCGATGCGAATGGAGCGGACTGTGATAGAAATTTCCGGCGATTACGCCGTTCTGAAAAATGAGGAGAGCGGCACGTGCACGAATGTCGCGCTGGCACTGCTGCCGGACGGCATCTGCGAGGGCATGGTGCTGATCTTTGAGAATTTTGAATACCGAATCAAGGAATAAAAGGAGAAGAGACTATGATCCGACATATCGTAATGTGGAAATTTCGCGAGGGCGAAGAGGAAAACCGTGAAAAATTCCTGTCCGGCCTGCAGGCGCTGGACGGCGTGATCCCCGAGATCCGCCATATGGAGATCCACCGCAGCTGCAAGCACGGCAACCCGTATGACGCCTGTCTGATCGCTGATTTTGACGATCTGGACGCACTGGACCGCTATAAAAACGACCCGCGGCACGTGGCGGTCTCCACGCTCTGCAAATCCATCCGCGAATCGCGCGGCGCGATCGATTACGAATTATAATACGCAGGATTGGCATAAGGCTGGAAGTCTTCTACAAATTTGCAGCTGCAGTCCAGCATTTTCTTTTGCTTCTCCCACCTTCCTTGCCTCTCCCAAAGGAGAGCCAAGGGTCAGTGCAAATACGTGCCATCCAGCAAATTTTGATGGCGCCTTCTATTGACCGCACCCATTCAAAGGCACAATGAAGCAAATCTGACACCCACACCTACGGGCGGCGCGTACCATAGCACACGCAAGGTGACTGAATGCGAATGAAGAGGCTAACAAATTAGGTTTCTGCATAAATCGCACCGCAGTACAACCCCCGTACCCCAGCACTCTTTTCTCCCCTATCTTTTCTCTTGCGAGAGAAAAGATAGGGCCTCCGGAGGAATCACAGCCGATTTGCGGTTTGGGTCTTCATAAAAAAACACCCCCTGACACATTGGCACGCGATTCGTCAAGAAGGATAAATTTCCCCTGTTCCCTTTGATGCGTGGTTTTTCTGTGTATCGCACAAAGTGATTTTATCCTTTTTGTGGACTATAGCCTATATCATACTACCAACGGTGATGTTTTACAACACAGAAAAAAGAAAAGATGGGCAGCATCCGTAAGTGATTACAGATGCTGCCCGTTGAAATTATGCTTTTATCCCCTTTCTGACAGAATGAAGGAATCAAATTTCCTGATCCTGTTTGTGGGATGTGCGCTGCTGCGCCTGTTCAAAATTCTTGCGGGCAGAGTCCACATAGAATTTAATTTTCCAAAGCTGCTGAGAATCCTCCCGGATGGATTTGAACTGGGCATAGGTTTCGGCATGCTCTTGTTCCAATCTGGCATCCGTAATTTTCGGAATGAAAAATCATGGATACCCGTCGCTTTATGATCTTCATATTAAAATTTCCATCCTCACGAATGAAAGTCAGTATGAAAATGCGGATATTTTTCCTATTTTTTGAGCGGCACAGCTGGGACTAAAGACTCGCTGTCCAGCCGAAACAAAACTATTCAGAGGTTCCCCGATACACGGTATCAATCTGATAAAAGTGTTATGGCAACTGCGCCAGAAGCACGTCCGGCATTACGCCGGAGAAGCCTGGGATGGTCAGCTCTGCCGACGGGAGCAGCCGGGCCGTTCCGATGCCGATG
>CAKTTB010000018.1 GCA_934613505.1 uncultured Oscillospiraceae bacterium | reverse complement strand
TGCCGCCCAATCTGTTTGGACACACAATGTCCGGCCTGCACGTAAGACAGGCTGCCGTGGCTGGGGTTGAAAGCAGTAGAGACCCCTTCCACGGGCTGTGAGAGCTGCCAAGCTCTGTCCGCGCTGTTCCCCATCGCCGGGGTGCGAGCTGCAAATACGGCGTAAGAAAACCATAGCGACTATACTAGCGACTATAAAGGGTGAAAATCCGAATTTCAAATTTTCATAGCGACTATTGTAGCGACTACGGAATCCAACGTGCAGAAAGGCGGAATTTCAGGTCTGGTACGAAAGAAAATTGAAATTTCTTTCTGCATGATTCCGGCGACGGGGAGCACCTCAGGCTTTTCTTGCTGCGCAAGAAAAGCGCAAGCATCGCGTTTTGGTACCAAAACGCAGCTTGCAGGGAAAACCCTGACCCCAATGCCGCCTGCAGGCGGAGGACTAACGGCTGAACTATGGCACAAGTCGGAAACGCACGTCGGCGCAGCCGTTTGCTCCGCGGCGTGGGGCGCGTTGTGCCGATGTGTGCGGTTTTATGGGCAGACCGCGCATCCGTGGAGGTCTGTACCACACAAACGCCACGCCCGCCCACCGTGGCGGCGTGAAGAAAACAGAACAATAAATTTTACTTGGGTGATTCTTTTCGGCCATTCAAAAACCAATTTCGATTCCCAGCATGGGAGAAAGGAAGCCAAATGAACCAGAAACAGTATCACTTGCTGGAAGAATTGCCCCTGATGATGAACATGACAGACGTTGCCGCCGTCCTTGGTATTTCCAGAGCCGGAGCTTATAAGCTGGCTCATGACAGCCATTTCCCGGCATTTCAGATCGGCAAACGGATTGTCGTTTCACGCGAGAAATTCCTCGATTGGCTGGATCGGCAGGGTGAGGAACAAAAATGTGCGTGAAGGAAGATTGGACTTGCTATTCAGCTGTGCTTGTGGTAATCGTGTGTGCTGACAAAATGAGAAGGAGGTAGACACGATGCCGAAACGACGAGCCAACGGTGAGGGGAATATTCGCAAGCGCAAAGATGGTCGGTGGGAAGGCCGATACACTGCCGGATACGATGCAAACGGAAAGGCGATCACGAAAAATGTGCTTGGCAAAACACAAGCAGAAGCCAAAGACAAGCTGCGTACTGCCATCGAGGACAGCAAGAAGCTCGATCCGGTGAAGGCTGGCAGCTATACACTCGAACAATGGCTGAAGCTCTGGTACTCCGTTTACGTCGAACCGCAGGTGCGATACTCGACCAAGGAATTTTATCACAACGCGATTGATCACCACATCATTCCGAAACTTGGAAGCGTCAAACTGGAAAAGCTGACGATGCTGCAAATTCAGCAGTTTTACAATGAGCTGCTCAAAAGCGGCCGTGTGCAGAAGAAAAACCAGCCGGAGCTGAAAGAACACGGGCTGAGTCCCCGCATGGTGCAATGTGTCCATGTGGTGCTGAATAAGGCGCTGGAACATGCGGTGGAGGAAAAATTGATCCTTGCTAACCCGGCGAAGAAGTGTAAGATTCCAAAAAACACCCGCAAGGAAATGAAAATTCTGCCGGAAGCGTTGATCGGGCCGTACCTGAGCGCAGCGAAAGAACATGGGATTCTTGCTCCGATGTATTTGGAATTGACCACTGGTCTGCGGCGCGGAGAGCTGTTGTCACTGCGGTGGGAGGACTTGGACGTTCAGAACCGCACGTTGTCCATCAATAAAAGCGTCGTGCGGCAAGATGGAAAGTTAGTCATCAGCACGCCCAAAACGCCAAATTCCATCCGAACAGTCCTACTGCCAGAAGAAACGGTAAAGCTTCTCGTAGGAGCACGAAAGACATCCGGTAAATCCATATTTGTTCCCATCTCCACGTACTGGGGAAACGTGGGACCTGGATGGATTTCGCAGGCTGCATGATCGGATCATCAAGGAGATCGGCGCGGAGCATGTGAGATTTCATGATATGAGACACACATTCGCGACGTTATCACTGAAAAGCGGCGTGGATGTACGAACCTTGGCTGAAACGCTGGGACATTTCAGCGCAGGATTCACGCTCAGCACTTACGTTCACTCGACGTCAGGCATGAAACAGAGCGCGGCGGATGCGATCGGAAACACCATCCGCAACGCGATCTGACCCCAAACCAAAGCGGCGGCTGCAAGTTGCAGCCGCCGTTCAAACGTTCAAAATATTCGTGAAAACAGAGAAACTCGTGATGTTTTGTCAAATAAATCTCAATAAATCCACCGCGTTTTCGCGCCTGTTTGGGTCAAATCTGGGTCAGGTCGCATGACTGAAGAAATGCGGCTGATTTTCGAGAAAGGAAAGTGGAACGATAAGCGGGATACTCCGGCGGCTGCGCCGCCTCCGTGCCGATTGCATTTTCTTATGTTTTCTGCATTGCATGCAGAAAAAGCGGCGCTTTTGCGCCGCAAAAATGCATTCGGTCGAACCACAGCGCTTCTCGCGCCACGTATGCCCAGCCAAAACAAAAAAGCCATTCCTTACGGAATGACTTTTTGTTTTGGTGGAGATAAGCGGGATCGAACCGCTGACCTCATGACTGCCAGTCATGCGCTCTCCCAGCTGAGCTATACCCCCATCGGCGGAGTTATTCTATCAGACTTTTCTGAAAAAAGCAAGCCTTTTTTCAAAAAAACTGAAAAAGCTTTTTTACTGGGGATACACCGTCGTTTCCAGAAGCTGAAGGATGCGGGCGTCGGCGGAGAAGAGCGTATAGAGCGTGGCGCTGGCGTCGTCTGTGCAGACGAGCAGGTGCGCGGTCTCCGAGGCGGCGGCATCGGCGGCACTGGGCTGCGCGGCGGAGTGGAAGAAGCAGCTGTAGCCCTCCGGCGCTTCGGTGCCTGTGGGCAGAAGCGCGAGGAGCGTTTTCTGGCACAGAAGACCGGCCAGCGCGTCGTTGGCCTCCCGCAGCGCCTCAGCCGGGTCCGGCGCGTCCGCTTCGGCGGTCACGCCGATGGCGTGTCCGGCGGCGAGCAGCTCGAAAACCAAAGCTGGGTCGGACCGGATCTCGTCTGCCGTCAGGAAGAAGCTGCCCTGCAGGTCATATTCCGCCAGAGCCGCGGCGGCGCTGCGCATCGTGCTGCTGTCGGTAAAGGCCAGATAGACGGTCGCGGGCTGCTTTTCGGCCGCCGGATCGTCGCCTGCGGTCTGTTGGCCGCCGTTCGGATGGTCCTGCGGGCGGTTCTGCGTCTGGTTGGCGCTGTCGGTGTACTGCTGGACGCGGTAGGTGATCAGGTTTTCGGCCTTTTCGATGAACAGAGAATCGTCATAGACCTCGCTGCCGTTGGTGAAGCGGAGGACCTGATAGCCGCCGGCAGATTCCAGCATGGTGGTCTTCAGATCGAAATGCGAGGCGCAGAAGGTGAGCGGCAGATACAAAATGCCGTTGCGGTACAGAACGTTGGCCGCGGAGACGGTGCCGCTCTCGTCGCTGACGGTGCCGGCAGCCAGATCGAAGAGCATCTGCTTGCTGCGGCTGAGAAGCACAAAGGTCTGCTTCGTCTGGTTATACGAGGGCGTCACGCCGCAGGGCTGGCTGTCAAAGACCTGATACGGCACATAGAGCGTGCCGCCGGAATATGTGGGCAGGATGGTCAGCGTCAGGGGGATGGTGTCGTTGACGGCGACGAAAAACAGGCTGACGTCTGCCGAAGCCGGTATGCACAGGCAGACCAGCAGAGCGAAGATCAAAACCAGACAGAGCGTTTTGCGCAGACGCATGACAGTCCCACCTTTCCGAAAAAACTCCCGAATTTCATACAGTATACCATAATCCGCGCCGGTGGGCAAGTTTTTTGGTTGTCTTGCGGGGTGGCGTATGGTATAGTAAGGAATAAATCAGACGGTGCGGGAGGGCGCGCGATGGAACGAATCGTGAAGGAAAACTATTATCTGGATATCGCCGAGACGGTGCTGGAGCGTTCGACCTGTCTGCGCAGGCAGTACGGCGCGATCATCGTCCGCAACGACGAGATCGTCGCGACGGGCTATAACGGCGCACCGCGCGGCCGGAAAAACTGTTCGGATCTCGGCTACTGCGTGCGCGAGCAGATGCGTGTGCCGCGGGGCGAACGGTATGAGCTTTGCCGGAGCGTCCACGCAGAGGCAAACGCCATCATTTCGGCCTCCCGCAACGAGTGCATCGGCGGAGATATCTATCTGGTCGGCCACGACGCGAAGACCGGAGCGATTCTCACCGACGCGACGTCCTGCTCCATGTGCCGGCGGATGATCATCAATGCCGGTCTGCGGCGCATGGTGATCCGCAACACGAAGACGGAATTTACCGTCGTGCAGGTGCAGGACTGGATCGATCAGGACGATACGCTGGAAGTCTGAGCGGGGAGACGGTATGAAGCTTGGAACTCTGGAGCTGCCGGGCCGGCTGGTGCTGGCGCCGATGGCGGGCGTGACCGATCTTGCCTTCCGGACGATCTGCGCGGAGCTTGGCGCGGCGGTGACGGTGACGGAAATGGTGTCGTCCCGTGCACTGGTCTATCATGATAAAAAGAGCCAGAGCCTGCTGCACAAAACGCCCATCGGCGTGTGCGGCGCGCAGATCTTCGGCAACGAGCCGTCTGTGATGGCCGAGGGTGCGGCGCTGGCGCTGGAGCTGTCCGGTGCGGACTTTATCGATATCAACATGGGCTGCCCGATGCCGAAGATCGTGAACAACGGCGACGGCTGCGCGCTCATGAAGGACCCGGAATTGGCTGCGCGGATCGTAGAAGCGGTCAAAAAAGCCGTGCCTGTCCCCGTGACGGTCAAGATGCGAAAGGGCTGGGACAAGGGCTCCTGCAACGCTCCAATGCTTGCCGCGATGCTGGAGCAGGCGGGCGCTGCGGCGGTCGCGGTGCATGGCCGGACGCGGACGATGCTCTATTCGGGCGTGGCCGACTGGGACTGCATCCGCGAGGTGCGGGAAGCGGTCAAAATTCCCGTTATAGCCAACGGTGATATCGTGACAGCGGAGGACGCCGTCCGGTGCCAAAAGCGCACGGGCGCGGAGCTTCTGATGCTCGGCCGGACGACGTTTGGCGACCCGTGGGTGTTTGCGCAGGCGGCGGCCGCGCTGCGCGGCGAACCGGTGCCGGAGCTGCCGCCGCTTTCCGAGCGGATGGAGACGGCGCTGCGGCAGTTTGCGCTTGCCGTGCAGGACAAGGGCGAATATATCGCGTGCCTTGAGGCCAGAAAGCACTTTGCGTGGTATCTGCGCGGCGTGGCGCACAGCAGCTATTATAAAGAGAAGATCTCGGCGATCCGCACCGTGGCGGAGGCCCGGGCGATCATAAGCGGGATACAGAGAGATTTGAGGTGAGAGCATGCAGGATGACGCGCTGATCCGCCGCGCGGCACAAAAGGACGAGCAGGCCTTTGAGCAGCTGATGCTGCTGCACCAGAAGACGGTCTATAATATCTGCTACCGGATGGCAGGTAATGCGGAAGACGCGCTGGATCTGTCACAGGAGGTATTTCTGAAGCTGTGGCGGACGCTGGAGCAGTATCAGTTCGACGCAGCATTTTCCACGTGGCTGTACCGGATGACGCAGAACGCGTGCATCGATTTCCTGCGCCGCCAGAAGCGGCAGCAGCACGCCTCCCTCACGGTCTCCGACGATGAGGCTGCGGGAAAGGAGCTTTCCGTCCCGGATCCCGCGCCGCTGCCGGAGGACCGGGTCATTTTCAACGAAAAGCAGGAGGCTATCCGCACGGCGATGAACGCCCTGCCGCCGGACTTCCGCGAGATCCTGGAGCTGCGCGTGGTGCGGAATCTTCCGTATGAGCAGATCGCGCAGATCATGGGGCTGCCGGTCGGGACGGTCAAGTCGCGGCTGGCGCGGGCAAGGCTGCAGCTGAAAAAAAGGCTGGAAGCCGGGAACTTTTTTGAGCAGGGTGCGTCTAAACGGATGAAATAACAGGAGGTGGGCGAGCAATGAACTGTGAAAAGGCGCTGGAGCTGATCAGCGCGGAGCTGGATGGAGAATTGACGCAGCAGGAGCGGGCGGAGCTGCAGGCCCATCTGGACGCCTGCCCAGACTGCCGCGAGACCTATGCACAGCTGCATGAACTGGACGCGGCCTTGCAGGAAAGCGAACTGGAGCCGCCCGCGGCGCTGCACGATGGCGTGATGCAGACGATCCGCCGGGAAAAGAAGCGCCGCCGGCCTGCCTGGCTGCCCGCCGCCGCGATCGCGGCGGCTGCTGCGCTGGTGCTGCTTGCGGGGCGCGCAGGAGTGATCGCACTGCCGGGCTTCGGCGGGGATGAAGCGGCGTCCAACGACGTCGGCGCTGCCGCGCAGCGGATCTGGATGCAGACGGAGCAGGACAATGACCGGTCGGATGAGAAGGCCGCCGCGGCAGAGCTTGCCGCGGAGACGGGCGCGGATGTGCTGCTCGTCTGGGGCGAAGCGCCGCAGGCGCTCGCGCAGCTGCCGTATCAGACGCTCGAGGGCGGCGCGCGGCTGTATGAGGTGACGGGCGATGTCTGCCGGACGCTTCTGGACGCACGGGAAGATACCGTGCAGGCCTTCGCACCGGACGGCGGCGAGGCCGCCTTTGAAGCGCAGCAGGCGGCGTATATCCTGCTGCTTGGCTGACAGAAAAATCCTGAATGCGGGAGTCTTCTTTTCGTAAAACTAATCCGAAGAGGTGAGCGTTTTGCGAAAGAGAAGACTCCTGATTTTTTTCATGATCGTGTCTCTGTTTGTCTGGCCGGTGGACGCGAAGGAGGATGTTATCCGCTGGGTGGACTTTGATGTCAGCTGCGAGGCGATGGAGCGGGCGGTGGAGCTTGCCGCGCAGGCGCGGGAGCGGGACGAGCCGGTGACATGGCTGCAGCTGCTGGCGCTGGCGGGCGTCTATGGCGGCGGCCATGTGCGCCCCGCGCAGGTCACGCGCGCGGCGGAAGCCTTCCGGACGGCGCAGCCGGTCGCGCCAGGGCAGCAGAAGCTGTACGCGTATTATCTGCAGGCGTATACCGCCGCGCTCGGCGGGCTGGTCGGGACGTATGCGATCGAAAAAACGGCGGAGGACGGCAGCCGCTACTGGCAGCCGTGCGAGGGCGTGAAGGCGTTCAGCCCGATCGCCGCCGGATACTGGTACAGCCATTACGATGATTTTGGAGCCGGACGCAGCTTCGGCTTTGCCCGGCGGCATCTGGGCAACGATCTGCTCGGCAGTCTCGGCACGCCGATCACGGCGGTCGAGGGCGGCACAGTGGAGGCGATGGGCTGGAACCGTTACGGCGGCTGGCGCGTGGGCATCCGCTCGCACGACCGGAAGCGGTACTATTATTATGCCCATCTGCGCAAGGACACGCCGTTCGCGCCGGGGCTGCAGGTGGGCAATACCGTGCAGGCCGGGGATCTGATCGGCTTCATGGGCCGCACGGGCTATTCCGACCGGGAGAACGTCAACAACATCGAGACGGTCCACCTGCATTTCGGCCTGCAGCTGATCTTTGACGAGAGCCAGAAGGAGTGCGATTCGGAGATCTGGATCGACGTCTATGAGATCGTCCGCTTCCTCAGCCGCCACCGAAGCTCGCTCGTGCAGGACGCGCAGACAGGGGAATGGAAGCGGTTATATCCCTATCGCGACCTCGACACTTGACAGCGGAACGAAAGTGTGAAAAAATAGGAGCAACTTCACGAAAGCAGGTGCTTCTATGGAACAGATGACGACCGGCCAGTGCCCCAAGTGCGGGCGAGAGCTGAATATCCCGGCAGAGCTGGAGAGTTTCTCCTGCATGTACTGCGGCGCACGGCTGACGCAGGCGGATCTATGCCCGCAGGAGGAGCAGGCGCTTTCCGCCGACGAACAGGCGGAAAGCTTTGCCCACGCGACGTCCCGGCTTGGCTGGTGCGTCACGAATTTCCACGGCTATCAGCAGAAGATCCTGCGCGACACGTTCTTCCAGGCGTTTGAGACGTATGAGACCGGCTGCGCGCCGGTCATTCAGGAGCTGTCCAGCGGTGTGCCGTCCTACAGACAGACGGAGCTTCTGACGCAGGCGGCGGAGACGTTCCTGAACGAGCTGGAGCGCGGCTGGAAGGGCAAGGGTGATATGGAGGATGAGAAGATCATTCTCGCCATCTTCTTTATCCCGATGCTGCGCAAGCAGAAGCTGCCGATCAGCGAGGAATTTGCGGCGCTCGTGCAGAAAAAGTGGGTGGAGCGGTATCCGAAATCGCCGTTCTATCTGGGCGATTACGACTCCATTTCCGCCGGCTTCCGCAAGAAGTTCCTCGGCCTGTGCTTCATCACGACCGCGGTCTGCCAGGAGCTCGGCAAGCCGGACGACTGCGAGGAGCTGACGGCCTTCCGCGCCTTCCGCGACGGATATCTGCGGCAGCAGCCGGACGGCGAAGCGCTGATCCGGGAATACTATAATATCGCGCCGGGCATCGTGACGTGCATCAACACCTGCTCCGACCGGCACGCCAGCTACGCGCGCATCCGCGAGCAGTATCTGGCCCCGTGCTACGAGGATCTGCTGGCCGGACGCGAGGAGAGCTGCAAGGTGCGCTACGTGCAGATGGTGCGCGATCTGGAACGGGAATATCTCAGCTGAGGAAAAAGAGGAAAACGGCCCATATCCGTCAAAAGACCGGTTTTGACGGATATGGGCCGTTTGTTTTTGTTAAGAAAGCACAAATAAATATCCATAAAATAAGAGAAAACACCAAAAATTAGGATACCACCTTGACGCGTCGAACATACGGCCGTATAATAAAAACTGGAAATATTCCTCGAAAATGATGCGATCCCGGAACGATTCGGGATGGATAAAGGGCTCGAAGCGTGTCGATAAATTCTGACAGTTTATGGTAAAATATAAATTGAAAATTTTACCATTTCGTGTTATATTATTGTTGTCGCAGCGATAAAAAAGTCAGTGCCTGACACACACCATATCATGAGGAGAGGTCAAAAATGGAAAACCGTGTCAAAATTCTGATCGCAGACGGGAATGAGGACTTCTGCGGTCAACTCAAACGAAGACTGGAGCAGGTCTCCGGCTATGAGATCGTTGGGATCGCAGCCGACGGTCAGCGTGCGGTCGAGCTGATGCGCGCGGCCAGGCCGGACGTGCTGGTGCTGGATCTGATGCTGGCCAAGCTCGACGGCATCACGGTCCTGAAGCGCGCCAGAGAGATGGAGAAGCCGCCGGCGGCGCTGGTCCTGACCGGGTTTATGACGGAATACGTCGCCAATATGGCAGTGTCGCTCGGCGTGCAGTATTTCATGTCGAAGCCGTGCGAGCTTGATGCCGTGGCGGAACGCATCCACGAGATGACAGCCATCGACAACGAGCTGCGTCAATCCGCGCAGCGCCGGCAGGAGGTCAATATCGAAGCGATGGTGACCTCCATCATCCACGAGATCGGTGTGCCCGCCCATATCAAGGGCTATCAGTATCTGCGTGAGGCGATCATGATCGCCGTGCAGGACATGGACGTGATCAACGCCATTACCAAGGTTCTGTATCCGCAGGTCGCCAAGACGTTCGCAACGACGCCGTCGCGCGTCGAGCGGGCCATCCGTCATGCCATCGAGGTGGCGTGGGACCGCGGCGATCTGGAGACGCTGCAGAGATTCTTCGGCTATACCGTCTCCAACACCAAAGGCAAGCCGACCAATTCCGAGTTTATCGCCCTCATCGCGGACAAGCTGCAGCTGCAGCTGAAAAACGGGCAGGTCATCTGACGAAGGCTGTAGTTGTTCTGCCCGGCAGTGGAAACGTTTTGCTGCCGGGCAGATCTGCCTTCCTGAAAGTGCGCGCAAAAAAAACTTTTGTTTCCGCGCAAATTTTTCTTGCGTCTGCGGGAAAGCTATGCTATAATCCCTGTAGACAGTTAAAGACATCTAACCGAAACGCGGACAAGCTACAGCCTGAACACGCAGCGGAACAGGGGGCAAGGTGCAGGTATCTGCACGTATAGTTAAGGCGGTTTTCACGGGATACCTATACCCTTAAGTTAGAGAACCTTAACCCCTGCTTAACTGTCAATTCAAGAAAAGTGAGGACGATCCTGTGAGTATTGTGATCCTTGGCGGCAACGAGTGCATGGAGCGCCGATATAAAGAGCTGTGCAGCAGCTATCGCTGCGAATCGAAGATCTTCACCAAGCCGGCTGGCGGCCTGCGCAACAAGCTGGGCAGCCCAGATCTGATGATCTTCTTTACCAATACGATGTCACACAAGATGGTGCAGGGCGCCATGAGCGAACTGAAGGGGAGGCCCACCATCATAGAGCGATGTCACACAAGCTCCCTGTCCGCGCTGCGGGGCATTCTGGACAAGTACGCCGCTGCGGAGGACTGAGGCATGTCGGGGGAAATCGTCGTCCGGCAGGCCGCGCCGACGCTGGCCGGCATTAAGACCGGGAGCCTGTTTCCGTATCCATGCAGGGACAAGAAGCGGCTGCTGGATGAGATCCGCGCTTTCAACCGCCGCTTTGCGGCGAAGGGGCTGTGCCTGCTGCCGCTGCGGTATTCGGACGGACAGGCGCTGCTGTACCTCTACCGGCCGTCCGCGCTCGCGCGCGATCTGCTGGACGAGCGGGCGGCCGCGCTTTTGACGCAGGCCGGTTATCCGGACGGCAGCTGCGGGCGGCAGGTCGTGACGCTTATCCGCCGGATGCGGACGAGCGGCGAGTTCCCGCACGAGGTGGGGCTGTTTCTCAGCTATCCGCCGGAGGATGTCAAGGGCTTTATCGACAACCACGCCGCAAATTTCAAATGCGCCGGCGTCTGGAAGGTCTACGGCGACGAGCAGCGGGCCAGACAGACGTTTGAAAAATATAAAAAATGTACGCAGATCTACTGTGACCTCTGGCGGTCCGGCTCCGGGCTGGAGCAGCTTGCGGTCGCGGGATAACAGAAAGGAAGCAAAGCAATGAAAAAGACAGCAGTGATTTATTGGAGCGGCACCGGCAACACGGAGACCATGGCAAACGCGATCGCAGACAGCATGCGCGCCGCAGGCGCGGACTGTGCAGTCCTGACGCCGGATACCGTCGACGCAGGCGGTCTGGACGCGCTGGAAGCCGTTGCACTCGGCTGCCCGGCCATGGGCGCGGAAGAGCTGGAGGAGACCGAGTTCGCGCCGATGTTCGCCTCCATCAAGGAAAAGCTCGGCGGCAAGGCCGTGGCGCTGTTCGGCTCGTACGGCTGGGGCGACGGCGAATGGATGCGCACCTGGGAGCAGGAGTGCAGCGATGCCGGCATCAAGCTCGCCGCCGAGAGCGTCATCTGCTGCGAAGCGCCGGACGACGAAGCGCTGGAGGCCTGCAAGAGCCTCGGAAAGAAGCTGGCTGAATAATAACACGATCCCGCGGATCTTCAGATCCGCTCCTCCATCCCAATCCATAAAAACAGGCGCCCGCGTGTGCGGGTGCCTGTTTTTTCAGGTAAAAAGTAATAGTGAAGCGTGAAAAAGTGTGGTGTGCCGCATTGCGGCACGACCTGAAAGTACGGACGTTCCTGCCGGGACACCTGCATTTTTTACGCGTTTGTGAACAAACTTTGCTTTCTTTGTAAACATTAGCACTCTCCTATTGACACTGCTAAAAACGGTGCTATACTGAAGCTGTTCTTAAGGGAGAGCGAAAAAAGAAAGCCCCGGCGGAACGATGAAACGTAATTACAGCAAGGGTACGCAAGTCCCGCCGGATGGGAAACATCCGGTGTGCAGTACGAATGGAGGTATGACTTATGGTGCCCAGCATTTTTGGTGAAAACCTGTTTGATGAATTTTTCAATGATCCGTTTGAGATGAACATGCTTCTGCCGCGCGGCCGCGATCCGCTGTATGGCAAGCACAGCAAGAACCTCATGAAGACCGACGTGCGCGAGACGGAAAACTCGTATGAGCTGGATGTCGACCTGCCCGGCTTCAAGAAGGAGGACGTCAACGTCGAGCTGAAAAACGGCTATCTGACCATTGCCACGTCCAAGTCGCTGGACAAGGACGAGAAGGACCAGAAGGGCCGCTACATCCGCCAGGAGCGCTACGCCGGCGCAATGAGCCGCAGCTTCTATGTCGGCGAGGATGTACAGCCGTCCGAGATCTCGGCAAAGTTTGAAAACGGCATCCTGCAGCTGTCTGTCCCGAAGGCCGAGCAGAAGCGCTTGCCGAAGACCACCACGATCGCTATCGAGTAAACTCGATCAGATATCCTCAACCCCAATCCATCCAATCATCTGCAAAACGCCGTCCCGCAGCTGCGGGGCGGCGTTTTGCGTCTGTGTGCCGACTTGACAAGTATGCGTGCGGTTTTTTATAATAACAAAAAACCATTTGTTTCGACACAAAGCGGATACAGGAGGCAGCATGGGCTGGGATGTGATTCTTTTTGATCTGGATGGTACGCTGACGGACTCCGGTCCGGGCATCATGCACGCGGCGCAGTACGCGCTGGACGCGTTCGGCGTGCACGTGGAGGACGCGCGGACACTGTCCTTTTTTGTCGGCCCGCCGCTGGTCGAGACGTTTGCGCGCTATTTCCCGCCTGAGCAGGTCCCGGCTGCGATCGAGCAGTTCCGGAAGTATTACCGCGAGACCGGCTGGCTGGAAAACGAACCGTATCCCGGCGTCGGCGAATGCCTGAAGGCGCTTGCCGTGCAGGGCAAAAAGATGTTCGTCGCCACGTCCAAGCTCGAGGAGATGGCGCGGCGCGTGCTGACGCATTTCGGCCTCATGCAGTATTTTACTGACGTCTGCGGCGGTCTTGCGAACGACCCGGGGTCCGGGAAGAAGATCAACGTGGTGCGTCGCGCGCTCACGTCCGCCGGCTGCCCGGACGGCACGGGCGCGGTGCTGGTCGGCGACCGGAGCTATGACGTGCTGGGCGGCCACGAGGCGGGACTGCAGACGGTGGGCGTTCTGTACGGTTACGGCAGCCGGGAGGAGCTGACGTCGGCCGGCGCGGATCTGCTGGCCGAAACGCCGGAGGAACTGAAAACCATTCTTTTATAATTTATAGATAGAAACGCGGAGCCGCGGGAAAGGCGGGGACGGAATGAAAAAGTGGACGCTAGGGCTGCTTGCACTCGTTTTTCTGGCGCTTTGCGCCTGTTCGGCCGCAGATGCAGAAAGCACGGCCGCAGGGATCTATCTCGGGCAGACCGTGAAGCTCGCCGATGCGGACTGGGTGCCGGTCGATACCGTCTATGACGCGGACAGCTGCCGGCTGGAACTAAACAGCTGCGGCGAAGGCTTTCTCTGGCTTGACGGCGAGCGCTCCGCGATCCGCTGGTCGCAGAGCGGCGGCCATCTGACGCTGAAAAGCGGCCGCCAGCGCAGCGAGGCGGAACTGCAGGACGGCATCATCACCGCGCAGCTGTTCGCCTCGGAGATATGGATGTGCTTTGTGCGCGAGGACCTGTATCAGCCGCCGGAATCGACTTCGGAACCGGAAGCAGAAAAGGAGCCGGACGCGACGTCGGCAGCAGAACCGGACGCGAGCGGCGACCCGTGGAGCTTCTGGTATGGCGATTGGTACGGCTGGTACGCGGTGACGCAGACGAGCGAGGATCTTGCCGACTGGCAGGACAGCAGCTGGGATGTCTGCGCGCACCTGACTGCCGGCCGCGGCGACACCGGCAGTCTCCGCCTCTGGGACACCGACAATGCGCCGGGCGAAGCGCTCGGGACGGTGAAGGTCGGCTTTGCCGCAGGCATCACGGATGCCGGCTGCATGGAGAGTAAGAGCGGGACGTTTCTTGGCTATAAGCTCTCGGCGGGCGACTGGTCCTGCGACCCGGCGATCTCGGATGTGAGCGGGTTTCGCAATATGATCTGCATCGCCGGGACAGCTGGCGACAAGGCGGATGCGGAGGGCTGGTTCAGCTACCGGATCTATCTGCGCCCGTGGGGGACTGACTGGTCGGATGTCAGAGACGGCGACTGCAGCGAAGCATGGTACACGGATATGCTGCCGCCCGGCTATGAGAGCTGGTATCTGCCGCTGCTGCGGCTGAGCGCGGACATGCCGCCGTCGTTTCAGGCGGGCGAGCAGCTGCTGGCGGAGAATTTGCCCTGAACAGGCCTTACCGGCGGTTGCGGAAACCGAAAAATCTGTGGTATACTATCAGAGAATAAACCGGATGCCCGATCCGAATGAAAACAGGAGGAATGGATCCATGGAACTTGCAAATACACGCTATGCCCAGTGGTGCGCGCAGCGGGATCTGGAACCCGAGCTGCGGCAGGAGCTTGCCGCGATGCAGGGCGACGAGGAGAAGATCACCGACGCGTTTTACCGCGATCTGGAGTTCGGCACGGCCGGCCTGCGCGGCGTCCTCGGCGCCGGGACGAACCGGATGAATCTCTATGTCATCCGCCGTGCCACACAGGCGGTCGCGGCGTATCTGAACGAGACTGATCTGCCGAAGACGGTTGCCATCGGCCACGACAGCCGCATCAAGAGCGATGTCTTCGCGCGCGAGGCGGCGGCGGTGTTTGCCGCGAACGGCATCACGGCCTATCTCTATCCCCGGCTGGAGCCGGTGCCGGCGCTGAGCTTTGCGGTGCGCCATCTGCACTGCGGGCTTGGCGTCTGCGTGACGGCCAGCCACAACCCCGCGGAATATAACGGCTATAAGGTCTACGGTCCCGACGGCTGCCAGATGACGCCGGAGGCGGCGAAGCGCGTGGTCGAGCTGCTGGACGGTATGGATTATTTTGCGGGTGCGAAGGTTGCCGATTTTGACGCCGCCCTCACCGCGGGTACGATCCGGTATATCCCGGATGAAGTTCTGGACGCGTTCGTCGACGCAGTCTATGCCCAGCGCGTCGGCGACGGCGCGGGGATCGCGGATCTGAAGCTCGTCTATACGCCGCTCAACGGCGCGGGACTGGAATGCGTCAAAAAGCTGACGGCAAAGCTCGGGATCCGGAACATGACCATCGTCAAGGAGCAGGAGCAGCCGGACGGCCATTTCCCGACCTGCCCGTATCCGAACCCCGAGATCCGGCAGGCGATGGAACTTGGCCTGCAGTACTGCGACCGTGTGCATCCCGATATCCTCATCGGCACCGACCCGGACTGTGACCGCTGCGGCACGGCCGTGCCGGACGGCAAGGGCGGCTACCGGCTCATCACCGGCAACGAGATGGGCGTCATTCTGCTTGATTTTATCTGCCGCAGCCGCATCGCGAACGGCACCATGCCGGAAAACCCGGTCGCCGTCACGACGATCGTCTCGAGCGACATGGTCACGGCAGTCGCGAAGAAATATGGCGTCGAGCTGCGCCGCGTTCTGACCGGCTTCAAATATATCGGCGAGCAGATCGCCCTTCTGGAAGCGGCGGGTCACCCGGAACGGTATATTTTCGGCTTTGAAGAGAGCTATGGCTATCTCTCCGGCCCGCACGTGCGCGATAAGGACGCGGTCAACGCTGTGCTTCTCATCTGCGAGGCTGCCGCATGGTACGCGCGGCAGGGCATGACGCTCGGCAACGCGATCGACGCGCTGTACCGGGAATACGGCTTCTACAGCTGCACGCAGAAGAGCTTCACCTTTGCCGGTGAGACCGGCATGGAGAAGATGGCGGCCCTCATGCAGGGACTGCGCAGCGCCCCGCTGCACGAGATCGCCGGTCTGCCGGTCGAGGGCTATACCGACTATGCCGCGGAAGGGACAGGCCTGCCGAAGGCGAACGTGCTGGAATACCGCCTGCCGGGCGGCGACAAAGTCATCATCCGTCCGTCCGGGACGGAGCCGAAGATCAAGGCGTATCTGACCGCCGTGACCCCGAACGCGGAAACGGCTGCCGCGCAGCTGGAAAAGCTTGCGACCGCCGCGGCCAGACTGCTGGCATAAAGCAAAACACAGAACGAACGCCCGAAGGGCCGACCGGACCTTCGGGCGTTTCTGCGCGCCGCAAACCGGTGCGTTGGCTTGTTAAAAGAGAGAACAAAGGAGATCCCCATGAAAACTGTCAGAAGCTATCTTCCCGGCTGCGCGCTCGCGCTTGTGATCGCGGCTGCGGCCAAGCTGCTCGAGCGGCTGGAAAACGCCGCGGGCCTGCACCTGATCGGCGCGTCAGTCATCGCGCTTTTTATCGGCATGCTGGTCAACCACTTCTATCCGCCGAACGAGGCAACGAAGCCCGGCATCCGATTTACCTCCAAAAAGATCCTGAAATTCGCGATCATCCTGCTGGGTGCAAGCCTTAATATCCGCACGGTCCTGACGGTCGGCCGCTTCTCGCTGACGGTCATGGTGTTTACGCTTGCGACGTGCTTTGGCCTCGGCGCGCTGATCGGCAAGGCGCTGGGGCTGAACTGGAAGACGAGCAGCCTCATTAACGCCGGTACGGGCATCTGCGGCGGCTCGGCCATCGCGGCCATCGCTCCGGTCATCGACGCGACGGATCTGGATATCGCCTACGGCATGTCGGCGACGTTCCTGTTCGATATGGTCATGATCCTCGTCTTTCCGCTGCTCGGCCGCTGGCTGGGGCTGTCGGACGCGGCGTTCGGCCTCTGGGCGGGAACGGCGGTCAACGATACCTCCAGCGTCGTCGCCACCGGCTATGCGTTCAGTGAAGCTGCGGGCGATTTTGCGACCATGGTCAAGCTGACGCGCACGCTCGCCATCATCCCCGCGGTGCTCGTCTTCGCGGCCATCGGCGTGCATAAAAAGAAAAAAGAGGCCGCCGGCCAGAGCGCCGCGGTGCGCGTCAATATGAAGTCGGTCTTCCCGTGGTTCATTCTGGGCTTCCTCGCCATGTCCGCGCTCTGCAGTCTGGGCGTGATCCCGGCGGCGCTGGCCGCGGGGTTGAAAAGCGCGAGCAAGTTCTTGATGGTCGCGGCGCTTGCGGCGATCGGCCTGAATACAAATTTCAAGGAGCTGTGCCGTTCCGGCGCAAAGCCGATGCTGCATGGATTCATCATCTCGCTCCTCGTCGTCCTTGTGGCGATCGCCGTGGAATACGCGATCGGCGTCGCACCGACCGGCACGCTCGGCTGACGAGAAAAAGTAAAAAAACCTCTTGCAAAACCCACCCGGATATGCTATGATACATAAGCTAATTCAATAGCTATCCGGGTGTGGCGAAGTTTGGTATCGCGCTTGAATGGGGTTCAAGAGGCCGCTGGTTCGAATCCAGTCACTCGGACCATGATTGCCGAACACTATAGATGAAATGGCAAAAAAGCCAGTCATCTCAAGGGGTTCGGCAATTTTTTATTCTCAAAATTCTTTGGTAACTCCATAGATGAAATCACGGATGGCAGGGGTTTTGAACCTCTGCTTTTCCATATTCAAGGAATTTTCGCTGTCAGCGCCCTTTTTCAGAGGGCTGCGGCGGCGAGATTCAGGATAAATCGAAGAAAAATCTTTCACAAAGTTATGGGCGCTGGATTGTTGGTTTTCACGAACCAATGACCAGCGCCCTTTTTGCGTTCAAAAAGGGCGCTGAGAATGGAGGTGTATTGTATGTGCGAAGAAAACACATCGCAGAAGGAAAGATTTCTGCAAGAGGTAGAACAGAAGCTCCTGCGCAAGGAACTGGACGCAACGCTGCTGGAAGACGGTTTGGTCCACGTCAGTTGGAACGAAAAACCGCTCTGCTCGGTTGACGGAGAAGGTATCGTCCGTTTCAGACCGGCAGATATCACAGGACCGGAAATAGACCGGCAGCTTCGGACGGTGATACAGACTGCCGGGCATGTCAAAGAGTATATGCGGATCTTTGAACGAGCGCCCACGCTGAAGGTCGTCGGTCTGGATGATACCTACAAGGTGCTTGCGGATTTCGGTGATGCAGTGCTGGCTGGACAGCTTGGGAAAAAGGGCGCTAAATTCGTGACGTGGGAGTGGGACTTCGACCGGAAGGGCGTCCACGCCGGTCACTACTTCATGGAAAATTACGAAGCCGCGAAGCTGGATTTTGCTGCCCGTGCAGGCTTGATAAACGAACAGCGCCTTTTTTCGGATGAGCAGCTTGCCGTGACCCGGAATGCGTGTGCGTTTGCGCTGGAAGCCGACGCGACGCTCTCGTATGCCGAAGATAAGCAGCTCCAAAGTGTGCAGGAGCAAATCGAACTTCTTTTGCCGCAGCAGACGCAGGAGCAGCGCCCAACAATGGAACAGACAATGTAATATTTGCAAAGAGCCGAGATTTCGTTTGGAAGTCCCGGCTTTTTTGCGTTCAGGGAGGAATTTCATGAAACACAGTCAAGAAGAATATTGGCGGCCGCGTTTCCACGCGCCGCCGCTGCGGTCGCACCCGGATCCGCCGCCAACGATACAGTGCAGCTGGTATCCGCACGAGGGTCAGTGTCCGTATATGCGCCTGGCTCTGATTTGCTGGCGCAGCAACGGTGAGTGTACCTTCACGGATATGCAGAAAATTGAAAAGCGAGGTGAAAAACGTGTTTGAAGCAAAACTGAAAAGCCGCAGTCAGCCGAAGTTAGGGGCGCTGGCAGTCACGTTTCCAATCCCAGAGGAACGCTATGAAAATGTGATCCTCGCTTTGCAGAATCTCCAAATTGGTGACGTAAGAAAGCAGGACTGCTGCATCGAAAGCATTCGCGCCCCTGACTGCCCTGCTCTGCTCAGAATGACAAACACGATGGCAAACGTGGATGAACTGGATTGGCTCGGAAAGCAGTTGGAGAGCTTCGACCGATATGAACTGCTGCAATTTAATGCAGCGGTGGAGCGATTCGGATTATCCGCAGCGGACGAGCTGATCGATCTTTCTTTCTGCGCCAGAGAGGTGACGGTCGTTTCAGATTTCAATAATTTGGAGCTGGTTGGAAAACGGCACTATCTGACCGTCCACGGTGCCTGTGATCCAAAAGAACTGGAAGATCTGGACGGCAAGGAGACGGCGTTGGCGCTGATCTCCGGGCAGCCGGGGTATGTAACGAGATACGGTGTTGTGTACGACAACGGCATGAAGCTGGAGCAGGCGTATGACCGCAAGCATCTGCCACCGATCTGGATGCCAGAAAGCTGTATTATGGAGCTGAAGCTCCGAGTCACAGGTAAAGATGATCCAAAGAAGCAGGAGTGGGTGCAACTCCCGGCAAGCCGGATCAAGCTGGAACGCGCGATGCTTCGTGCCGGGATCGCCTCCTGCGGCGAAATGCAGATACTGGTCACAGATAGCCGATTTCCGGACGAGGTCGACTGCACATTGAATGTTGAACACGGGTCGCTCTTTGAACTGAACCGGCTGTGCCATGCGTGTTCAGGTTTCAAGGAACAGGATTTCAAGAAGCTCGGCGCGGTCTGCCAGATGGCGAAACCGACGTGCGCAGCAAATATCCGCCAGCTGGCAGAAGACCTCGATCAATTTGATTTCGCACCAAATGTCCACACGCCGGAGGAACTTGGAAAATATACGCTCGGCGCGTCGCTCAAAGAGATCGCAGCGCAGATGAGCAAGACTGGTTCTGCCTATGACGAGGGCAAGAGCTGGAACAAGAACATGGTCGCCCGTATCTTGGAGAATGCCAAGTACACCGGTGTAGACGGTTATCCAAAATTGGTTGACATAAATTTACTTGAAGCAGCTGCAGAGAAGCGTCAGACCAAACAGCAATTGCCAGAGCGGACACCCGCGCAGAAAGCACTCAAACGGGTCTGCTCCAAGCCGCCCACACCGGAAATCGAGCAGCAGGTCACGCACTTGATTGGCAGGCTGGCAGAACAGCCGGAGCGCATCACGCAGCCGGAACGGACTTCTGCACCGGTACATACGAATGCGCAAGCCGAGCTGGATGACATTCTGAACACCCAGCCGCTCGACGAGGACGCTGCCAGAAGCCTGATTTGCAAGTTGGCACGAGAACAGTATGACGCCATTGGCAACGAGGAATACGAAACCGAGCGCCTGCGGCGGTTGTTCGCGGCTTTTGAATGTACGGCAGAACTCAATGCGGAGCTGCCGCAAAGCGCTGTAACCGCCGTGCTGGTGACGCGCCAGACGGTGCGCTTGCAGCTCAAGAATGGGCAAATCATTGGAAAGGACGATTTGGTATGACAGACGAAAAGCCGCGCGTCATTATAATCCCACCCAAGCCGGAATTGCAGCAAACGGCTGCGGTCACAAAACAGCTTCGCGTTGCGGCGTATTGCCGTGTCTCGACCAAGGAAGAAGAACAGGCCAGCAGCTATGAAGCGCAGTGCGAATATTATACGGACAAAATCATGTCCAACAAGGAATGGACGATGGCGGGAATCTTCGCAGACGAAGGCATTACCGGTACATCCACGAAAAAACGCACGGAATTCCTCCGCATGATCCGCCAGTGTAAGCAGAAAAAGATCGACCTCATCCTTACGAAATCCATCCAGCGATTTGCCCGCAATACGCTTGACTGCATCAACTATACGCGCATCCTCCGACAACTTGGGATCGGGGTTCTCTTCGAAAAAGAGAATATCAACTCCCTGCCGACTGACAGTGAATTTATGATCACCATGTACGGCGCGATGGCGCAGTCCGAAAGTGAATCCATCTCCGGCAACATCTGGCGCGGCAAGCAGATGCACGCAAAGGTCGGAACACTGAAAATCCCTTGCTACCGGCTCTATGGATACGAAAAAGATGCAGATGGCAAATTCCGCGTCATACCAGAACAGGCAGAAATCGTGCGCGAACTCTACAAGCGATATGAGAGCGGCGCCAGCCTGCGAAATCTACAAGACTGTCTGGAGGAAAGTCAGATCAAAACGGTTCTCGGAGAATCGAAATGGACAACGACATCCACCAAGAGTATCTTGACGAATGAAAAATATTGCGGCGACGTGCTGCTGCAAAAGACCTTCTGCACCGATGTGATCAGCAAGAAAATCGTAAAAAATATCGGTCAGATGACCCAATATTATATGCCCGACCATCACGAGGGCATCGTCAGCCGGGAGCAGTACAACGCAGTGAAAGCGGAAATGGCGCGTCGGAGCGCCCTGCGCAGCCCGTCCAAAACGGCTGTGACAGGACGCTCCTGTTATACAAGCAAATACACCTTATCAGATAGGCTCGTGTGCGGCGAATGCGGCACACTATACCGGCGCTGCACATGGACATCTCTCGGACGAAAATATCCCGTCTGGCGCTGCACCAGCCGCCTGAACTACGGAACAAAATACTGCCACGACTCCCCGACGATCAAGGAAGAACCGCTGCAAGCGGCAATTCTGGCAGCCATCAACTCCGTCATGAGCAACAAACCGGCCCTGCTCGACCTTATCAAGAATGCAGTTTCCTTAGAGCTCCTGCCGGTACAAGGACAGACGATGAGCCTTGCCAATATCGAACAGCGGCTGGCGCAGCTCGACGAGCAGTTCCAACATCTCCTTGCAGAAGCCATTGATACAGAAGATAAAGAAGCCTGCAACGCGCAGTTCGCGGAAATCCTTGCCGAGCAGGCCGCGCTCAAAAAGCAAAAGGAAGCGATCCTGCAAAGCAGCACCGACGCAGACCGCGTCTGCACCCGCATGAAGCAGGCAGAGCAAGCCGTAGAGAATGCCGCACACAATCACAGAATGGAACGAAAACGCCGTCCGGCAGATCGTGGAGCGCGTGACAATCCTCTCTGCCGACGAGATTCTGGTGCAGATCAAGGGCGGCGCGGAAATCAAGCAGCGATTGGAGCGATGAGAATGATCTATGCAACCGGCGATCTTCACGGGAATCCACTTCGGTTCCAGCCTCAGTATTTCCCAGAGCAAGCGGAGAAGACCAAAAACGACTACATGATCGTCTGCGGCGACGCAGGGCTTGTTTGGCATGGCGATAAGAGCGACGATCCGCAGCTCGACCGACTGGAAGCCTTGCCGTTCACTGGCTTGTTCCTGGACGGCAATCATGAAAACTTTGATGCTCTGAGCGAATATCCCGTGGAGCAATGGCACGGCGGCAAAGTACACAAAATCTGCCCGCACGTCATTCACCTGACGCGCGGGCAGGCGTTCGAGCTGCAAGGCCGCACCTTCCTCACGATGGGCGGTGCGCAGAGCCACGACATTGCGGACGGGATTCTGGACATGGACAGCCCGGATTTTTACGAACGGTACGATTCTCTGCGCCGCAATCGCGGACAGTTTCGCATCAACCACATTTCATGGTGGGAGAGAGAATTGCCGTCCGATGAAGAATATGCGAAAGCCCGGCAGACGCTGGAACGGTTGGACTGGAAGGTCGACTACATCATCACGCACTGTGCGCCGACAGCAATTCAGCAGAAAATCAACCCCAGTTTCAAGTCGGACAAGCTAACAGACTTCTTAGAAGAAATCCGCAACCACAGCCAATTCCACTATTATGCCAATTTACAGCTGCGTACTTAAGAGCACACCAAGAGAATGCAGTACATGCAATCTCTTCGTACCATGATAAGCACGCATTGGAATAGAACGTGTTGAGACGATATTGCCGTAATACATAATGGCACAACTCATGCGACAACTGGAATATAAGTTGATTCCAATAGCCCGTTTTATCCAAAGAAAGACGTATGCGGATAGGCTGATAACATATCTGTAGTTCTGGACAAGACGACTTTGAGTCGTTATATATTTCACAAGGCTCACCTAAAGTATATTCTCGGCCAAACGAAGACTCAAATAGCGGAAGCAAAAAGTGGAGTGATCCTATCACATTCAGGTCTGCTTCTCTAAAGCGAAAAGAATTAGAAATTGACACCATAACCCCCTCCACGCTAAACTATTCAACCCCGTATCGTTAGTGCTAATACAATTATAGCAAATAACGATAAAATAATCCAGATTAAAACAGAAAAAGCACGACCGAAAGCCGTACTTTTTCTGCCATATGAATAAGTGGGCTTAATATTCCGTAAAAAAACACGCTATACCGTTCCTCTCCGAATGCAGTGCGTCAGCATCCGCAAAAACTGCGCAGCCGTCGGAGCTGTCGTCAGCGGGCGGTAAGTAAGGCTGCACAGAAAAGCAGCATTTTTATGCCAGGAGACGCAGGCAAAACCGTCAATGTTTCGGACAACTTGAAGCGGATTGGTGTTGTATTGGTCTGCCACTTCAGGATATAGCCGCTGCGATGG
>CAKTTB010000017.1 GCA_934613505.1 uncultured Oscillospiraceae bacterium | reverse complement strand
AGGTCAGAGCAGAACAAGGGCGGAGCTATTTCAGGGCGGAGGTGAAAACTTGGGGACAGGTATGCCCCCGGTTCCGCATGCAGGACATGGAATGAAAGAATAGACTCATAAGACCGTAATTGCCGTTTGGCAGTTGCGGTCTTTTTGCGTCCGGACACAAAAAATGAAAGGAGACACAGAAAACGTATTTGGCGGCTTTGCCTTACTGGGCGATGATGAGGAGTTTGATGTAGATAAGATCTTCGGCAGCGGTTCGGATGAACCCGCGCCGCCTCCTCCCGCGCCAACGTTGGCAGAAGAAGTCAAGTCTCAGCCTGAGCCGGAACAGGTTCAGACGGAGACGGCAGAATCACAGCCCGAGCCGGAACAGACGTTCCCCGCAAAAACGCAGGACGCACCGGCAGAAGGAAAACAGCCTCTGGAACTCTTTTCGGCGTTTACAAGCGCGGAAAGCGACCCCATCCCAGAGGCAGCCCCGGTCAAAAGCATTGCGCCAAGACCCCAAACACAACTGTCGCTCTTTGACAAGCCTCCCGTTTTTCAGTACGGCGGCGCCAGAGAGCAGATCACGGATGCGGATATGACCTTCGAGGCCCTGCGCATCCAGAAAGCGGATGATTTCCCTGAATTGGAGGATGCGTCTGCTGTCACTTGGCAGGTACGGTACGGAGATATTACGAAGACCGTCCCCGCGCCCAAGACAGACACCATCGCGGCCATGAAAGCGGAGATCGAGAAATCCAAGGCATTTCTGGACAGCCTGAAAAAAGGCAAGGTCAAGGACCCGGAGTGCGTCGTGAAGCCGCAGATCCGGATGCAGAAGAAGGGCATCGCAGACTACAAGGGCGTATTCCCGACGCTGGAAGCTGCGCGTGCGTCCAACAAGGTCATCTGCCTCATCCCCTCGCGGGACGGGCAGACGTATGAGATGCGCCGGAGCGAGCTCGGCGAGTTTATCGCGCCCAAGCACAAGATCACGGAATTTTCAGAGGTAAGAGCCGGCTTTCGCCCGGCTCTTCCTCGCATTCCGCAGGAGCTTTTGCGCTCCATCATCGGCTTTTTCAGAAGCCAGATGGAATTGGGCGCGGAGTTTGAAGCGCTTGTCCGTATCTACTGGGATCGGAAAGAGCAGAAATTCATCCCGTTTGTGCCGAAGCAGCGCGTCACCAAAGACCGCGTAACGGTTCGGATGACGGATGAAGACCTTCCGGATGATACGCGGTATCTGTACTACGCGGATATCCGGTATTATCAATGTACCTGGAACCCGCGCTTCAAGGGCGTGGACGATTATCTGCTGGACTGGACGAAACGAAAGACGGCTTAGAAAGGAAATGCACATGACAAATATTACGAATTTTCAGGACATCCTTGGCGCAGCCAACGGTGACAAGACCTCTGTACTGGGCAAATTTCTCTATTTCTCGCTTGCCAACATTCTGGTGGAGAAGGAGGCGCTGGCGCAGCTCTGCGAGGATCTGAACATCCCGTACTCCGGCAGCAAGCGAATTTCCGTGTCGGATGCGTTCCGCTCCGCGACGGGAGATATCAAGGATCGGATCACGGTAAAAAGCCCCGGTGCGCATCATATCTATGCGGTCTACTGCCGCGACAATGCGCACACCGAGGATGTTTATTCCCGTGAGCTGGTCAAGGAAACGCTCAACCAGCGGACGAATCAGTATGAAAAGCTGGCAAACATCTTTTACGACCGGCGCGATAATCGGTTTGGGTATGACAACATCGGTTTTGATGCCGATATTGATCCCCTGAACTATTGCCGCCGTGCGGAGGAGCTGTTTGAGCTTTATCAGGTCTGCGCGAACCGCAGACAGATCGAGACGATCTGCCTGAGCTATCTGCGGATGCTGGAGGCCACCAAGGTCAGCTCGACCGGGCACCTCTATTTCATCCCGCGGCAGCATATGGACAAAGTGGACACGTTCGAGACGTTCATTGAACAGCTCAGTGCAAAGAATCAGAATGACAACGCTTTGGGTGTCAACAGCTTTTACATCATTGACAACGCGAAGCAGCGCGACAAAATGACAGAGGAATTTTATTCCGCGGTCAAAAAAGAGATCGCGCTGTATCAGGAAAAGGCCGACTACCTCATCCAGAGCGGCAGCCGCAGCCCCGCGGTCATGGAGCGGTGGGTGGGCAAAATTGCCACGCTGGAGCAGAAAAAGCAGCACTACGAAGAAATTCTCCGCCGGGAGCTCGACGGCCTCGACGACGACTTTGAAACACTGCGCCTTTTGTCGCAGGAGCTGTCCGTGCGGGCAACCGGCCTGCGATTTCGGAAAGCAGCTTGATGTGGATTTTTGATGGACATACGGCAGCCCCGACTCGGAATACCGAGCCGGGGCTTTTTAATTGACTACACGATACCGGCTACGTCGCTGTTGCCTTGCTGTAAAAAGCGCAAGACGCTGGCGATATACAACTCGATCCCGATCGGAATACATCGCTCATCGATGTCAAAGAAACAGCTGTGTCCGATGCGTCGCTTTTCTTCTGGATGCGCGCAACCCAGATGGAAGAAGCAACTTGGACGTTCTGCGGCAAAATACGCAAAATCCTCCACCCCCAACGATGGCACGTCCCGCAGGATCACCTTGTCTGAGCCAAACTGCGCGCACGCTACATTACGAACCAAATCAACCATACGGTCATTGTTGATCAGCGGAGAGTAGCTCGGCTCGACAATCAGCTCTGCTCGTCCACCCATCATGCTTGCAGTCTGCTCACAAATATCGCGGACGCGTTTTCTGGCAAACAGACGTGTTTCCGGCGTAAGTGTTCGAATAATGCCGGACAATTCAACGTAATCAGCAATTTGATTTCGCACAGTTCCGCCGTGAATGGACCCGAAAGAACATACAGCGGAATCGGTGGGACTGATGTTTCGGCTAATCAGCGACTGTACTGCCGTCAGAATCTGTGCCGCGATCAGGATTGCGTCCACGCCCTCGTTCGGATGTGCACCGTGACAGGACGTTCCATAGACCTTAAGCGTCAGCATATCAGAAGCTGCATACATTTTTCCGTATTTCAGCCCGATCTGTCCGGCAGGCAGATCGCCCGCAACGTGCAGTCCAAGCACGGAATCTACATGTGGGCTTTCAAGGCAGCCCTGCGCGATCATGCGCGCTGCGCCGCCAATGGTCTCCTCTGCCGGCTGGAATAAAAGCTTGACGGAGCCATGCAGGGATTCGCGCATGGACTGGAGCAGCTTTGCCGTTCCCAAAAGGATCGCCGTATGCGCGTCGTGTCCGCAGGCATGCATCACACCCGCTGTCTTCGAGCAATATGGCGCGTCCGGATGATCTTCCTGTATCGGAAGCGCATCCATGTCCGCCCGCAGCGCAATTACCGGACCGGGGAAAGCTCCTTTAATCAGCCCTACGACGCCGCTTTCTGCCACATTCCTCTTGTATGGAATGCCCGCCGCAGCTAAATGCTCACATACCAATTCCATCGTCGGAAACTCCTGCTCGGATAGATCCGGATGGGCGTGCAGGTGTCGCCGCAACGCAATGGCCTCTTCCCCGATGTGTTGCTGTGTAATGGCTTCTCGAATATAATTCATAGTTTTCTCCCGTTAAAAACCTGTCAGCACGGCGATTTCGACCAACAGCATCTGTGCGGCAAACAGGATCAGGAAAAGCTTTCCGAACCATTTCAGCCAGCGGTCATAGCGTACATCACCCAGCCCGCAAATGATCACAATACCGCAGGTTGGCCATAACAGGTTGCTCAAACCATCGCCGAATTGGAACGTCAGGCAGGCCACCTGACGACTGACGCCCAGCACGTCGGCCAATGGCGCCATGATAGGCATGGTAGCGGCGGCCTGACCGGATCCAGACGGGATCAGGAAGTTGATCAACGTGTGCGCCACCAGCATGAGCTGTGCTGAAATTGCAGAGGGCGCTTTTTCCAGAAGATTTCCAAGTGCATAGATGATGGTGTCCATGATCTGCGCGTGATTCATAATGACAATGATGCCCTTGGCAAGGCCGGTCAGAATGCAGCCCCACACAACGCTCCTGATACCGGCAAGCATCTCCTGACAATAGTCGTTTGGCGACCACTTATCGATCAGCGCGGCCACGGCAGACATGATAATGAACAATCCGCAGAGTTCTTTATAGCCCCACTTCCAGCGGATCATTCCCAGCATCAGGATGACCAATGTGGCAAGCACATCCAGAAGAATCAGCGTATGTCGCCATGTAAATGTGTACGAGTCTAATTGACTGCGTTCAAACGAGTGCGTACACGAATCTCCATAAACCACCGAAAGCTCCGGCTTCCGGCGCACCTTGCGTGCATACAGCATCAGATATGCCACTGCTGCTCCCATCAGCACGACAAAGCAGACTGCGCGGTAACCGATGCCAGAATATAGCTGCACACCGGCAATGGACTGCGCAACGGCTACGGTATACGGGTTCAGCGTCGCGGCCATAAACCCGATATATTCTCCGAGCGCGATCGTGGCAAATCCCGTCATCGCGTCATATCCAAGAGCCATCATCAGTCCGACGATCAACGGGTAGAACCCGTAAAACTCGCTGAGCATTCCAAAAAGAGAACCTCCCAGGCCAAAGACGAGCATCAGAACAGGAATCAGGATCAGCGAGCGGCTACCGTTTTTTTGCACCACGCGACCGATAAATGCGTGGAAAGCGCCGGTTTTGACAATGACACCGAATGTCGCGGCGCAGGTCATGATCACAAAAATAATGTCCGCCGCGCTGACGCAGCCCTCATACAAAGAAGCAAACAGGCCGAGAAGTCCAGTGGCGGATACTTCAGATTTGCTGATCTCATGGTAACTTCCAGCAATTGCGACCTTTCTTGCAGTGCCGTCTATATCTATTGTTTCATAGTCAAACGAACCGGAGGGGACGATCCACGTCAGAATCGCGATCACGACCAATATGAAAAAAACGACCAGCCATGTATCCGGCAGTTTTCGCTTGCTCGTTGTGCTTTTGTGCATGAAGGATCTCCTTTCTTTCTGTTGCCGTGCGGCAAATGTCTGGCTTTCATGTTCTCAATTATATGACATGGAGTGCACGCCGACAATGCAATATCCTGCTTAAAATATTGCAAATCATGCTGAATGTGCGCACAATTGCTTCTTTTTGTGAACAGGAAATCGCGAGAAAGGCGTTTCGTATGTCCAATTTCCCAATCAGGCAAGGAGCATACTGAAAAAGAAGGCGCATCCGGTCGAACCGGATGCGCCAAAGCAGGGGGAAACTTGCGTTTTTACGGAAGTGAGACAGTCTTGCGGGCTGTTTTGTCATACATGCGGCTGAGGATCGCCGCGACCTCGCTCCGCTTGATGTCGTTCGTCGGATAGAAGGTGCCGTTTTTGTCAGAACCGGTCAGAATGCCCGCGCGGTAGAACGTATAGATCTCCAATGCGTAAGTATCCGTTGTTATGACGTCCGGGATCTTGTTATCCGCGACGGTATTGATCTGCCGATAGTCGCTCATCGCGCCATAGAAAATGTGGACAAATTCATTGCGCTTGACGGGGGTATTCATCTGCGCAGGCGTATAATCCAGATACATCTTTTCAATGATCCCGTTATCTACCGCGTAGCTGACATAGCTGCTGTACCAGTACGGAGAGCCATTGCGCAGTGTGACCTTTCCGTTGTTGTTCAGCATCTGGTGCAGTGCGGCGGACAGCTTGATAGCCTGTGCAACGGTGAGCGTGTCATCCGGCTTATAGAGCGTTCTCGTTACACCGTCGATCAGATCCTTTTCCCATGCGGCGCGGACACTGTCATAATACCAGCTGCTTCTGGAGACATCGGTGAACGGGAAAGGATCTCTTTCCGGAACGCCGGGTTTGGTCGGCACAGACGGCGTGACAGGACCGACTGGCGGCGTATAGTGGCCGGAAACACGGACGGTTTTGCCGCCAAACCAGTCCGTTCCGTTCAGGCTGTACTGCACCGTATAGCTGACGGAGCTGCTGCTGTAATTAGCAGGCAGAGTCAGGGTTGCCGTTTGCTCCGCTGCATCGCCACTCGTCTTCGCAGTGATCGTGCCAGCCTTGATCTGAATGCCATTTTGCAGGTTCGTGCCGGCGAGCGTGACCGTGATCATGCCGCCGTTGGAGGGAAGCTCCGTGGGCGCTACGCTATAGTCCGTCACCGACGGCTCAGTGGGCTGTGTGCTGCCCTTCTGGATCGTCACATTGACCTGCCCGTTGTGCGTGATGGTCAGTGTGTAGATGCCGTTTTCATACGTTTCCGTGTAGAAGTTGTCATCGGCGAGTTTTGTACTGCCGCCATTTCTGGTGACAACTGTGGTCGGCCGGTCTCCGGTGTGCAGCGTGATCACCGTGCTCCGGAGATCGCGGTCCTTATCAAGCTTGGGATTGGAAATATGGTATTTCATATAGTCCTGTACATAGTCCTTATGATCGCCGTTCCAGTCGTTCCCGAAGCTTGTCCAGTCCGGATTCTCGCTTTCGCCGGGAACCCAAAGCTCGTCCTTGTCCGTGCGGAAGTTGTTGAGATTGATCTTAATGCTGTCAGCCGTCTCATGCGCAATCAAATAGGTATGTGGCGTCAGAGTAAAGCCCATACTGGTTGCGAATGTCGCGTCTGTGGGCGTGAGCGTAGCAGACTGATTCTTGTTTTCATTAAAGAGACTATTCATAATGAGAAGCCGTCTGCCGGTCTGTCCTGCTCCGCCGCCCAGGAGTGTCTCCACAAAGGCGTCGCCTGTGGAAAGCTCCGGATACTGCGCATTCAGGATATTTATCTTATCTGCCAGATCTGCGCTTTTCAGCACCCTGCCGAACGCGGAAGCCTCTGCAGCAGACAGTTTACTGGACAGAACGGGCAGTGTGCGGTACCGGCCGCTCGTTTGCAGGAGGTTGTTGTCCTGCGCTGTACCGTACAATCCTTCAGCAAAGTTCGTCGGGAGATAGCTGTCCGTATGATAGACGGCTTTGATTTCATCCTTAACCTGCTCGCGCGTTGCAGCGGGATTTGCAATCATAT
Organism: uncultured Oscillospiraceae bacterium; assembly: GCA_934613505.1. Classification (GTDB taxonomy): domain Bacteria; phylum Bacillota; class Clostridia; order Oscillospirales; family Oscillospiraceae; genus CAG-170. Next base: position 20,205 of record CAKTTB010000017.1, on the reverse strand, counting down.
AGCGCATGGTGGGGATGATCGACTCCTTGAGAACCCAGGATGCCTCATCATAGACACCGGTGCAGTAGAAGGGATGCTCGGCGTTGAATACCGTGCCGCCATTGACGTAGGATTGGAGCATATTCATGGCAAACAGCGTTTCAGGGAAGGTATAAACGCGGCGCACGTCTTCATAGGTGGTATTCATGACCGGCTCGAAGAGCTTGTGGTAGCGGATTTCGTACCACGCCCACGCATCGGTCAGCGCGCCCCAGTTGTCTGCAAGGCCACTCAGCCATGTGCCAAGCGCGAAGCTGCGCACCGTATTGTAGCCGCTGCTGGAGGTGCTCTTAGAGTTGATGACAAGATACTTATGATGCTTCTGCGCAGCCTTAAACAGCGTATCATTCTCAAACCATTTTTCCATCCGGTGGTTTGCATCGTCAATGTCGGTCAGAACCAGATAGATGCCCTTGGAGGAGAAGAGTTCAAGGTATTCTGCTGTCAGCTGTGCGACGGCATCCGTATCTCCGTTATGATGGTTTTCGGCAAAGACAACGCCCTTGATGCAGGAATTGTTATCGATCAAATTGTTCAGCCAGTCCATATCGATCAGATTGCGGAACGTGTTGATCGGAACGCCGCCGGTCATCAGTGTCAGGTAAATGTTAATGCCCTTCTCCTGTGCGATTGCAACATGGTATTCATAGAACTTCTGGAGATTCTCCTTATTGCCAGTGCCTCCCCATGCGTGGCCGAGATAGTCGTCGGCATGAAGCTGGATTGCCGTGTAAGGCTTGAGATCCTCTGGGATCAATTGTCAATGCAGGCGGTTCCTCCGCCAGTACCGGCAGCGTCAGCGCCGGCAGCATTCCAAGCAGCATGACAGCGGCCAAAAGCAGCGGAAGCAGGCGCCTGCTGAAAAAGTGGGTTCCTTTTATCATTTCATATCCTCCTTACTTATCTGTTTTTCCAAAATGGCTGGTATCCTGTTTCCCATACTAAATGAAATAAAGTCCTAATAACATGGGATTTTTTCACGTCCACTTGTGATTTTTTGACCACTTTTGTTCTATTTGCATAAACTGCATAAAAACCGCGGGGCGGATTTGGCAAAATAGCGAAAAAGCGGGGAGCCGACTGGCTCCCCGCTGGTGTATGTCAGGGCGTTTTTTCCGCCGCCGCGCGCTTGCGGCGCTGGGCCTGCGTCAGATATTCCTTGGCTGACATCCCTGTGTATTTTTTGAAAACATGGCTGAAATAGGTGGTGTCCTCGAAGCCGACGCGCTGCGCGACCTCGAATACCTTCAGATTTCCCTCGTCCAGAAGCTGGCGGGCATACTCGATTTTCTTTCCAGCAATCGTTTCCATGACCGTCCGCCCGGTCTTCTGACGGAAGAAGCGGCTGAGATAGCCGGGGCTGACGTGCACGGCAGCCGCCAGCTCGCTCAGCGTCAGCGCCTCGCAGAAATGCATGTCCATGTAGTTCTGCACGTCCGCCAGAAGATTGCCGCCCTCCGTAGAGAGCAGCGCGAGATACTGACAGACTGCGCGCACAAGCTGCTTCTGGTGGCGGATACAGTCCTGATGGAACTGCAGCTGCTGAAGCTGACGCTTCCACTCCGCCCTGTCCAGATCCACGGCGTCCAGATCTGCGCCGAACGCTTCGAGCGTACTGCGGCAGGTGTGCATGACCATCATCGCCGTCTCCTTGACCTGCGCTTCGGGCGCATGCTGGCGGCGCTGTGTGTCAAAAATATGCGCAAGAGCCGTCTCCGCCTGCGTCAGATCGGCGCTTTTGAGCGCGTTGCCGAGCGTTGTGAAGTATGCGGCGTACGTCGGTGCGCGCTGGGTCTGCATATGCCGGAAAAAATGGACCTCCTGCTGATCATAGAAGCGATCCTGCAGTGCGCGGTGTGCCTGCGCAAGCGCGTCCTGCAGCTCGCATAGCGGCCGGCTGTTTTCGCTCACGCCGAGATACAGCGTCTTTCCCAGCAGCTTTCTTGCCGTGGAAACGCAGTCGAAGCAGAAACTGCGAAGCTGCGTGTCGGAGCAGTCCGGAAACACCATATACAGCTCATGCCGCCCCTGCGGGCAGAGATACAGCTGCTCCGGCGGAAGCAGACTGTAAAACAGCTTTTCCAGTCCTGCCCGAAGCATGGGAGACGGGTTCATGGCCTCCGCGCTGCGCAGATCCGCGACTGCGACGGCGTAGCCGGAGGCGGTCAGCCCAAGGGCTGCCGCCTGCTGACGTATCTCCGCCTCATGGTGCAGCGTACCGCTCAGGACTGCGCTGAGCATGGACGAAATGCGGCTTCCAACATCCACATGGAGCAGCCGCTGCTGATCCAGCTTCTGCTTGCATCGTTCGACGGCGGCAACGATGTCATTCATATTTCCCGTTTTTGTAACGTAGTCGCTGACACCGTACTGGATCGCCTGCTGTGCGTAGGAAAAATCCGCAAAGGCGGTCAGCAGAATGATCTGGATCTGCCGCTGTGCGCCGCAGACCCACCGCGCAAGCTCTAATCCGTCCATGACCGGCATTTTGATGTCGGCGATGATAATGTCCGGCTGATAGTCGAGCACGGCCTGCTTTGCCTGCAGACCGTTTTCGGCAGTGCCGACGATCTGGCAGCCGAGCTTTGCCCAGTCAATCAGTGTGCAAAGGCCCTTGCGCATCAGCGCCTCGTCGTCCGCGATCAGAATTTTGTACATGTTGACTGTCCTCCTTTGGAAGCAGGATTGTGACCTTCGTCCCACTGTTTTCAAAGCTGGTGATCCGGATCCCATATTCCGGACCGTAGAGGTGCTTGAGCATCTGATAGACCGTGTTCAGCGCGACTCTGTTGTGGCGGCTTCCGACGGCAGGCAGGTCGAGCGGCAGCTGGATCTGCCCGTTTTGTCCGGCAAAGCCGACGCCGTCGTCCGTGACCACAAGCTCCAGCGACCCGTTTTCGGTGCAGCCGACGGAGACTCGGACAGTTCCCGGGCCCTCCTTTGGCTCGATGCCGTGTCCGACCGCGTTTTCCACCAGCATCTCAAGCGTGAGCTTCGGAACAAGGCAGGAAAGCAGCGCCTCGTCCGAGACGGACACCTGATAGGATATTTTATTGCCGAAGCGCATCTGCTGCAGTTCTATATAAAATTTCGCGTATTGCAGCTCCTGCGCCAGCGGGATCTTGATGTCGCCGCCGCTGGAAAGCCGTGCCTGCGTCAGCCCCGCAAAGTTGCTCGTCATTTTCTGGATGTCCGTATTTCCATCCATCTGCGCCATGAGCGCGATGCTGCACAGGACGTTATACATGAAATGCGGGTTGACCTGACTTTGCAGGAATCGAAGCTCGCTGTCCATGGCGACGAGCTTTTTCTCATAAACGTCGTTGATCAGATGGTCGATCGTGTCCGTCATGGCGTTGAACGCCTGACTCATGGTGGAAAATTCCTGACAATCGTATTGCGGGAGCTTGACGCTGAAATTCTGCTGCGCGACCTGCCGGAGCTGGAGCGTCATCTCCTGAAGCGGCCGCAGCCGCCGCATCACAGCGAAGAACATGACCGCTGCGACGGCAAGCAAAAGCAGAACGCAGGCGATCACATACGGCGCAGCGACCTGATACAGAAGCCGCAGGATCTGTACCGACGGAACGCCGACGGCGCACCGCAGGCCCATGCCGGAGGCTTCGCTGAACAGCAGATACCGGCTTCCGTCAAGCTTTCGCGTATAGCAGGCGTCGTGACCGGCATCGGCCAGCTCGCGCTGCTCCTCCGCGCTCAGCCGCAGCGCGCTCTCCGACAGGACGACCGCGCCGTCCTTGTCAAACAGATACCAGAACGCATCCTGATAGTCGGAGAGCTTGCCCATGATCGACGTGACCGCGGACTGGTTGACAACGAAGATCACCGTGCCGAACGGGTCCGCCCAGCGGTCGTAAACAGTAAAGATAATGTACAGATATGGTTCGCTCGCAGTACACTGTACGTCCATGCCTCTCTCCTGAAAGGCACGATAGCGCGCCAGATTGTCTTCATTCAGCCGAAGCTGCTCGCTTGAGAGCTGCTCGTGGTAGCTGACCACGTCGAACGCGCCGCGCATATCCATGAAATATGCCATCTCCACAAACGGAAGCCCCGGCGCAACAATATTTTTATCCGAGTAAATATCAACAAGGCTGCGGAACTGTTCCCCTCTGGCATCCGAGGCCTCGCCGGTCATCTGCGGACTTTTACAGATGCGCAGCAGGATGTCTTCCAGAAGCTGCGTTTTTGTGGAAAGGCTGCGGCTAACGGTCTGCATGGCAAACTCGGCCTCGCGGTTGACAAACGGCCCCATGACGTTGCTGATGAGAAGCACCAGGATCAGCAGGCTGATCAGCAGCGTGACCAGCACCGAGCTGACGCTCAGCCAGATCAGCTGTCCGCGCAGGGATGGTGTGCGCATCCAGTTTCTAAATCGTTCGCGCATAAAAATATCCTTGCCTTTCTCTTGCTTTTTTGCCGTTCTTCCTGTTATGATAGCATAAAAGAAAGAAAAGCTGAACAGGAGATGAAGTGTGGTTATGAAAAAAAGGCAGCTGTGCGGGCTGCTCGTGCTTCTGTGCGTTTTCCTGACGGCCTGCTCCGCGGCAGCGGAGACGGAGCCGGTGTCCATCAGCTTCATGCACGGTTGGGGCGGAAGCGGGGCCGACCATGTCGGTATGCGCGAGCTGTTTGCCGAGTTCGAGGCAGAAAACCCGGACATTCACATTGTCTATGATACCTCGCCGGATCTTGGGATCGTCATGGAAAAGGCCGCGGATATGCTTGCGGTCGATAAAACACCGAATATCATCAGCACAAACGGAAATGTGCAGTATGTTTCAAATGCCACAAAGAAGGGCGTGGCGCTGGATCTGACGCCATATTTGCAGGAAGACGCGACGTTCGCCTCGGACGTCAGTCCGCAGATCCTGCAGGCGCTGCAGGAGTCGGACGGCGCGGTCTATACGCTCCCGGATGCAGTGGAGTATATCGGCTACTGGTATAATGCGTCTTTGTTCCAGCAGGCGGGGATCACGGATACCGGGACACCGGCGGGCACGGTCGTGCTTCCGCAGACCTGGGAGGAGTTCTGGGCGGCCTGCGATGCGCTGGCGGAGATCTCGCCGCAGACCGGCGCCGTGCCGCTTCAGCTTCAGGTCAGCCAGATGGGCTTCTTCCTTGGCGCGAGACTGGCAGCTGCATCCGAGGATGCGCTGTCCTTTATGCAAAAGCAGACGCCTGTGTGCCGCCGGGAGGATGCAGAGCTTGCGGTGTCCGAGCTTATGCGTGCGCTGGCCTATGACACGCAGCGCGGCACAGCGCCGGACGTCCGCCGGAATTTCTTTGACGGCAAGAGCGCGATCTATATTGACGGCGTCTGGGCGAATACAGAGCTTGCGGAAACGACGACAAAGCAGGAGATCCGCTATGCCGCGTTTCCCGGTTTTTCGGGAGAAACGATCGCATACGCCAATCCTGCGACCGGCTATGTTATCAGCAACGACGGCTCAGAAAGACAGATCGACGCCTGCGTTCGATTCCTGAAATATATGCTCAGTAAAGACGTGCAGGAGCAGATCGTCACAAAAACGCATCAGGCGCCGAGCAATCCCAATATCTCGGATACATGGATCCACGAGCAGGTGCCGGTTCTGGCAGATGCCGTGCAGGTCTGCAAGCAGGCAGACCTGCAGATCCTGACGCTTTATTCCGTCCTGCCCGCCAAAACCAGTGCCCAGCTGGAGCAGCAGCTGGAAGAGCTGCTGCGGGGAAAGGATGTGCAGCGGTCTGTTGTTTCCATCATAGCAGATTTGGAGCAGGAACGCGAATAACGGTAAAAATATCGCAACTGAATCAAAATATTACATCTATTGCAGCGCAAAACGCCGCCGGATTGTTGAAATTGCACAATCCGGCGGCGGATTCTTTTTTCGCCCGAGGTCAAAAAAGCACAACCTTTCGGCAAAATGTTTTATGGCGTTTTTCTTTTTTCGCAGCTAGACTGAACTTACCGGTCAGACCTGCAAAAGACAGGCCTGACAAATAAAAATTACGGAGGGTATTATGAAGAAGATCCTTGCATTGTTACTGGCATCGCTTCTGGTTATCAGCCTGTTTGCAGGCTGCGCGAAGCAGACCAATGACACCATGAAAAAAGACGAGCAGCCCGCCGCCAACGGCGAAACGGCGAAGGAAAACATGGGAGAAAAGACGGATGAGATGCCGATGGACGCGGAGAAGCCTACGATCACCTTCGTTCACGGCTACTACCATGACGAGTCCGAATGGCCCGCAGCGGCGCAGATGCGTCAGATCTATCAGGATTTTGCGGATATGCACAAGGATGCGTTCACCTTTGTCGCGATCCCCGATGAATCCGGCGCGGAGGGCATCTACAACACGGCGCTCAACGACATCAGCGGCGGCAAGTTCTATGACATCGCCGACTTTGGCGGCTGGAACATCGTTCCCGTCGCAAGCGCGGCCGGTCTGATCCTTGACCTGAAGCCGTATCTGGATGAGGATGCAGGCTTCAAGGCAGGCGCAGGCGTCTGCTACGATCAGAATCTGACTGCGGATGAGAAAATCTATTCCGTTCGTGAGCAGATCGAAGCAGTTGGCTTCTGGTACAACGAAGCGCTGTTCGCGCAGGCTGGCGCGAAGGTCCCCGCCGACTGGAGCACATGGGCGGACTTTGAGGAAGCAGTCGACAAGCTTGTTGACGCAGGTATTACCCCGTTCGGCCTGAACGCAGGCTGGCCCACCAACATTCTGACGGCTGGCCGTTTCCAGGCGGACGAAGCGACCCGCGCATTCTATGCGCAGGGCGCAGAGGTCGCATCGTTTGACGATCCCGCGTTCCGTGAGGTCATGACGTTCATGCAGGAGAAGGTTCTGCAGAAGATCGACTCCGCGAACTTTGGCCCCGGCGGTGACGACGACGAGCAGTACCGCAATGACTTCTTTGACGGCAAGACCGCTATGCTCTTCAACGGCGTCTGGGATGCCGGCGGAAGCGTAGACTGTGCGGCGGGCGCGGAGAACATCAAGCCTGCCAACTTCCCGACGAACGAATCCGGCAAGCGCGCTTCCCTGATGTCCGGCGGCACGGGCTTTGTGGTATCGAACAGCCTGACCGACGCACAGACCGCAGCCTGCATCGAGTTCATCAAGTATATGACGAGCGAGGAGATCGCCAACAAGATCATCGCGTTCGGCATCGGCATGGCGCCGAACACCAACGTGGATTATACCACGCTGATGGACAGCGTTGACGCACCCGAGGCGAAGCTTCTGGTTTCCGCCTGCCAGCTCTGCATGGCGGCAGACTATCAGGCGCTCGGACTTGGCAATGAGTTCGGTGACTTTGAGGGCGAGATCCAGTCCAAATACGCCGGCTTGAAGGACGGCAGCAAGACGGTTGACGATGTCGTCAAGGATCTTGATGCTGTGATTGCGGCAAACTGATCACGATCCATGGTGACGAAGGGGGCGTAAAGCCCCCTTTGCTATACCGCAAAGAAAGGATGACACATTATGAAGGCTGGAACAGCAGAGAAAACGGCTGCTCGTGCAATGGGAAAATATCGGAAACGAGGGTTTATTCTGGCCTTCCTTACCCCTTGTACGATCCTGTTTCTGATCGTCTATGCATATCCGCTGATCACGATTTTTCTGACCTCGTTCTGCAAATGGAACTATGAGAATTTCACCGCGCCGGAGTTTTTGGGATGGTCAAACCTGTTTGATAATTATATCAAGCTGTTCCGCTACGACGCAAACTTCAAAATGGCGCTGGTCAACTCGCTCAAGTGGGTCGCGCTGACGCTGCTGATCCAGGTGCCGTTTACCATTCTGGTCGCGCTGACTCTGTCGAAAAAAATGCGCGGCTGGAAATTCACCCGCAATATGTTCCTGATCCCAAACATCATCTCGACCGCAGCGATCGGTCTGATCTTTCTGAACCTGTACAGTCCAGCGCGCGGCATCGTCACAGAGCTGTGCAATCTGATCTGGCCCGGGTCGGATGTGAGCGTTCTGTCTAACTCCAAATATGCGTTCTGGGGCGTTACCTTTACTTTTATCCTGTTCGGCGGCTCCAACTGCCTGCTGCTTTTGACACAGATTTTTTCCATTGATCCTGCTGTTTATGAAGCGGCCCGCATCGCAGGCGCGTCCGACCGGCAGATTGACTGGTATATCACGCTTCCGCTGCTGCGGCCGATGATCGGCACCATCTCCGTTATGGCGGCAAACTACGGTCTGCTTCTTTACAACGAGATCGCGCTCATCACGTCCGGCGGCCCGGATAACGCCACGTATTCGCTGAGCTACTATATCTACAAAACCTCGCTTGGAAGCACGAAGCTGAACTTTGCACGCGGAAACACCGCAGGCGTGATCCAGTTCATTCTCGGGATCGTGCTCGTCTGCCTGATCAACCGTGCATTCCGCTCGGATACATCGGACTAGGGGGGTATCAAACAATGAAACAAAGCAACGGTTCCTCAATTCCTGTAAAAGTGCTTCGGTATCTGCTGATGGCGTTCGTGCTGGTCATTTCCCTGTATCCGATCCTGTGGGTACTTCTCAACTCCTTCAAGCAGACGCCAGGCGGTCTGGGCCTTCCAGAAAAATGGGTGTTTGACGGATACATCACCATCTTTACAAAGCTCAATATCGGTCAGTATTTTCTCAACAGCCTTATCGTGACCGTCATATCGACCGTGATCAGCGTCTTTGCCGTTTCTCTTGCGGCGTATGTGTCTGCACGGATCTCCTTTAAGGGAAAAAGTTTTGTGACGCTGATGTTCGCATCAACGCTGTTCATCCCGTCAATTTCCATCAGCTTCCCGATCTACCGGCTGCTCTCCGACCTCGGACTCAAGGATACGCTGACCGGTGTGATCTTTGTCTACGCCAGTCTCGGCATCGCGGTCACGTTTTTCATCCTCCGCAGCTACTTTCTCTCCATTCCAAAGGAAATGGAGGAGGCGGCCATGATGGACGGCTGCGGCTATATCAGCACCTATTTCAGGATCATTGTGCCGATCGCGAAGCCGGGCCTTGCCACAGCCGCGATCATGGCGTTTTTGAATAACTGGAATGAGTATTATTTTGCATCCATCCTGCTCAAATCCAAGGAGCACATGACGCTTCCCGCGCTGCTCGGTCAGTTTACGACGGCGTATTCCAAGAATCTGAACGGAATGTTTTCGGCGATCATCCTGATCGTCCTGCCCACCATCATCATCTTCTGCCTGCTGTCTGAAACGTTTGTCAAGTCGCTGACGGCAGGCGCCGTGAAAGGATAGCCTATGACAGAAAGAGAAACACGGACACAGTGGTTCACCGAAGCGCGTTTCGGTATGTTCATTCATTGGGGCCTTTACGCGATTCCCGGGCGCGGCGAGTGGTACATGAGCGAGGCAAAGATCCCTGCCGAGCAGTACGAGCGCTATATGCAGGAGTTTTCAGCAAAGGCCTATGACCCAAGAGATTGGGCGCGGCGCGCAAAGCGGGCAGGGATGCAGTATGTCGTGCTGACCGCCAAGCACCATGACGGCTTTTGCCTGTTTGATTCCAGGCTGACGGACTACAAAAGCACGAACGCCCCCTGTGAGCGCGACCTCGTGCGGGAATTTGTGGACGCGGTGCGCGCCGAGGGGCTGCGCGTGGGCCTGTACTACTCCCTGATCGACTGGCATCACCCGGATTTCCCAAAGTATGGCGACTGCAATCATCCCATGCGCGGCAACCCTGCTTATCGGGATGAGAAGATCGACTTTTACCGCTACCTTGCCTATATGCACGGACAGATCGAGGAGCTGGTCACGAATTACGGCAAGATCGACATTCTCTGGTTCGATTATGCCTATGACGAGCTGCGCGGCGAGGCGTGGCGGGCGACAGATCTGATCCGGATGGTGCGCCGCCATCAGCCGGACGTCATCATGGACAATCGGCTGGAAACAAGCGGCGAGGGCTTCGGCAGTCTTGTCACCGAACAGCCCGCATATTATAGCGGCGACTTTGTCAGTCCCGAACAGATCCTGCCGCCGGAGGGTATCCGCAATGTGCGCGGCGAGCGCGTACCGTGGGAGCTGTGTACGACGATGAACAACAACTGGGGCTACAACCCCTATGATACAGACTACAAGCCTGCGTCCATGCTGATCCGCAAGCTGGTCGAATGCGTCAGCAAGGGCGGCAACATGATCCTGAACGTCGGACCTGACGCGAACGGTCGGTTTAATGACGCAAGCTGTCGGCTGCTGGATGAGATCGGCACATGGCTGGCAGTCAACGGCGAGAGCATCTACGGCTGCGGCAGCGCTGACGTACCGAAGCCAGACTGGGGCTGGTACACAAAGAAGAATGACCGCATCTATGCGCATATTCTGGAAAACCCCATTGGGCCGCTGGCGCTGACGGGGCTTGACGCAAAGCGCGTCGGCGCGGTGCGGCGGCTGGCGGACAGCAGCGAGGTGCTGCGCGGCGAAAGCTGGATCACGAATGCCTATGAAAATCTCGCGTTTGTGACCCTCGGTACGATCCCGCATTTTACCTATCTGCTGCCGGACACGACCAATACCGTGCTTGCAATCGAATACAAGGAGGATCCGCAATGAAACCCATAACCGCGATCATTCTGGGCGCCGGTCAGCGCGGCGCGAATGTCTACGGCGGCTACGCGCTGAATTTCCCGAATGAATTGAAAATCGTCGGCGTGGCAGAGCCGCGGGAGGATCGGCGTGCAGCGTTTGCGAAAGCGCATCACATCGCAGCCGACAAATGCTTTGCAAGCTGGGAAGCTGCGCTGGCACAAGATCAGTTTGCCGACTGTGTCTTTGTCTGCACGCAGGATCGGATGCACTTTGCACCGGTCACACAGGCATTGGAAAAGGGCTACGATGTGCTCTGCGAAAAGCCGATGAGCTATGACCGCACGGAGCTGATCGCAATGGGCGAAAAGGCGCGGCAGACCGGGCGCGTGCTGTCCATCTGCCATGTACTGCGCTATTCTCCGTTCTTCGTGAAGCTCAAGGAGGTGATCGACAGCGGCGCGATCGGCCAGCTTGTCTCCATCCAGCATATCGAAAGCGTCGGCTACTGGCACATGGCGCACAGCTTTGTGCGCGGGAACTGGAGCCGCAGTGAGGATAGCTGCCCGATGATCCTGGCAAAGTGCTGCCACGACACGGACATCCTGACATGGCTTGCCGGCAGCTCGTGTGCGGCGGTCAGCAGCTTTGGCTCCCTCGCGCATTTCAACGCCGCGCACAAGCCGGACGGTGCGACGGAATACTGTCTGGATGGATGTATGCACCGGGATCGCTGCCCATATTATGCGCCGCGCTTCTATCTGGAGCATCCAAAGGCCGTTTCCGATGGATTTGTCTCTGTGGTGAGCCTGGATCCTTCCCGTGAAGCGGTTCTGAACGCACTGCAGCGCGGCCCGTATGGACGGTGCGTCTATCAGTGTGATAACAATGTTGTAGACAATCAGGTCGTGAACCTGCTGTATGAAAATGGCGTCAGCGTCAGCATGACGATGTGCGCCTTTACAGAGCATTGTGAGCGGATCATCAATGTGATGGGCAGCTGCGGACAAATTCGGGGCAACATGGAATCGTCTACGCTGGAGATCAGCGATTTTGCGTCCGGGAATCATACAACACTGCACGTTCACACGCCAGCCGGCGGACACAGCGGCAGTGACGCCGCCATGATGCGAGACTTCCTGCAGACACTGCATCGCGGCGGCGGGAGCAAAACAAGCGCGGACGCGTCGGTGGAAAGCCACCTGATCGCGCTGGCCGCAGAGGAAAGCCGCCTGCGCGGCGGAGAAGCCATTGACATGAATGAATGGAGGACAAACGAGTGAGTATTCTGAAAAACGCGGTATGCCCGCAGCACATCCCGACCTATGACGGCTCTGATCAGTCCACGCACCCTTCGGTGCTGCGCTTTGACGCGCCTTGGCACGGATACCTGTACTGGATGGCAATGACGCCGTATCCCTATAACAATGATGGATTGGAGGATCCGTCCATTCTGGTTTCCAATGACGCGCAGACGTGGAGCGTTCCTGAGGGACTGACAAATCCGCTGACCCCTGCGCCGAAGCCCGGTCATAACTGCGACGTGGAGCTTGTTTACAACAAAGAGCGTGATGAGCTGTGGCTGTATTATGTGGAGGCGGACGATATTGTGCAGTCGTGGGTCAAGCTGATGCGCTCAGCCGACGGCGTTCACTGGACGAAGCCGGAGATCGTGCTCCATGATCCGGTGCAGAAATACAGCATTCTGTCGCCCTGCATCCAGCGTATGCAGGATGGAAGCTGGCGGATGTGGTATGTTGATACCGGAAATACGGGGTATCAGAACCAGGACAATAAGGTTCGCACCCGCACCTCGGAGGACGGTCTGCATTGGAGCGCGGAAGAGACCTGCGAGGATCTCGCGCAGCCCGGTTATCAGCTCTGGCATCTGACGATCTGGCGCGATCCTGCGGATGATACGCTGCACGCGATCTATCCTGCGTATCCGAACGGCACAAACTGCGATTACTGCAAGCTGTTTTACGCGGTCAAGGAAACGAGCCAGCCGTGGAAAGTTTTTCCGAATCCGCTGATGGAGCAGGGCAAGGACGGCAGCTGGGATGATTTCTGCCTGTACCGCACAGCATTCCTGCTGGATCGTGAGGCAGACGTGCTGCGTGTCTGGTATGGCGGAAAGAAAAAATCCGACGCTTCCTGGGGAATTGGTTATACGGAAGGCCAGTACAGCCAGATCTGCGCTGCATTGGAGCGGTAAGGTCAGACATACACGCGCCGGTTCACAGAAATCGGCGCGTGATTTTTTTAAAGGAGACGAGTATGGAGAAAATAACGCTTGTCATATTGGCCGCGGGCATGGGCAGCCGCTTCGGGGGGCTCAAACAGATCGAGCCGATTGATCCGGAAGGACATATCATCATCGACTTTTCCCTGTTTGACGCATGGCGCGCAGGTTTCCGCGATGTGGTGTTCATCATCAAGCGCGAGATGGAAGCGGAGTTCCAGGAGTGCATCGGCGACCGCATGGAGCGATATTTCCATGTGTCCTACGTCTATCAGGATCTTGACCGCCTGCCGGAGGGCATAGAGGCTCCGGAGGGACGCACAAAGCCGTGGGGCACCGGCCATGCGCTGGCCTGCTGCAAGGGCGTGGTAAACGGTCCGTTTGCCGTCATCAACGCGGATGATTTCTATGGCCGCACGGCGTTCTCGGAAATCTATGATTTCCTTGCGGCACAGACCGATGAGAGCAAGTATGCGATGGTCGGCTATCGCCTGAAAAATACGGTGACGGAGTTCGGCTCCGTGGCGCGCGGCGTGTGCGAGATCGAAGCCGGGATGCTGACCGGCGTGACAGAACGCACGAAGATCTTCAAAAAAGGCGCGGACGCCGAATACACCGAGGACGGCGAGCATTTCTTCCCGCTGGCGGGCGACACCATCGTGTCGATGAATCTCTGGGGTTTCTCGGCGCGTGTGCTGGATGAGCTCTGGGCGCGCATGGGCGCGTTCCTGACAGAAGCAATGAAGACAAATCCGCTCAAGTGTGAATACTTCCTGCCGTTTGTGGTAAATGAGCAGCTTGCAGACAAGTCCGCAAGCGTGCAGGTGCTGCCGTGCGAGGAAACATGGTACGGCGTGACCTACCGCGAAGATCTGGCGTCTGTCAAGGAAGCCGTGGCCAAGATGAAGGCGGAGGGCATTTATACGGAGGAGCTTTGGAAATGAACGAAAACCTGTTTGAAGTACTGTGCGCCTTCCGGCTGGACGCAAAGCCTGTTTCCTGTGAGCCGTATGGCTGTGGGCACATCAATGTGACCTATCTTGCCGTGATGGAAAGCGGGCGGCGCTATATCCTGCAAAAGATCAACCACCACACGTTCCGCGATGTGGCGGGCCTGATGGAGAACATCACGGCTGTCACGGAGTTTCTGCGCACGAAGACCGATGACCCGCGCAGCGTCCTGACGCTGGTCAGAACGCACGAGGGCGCAAGCTATCTGCACGCGCAGGAGGGATATTGGCGCGTCTACAACTTTGTCGAGGACACGCTCTGCCTGCAGCTTCCGGAAACGGACGAGGACTTTTACCAGAGCGCCGTCGGCTTCGGCACGTTCCAGCAGCTGCTGGCGGAGTTCCCCGCGGCGCAGCTGCACGAGACCATCCCGAATTTCCACAACACGCCCGACCGCTACCGCGCGTTCCTTGACGTTCTGGACCGGGATCCCATGCGCCGCGCCGCGCAGGTGCAGCCCGAGATCGAATTTGCGCTTGCGCGGCAGAGCGAAATGGCAGCGCTCCAGAACGCGCTGACCGTGGGCGAGCTGCCGCTGCGCGTCACGCACAACGACACGAAGCTCAATAACGTTCTGCTCGATGCGAAGACGCGCAAGGCCCTGTGCGTCATCAATCTTGATACCGTCATGCCCGGCTCCAGCCTCTATGACTTCGGCGATTCCATCCGCTTCGGCGCGGCGACTGCCGCGGAGGACGAGCGGGACCTGTCTAAAATGGAGCTGAGCCTCGAACGCTTCCGGGCCTTTACGCGCGGGTATATCCGCGCCTGCCCGAACCTGACGCAGAAGGAAGTGGAGCTGCTGCCGCTGGGCGCGAAGGTCATGACAATGGAATGCGGCGTCCGCTTCCTGACGGATTATCTGGATGGCGACCACTATTTCGCTGTCCACCGCGAGGGACAGAATCTTGATCGCTGCCGGACGCAGTTCAAGCTGGTGGCGGATATGGAAAAGAAATGGGACGAAATGCAGAAAATCGTAGCAGAAGAAAAGGAGAGGTAGACCTATGCTGCACCTGAATATCATCAAAGTCAAAACACCCGAAGAAATGGGAAAGGCGGCTGCCGACGAATTTGAGGCTGTCATCCACGCCAAGCCCGCCTGCGTCATCGGTCTTGCCACCGGCTCGACCCCGATGCCGCTGTACCGTGAGCTCATTGCCCGCGAAAAGGCAGGCCTTATCGACTTCTCTCGCGTCCGCTCGGCCAATCTGGATGAATACAAGGGCCTTGCCCCCGATCATCCGCAGAGCTACCGCCGCTTCATGCAGGAAAACCTGTTTGACCACATTTCCATCAAACCTGAGAACACTATCGTTCCTGACGGCCTTGCTGACGATATCCCCTCCATGTGCAGGGCGTATGAGCGCAAGATTGAAGACTGGGGCGGCGTAGATATCCAACTGCTCGGCATTGGCCACGACGGGCACATCGGCTTCAACGAGCCGTGTGACCATTTCCCGGTCATGACGCATGAAGTGAAATTGACGGAAATGACCCGCGAGGCCAACAAGCGGTTCTTCTCCTCCATCGACGAGGTCCCGACTGCCGCGATCACGATGGGCATCGGCACCGTCATGGCAGCCCGGAAGATCGTCATGATCATCACCGGGGCGGACAAGGCCGAGATCCTGCATAAAGTCTTCTTTGGCCCCGTCGCGCCGGAGGTCCCGGGTTCCATCCTGCAGTTCCATTCCGACGTGACCCTCATCTGTGACGAAGCCGCGGCAGCCAGAATGCCACAGTGAGGGAAGCAATGCAGTATTTGGGCATTGAGTATCAGGTCAAAAACCTGCCTGTGCTGGATCCGGCTTTTATTCCCTTCGGTGTCTGGGCCAGCGCGTATGAAGCGGGCGCGGAGCGTCCGTTCAAGATCGCGGTCGAACGCGAAAACAAGCTTGTGACGGTCCGCGAGATGAAGCTGCGCGGCCCGGAATTTGCCGAGGCAAATTACCGGTATGCCGAGCGCATGGTCAAGCTGCTTTTATGGAGCGTCGGCGGCTGGCGCGTGTACCTCTGCGGCGACGACGCGATCGCAAAGCGCATGCAGGAGGAATACCGTGCGGGCGGGGAGCGCGAGTTTGACGTCGGCTTCATGCAGGACGTGTACGAGCGGCCGTTTGAGATCGTCATCACGGACGAGGGGACCTTCCCACAGGCGCGGGAGCAGACCAGAAAGGCCGGCGGCCATACGGATGGCTGCCGCATCGGCTTTGACGCGGGCGGCTCCGACCGGAAAGTTTCTGCCGTCGTGGACGGCAGGATGGTCTACTCCGAGGAGGTCGTCTGGCACCCAAAGACGAGCGAAGACCCGCAGTACCAGTATGACGGCATTGTGGCCGCATTCAAAACGGCGGCGTCCAAAATGCCGCGCGTGGACGGCATCGGTGTCTCCTCCGCAGGCGTTTTCGTCGGCAATGCGCCGATGGTGTCTTCCATTTTCCTCAAGGTCCCGCGCAGCCGCCGCGAGGAAGTCAAGAGCATCTTTGACCGCGCCGCGAAGGAGATCGGCGATGTGCCGATCGTGGTCGCCAACGATGGCGATGTGTCGGCGCTGGCAGGCTCCATGAGCCTCGGTACGGGCTGTGTGATGGGGCTCGCGATGGGCACGAGCGAGGCGGTCGGCTATGTGAATGCCGAGAGCAGCCTTCTTGGCTGGTTCAGCGAGCTTGCCTTTGCTCCGGTTGATCTGAACGAGCGCGCCATGCGCGACGAATGGTCGGGCGATCGCGGCGTCGGCTGCAAGTATTTCTCGCAGGACGCAGTTGCAAAACTGGCGCCTGCCGCCGGGATCGCGCTTTCCGAGCGCCTGACACCCGCCGAAAAGCTCAAAGAGGTGCAGAAGCTGGCCGAGCAGGGACTTCCGTACGCGCTGGAGATCTTCAAGTCCATCGGCGTATATCTCGGTCATACGCTCTGCCTGTATGAGAGGCTTTACGATATCCGCAGCCTGATCGTGCTGGGCCGCGTCGCGTCCGGCGTGGGCGGGGATCTGATCGTCGCTGAATGCCGGCGGGTACTGAAGGAGGAATATCCGGAATTGGCGCAGAAGCTCTGCGTCATGCTGCCGGATGAAAAGTTCCGCCGCGTCGGCCAGTCGATGGCGGCCGCCAGCCTGCCGGAGGTGTAAGCATGCTCTATAAAAACGCGAATATTTTCGTGGACGGACGTTTTCAGCACGGCGCTTTCCGCGTGGAAAGCGGCAGATTCACGGAGGTGTTGAACACTGTCCCTGCGGAGGACGGCATCGATCTGGAAAACCAGTATGTCATTCCGGGTCTTGTGGACATCCATAACCACGGCAACTCCGGCGCGGATTTCTCGGACGGCGACTATGACGGGCTTGTGAAAATGGCGCGTTACCTCGCGCAAAACGGCGTGACCAGCTTCGCGCCCGCGTCCATGACGCTGCCGTATGACGTGCTGGAGGCGGCGTACAAGACTGCCGTGCAGCTCAAAAACGCCCAGCCGTCCGGCTGCGCACGCATCGTGGGCATCCAGATGGAGGGGCCGTTCTTCTCCGAAAAGAAAAAGGGCGCGCAGAACGGCGCGCACCTGAAAAAGCCGGATTTTGCCGCGTTCAAACACCTTTATGACGCTTCCGAGGGGCTTCTCCGCATCGCGGATGTGGCAGCGGAGCTGCCCGGCGCGGTCGAGTTTACTGAGCAGGTGTCTAAGCTCTGCACCGTCTCTATCGCGCATACGGACTGCACCTATGAAGAGGCATCGGCGGTATTTGGCGCGGGCGCGTCCCACCTGACGCACCTGTATAACGCCATGCCGGGCATCCACCACCGCAAGCCCGGCCCCATTGGCGCGGGTTCGGAGCGGGAAAACGTGGTTGCGGAGCTGATCTGCGACGGCCAGCACATCCACCCGAGCGCCGTGCGCATGGCGTTCAAGCTGTTTCCGGGCAGGATCTGCATCGTTTCCGATGCGCTGCGCTGCTGCGGGATGCCGGACGGGCAGTACACCCTCGGCGGACAGGACGTGTTCCTGCATGGCGGCGTAGCAAAGCTGGCAAACGGCACGCTGGCCGGTTCGGCCACGAATCTTTACGACTGTATGCGGAAAGCAGTCGAATTTGGCATTCCGAAAGAACAGGCCGTTCTCTCCGCGACGCTGATCCCTGCGAGGGAGCTTGGCTGCGAGAACGAGATCGGCTCCATCGCGGCCGGAAAACGCGCAGACTTCGTCGTGTGTGATGAAGAAGTGAACCGTAAAACGGTTTTCCTGTGTGGGAAACCGCTTAAAAACGGCGTAGCAGAAAACAACAAGGGCAGAAATCTGAACACAGAAATACAAAGAGGAGGAATTTAGAATGGCAAAGAATCGTTACATCGGCGAATACCCCGTGATCGGCATCCGTCCCATCATCGACGGCCGCCGCGGCCCCATGCAGCTGCGTGAGAGCCTGGAAGACCAGGTCATGGCCATGGCCGAGGCCGCAAAAAAACTGTTCGAGGAAAATCTCTATTACTCCAACGGTGAGCACGTGAAGGTCGTTATGGCCGATACGTCCATCGGCCGCGTGCCGGAATCCGCCGCCTGCGCGGAGAAGTTCAAGCGTGAGGGCGTCGCCATCACCCTGTCCGTCACCCCCTGCTGGTGCTACGGCTCCGAGACCATGGACATGGATCCCATGACCATCAAGGGCGTCTGGGGCTTCAACGGCACCGAGCGTCCGGGCGCGGTGTACCTCGCCTCCGTTCTGGCGACTCACGCGCAGAAGGGTCTGCCCGCCTTCGGCATCTACGGCCATGAGGTGCAGGACCGCGATCAGGTCACCGAGATCCCTGACGACGTGAAGGAAAAGCTCCTGCGCTTCGGCCGGGCGGCCGTCGCGGCTGCCACGATGCGCGGCAAGAGCTATCTGCAGATCGGCTCCGTCACCATGGGCATCGGCGGCTCCATCATGGATCAGGACTTCATGGAGGAATATCTGGGCCTGCGCGTCGAGTCCGTCGACGAGGTCGAGATCCTGCGCCGCATGGAAGAGGGCATCTACGATCACGAGGCCTATGAAAAGGCCCTGGCCTGGACGAAGGAACACTGCAGGGAAGGGCGCGACGACAACCCCGAATCCGTGGAGTTCCTCGGCGAGACCCGCCGCATCAAGTTCACCCCCGAGGAAAAGGAAAAGCAGTGGGAGTTCACGATCAAGATGTACTGCATCATCAAGGACCTGATCCAGGGCAACCAGAACCTGCCCGCAGGCTTTGAGGAGGAGAAGGTCGGCCACAACGCCATCGCCGCCGGCTTCCAGGGCCAGAGACAGTGGACCGACCACTGGCCCAACTGCGACTATCCCGAGGCTGTGCTCAACTCGTCCTTCGACTTCGAAGGCCCGAAGGAGCCGATGGTCTTTGCGACCGAGAATGACGTCCTCAACGGCCTTGGTATGCTCTTTATGGAGCTGCTGACCAACCGCGCGCAGATCTTCGCCGACGTGCGTACCTACTGGTCTCCCGAAGCCACGAAGCGCGTCACCGGCTACGATCTCGAGGGCAAGGCCAAGGAAAACGGCGGCATCATCCACCTGCTGAACTCCGGCGCGGCCTGCCTCGACGCCTGCGGCGAGTGCACGGACGAAAATGGCAATGCCGTCATGAAGCGCTGGTGGGAAGTGGACGATGCGGACATCCAGAAGATGACCGACGCGACCGTCTGGTGCGAGGCCGGCTTCGACAACTTCCGCGGCGGCGGCTTCTCCAGCCACTTTGTCACCCGCGCGGAAATGCCCGCGACCATGATCCGCCTGAACCTCGTCAAGGGCCTCGGCCCCGTGCTGCAGATCGCCGAGGGCTGGACCGTGCATCTGCCCGAGGAGGTCACCGACACGCTCATGGAGCGCACGAACCCCACGTGGCCGTGCACCTGGTTCACGCCGCGCTGCGACGGCAAGTCCGGCAGCCCGTTTGAGAGCGCCTACTCCGTCATGCAGAACTGGGGTGCGAACCACGGCGCGATCTCCTACGGTCACGTCGGCGCGGACCTCATCACGCTCTGCTCGATGCTGCGCATCCCCGTGTGCATGCACAACGTCGCCGGCAAGGACGTCTTCCGTCCGGCGGCCTGGAATGCCTTCGGCATGGACAAGGAAGGCCAGGACTACCGTGCCTGCGCCGCCTACGGCCCGATGTACAAGAATATCCGCTGAGTTTATCCACCGGGCAGGCGCTTGTCTGCCCGACATTATTAGAAAGGCGTTGTGAAATGATGCGCAACTTACTGGCGTTTGATCTCGGTGCAAGCAACGGCCGCGCGATCCTGGGCCAGTTCGACGGCGAGACGATCACCATGCGCGAGCTGCACCGGTTTGAAAACAACTACATTGAGATGAACGGC
>CAKTTB010000016.1 GCA_934613505.1 uncultured Oscillospiraceae bacterium | reverse complement strand
CACGACGGTTGCCACACGCCCCTCAAACGTGCCTGTCTACCTATTCCAGCACTCTCGCATGCAATTTTCATTTGCTCAGTTATTATACTCAGTCCTTTCGCATTTGTCAAGGGGTTATTTTATTTTTACGCAGATCTTCCATCACATTTTCACTTGCGCTTCGACCCGATATCTGGTATAATACCGTCTGTATGTATACAAGGAAGGCAGGTGCTGGGGTTGCCGAAGTTTTTTCTCGCGCCTGGGGCTGTCTGCGGCAGCTTTCTGACGCTGGACGGTGAAAATGCCGCCCACGCAAAGGTTCTGCGTCTGAAGCCCGGCGAGACGGTCACCGTCTGCGACGGCCGCGGCACCGATTACAGCTGTACCATTTCCGACATCTCAGCCAATCAGGTCTGTCTGGTCGTGGACAGCGCCTGCCGGTCGGCTTCCGAGCCGCCGGTGCAGTGCAGCATCTACATGGCATATGCCAAGGCGGACAAGCTTGAGCACGTCATCCAGAAAGCGACGGAGCTGGGCGCGTATGAGATCGTCGCCTTCCCCTCTTCGCGCTGCGTTTCGCGGCCGGACGACGCCTCTATCCGGAAAAAGCTCGAGCGCTGGCAGAAGATCGCCGCCTCCGCAGCGGCGCAGTCCGGACGCGGCCGGATCCCCGAGGTCCTGACGGCCGATTCGTTTGAAGCTGCCGTTGCCCGCGCCGCGGCGTGTGAGCTGGCGCTTTTCCCGTATGAAAATGAACGAACACTGCCGCTGCGGCGGGCGGTCGGCGATGGGACGGCGAAGACCGTCTCGATCATGACCGGGCCGGAGGGCGGCTTCTCCGAAGAGGAGGTTCGGCTGGCGCAGGCCGCCGGTATGCAGATCTGTTCGCTCGGCCCGCGCATTCTGCGCTGCGAGACAGCGCCGCTGTGCGCGCTGAGCGCTGTCCTGTACGCCTCGGGCGCGCTGGACTGATTATGAATCAACAAAGGACAGGACATTATGACGAAGAATAAAACTGCTGCAAAAAAGACGGAGGATCAATCCGTCGTATATAAAGTACCCGCTGCGTTCGCGCTGATGGTGCTGGTCATTTACGGGTTCTGGAAGCTGGGCGGCTATTATGCCACGCTCAGCGGCTTCTCGGCGCTTTATGACCTGTTCGGGGTTTTGCGGCTGGTTCTGCTGGCAGTCCTGATCGTTGTGTGCGCGCTCGCGTTCGTGCTGAAAGCGCCGCTTGCCAGGACGCTCTGCCGCTACGGCGCGGCGGCTCTCGCGCTGCTGACCGTCTCCTGCTGGATCCTGCGGGCCTACTGGACCAACAACATGATCGTCATCTACCTGCTGCACGCGCTGGTCTACTGCCTGTATATGGTCTGGCAGCTGTACCGGTCGGAGTTCTTCACGTTCTCGCTGGCGACGGCTTCCGCGGGCGTTGTGTTCTATCTCAGCTCCCGGTCGGCGTTCGCGCTCAACCGCGTGCTCGGGAGTGTGCTGCTGGCCGTCATTCTGGTCGGCGTCGCGCTGGTCACCTGCCTGTGTGCGAAAAGCCGCGGAAAGCTGACGCTGTTCGGCAGGACGCTCCGCGTGTTCCCCGAGGGCTTCAATTCCCTGCTCCTGTACTTCATCTGCATCCTGTGGGCCATCGTGCTGGTCGCCTGCCTGATCTTTGGCTCCGGCTTCGCGTTCTACGCCATGTTCGCCGCGATCGCGATCGAGCTGATCGGCGCGGTGTACTACACGTTCCAGCTCAAGTAAATCGGATTCATACCGTCACCTTCCGCTCCGTAGACTGGAGTGGAAGGTGATTTTTTGTTTTCAGGCCGTCAGATCCTTAAAAATACGCTGCTGCTGACCGCGGCGGCTTTGCTCCTTCGGCTGGTATCGATGCTGCTGCAGGCGTATCTGTCCGCGCGGATCGGCGCGGACGGGCTGGGGCTTGTGCAGCTGGTATTATCGGTCTGCGCGTTCTCCATGACGCTGGGGCTGGCCGGGGCGCGGGTCGCGGCGACCTGCCTGTGCGCGCAGGCGCACGGGCGGCGCTGCCGCGCCGAGGTGCAGAGCGCGGTCTATCACTGCCTCGGCTACGTGCTGCTCACCAGCTGCACGGTCTCGGCCATCCTCTTTTTCGCCGCGCCATGGCTCTCTGCGAAGCTCCTGCAGGAACCTGCGGCAGAGGCGGGGCTGCGGCTTTTGGCGGGGATGCTACCGTCGGCCTGCGTCAATCTTGTGCTGGGCGGGTATTTTACCGCCACCGGGCAGGTGCTGCGGCTGACGGCCGTGGATATCGGCGAGCGGATCCTGTGCCTCGGACTGACGTTTCTGTTTCTGCAGGTCTCGGGCAGCGACGCGGCGGGCGCATGTCTGGCGCTGCTGTCAGGCGATCTGCTCTCCGGCTGCGCGGCGACGGCGCTGCTATACTGCCTGTTCCGGCGGAAAGAGCGCGGCGTCTTTTCGGAAAATCAGGACGATATGGGGCGGCGCGTGCGGCATCTTGCCGTTCCGCTGGCGCTGAGCGACTATCTGCGGGCGGCACTGCGGACGCTGGAGCAGTTCCTCATCCCGTGGGGACTTGTCCGGTACGGCGCAGCGCGGCAGGACGCCATGGGCGTCTATGGGACGGTCACGGGAATGGTCTTTCCGGTGCTCATGCTTCCGGCGGCGCTTTTGTACGCGCTCATCGATCTGCTGATCCCGGAGCTGGCCGCCTGCCGCGCACAGGGCCGGAAGGAGCGACTGGCCTCCATCACCGGGCAGTGCCTGCGGGCGGGGCTGCTCTTTTCCAGCTTTATCGCGGGGCTGCTGTTCGTTCTGGCGGAGCCTGCGGCGCAGCTGCTCTACGGCAGCGCGCAGGCCGGAAGGCTGCTGCGATTTTTTGCGCCGCTGGCTCTGATGCTCTACATGGACGCGCTGACGGACGGCATGCTCAAGGGGCTGTCTGAGCAGGTGGCGACAGTCCGGTACAACACTATCACGTCCGTTCTGGACGTTCTGCTGCTGTTCGTTCTGCTGCCGCGCTGGGGGACGGCCGGGTATCTGTTCACGTTCGTCGCCACGCACGTGCTGAACTTCGCGCTCAGTCTGCGCAGGCTCGTGCTTGCAAGCGGCTGCCGTCCCGGCGTCCGGGCGGCACTGCAGACGGGGCTCTGCGCTGCGATATCCTGCGCCGGGGCGCTTCTCCTGCCGCAGACGGGCGGATGGTGGGGTCTGTGCCTTCTGCGGGCGGCAGTTTTTACGGCTGTGTATCTGGCTTTTGCGTGTCTCAGCGGCACGGCGGAGCTCTGCCTGCCGCAGAGCCTGCGGCTGCCGGGCGGTGAGACGGCAAAAGCGCGGGATGACGGTTGACTTTCCCGCGGGAACGCTCTACAATCAGATAGAATCTGACAACAAAGGACGGATAACCCCATGATCTCTTTCCGAAACGATTATTCTGAGGGCGCGCATCCGAAGGTACTGGACGCGATCGCGCGCTGCAATCTCGAGCAGGCCTGCGGCTACAGCACCGACCCGCGCTGCGCTGCGGCGAAGGATATCATCCGCGCGCGCTTTGCCTGCCCGCAGGCGGACGTGCATTTCCTCGTCGGCGGCACCGTCACCAACACGACCGTCATCGCCGCCGCTCTGCGGCCATGGGAGGCTGTGATTGCGGCCTCGACCGGCCATATCAACGCGCATGAGACCGGCGCCATCGAATCGTCCGGCCACAAGGTCTGCGCCATCGAGACGGCCGAGGGCAAGCTGACGCCCGCACATGTACGCGCCGTGATGGAGGAGCACTGCAACGGCACGGACGAGCATATGGTCCTGCCGCGCATGGTCTATATCTCGCAGGCGACGGAGCTTGGCACCATCTATCATA
This sequence comes from uncultured Oscillospiraceae bacterium, assembly GCA_934613505.1. Lineage (GTDB taxonomy): Bacteria > Bacillota > Clostridia > Oscillospirales > Oscillospiraceae > CAG-170. The sequence goes on along the minus strand of CAKTTB010000016.1, from coordinate 27,204 downwards.
AGGACGAGCTGATCGCTCTGCGCGAGGTCTGCCGGGAGTACGGCCTGTACCTGTTTGTGGACGGCGCGCGGCTGGCGCCGTCGCTGGTCGCCGAGGGCAACGATCTGGCCCCGGAGGACTATGCAAAGTACTGCGATGTGTTCTACATCGGCGGCACGAAGAACGGCCTGCTGTTCGGCGAGGCCGTGGTGATCACGAATGATGCGATCAAGCCGCATTTCCGCAACATGATCAAGCAGCGCGGCGGCATGTTCGCCAAGGGCTTCCTCTTTGGCGAGCAGTTTGCGGCCTACTTTGAGGACGATCTGTGGCTGGACATGGCCCGCCACGCGGTCGCGCAGGCGCAGCGCATCCGCGCCGCGGCGATTGAAAAGGGCTACACGCTCTGGGCTGAATCCCCGACGAACCAGACCTTCGTCATCATGAGCGATGCGCAGATCGAGGCGCTGAGCAGGGTCGTGGAGTTCCAGACGTTCGGCCGTGTGGACGAGACCCACCAGGCCGTGCGGTTCGTCTGCTCGTGGGCGACAAAGCCCGAGGCGGTCGACACGCTGATCGCCGCGCTGTGATGCAGCCGATCACGCATCCGTTCCCGCCGCTGTGGGATGCAGGCTCACGCGTTCTGATCCTCGGGTCGTTCCCGTCGGTCAGGTCGCGCGAGGCGCTGTTCTTCTACGGCCACCCGCAGAACCGATTCTGGCGGGTGATGGCCGCCGTACTCGGCTGCCCGGTTCCGCAGACAATCGAGGAAAAGCGGCAGATGCTGCACAGCCATCACGTCGCGCTCTGGGACGTGATCGCGCACTGTGAAATTGAAGGCTCGAGCGACAGCTCCATCCGCGCGGTCGTGCCGACCGACCTGACACCGATTTTGCAGGGCGCGGAGATCCGGCAGATCTTCTGCAACGGCGGCACGTCGTACCAGTATTTCTGCCGGTACCAGCAGAAGGTACTCGGCCGTGAGGCCGTCCGGCTCCCCTCCACCAGCCCGGCGAACGCGGCTTGGAGCGTGGAGCGGCTCACGGCGGCGTGGAAAGTCGTGGGGGAAGCGCTCAAATAAGTGTTACAAAAGCCGCAGCCCGGATGGGCTGCGGCTTTTGTGTGGTTATTTCGGCTGGCAGAAGGCTGATGCTCTTCTACAAATTTGCGACTGCCGACCTACTTTTTCTTTTGCTTCTCCAAAAGAAAAAGTAGCAAAAAGAAAACGAGCCCGGAGGGATTTCGATTTCCCTCCGGACCTCCTTGAACCGACCAAGAAAACCGCTTCGGTTTTCTTGGATCTTTCCCGCGAAATTTGATGGATATGCGCTAAAAATTTCCTTTCCTTGCGTCCCACTTGCCTCTCCCTCTGGGAGAGGTGTCTGAGCGAAGCGAAGACGGAGAGGGTATACCGTGACTGCCAAAACCCTCTCAGTCGCCTACGGCGACAGCTCTCCCAGAGGGAGAGCCAAGGGGCGGCGCGAATACGTGCAAGCCCACAAACTTTGATAGCACCTTCTATTAACTGCACTGATTCAAAGGCACATTACAGCAAATTTGATTCTCACACCAACGGGCGGCGCGTACCATAGCGCCCGTGAGGCGACTTGATGCGATTGCAGAAGCTAACAAATTAGTTTCTCACCTGAATTGCACTGCGGTACGCACCCCGCGTCCCCAGCACTCTTTTCTCCCCTATCTTTTCTCTTGCGAGAGAAAAGATAGGGCCGCCGGAGGCGCGTCAGAAACGGCCTTACCGGAACGAGCCGCCGCAAGCGACGTCTCGTTCCGGTAAGGCCGTTTCTTCCTTTCCAAACCGCAAGTCAAGCTTGCTGTTTGGTTTTTACAGTTTTACAGCTCCGCTGCCAGTGCTTTTGCTTTCTGCATGGCTGCGGCGAGGGAGGCTTCGGCGTCGAAGCCTGCAACGTCCATACCGTCGGCGGCGATGCAGGTATAGGCGCCGATGCCGAAGAAGGTGTGCAGAGCGTCCAGATACCGGCCGCCCATTTCCATGGCGTCATCGGTATAAAAGCCGCCGCGCGTGGTCAGGAAGACGAGCTGGGACGCGCGGCAAAGGCCCCGCAGGCCCGCTTCGGTGCTGCCAAAGGTAATGCCGTCGACGGAGACCTGCTCAATATAGACCTTCAGAAGCGCCGGGAAGGCCAGATCCCAGAACGGCGCGGCCATGACGATCAGATCCGCCTCTGCGAACTGGTGTGCGTAGCGAAAGCGTGGATGGTCCCGCTCGCCCGCCGCGAGAAGCTGCTCGCGCTGGGCAAAATAGCTGTCTTTGAAATAGGACAGATCCTCCGCCATGAGGTCAAGATGTTCCACGCGGCAGTCGGATGGAAGCGCGGACAGGAACGCGTCCGCGAGCCGTTTCGTCCGGGACTGCTCCCGCCGGATGCAGCAGTCGACATAGAGAACGGTTCTCATGCCTGCCCCTCCTTGTCCAGCCGGTACAGCGCTTCGAGTGCCGTCCGGATCTCATTTCGCTCGCCGGCGGCGGTCAGGCTTTCGCCGTCCACATAGCCGCCGATGGCGTCGGCGGTATCCTCGCCGCAGACGACGACGTTATTGAGGATCGACGCGGTCTTCATGCCGCGCAGACGGCCGATGGTGAACACCGCCGCCGATTCCATATCCGCGCCGAGCGCACCCTTGTGCGCCCAGTAGGCGCTTTCTGCGTCGTTCTCCTCGTGATAAAAGCTCTCGTGGCTGTGGATGATGCCGACGTGATACCGGCAGCCGAGCGCCTGCGCGCTCTGCACGCAATAGCCCAGCAGCTGATAGTCTGCGACGGCCGGATATTCAGTATGGACATACGTCTTGGAGACGCCGTCGTCCCGGATGGCGCCGCAGCCGAGGATCAGATCGCCGAGGCGGATGCCCGCCTGCAGCGCGCCGCAGGAGCCGATGCGGATGGCAGCGGTGACGCCGATGTTATGAAGCTCCTCCAGGCAGATCGCGGCGGACGAGCCGCCGATACCCGTGGAAATGGCCAGCACCGGGACGCCCCGGTACGTGCCGGTCAGACTGCGGAACTCGCGGTTATAGGCAAGCTCGCGCACGTTCTCCAGCTGCGCCGCCACGCGGTCGAGCCGGGCAGGGTCGCCGGGAAGAACGGCATAGCGGACGCCAAGCGTCTCGTCCAGGCAGATATGCGGCTGCTTCATGAAAAGCCCCTCCTTCAGACGGTCTGAATTTCGATATGGTAATAATTGTGGCTGCAGGGTGCATGCTCGACCTCGACGCGGTAGTCGAGATCCAGCACGCCGCCGTGTTCGTTGAGAAGCGTTGTCATGCCCTCGGTCACAACGCTGATCATCATGGTGCCGAAGCCCATGTCATAGAGCGAGTCGTGGGGATGCTCCGGGTCAAAGATCATCTCGGCGTTCACATTGCCGCTGCGGCGGAGCGTGACGGTCTTGCCGTCCTCCACGGTGAAGGACGTGACCACACCCTCCAGCCCGGTCATCTCCGATTCAACATAGGAGATGATGGCAAGCCCCGGCTCAAAGCAGTACGAGCCGTCGGTCACAAGGTTCAGGGTCTGCGGCTCGCTGTCTTCCATACGCTGCGTGCCGGTGATGGAAATTCTGGCTGCCTGTACCATCACGCCTCCAGTGCCAGCGCGAGCAGATCGTCGATCAGCTCGCTGTACGGGATCCCGCTGGCCTCAAACAGCTTGGGATACATGGAGATCGAGGTAAAGCCAGGGATGGTATTGATCTCGTTGAAGACGACGCCGCCGTCCGCCGTGACGAAGAAGTCGACGCGGGAAAGGCCGCGGCAGCCCATGGCCGTATAGACGCGGATGGCAAACTCGCGCACCTGCTCGGAGGTCTGCTCGGAGATGCGCGCGGGGATATAGAGCCTTGCGGAGTCGGAGATATATTTCGCCGTGTAGTCGTAAAACTCCGCGCCGGAATCGATCTCGCCGCAGACGGAGGCACATGGGTTTTCGTTGCCGAGTACGGCGACCTCGACCTCCTGCCCGCGGATGAACTCCTCGACGAGGACCTTGCGGTCATATTTGAGCGCGGTCTCGATCGCAGCCTCGAGCGCTTCGCGGTCTCTTGCCTTGGCAACACCGACGGAGGAGCCGGTGCCGGCCGGCTTGACGAAGACCGGATACGGGAATTTTGCCTCTACGGCGTCCAGCGCCGCTTCGCGGCTGCGCGCAAAGCTTTCGCGCGTCACGAGCTGCCAGTCGGCCTGATGCACGCCGACCTGAGACGCGATGAGCTTTGTGATGGTCTTGTCCATGCAGGCCGCAGAGGCCGCGACGTGCGGGCCGACGTAGGGAATGCCCGCGATCTGCAGCAGACCCTGAATGGCGCCGTCCTCGCAGTTTTCGCCGTGCATGACCGGGAAGACGACGTCGATGCGCTCGCGCACGACGCAGTCGTTCTCAAAGCTGAGCAGGCCCTGCCCGTGCACGGGCGAGAGCGCCGCGCGGCGGTTATTTTCGCAGTTCTGCCACGTTCCGGCGGGGAGCATGCTGTAGTCCTTGCCGCCGAAGAGGATCCAGTCGCCATCCTTTGTGATGCCGACCGGGAAGACATTATATTTACTTTGATCGATATTGTTCAGCACGGATTCAGCCGAACGCAGCGAGACCTCATGCTCCGACGAGACGCCGCCAAACAGGATACAAACACTCAGTTTCTTCAAAACAGGAACCTCTTTTCCGCCGCCGCAGCTAAAGATAATACGGCGGCATTTCTATCATATGCGAAACTGCCGCAGAACTCAAGTATCTTTTTCCATAATACTGTGATTTTAACAGTAGAAAATCCGGTGCAAGCTGTATATAATGTTTAGAGCGTTATTGCAGAGGAGGCTTTGGGCATGCAGATCGATCTGTCAAAAAAGGAGTTCCGCAGGCTTCTGGATATGGTCTATATCGGCAACTGGATCCTCAACTCGACCCGCGGGGACGACCGCTTCGAGGATTATGACAATCTGGAATCGAAGCTGTTCTCCCTGTGCCGAAAAGAGGGCATGGGCGCGCTCGTTGAGCGGTATCAGGGCGTGGACGTTCCGTCGCGTGCCTTTTCCGACGGCGGCATCCACGAGGCCATCATGGATTACGAAGACACGGTTTTCTATGAGATCCTCGCCGAGGAGCTGGCGCGGCGCGACATGGATTACCAGCCGGTCTCAAACGACAATTACGAGGAGTTGGTCTCCCGTATGGACGATTACATCGCCGAATTTGAGGCACACGGAACCGACAATATCTCCATTCCGGATATGGATACGTAAAGAGCAGCCTTCCCGCGCGGGAAGGCTGCTTTTTCGTGCAAAAGATCATCCCTCCGGCGGTTCCCGACGCCGGAGGGATGATCTTTTTTAGGCAGTGCGCTGCGAGGGGGGACCCGCCTGCTGCACTGTCTGGAAAGCGCTCGGTGTGTGCAGCGTTTCCGGTCGTGCGCTTCAGGGGGATGAGGCGCAGCTTCAAACAAAAACGTCCGCACAGCCACCAGCCGTGCGGACGTGAACGTCCAATCAACTCCCGGTGACGGCAGGAGCACAGATCCAGCTCTGGCGTATCTGACTTAGCATGTCAGGCATGCATCACAGTGACCCACTCGCGGGGCTTCCCACCCCATTCCGCTATGGCGCAAGGCCATGCGAACTGAATCCGCCTATCAACTTTCCTGTCTCTATTATAGCACCTTTCCCGGCGTTTGCAATCCTAATTTGCAAAAAATTTTTTGCTGGCCAAATCGGCTCCCCCTGCCTGGAGAAGACCCTTGGCTCTCCCTTTGGGAGAGCTGTCGCCGCAGGCGACTGAGAGGGTTTTGCGGGCATGGACGTTGTTTACCCTCTCCGTCCTCGCTGCGCTCGGCCACCTCTCCCAAAGGAAGAGGCAAGGGGTTTTCCGGTATCAATCTGTCCACTCCATATCTTGTGTTCTTTAACACCAAATTAACGAGATCATGCGCTATAATAAGCCCGAAAATCAGGGCGCGGATGCGCTTTGTGAGGAGGAAGATAGTATGTTTCTGATTAACGCCGCCATGGAGCGCATTTCCATCGGCACCGCCGCTTTGATCGTCGTTCTCGGCATGGCTGTTGTTTTCTTCGGCCTGATCCTTCTGATGTTCGTCACACAGATCGCAGGCAAGATCATCTCCAGCCGCAAGAAGAGCGAAGCGCCCGCAGCCGCAGCTGCTCCCGCCGCTGCCGCACCGGCTGTCAGGCCCGCCGAGGCTCCCGGCTCCGCCGGCCAGATCAAGCTGCACAACGTCCCCGACAAGACCGCGGCCATGCTGATGGCGATCGTCGCCGACAAGACCGGCAAGCCCCTCAACCAGCTCCGGTTCATCTCCATCCGCGAGATCACGGACGGCGAATAAGCTACATAGTCCCGCAGCGCGCACAGGTTTCTGTGCGCGCTGTTCTTTCTATCAGCTTTGTGCATTATGCATGATTGGAAACGTTAATATATCGTTAAGATTAGTCAGTTTGACTTTACGCGGGCGCTTTGGCATGGTATTCTGTGTAATGTAATCTGGGGGAAACCCCGAGAAGAAAGGGAGATTTTTATGAAAGAAAAGAAGAAGCTCAGTCTGCCCGCGTGGATATTTATCGGCATGCTTGCCGGTATTGTCTTCGGCCTCATCTTCGCGTTCGCCGGTCTCGGCGATTTTACAACCGAGTGGATCAAGCCCATCGGCACGATCTACGTCAACCTGCTGAAGTTCCTGGTCGTCCCGGTCGTCCTGTTCTCGATCGCTGACGGCGTCATCAGCCTGAAGGATCTCAAGCGTGTCGGCTCTGTCGGCCTGAAGACCTTCGTGTACTACATGATCACGACCGCTCTGGCTGTCGTCATCGGCCTTGTTCTGGTCAACATCTTCAAGGGCAATTTCACCCCGCTGCCGTCCGCAGATCTGGGCGCTCTGGAATATGAAGCCAAGGAAGCTCCGTCCGTTATGCAGGTTATCGTGAACATCTTCCCCGATAACTTCTTCAAGCCCATGGTCAACTCCGACATGCTGCCGGTCATCGTCATCGCCATCTTCCTCGGCGCGGGCGTCCTGGCTGCCGGTGAAAAGGGCCAGAAAATCGGTGAGCTCATCAACTGCTGCGAAGAAGTCATCATGCAGATCATGATGATGATCATCAAGTTTACCCCGATCGGCGTCCTGTGCCTGATGACGAACGTTGTTGCCGTCAATGGTGCCGACATTATCGGTAAACTTGCGCTCATCATTGGCATCGCATATCTTGCCTACCTCATTCACGTTATTGTAGTTTACGGTCTGTCCGTCAAGTTCCTGTCCAAGATGAGCCCGATCAAGTTCTTCAAGGGTCTGGCTCCCGCGATGATCACCGCATTCACCACCACGTCCTCCAACGCTACCCTGCCCGTCAACATCGAGTGCTGCAACAAGATGGGTGCGGAGCCGGAGATCAGCTCCTTCGTCCTGCCCCTTGGCGCGACGATCAACATGGACGGCACCGCGATCTATCAGGCGGTCTGCGCAGTCTTCATTGCCTGCTGCTACGGCGTTCAGCTGACGCTGGGTGACATGGCCATGATCGTTCTGACCGCGACGCTCGCTTCCGTCGGTACTGCCGGCGTCTCCGGCGCGGGCATGATCATGCTGGCCATGGTCCTGACACAGGTCGGCCTGCCGGTCGAAGGCATTGCCATCATCGCCGGCGTCGACAAGATCTTCGATATGGGCCGCACCACGCTGAACATCACCGGCGACGCGACCTGCGCCCTGTTCATCTCCCGCCTCGAGCGTGAGAAGGCTGCCAAGAAGGCCGCGAAAGCTGCAAAGTAAAAACCCATAAGACGCCCTTATTTCATGGAAAGCGCACCGCATTCTGCGGTGCGCTTTCTATGTGTTTGTCATCAAACATCAATGCCCGTTCTATGCCGGAAGCCTTCCGACTTGTTTGTAGGGGGCGATGCCTATCTTCGGCGCTAAGAGCCGCGCTGCGCGCGGTTGCGCCTCAAAACCAGCCTGTTGGCGTCGCATCGACCCGGCAGAACAGACCGTTTTTACGGGAGTTTGCGGCAAATTCGTAACCGCTGCAGCGGGACGATGTGTACCGGCAAGCGGCAGACCCACATCCGTAACGCGCCTTCGTCGCGAACGGCTGTGACCGGCATCGTCCCCTACAAACGAGCCAGAAGGCTTTAGCGAATAAATGAACAATGACGTTTTGGGAACCTGAAACCCCCCGGTTTCCGTATGGAAACCGGGGGGTTGACTTCTGGTATGGGAAGGGTTCGCTTATGCTTCTTCCTCTTCCTTCTTGGCGTCTTCGATGATCTTGGCCTGGTTCATCTGCGGGACTTCCTCGTAGCGGACGAACTTCAGCGTGTAGCTGCCGCGGCCCTGGCTCATGGCGCGGAGGTCAATGGAGTAGGAGGACATTTCGCCGACCGGAACTTCGGCTTCAACGATCTGATAGCCGGGGTTCTCGGGATCGGGGTTCATGCCCATGACGCGGCCGCGGCGCTTGTTGAGGTCGCCGATGACGTCGCCCATGTTGCTGTCGGGGATGAGGACCTTCAGCTCGCCGATCGGCTCGAGCAGGGTCGGGCCAGCGGTGGGCAGGCCTTCCTTGTAGGCGATGCCGGCAGCGGTCTGGAACGCCATATCGGAGGAGTCGACGGGGTGATAGGAACCGAAGTACAGCGTGGCCTTCAGGAACACGACCGGGTAGCCGGCCAGAACGCCCTTGCCGACGCAGTTGCGCAGGCCCTTTTCAACGGACGGGATGAAGTTCTTCGGCACGCAGCCGCCGACGGTCTCATCCGCGAAGATCATCTCTTCGGACTCGGACTGCGGCTCGAAGCGGATATAGACGTCGCCGAACTGGCCGTGGCCGCCGGACTGCTTCTTGTGACGGCCGTGGATCTCGACCTTCTTCTTGATGGTCTCGCGGTAAGCGATCTTGGCGGGCTTCAGAACAGCCTCGACCTTGTACTTGCTGGCGAGCTTGGCCATAAGGACGGACAGCTGCATATCGCCGGCACCGGCAATGATGAGCTCCTTGGTCTCGGGGTCGTTGCCGTAAGTGAAGGACGCGTCTTCCTCGTTCAGCTTGACAAGGCCGGCAGCGATCTTATCCTCGGTGCCCTTGACCTTGGCGTAGATGGCCTGCTTGTACATCGGCTCGTCATAGGTCATGCCCTTGATGCGGACGGTCTTGCCGGGCAGCCCCAGCGTGTCGCCGGTCTTGACGGAAGCGAGCTTGGTGAAGACGCCGATATCGCCGCAGCAGATCTTGGAGGTCTTGGTGTTGTCCTTGCCCTTCGGGAAGAACATGTTGCCGAGCTTTTCGGAATCGCCGGTGCGGGCGTTGACGACCGTGAGGGTGTCTTCCATATCGCCAGAGATGACCTTGAAGTAGGAGTTCTTGCCGTACTGGTCAGCCAGCGTGTTGAAAACGAACGCCATGGGGCTGCCGTTCGGGTCGAGCTTGAACTCGGATTCCTTGCCCTCGTCGTCGACCTGGGTCATGGGCTTGCCCTCGAGGGGGTTCGGCGCATACTTGACGATGTTGGACAGGAGGTTGGTGGTGCCGAGGCCCGTATAGGCGCAGCCGCAGAAGACCGGGGTCACGCTGCGCTCGCGGATGCCGGCCTTGATGCCGGTGATCAGCTCTTCCTGCGTGAACGGCTCTTCCATGAAGAACTTCTCCATGAGCGCTTCGTCGGTCTCGGCGACCTGCTCGTTCAGCTCTGCCATGTACTCTTCGATCTTGTCGGCAGCGTCGGCCGGCAGGGCGATCTCTTTGCCATTGGCGTCATAGGCCTTCTTCTCGATGAGGTCGACAAGGCCGACGGCCTCTTCGCCCTTGAGGATCGGGAAGGTGAACGGAATGACGGATGCGCCGAACATTTCGCGCAGGCTGTCGAGAACGTTGAAGAAGTTGGCATGCTCTTCGTCGAGCTTGGAAATGTAGAACATGGCGGGCAGACCGGCCTTGGACAGGTACTTCCAGCCCTTTTCGGTGCCGACGCCGATGCCACTCTTGGCGGTCAGGCAGATGAGGCCTGCGTCAGCCACGCGCAGAGACTGCACGATCTGGCCGGCGAAGTCAAAATAGCCGGGGTTGTCGATCACGTTGATCTTGCACTTGCTATATTCAACGGGAATCACAGAGGAAGAGATGGAATACTGTCTCTTCTTCTCTTCATCGTCAAAGTCAGAAACAGTGGTGCCATCGGCACGCTTGCCCAGACGGGTGATCGCCTTGGTGGTGAACAGCATGCTCTCGCACAGAGCGGATTTGCCGTCGCCGCCGTGGCCAAGCAGGCAGATGTTGCGAATGTCATTGGCAGTATAGCCCATAGTGATAATTACTCCTTTCTCCAGACAGGACGCCAAACGGCGCGCCCTGCCTCTCGGCAGATCTCAGTTTCGCCGACCTTTAGAATCCATTATATACGAATCCCCATGGGATTGCAATTAGAATCTTGTGAAATCCCATGAAAATCTGCATTTTTCCCGTACGCTCACGTCCGTCCGGCCAGAGTGCCCGTCAGGAGCGCCGGAACGAGCCACAAAAGCGTGTACAAAAACAGGTTCCAGCACGACGCGGACAGGCTGGAGCCGAGGAACGTCAGAAGGAACATCAGCGCCGCGCCGATCGCGCTGCCCGCGATCGAGACGATGATCGAGCAGATGGCCGCGCCGCGCATGCTCCGCGCCGCGCAGACGCTGCCGGAGAAGGCTGCGAACGTGCTGCGCGCCATGAGCGCGCCCTGCCGCCCGGCATGGACGGCGTCCGGCGAGGACAGGCGCGCCCGCTCTTCCACGGTCGGGAACTCGATATGCTCCGGCGGGATCTTGTAGCGCAGCTTCAGAAACTGCGGGGTGATCATAAAGTCGCGCGTGGCCAGCACCGGCACGAGATTGCCCGCGCGCAGGACGGCCGCGAGACCTGCCCGGACAGACTCCGCCGGGGCGTAATTGAGAGCAAAGACCGCGGCAAGCTCGCCATTGATTGAAAGATAGACGGCCTGCTTGAGCCGGATGCCCTCCGGCACGCGCACGCGCATGAGCTTCATAAAGGCGATGGATCCCATCAGCACCACGTCGCCGCGGATCGTCGCGCCGAGACCGCCGCCCTCGTAGCGGCGGAAGGAATCGACGGTATAGCGCCGCCCGTTCTGGTCGTGCATCATCTGCTCGAACAGCGGCACAAGGCCGCTGCCCGCCGTCTGCACGACGGCGGTGGCGTAGCCGATGACCATGGGCGCGGGGCGGTCGGCATAGATCTTCATGCCGCCCTGCGTCACGTTCTGCGGCGGGAACAGATCTGCATCCTCCATGATGAGGCCCGCCTCGCCGGACAGGTTTCGCGCGCCCTGCCAGCCGGCCACAGCCGCACCGGCGCGGTACAGGCGCTTGCTGAACGAGGCGAACGGCCTTGCGTAGGCGATCAGGATACCGGCCGGATAGCCCGCCAGCAGCATGGCCGCCCACGACCACAGAAAGCTCTCTCCGCTGCGAAGGGCCGTCAGGACGGACAAAACGAGCGTCACCCCGGTCATGACCGGGGCGTAGACGCACATGATGCGGCTGCCAGCGTCCGGCATTTCGAGCTGGACGGCAAACTGCTCCGCATCGCCCGGCGCGCGGAAAATACAGTCGTAGCCGTGCCACGCCTGCTCTTCACGCACGGCGGCGACGGGGTCTTCCATATTGCTGACGGCGCGCAGGGATTTGCGCCGGGCTTCATAAAGAAGGCTGCGGCTCCAGAGCGCGAGCAGCAGAAGGACCGACGCGACCGTGCAGAACGGCGTGCGGCCGCTGCCGATGGCGAAAAACGCGTCTGCAGTCACGGCGATGAGCGCCGCGAAGAGCATGCTGGTGTGGTCGAAGCGGAGCTTCAGAAGCTGCGTCACGCCGCCAAGGCAGACGTCATAGGACAAAAGCGCCTGCACGACCAGAAGCCCAAGCATCACCGTGGCATAGATCCCCGTATTTGCGCCGTCGCCGCCGATGACGGCGGGCGTGGACAGCACCAGCAGCACGATCGACCCGAGGCACAGAAGGGCGCTCACGAGCAGCCGCAGGCGGATGCCGGAGGCGGATGCGTAGAACTGGTACGCCTCGGCGAGCGACGCGAAGGTATGCTCCGGCTGCTCCTGCGCCCGCTTTTTCCGCGCTTCTTTTTTCTGGAAGCGTTCGAGCTGGCGGCGGCGCTTTTCGGCCTGCCGCTTCTCCCGGCGCTCGGCGCGGGCCTGCTCGCGTGCCTCCTTGGGGTCGGACGCAGGCGGCGCGGGATCCGGCTCGCCCTGATAGGTCCAGACCGCAGGACGCTCCGGCTCCTTCTTCGGCTCGTCGCGGATGGGCGCGAAGCGGATGGTATCGCCGGAGACGGCGGCGGGCGCGTCCGGTTTTTCCGGTTTCTCCGGCTTTTCCGGCGCTTTCGCGGCAGACTGTTCCTGCGGCGGTTCGCGCTTCGTCCAGCCGCCGAACTCGTTCATGATCTCCTCGAGCGAGTAGGCAGTCTCCTGCGGTTCTGGCGCTTTGACCTGCTCCTCAGGCGTCTTGTTCAGTTGTGTTTCGTCCTCCGGACGCCTGGTTGGTTCCATACTCTGCTCCGTGTTTTGTAAATCTCTGTGTCCCGTTATCCTCTCTGGCGAACCGCTTCATATAATAAAATGGCGGCGGCGTTCGACGCGTTGAGGGATGAGATGCGGCCGTGCATGGGTATACTGACCTTGAAGTCGCATGCTTCGGAGACCAGGCGGCTCATACCCTCGCCCTCGTTGCCGATGACGATGGCGGCCGGCCCCTTGAGATCGGCCTTATACAGCGCCGTATCGCCGTCTGCCGCGGTGCCGAACACCCAGACGCCGGCCTTCTGCAGCTCGCGGATGGTGCTGACCAGATTGGACACGCGCGCAACCGGCAGATATTCCAGCGCGCCCGCGGACGCCTTGCCGACGACGGCGGTCAGACCGACGCTGCGGCGCTTCGGGATGATGACGCCGTGCGCGCCCGCGCACTCTGCCGTGCGGATGATCGCGCCGAGATTGTGCGGGTCGGACAGCTCGTCGCAGATGACGATCAGGGGCGCTTCGCCGCGGCGCTTCGCGTTTTCCAGAATGTCGTCCACGCTCGCATAGGCGTGCGCGGCCACCACGGCGATGATGCCCTGATGTGCGCCGGTCGCGGAGAGCTGATCGAGCTTTCTGCGGTCCGTTTCGGCGACGGCGGCGCCCGCTTCGCGCGCCATGGCGGCAAGACGGGCAAGGGCGCGGTCGGTCTCGCCGGCGGCAATATAGACCTTATCGATCGGACGGCCGGCCGTCAGCGCTTCCTGCACGGCGTTGCGGCCCTCCAGCAGATTCTCCGCCGTCTCGGGATCCGGCTGTGCGCGGCGGAAGGCGGGTTTTCCCGCATACCGGGGAGTTTCCCGGCTGTATTTTTTCTGTTCCATGGCTTCTCCAGTACTTGTCATAGTAATTCAAGGTACATTATAACAGCTTCTTCCGCAAAGCTCAATCAGAATCTCACAATTCACAGAAAATTTACCGGGCGGCCACAGGTTCTTTCTTGTAAAAGCCGGGCGGGTGTGATAAGATTTGAAACAGCTTGCAAAGCTTGAATTTTCCACGTTTTCTTACAGAAAGAAGGTGCGTTTTTGAATAACGACCCCAAAAACAAAAAGCCGCAGGACAATAAGCCGCAGGGCGACGACGGACGACAGGGCCGCCGGATCGTATTTCTGGTGGTTGCGGCGCTGATCGCGACGCTGCTTATCAATTCGCTCTATACGACCATTGCCAACGCGTATCTGTCTGAGATCACCTATAACGAGTTCCAGGACTATCTGGACAAGGATCAGATCGCCGAGCTGGAATTCCAGTCCGACCGTATGGTCATCCTGACGCGCGACGAGGCGAAAAAGCCGTCGTCGCAGCAGCGGCTGTACTACACCGGCTATATCCCCAACGTCTCAAACGACGAGCTGAAGGCGCGGCTCGACGCGCAGGGGGTGGAATACAACACCGAGATCGTCGAGCAGGCCAGCCCCATCGTGACCTTTGTCGTCACATGGCTGCTGCCGGTCATCATCATGTATGCGCTGCTCAGCCTGCTGATGCGCAGCCTGTCGAAGAAAATGGGCGGCGGCATCGGCGGCATCGGCGGTATCGGCGAGAGCAAGGCCAAGGTCTACATGGAAAAGTCCACCGGCGTCACGTTTGCCGATGTCGCCGGTCAGGATGAGGCCAAGGAATCGCTCGTCGAGATCATCGACTTCCTGCATAACCCGCAGAAATATGCCGCCATCGGCGCAAAGCTGCCGAAGGGCGCGCTGCTCGTCGGCCCTCCGGGTACCGGCAAGACGCTGCTGGCCAAGGCCGTCGCGGGCGAGGCCAGCGTGCCGTTCTTCTCGATCTCCGGCTCTGATTTCGTCGAGATGTTCGTCGGCGTCGGCGCAAGCCGCGTGCGCGATCTGTTCCAGCAGGCGGCGAAGGTCGCCCCGGCCATCATCTTCATCGACGAGATCGACGCCATCGGCCGCACGAGAGACTCCAAGTTCGGCGGCAACGACGAGCGCGAGCAGACGCTCAACCAGCTGCTCGCCGAGATCGACGGCTTTGACTCGAGCAAGGGCGTCGTCATTCTGGCCGCCACGAACCGGCCGGAGATCCTCGACAAGGCGCTTCTGCGCGCGGGCCGCTTTGACCGCCGCATCATCGTCGACCGGCCGAATCTCGCCGGGCGCTATCAGACGCTCCGCGTGCACACGAAGAACATCAAGCTCGCCGAGGACGTCGACCTGCACAAGATCGCGCAGGCGACCGCGGGCGCGGTCGGCGCGGATCTGGCGAACCTCGTGAACGAGGCGGCGCTGCGCGCCGTGCGTCTGGGCCGCAAGGCCGTCAACCAGCAGGATCTGCTGACGTCGTTTGAGCTGGTCATCGCGGGCACCGAGAAGAAGGGCACCGTCCTGACCGACACGGAAAAGCGCATCGTCTCCTACCACGAGGTCGGACATGCGCTGGTGGCGGCACTGCAGAAGCACTCGCAGCCCGTCTCCAAAATTACGATCGTCCCGCATACCTCCGGCGCGCTGGGCTACACCATGCAGATGCCGGAGGAGGAGAAGTTCCTGTCCAGCAAGGAGGAGCTGATCGTCGAGCTGCAGACGCTGCTCGGCGGCCGCGCGGCGGAGCAGGTCGTCTTCGGCATTGCCACGACGGGCGCATCCAACGACATCGAGCGCGCCACGGAGCTGGCCCGCAAGATGGTCACGCAGTACGGCATGAGCGAGAAGCTCGGTCTCATGGCGCTGTCCACGGTCTCGAACCCGTATCTGGACGGCAGCACGATGATGAACTGCGCTGACTCCACCTCGTCCGCGGCGGATGAGGAGATCCACAAGCTGCTGATGAGCTGCTATGAGGACGCCAGAAAGCTTCTTGTCGAGCACCGTTCGCTGCTGGACGAGATCGCCCTGTTCCTTCTCACGAAGGAGACCATCACGGGCGACGAGTTCATGACGTATGTGAACGCGGAAAACAAAAAGCTAACGGACGGCTCCGACGCCGAAGCGGAACCTGTGCCCGAACAGGACGCGGCTCCCGACGCAGAGTAAAATTCCACTTCCGAACCCCTATTTTGTGGGCGGCTCGGTAAGACTGTCTAAAACGTCAATATCCGTTTTATGTTGAAAGTTTTCTGATTTGTTCGTAGGGGACGATGCCTATCTTCGGCGCTAAGAGCCGCGCTGCGCGCGGTTGCGCCTCGAAACTAGCCTGCGGGCGTCGCATCGTCCCGGCAGAATAAGCCGATTTTTCGAAAAATCTACGGCAAATTTGCAACCTTTTCCGGGCCGATGTGGGCATCGGCCCCTACACGGACGGTGCATGTCTCGTACTGCTTCGCAAAAATCGGACTTTTCAGCACGCTGTCCGCGCCCCTGTTCTGCAGGGGCGCGGTATTTCCTGTTATCCTTCCGGAGGTGCATGATGTTTCTTTCTTCCGTTCTTGACACGACGGCTATTGATGAAAAGCAGGTGCAGTCGTTCTTTTCCAAGCTGACGCTGGAGAAGCTCCTGTACGCGGCGGTGCTGCTGGTTTTGTGCGCGGTGCTGATCCGGCTGATCCTCAAGGCTGCGGACAAGCTCTTTGCCCATTCGAAGCTCGACCATACGATCTTCGGCTTTCTGCGCACGGCGGCCAAGGCCATTCTGATCTTCATCACCACGATGCTCGTGGCCGGGACGCTCGGCATCGACACCTCGTCGCTGCTGGCCATCCTGAGCGTTGCAGGTCTTGCTGTTTCGCTGTCGGTGCAGAGTTCCCTCTCCAATGTGGCCAGCGCCATGATGATCCTGACGGCCAAGCCCTTCCGGGCCGGCGATTACGTCCAGCTTGGCGACAAGGCCGGCACGGTCCTCACCATCGGCGCGATCTACACGAGCCTGCGTACGTACGACAATCAGCTTATCTACATTCCGAACAGTCAGGTCACTGCCGCAGCGATCGTCAACTGCACCTCGGCTGAGACGCGCCGGGTAGATCTGAGCTTTTCAGCCTCCTATGACGACGATCCGGACACGGTACGCAAAACGCTCTGCGGCGCGGCGGCGCGCTGCGAAAAGGTCCTGCCGGACCGCCCCGTCGAGGCGCATGTGACCGGCTACGGCGACAGCGCCGTCAATTACGTCCTGCGCTTCTGGGCGCGGACGGAGGATTACTGGGACGCATACAACGACGTAATGGACCGCATGAAGTCCGCCTTTGACACAGCCGGCGTGAGCATGACCTATCCGCATATCAATGTTCATATGGGTTCATAAAAAAAAGAATATCCGCATATCGCATGTCATTTTTGTGATAAAGTTGGAATCTTCGTAGAAACGTCGATGATTCCAACTTTTTATTTTGTATTATAATTAGAATATATCGATAAAAATGGATTTGTTTGCATCCCCCCTACCGGGTTCAGATCGGTTGACTTTCCACAGCTGTCTTGTTAAAATAGGATACAAGCTATGTAAGGCGCATTTTGCTGCTCTTGGTTTCGGGGCCTTGATGCGTCTGCTCGGTTTGTCTGCAAGACATACCCCCCTTCCGTAACCGAGGGCGCTCTTGCGTCCGAGGTCCAGAACAAAATTTAGGAGGATACATCATCGATGGATTGGGATCGCTTAATCACTATTGAACAGATGGAAGCGGCTACCAACGAATTGCTTGAAACCGGCAAAAAAGTTGGCGCTGATTCCTGGCAGCAGCGCGTCAAAAATCAGACGCCGCACTGCGGCTTCGGCGAAGCCGGTACCTGCTGCCGTATTTGCTCCATGGGTCCGTGCCGCATCACGCCGAAGGCGCCGCGCGGCATCTGCGGCTGCGACGTGCACGGCATTGTCGGCCGTAACTACCTGCGCTTCACCGCAGGCGGCGCAGCCACGCACTCCGACCATGGCCGTCAGATCTGCCATACGCTGTATCAGGCAAAAGAGGGCGGCTCCTATCAGGTCAAGGATCCGGAAAAGCTGAAGAAGATCGCCGCTGAATGGGGCATCGAGACCGAGGGCAAGGACATCTACGATCTGGCCCACGAAGTTGCCGAGACCGGCCTTCTGGAATACGGCAAGCCCTTCGGCGTGCAGCGCTATTTGAAGCGCGCACCGGAGCACACCCAGAAGCTGTGGCATGATGCCGGCATCGAGCCGCGCGCGATCGACCGTGAGGTCTCGCAGTCGCTGCACATGACGCACATGGGCTGTTCCTCGCTGCCGGAAGCTCTCATCAAGCAGTCCCTGCGCGCAGGTCTGTCCGACGGCTGGGGCGGCTCCATGATGGGCACCGAGTTCTCCGACATCCTGTTCGGCACCCCGCGTCCCGTTGACACCACCGCAAACATCGGCGTCATGGAAAAGGACATGGTCAACATCATCGTCCACGGCCACGATCCTTCCCTGTCCGAAATGATCGTTATGTACTCGCAGGATCCCGAGATGGTCGCGCTTGCGAAGTCCGTCGGCGCCAAGGGCATCAACATTGCCGGCGTCTGCTGCACGGGCAACGAAGTCGCCATGCGTCAGGGCATCCCGATGGCAGGCAACTTCCTGCAGCAGGAAAACGTCGTTCTGACGGGCGCCTGCGAAGCCATCGTCGTCGACGTGCAGTGCATCTTCCCGGCACTTGGCCCGCTGTCGAAGTGCTTCCACACCAAGTTCATCACCACCTCCCCCATCGCCCGTATGCCGGACTCCGATTTCATCGAGTTCCATGAGGACACCGCGGCGGACAACGCCAAGGCGATCATCAAGATGGCGGTCGAGAACTTCAAGAACCGCAAGCCCGAGCTCGTCAACATCCCGAACCTCAAGACCAAGGCCCGTGTCGGCTACTCGGTCGAGGCCATCAAGAAGGAGCTCGACGGCGTCTGCAACACCCACGTTGACGCATTCGGCACGCTGAAGCCTCTGGCTGACGTTGTCAAGGCCGGCGTCCTGCGCGGCGCTGTCGCCATGGTCGGCTGCAACAACCCCAAGGTCCGTCCCGACACCGCGCACATCGAGCTCATGAAGAAGCTCCTCAAGAACGATATCATCGTCATCGTCTCCGGCTGTTCGGCACAGGCTGCCGCCAAGGCCGGTCTCATGGATCTCGACGCCGCCGAATACTGCGGCGAGGGTCTGCGCCGCGTCTGCAAGCTGGTCGGCATCCCGCCCATCCTGCATATGGGCTCCTGCGTTGATATCTCCCGTATGATGATCCTTGCTTCCGATCTTGCAAAGGATTGGGGCATCAACATTTCTCAGATTCCGCTCTGCGGCTGCGCACCGGAATGGATGTCTGAAAAGGCCGTTTCCATCGGCAACTACGTCGTGGCGACCGGTATCGATACATACCTGGGCGTCGATCCGTACTCCAAGGGTTCCAGCGAGATCACCGAGCTTCTGCAGGGTGACGCCCGCGGCTGCAAGGAGTGGGTCGAGGCGCACTTCGTTGTCGACACCAACATTGAGAGCCTGGGCGACAAGATGATCGTCGCGATCGAAGCAAAGCGCGCAGCTCTCGGCATCTAAAGCTTTCTCCCGGAGGGTCTTTACCAATTATGAAAGTAGCTATCACCGGCAAGGGCGGCGTCGGCAAGACGACGCTGGCCTCCACCCTCGCGCGGCTGTATGCCGACGAAGGGCGCACGGTCCTCGCCGCCGACGTCGATCCTGACGCCAATCTGGGGCTTGCCCTGGGCCTGAGCGAGGAAGAGGTCAATTCCATTGTCCCCGTCTCCAAAATGAAGCAGCTCGCAAAAGAGCGCACCGGCGCGAACGATCAGAACAGCTTCTACAAGCTGAACCCTGACGTCTCCGATCTGCCCGACAAGCTCGCCAAGGAGATCCACGGCGTCAAGCTTCTCGTCATGGGCACGGTCGACACCGGCGGCACCGGCTGCGTCTGCCCGGAGCATGTCATGCTCAAAGCCATCATGACGAATCTGGTCTTCCGCAAGGACGACGTCGTCATCATGGACATGGAAGCGGGTCTGGAGCACCTCGGCCGCGGCACGGCCAGCATGATGGATCAGTTCATCGTGGTCATCGAGCCGGGCGCGAGAAGCGTGCAGACCTATGTGCGCATCAAGGAGCTTGCAGCCGACATCGGCATCACCAAGGTGCGCGTTGTGGCCAACAAGATCCGCGGCGAGTCTGACCGTGAATTTATCAGAAGCCGGATCCCGGCGGAAGATCTGCTCGGTTTTATCAGCTACAGTCCCACCGTCATCGATGCGGATCGCAAAGGCCTTTCGCCCTACGACTGCAGCCCCGAAGCGCTGGACGAGATCCGCGCCATCAAGGCTGCCATCGACGCCAAAGAATGAATCTGAAAGGAATGAAACCACAATGAAGACATTGTTTAACCGCGTCTTCGACGGCTCTGACGAGATGTTCGCCAAGGCCGAGGAAGAAGTTAACAAAATCGTGGCTGAGGTCGGCCGTGACGCCCCCCTCACCCTTCCCTCCACCGCTTACTTCTGTGCCTGTATCTATGCCTACATCGGCAAGAAGGTCACCACCACCGGCGAACTGCAGGACGCTCTGGCTGACGTCAAGGCCATGATGCTCCGCGAGCCGCGCACGCACTCCATCTTCCAGTCTGGCGTCGGCACCGCCATCGCCGCCGAGATGATCGAGGCCTGCAAGTACGTCAAGACCCAGACCCCGTACGAGGGCACCAACTACCACGGCCACTTCACCGACGCGGAAGTGCGTGAGCTGGGCGTTCCCCTTGTCACCGGCGATATCCCTGGCTTCGTCGTCATGATCGGGCCGGCTCCGTCTACCGAGGAAGCTGTTGAGACCATCAAGGGCTATCAGTCCCGCGGTATCTTCGTGTTCCTGATCGGCGGCATCATCGAGCAGGCTGTCGAGGCCGGTCTTTCCATGAGCTTCCCCGTCCGTGTCGTTCCGGTCGGCGAGGAGATCTGGTCCGTCGGTCACGTCATCTCCCTGGTCGTGCGCGCGGCCATGATCTTCGGCGCCATCCAGCCGGGCGACGTCGAGGGCTTCCACAAGTACACCTTCGACCGCATCAACGCGTTCGTCAACGCGTATAAGCCGGTCAACGACATCACCGTCGCCTGCGGCGCCGGTGCCATCAAGCTGGGCTTCCCGGTCATCACCAACGACCACGACGATATGTGGGCCGTTCCGAAGTCCCTCATCATCTATGATGACACGAAGGACTGGATCGACACCTCCATCGAGGCCCGCGGCATCAAGCTGAAGATCACGAAGATCGATATCCCGGTCTCCTTCTCCTCCGCATTCGAGGGCGAGATCATCCGTAAGGGCGACATGCAGGTCGAGATCGACGGCTCCCGCAAGGACTGCTTCGAGCTGGTCACCACCAAGGACGCGTCCGAGGTCGAGGATCACAAGATCGAGGTCGTCGGCCCCGAGATCGACGAGATCCCGGTTGGCTCCAAGATCTCCATGAGCTACACCGTCGAGGTCGCAGGCAAGGCCATGCAGCCCGACTTTGAGCCGGTCTTCGAGCGTAAGATCCACTCCTTCCTCAACTGCGTGGAAGGCCTCATGCACACCGGCCAGCGCGACATGATCCGTGTCCGTATCAGCAAGGCAGACTTCGAAGCCGGCTTCAAGTTCAAGCACATCGGCGAAGTTCTGTACGCCAAGATCAAGTCCGAATTTGACACCGTCGTTGACAAGTGCCAGGTCCGCATCGTCGTCGGCGACGAGCCGAACGCCGCTCTGCGCAAGCACGCCAACGAAGTGTTCGACAAGCGCGACGAGCGTCTGAAGAGCATGACCGACGAGTCCGTGCCCGTCTTCTACTCCTGCATCATGTGCCAGGCGTTCTCTCCGAGCCACGTCTGCATCGTCACCCCGGAACGTCTGGGTCTGTGCGGCGCAGTTTCCTGGCTGGACGCGAAGGCGACCAACGAGCTGGATCCGCAGGGTCCGTGCCAGGTCGTCACCAAGGAACGCTGCATCGACGAGCGCACCGGCCGCTACGAAGACGTTGACGAGGCTGTCGCCGAGTATTCGCACGGCGCGCTGGAGCACGTCACGCTGTACTCCCTGCTCGAGGATCCGATGACCTCCTGCGGCTGCTTCGAGTGCATCTGCGGCATCGAGCCGTGCTCGATGGGCGTCGTCATCACCTGCCGTGAATATGCAGGCATCACCCCGCTCGGCATGACCTTCTCCGAGATGGCTTCCATGACCGGCGGCGGCGTGCAGACCCCGGGCTTCATGGGCCACGGCAAGCACTACATCGCTTCCCACAAGTTCCTCAAGGCCGAGGGCGGCGTTGGCCGTCTGGTCTGGCTGCCGAAGGAGCTGAAGGATCAGATCCGCGACAAGCTCAACGAGACTGCCAAGGATATGTACGATATCGACAACTTCGCCGATATGGTCGCTGACGAGACCAACTGCCCGAACGGCGATCCGGAAGAACTGATGACCTTCCTCTCCGAGGTCGGCCACCCCGTTCTCAGCATGGATCCGCTGGACATCTAAGTATTCCAAACCGCATAAAAAGGCCCGGCTGCAAATGCAGCCGGGCCTTTGCCTTTCCTTTGGGGAGAGGTGGCTGAGGCGAGCGTTCCCCCTTGCCTCTCCCATTGGGCGAGGTGTCTGAGCGAAGCGAAGACGGAGGGGGAACCCCTCTCTGTCGCCTGCGGCGACGGCTCTCCCAGAGGGAGAGCCAAGTGGCATGAGAAATGGAGCGTATTGGTACCGATACGCTCCATGAACGATTATGCAGCCGGGCCTTTTTTAGTTCTTCGCCAGCTCCAATGTGCGCTCGTAGGCGGCGATGACGGCGGCCATGGCGGCGGCACGGAAGTTGTGTTCTTCCAGCGCGCGGACGCCCGCGATGGTCGTGCCGCCGGGGCTGCAGACCTCGGACTGGAGCTTGCCGGGATGGCGGCCGGATTCGAGCGCCATGCGCGACGCGCCGATGAGCGTCTGCGCGGCCAGCGCCAGCGCCTGCCCATACGGCAGGCCGCAGCTCACGCCGCCGTTAGCCAGCGCGTCGAGAAACAGATAGACATACGCCGGGCCGCAGCCGGAGACGGCGCTTCCGGCGTCGATCTTATCCTCCGGCATGCGCATACAGAGGCCCGCGCCTGCAAGATACCGTTCAAGCGTATCCAGCTCCTCCCCTGTCGTCAGGCCGTCCGGCGCGATCAGCACGACACCTGCGCCGAGCGAGACCGGCAGGTTCGGCATGATGCGCACGACCGGGCAGTCGATGCCCAGCTGCTTTTTGATCGTCGCAATGCGAACGCCGGCCGCCATAGAGACAAGGACAAAGCGGTCCGCCCGCGCGGCGAGGACCGGCTTCAACTCGGCCAGCAGGTCCGGCAGCATCTGCGGCTTGACGCCGAGGAACAGATATTCACACTGCTCCGCCGCTTCGCGGTTCGTCCCGGCGCGGCAGCCCAGCCGTTCGGCCAGGACCTCTGCCTTGAGCTGTGTCCGGTTCGTCAGCAGCATGGACGCGCCGCTCTGCGCGGCGGCCTCTGCCAGTGCGCCGCCCATATTGCCGACGCCGAGAAATCCCATCTGATACGTTGCCATGCCAGTTCCTCCTTATCGCGTCTGCCCGTCGCCGGTGACGATGTATTTATAGGTGGTCAGCTCCCGCAGGCCCATCGGGCCGCGGGCGTGCAGCTTCTGCGTGGAAATGCCCATCTCGCAGCCAAGGCCGAACTCGCCGCCGTCGGTGAAGCGGGTGGACGCATTCACATAGACCGCCGCGCTGTCGACCAGACAGGTAAACTGCTTCGCGGTCTGCAGATTTTCGGTGATGATGGCGTCAGAGTGGTGGGTCGAGTGGGCGGCAATGTGCCGGATGGCTTCATCCGCGCCGGAGACTGTCCTGACAGCGAGGATATAGTCCAGAAACTCGGTATCGAAATCCCGCTCGCCCGCGGGCGTGCCGGGGATGATCGCCTGCGCGGCGTCGTCCAGCCGCAGCTCGACCGGCGGTTGGCCTGCGGCAATGCGGTCGTCCACCAGCCGCTTTCTGAGCATCGGGAGGAACTTGGCAGCAATATCTGTATGAACGATGGCCACTTCCTCCGCGTTGCAGACCGACGGGCGGCTGGTTTTGGCGTTTTCGATGATATTCACGGCCTTTTCCAGATCTGCGTCGCGATCCACATAGACATGGCAGATGCCGGTGCCAGTCTCGATGCACGGGACTGTCGCCGTTTCGACGCAGGCACGGATCAGACCCGCACCGCCGCGCGGGATCAGCAGGTCGACAAGGCCGTTGGCCGTCATCAGCTCATGTGCGCTCTCGCGGCTCGTATCCTCGACGAGGTTCACCAGCTCCGCCGGGAGTCCCGCCGCCTGCAGGCCGCGGTGCATGGCCGCTACGATGGCGGCTGCCGACCGGTGCGCTTCCTTGCCGCAGCGCAGGACGCAGACGTTGCCGCTCTTGAGGGCCAGCACCGCCGCGTCGGAGGTGACGTTCGGGCGGCTCTCATAGATGATCGCGACGACGCCCATGGGGACGGCCGTCTTCCGGATCACCAGGCCGTTTGGCCGGATAACCTCTGCAAGGACCTCGCCGACCGGGTCCGGGAGGGCGGCGACCTGCCGCATGCCGTCCGCCATGGCTTCGATGCGCGCCTGCGTCAGGCGCAGGCGGTCGAGCATGACGTCGGAGATCTTCCCCTGCGCGGCGTCCAGATCCTGCGCGTTGGCCGCGAGAATGGCCGCGGCATCGGCCGTCAGCCTGTCTGCCATGGCGAAGATCGCCTGATTTTTTTCCGCCTCTTCCAGCGCAGCCAGCTGCAGGCAGGCCGCTTTGGCTGCGTGCAGCAGCTTCTGTGTCGTCATGTGTGATCCCGCCTTCCCAAAAATCTTGTGCCGATGGATTTGCCGTCGAGCAGGGCGTACAGCCCCTCAACGTTTGCGCCGTTGGCAATGATCATATCCGTGCCGGCCTGCGTCACGATCTGCGCGGCCTGCAGCTTCGTCTTCATGCCGCCCGTACCAAGCTCAGAGCCTTTTCCGCCCGCAAGCCGCCAGATCTCGTCCGTCAGCTCCGGCACCAGCTCGAGGAGCTTCGCATCGGGGTCCTGATGCGGATCGGCGGTGTAGAGACCGTCGATATCCGACAGGAGGACGAGCAGATCGGCATGTACGCTCGTCGCGACGATGGCTGAGAGCGTGTCGTTATCGCCGATGCCGAACTCGGCGACAGAAACGGTGTCGTTTTCATTGACGATCGGGATCGCGTCCAGCTCCAGCAGGCGCTGGATGGTGTTCTGGAAATTGTCGTGCCGGGCGGCGTCGTCAATGTCATCCGCCGTCAGGAGGAGCTGCGCGACTGTGTGGTTATATTCCGAGAAGAGCTTGTCATAGGTATACATCAGCTCGCACTGACCGACGGCGGCAGCCGCCTGCTTCGTGGGGACATCCGTCGGACGGCGGCCAAGACGGAGCTTGCCGACGCCCATGGCGATGGCGCCGGATGAGACGAGAATGACCTCGTTGCCGGCGTTTTTGAGGTCACTGAGAACCTTACAGAAGGCTTCCATCCGCCGGATGTTGAGCCGTCCGGTCGGATGGGTGATGCTGGAGGTCCCGATCTTGATAACAATGCGCATAGCGGCTTCCTTCTTTTTATGGTTTACTTGCGTCAGCTGACAAGGGCAGACACGCTTGCGGACTGGTCCTTCGGAGTTTTTCGCGGAGGATAAACGGTGTCTGGCATCGTCTTGCCCCGTGAAAAACCTTGTCTGTCCTTGTCAACTGACGCTTGCAGTATATCACAGCCGCACGCCGCCGACAAGTTTTATTTTTGCATGTATATCATGAAATTTTATAATGTGTGATATTTTCCCTTTTTATTATATGATATACCTTGACAGATGAGGTATATCGTTGTATACTACCGATGGATAGAAGGAGGTGGAGCTGTGTCGATTCGGGCAGATCTGATCCGCGGCCATACGGACGCCGTCATTCTGGCGCAGCTGATGCGCCGCGACAGCTATGGCTATGAGATCAACAAAACATTGGAAAGCTGCTCCGGCGGGGAATTTGTTCTGAAAGAAGCCACACTCTACACCGCCTTCCGGCGGCTGGAGGACAGCGGGCTGATCACCTCCTATTGGGGGGACGAGCCCGTCGGCGCACGAAGAAAATACTACAAGATCACCGCGCAGGGCCGCGAGGCATACCGGCAGGCGCGGGAGGAATGGCAGAATACGGTGCGGATTCTGAACGCACTGTTGGAGGAAGAAGCATGAAAGAACAATTGGAAGCCTATGTGAACAGGCTTTTTGCCGATGCGGCCCTGACCATCCGCAATGCGGAGGTACGGCAGGAGATTTTGCAGCACGCGCTCGACCGCTATGACGATCTGATCGCGTCCGGCAAAACGGAGCAGGAAGCATATGACGAGACAGTAAGCGGCATCGGAGACGTCTCCGGCCTGTATGAGCACAAGAAAGCCGCACAGGATCGCCCGGCGGCAGATCTGCCGTCCGGCGAAGCGCAGAAGAAGCGGGACTTCCCTGCTCCGCCCGCAGCGTCCGAGGTCTTTTCCTCGTCGGATGCACCGAAGCAGAAAAAGCGGCTTCCCGGCTGGGCGATCGCGCTCATCTGTGCGGGCGCGGTGCTGCTGGTGCTGCTCACGCTGAATTTTGCCGCGGGACATGCGGTCTGGAACCAGCTTTCGGCTGGAAGCTACACCTATGACCACGCCGGAGACTATGAGATCGCGGAGCGCGATGGCTTCGGCGAAACGCAGGCGGCTCTGTCGTCCAGCAGCTTCGCTGACGTCACCGAGGTCGAGATCCACTGGCTGTCCGGCAGCGTGTATCTGGCGGAGTCGGACGAGGACGGCATCCTCCTGCAGGAGGATTACACCGGCGACAACGACGATTACCGCATGCGCTACACTGTGAACGGCAGCAGGCTCATCATCCAGCCGTGCAGGTCGAAGCTTTTCGGCAGTGTGGATCTCCCGGAGAAGACGCTGACGGTCTTTTTGCCGGAAATGCTGAAGGAGATCTCGGTCGAAACGGTCTCGGCAGACGTCGAACTGATGGGCGGAGCTGCCGGTACGCTCAGCATCAGCACGACGAGCGGCAATATCCTCGGCCTAGGCCTGCAGGTGAAGGAGCTGGAGCTTGGCACCGTCAGCGGCGATATCCGGCTGTCGCAGTACCCCGCAGGCTGCCGCACAGTCGACTGCGAGACGGTCTCCGGCGAGGTCTCCCTCGGCTTTACCTCCTGCCCGGAGGAGATTGACCTCAACAGTGTCAGCGGCGATCTGGCGCTTTCCCTGCCAGAGGGCAGCCGCTATGATCTGGAATTTGACACCGTGAGCGGCAGCCGCTACACGAGCGATCAGGGCTCCGGCGGTGCGGATCTGTGTGAGATCACAGCCGAGACCGTCTCCGGCGATCTGACCATCCGGGCAGATGGAAAATAAGGAACCCAAAGGCGCAGCCGGGCGGCTGCGCCTTTTTTGAGAAATTTTGATTTTTCGCTTGACTTTTCCGGGATCTGTGCTATAATCATATCTGCATTTGAGATGCGGGTGTAGCTCATCCGGTAGAGCGCCACCTTGCCAAGGTGGAGGTAGCGAGTTCGAGCCTCGTCACCCGCTCCAATAAAAAAAGACACGCTTTTCCTCGCCTCCTAATAAGAAAACATAAGAAAGTCAGTAAAATCAATGTTTTCAAAGGCAGGGAACACGGTACGAA
>CAKTTB010000015.1 GCA_934613505.1 uncultured Oscillospiraceae bacterium | reverse complement strand
TCCTTCGGCAGATAGCTGGTCGTGACGGTCTGGCCCCATTTGACGCTGCCCTCGTCCGGCTCCAGCTCGCCCATGAGGATCTTGAAGAGCGTCGTCTGCGCCAGCTCGTTTTCACCGACGAAGGCGATCTTGTCGTTTTTATTGACAATAAACGAGACCTTGTCCAGAAGCTTCACGCCGTCGATGGTCTTTGACACGTCTGTTACAAACAGAATGTCCTTGCCGACCTCGCGCTCGCGCTCAAAGCCGACGAACGGATACCGGCGGGAGGATGCGGGCATTTCCTCGACAGTCATCTTGTCAAGGAGCCGGCGGCGGCTGGTCGCCTGCTTGCTCTTGGCCTTGTTGGCCGCGAAGCGGGCGATGAAGGTCTGCAGCTCGGCGATCTTCTCCTCCGCGCGCTTATTTTTGTTGCGGATGAGCTGCTGGATGAGCTGGGAGGATTCGTACCAGAAATCGTAGTTGCCGACGTACATCTTGATCTTGCCGTAATCGATATCCACGATGTGCGTGCAGACGGTATTGAGGAAATGGCGGTCATGGCTGACGACGATGATGAGGCCCGTGTCCTCGTAGTCGAGGATAAAGTCCTCAAGCCAGTTGATCGCTTCAATGTCAAGGTTGTTTGTCGGCTCGTCGAGCATGATGATATCGGGCTTGCCGAACAGCGCCTGCGCCAGCAGCACCTTGACCTTCAGCCGCGGGTCGGTATTGCCCATGAGATCGTAGTGCAGCTCCACCGGGATGCCGAGACCCTGCAGAAGCTTCGACGCGTCGGATTCCGCTTCCCAGCCGTCCATGTCGGCGAACTCCGCCTCCAGCTCGCTCGCCCGCATGCCGTCCTCCTCGGAGAAGTCCGGCTTTTCATAGAGCGCGTCCTTTTCCTTCATGACGTTGTACAGGTGCTGGTTGCCCATGATGACGGTATCGAGGATGGAATAGGCGTCATACTGGTTCTGATCCTGCTTCAGAACAGACATGCGCGCGCCGGGCTTGATGGAGATCTGGCCGGAGGTCGGCTCCAGCTCACCGGAGAGCATTTTCAGAAACGTCGATTTGCCGGCACCGTTCGCGCCGATCACGCCGTAGCAGTTGCCGGGCGTAAACTGCAGATCGACCTGCTTGAACAAAACCGAACCGCCGAACTGCATGGCAAGATTGGAAATCGTGATCATGATAAAACCTCGTTATTCTTATAAGTATAAATATCATACCACAGTTTTTTCGGTTTGCCTAGGCGGAAAAAGCAGAGGATTCCCGGCAAACCCAGCGAAGCGGTTCGGCGGGAAAGCCCTTGGCTCTCCCTTTGGGAGAGCTGTCGCCGCAGGCGACTGAGAGGGTCTTGCCGTCGCGTTCAGTTTACCCTCTCCGTCTTCGCTTCGCTCAGGCACCTCTTCCAAAGGGAGCGGCAAGGGATGCATGGAAAAGCGATTTTGGGTGTTAATCTGCCAGTCCCTTCAACTCTGTGAATATACTATGAATTTTGCAAAACCCCCTTGCAAACGGGGGAAAGTGTGCTAGAATACAGTTAGCACTCAGAATGGCTGAGTGCTAATCTGCAAAGGACGTGACAACTATGGCAAAAAAACAGTTCAAAGCCGAATCCAAGCGTCTGCTGGATTTGATGATCAATTCTATTTATACGCATCAGGAGATCTTCCTGCGTGAAATTATTTCGAACGCCTCCGACGCCATCGATAAGCTGGCCTATCAGGCGCTGACCGACGAAAAGGTCGGTCTGAACCGCAGCGACTTCGCCATCGAGCTGAAGCCGGACGAGACTGCGCGCACCCTGACCGTCAGCGACAACGGTGTCGGCATGGATAAGGACGAGATGGAAAATAACCTCGGCACCATCTGCCGCTCCGGCAGTCTGCAGTTCAAGCAGGCGCTGGACAAGGACAAGGCCGCCGATACCGACATCATCGGCCAGTTCGGCGTGGGCTTCTATTCCGCGTTCATGGTCGCCGATAAGGTGACCGTCATTTCGAAGAAATACGGCTCCGATGAAGCCTGGAAATGGGAATCCGAAGGTGCGGACGGCTATACCATGACGCCGTGCGAGCGTGCGAACGCCGGTACCGACGTCATCATGCAGCTCAAGGCCGATACGGACGATGAAAAATACTCCCGCTTCCTCAAAACGTGGGAGCTGCAGCAGTTGGTCCGCAAGTATTCCGATTACATCCGCTACCCCATCCGCATGGCGGTCGAAAAGAGCCGCATGAAGGAAGGCACGGAACAGAGCGAAAAACCCGAATACGAGACCTATACCGAGGTCGAGACGCTCAACTCCATGGTCCCGATCTGGAACAAGAACAAAAAGGACGTCACGGACGAGGAATACAACAACTTCTACAAGGAAAAGTTCTTTGACTTCGAAGACCCGCTGGCCGTCATCCACGCGAATGTCGAGGGTGCGGTGACCTACAAGGCGCTTCTGTACATTCCGGCCAAGGCACCGTATGACTTCTATACCAAGGACTTCAAGAAGGGCCTGCAGCTGTATTCCTCCGGTGTCATGATCATGGAGAACTGCGCCGATCTGCTGCCGGACTGCTTCCGCTTCGTGCGCGGCGTGGTCGATTCGCAGGATCTGAGCCTGAACATCTCCCGTGAGATGCTGCAGCACGACCGTCAGCTGAAGTTCATCGCGGGGAACCTCGAAAAGAAGATCAAGTCCGAGCTGCAGAAGCTGCTGGACAACGACCGCGAGAAGTACGAAAAGTTCTTCGCCGCCTTTGGCCCGCAGCTCAAATACGGCGTGCTGGCCGATTACGGCGCGAAGAAGGAAACGCTGCAGGATCTGCTGCTCTACTGGTCGAGCAAGGAGGGCAAGCTTGTATCGCTCAAAGAATACGCCGCAGCCATGCCGGAGGAGCAGAAGTATATCTACTATGCCAACGGCGAGAGCCGCGAGCGCCTCGGCCAGCTGCCGCAGCTGGAAAAGCTGCAGGCGAAGGGCTATGACGTCCTGTTCATGACCGACGAGGTCGACGGCTTCGTGCCGCAGACGCTCGGCAAGTATCAGGAGAAGGAGTTCAAGTCCGTCACGGCGGGCGACCTTGGCCTTGAGACCGAGGAGGAAAAGAAGGCCGCCGAGGAAAAGAGCGAAAAGTCGAAGCAGACGCTGGACTTCGTCAAGAAGACGCTCGGCGATAAGATCAAGGAGGTGCGTCTGAGCGACAACCTTGGCAGCCATCCCGTGAGTGTCATCCCGGCCGAGGGCATGACGTTTGAGATGGAAAAGTATTTCAAGCGCGTTGACCCGAACTCCGGCATGAAGGCGGAGCGCATCCTCGAGCTGAACGCCGACCACCCGATCTTTGCCAAGCTGCAGATCGCCGTTGCGCAGGATGAGAAGAAGGCCGAAGACCTTGTGAAGATCCTCTACACGCAGGCGCTGCTGATGGCCGACCTGCCGGTCGAAAATGCCGGCGAGTACACCGACCTGGTGTGCAGCCTGATCGGATAAAGAAAAAACGAAGGCCGCCCGTATGGGCGGCCTTTTGCTGTATTCAGGATTCCTCGCCCATGAGCGGGCGGATGAGACCGGAGCTGTCAAAGCGGGTGTCGTGTGAGGTCGTGATGAAGACCAGCTGCGTGGACGGGTTGGAGAGGACGTCGGTCATCTCCTGCGTGATGCGTGTCACGTCGTTCGCCTTTTCCGTCGTGATAAAGACGCGGCTGGCGTACTGCGCCACGGACGAGACCTCCGTGCCGAGCGCAAGGCGGATGCTGCTGCCGGTCAGATTGGCCTGCAGGTTCTCCGCACAGGTCTCCAGCGCGGCCACCTGCGTGATCGCTTCTGTATCCCAGACGATCGATGAATCGTCGGGAACGTAGAAATTGTCAAACAGCACCTCGTCAAAGCCGAGCGCGTCCAGCTCCAGCGCGATGGCGGCCAGATAGCTCTGCGCGTCGATGGAATCCGGGCGCATCCAATAGCAGCGCCGCTCGTCCATCCAGAGATCGCCCGACCGGGTGGTCAGCGCGGAGGAGTAGTGCTTGGAGACAAAATTCGGGTCGGAGAACGTGGGGACGCGCGCAATGACGATCAGATCCGACCGGCCGGTCAGCTCCTGAATGAGCGCGTCGCAGGCGGAAATATCGGCGTCGGCGGTCTGGGCGTCAGCGATATCGGTGGAATAATAGAAGTTGCCGAGCGGGCTTTTGACGTCGAGCAGGACGGCGTTATAGTCGCCCGCGGCGGCCAGCGCCTGCCGGACCTCGTCGACGCCGGCGGCCAGCATGGTCGTGGAGATGTAATATCCGTGCAGCTGAACGGCGGCGGGCGATGTGTCCTCCTCGTCAGACGCGGCGGAAAGCACGGTCTCGAACGGGTATTCCCCGTCGTCCTGCGCAGGGGCTGTCTCGTCGGTGCGGGAGAGCTTCTGTGTTTTGTCAAAGTAGACGCCGTCCGGCGAATAGACGACAAAGCGGCCAAGATAGCTGATGCGCGCAATGATCAGAAGCGCGATGAGCAGCACGGCAAGAAGGGCAATGAGCGCGGCCCGCTTCAAAAACCGCTTGTTGCGGTAAGAAAAGATACGCACGCGGCAGGCCTCCCGTTATGATTCCTGCAGGGCGGCGGTGACGCGGCACCAGTCCTCCTGCTGTTCCGTGGAGAGGATCTGCAGGCCGTTTGCCTCCAGCGCGTCCAGGACCTCGGAAAGGCGCGTGTTGAGAATGCCGGAGCAGATGAAGATGCTGTCCTCCTGCAGAAATTCCGGCACGACGCGGCTTAAGGGGATGATGACGTCCGCCACGATATTGGCAAGCACCACGTCATAATGTCCCTTGAGCGACTCCATCATGGCCCTGTCGCCGATGACGTCGCCGGTGACGGCGGTGAAGCGGTCGGAGAAGATCTGGTTGATGGCGGCGTTTTCGCGGGCGATGTCCTCGGCCTTGGGGTCAATGTCCACGCCCGTGGCGTGGGCCGCGCCGAGCAGGATCGCCGTGATGGACAAAATGCCGCTGCCGCTGCCGAGATCCAGCACGCGCTCGCCGCCCTGGATGGCCTTTTCCAGCTCGCGCATGCACATCTGCGTCGATGCGTGTGCGCCGGTGCCGAAGATCATGCCGGGGTCGAGCAGGACTTCGACGCGATGCTCCGGATTGTCCGGATGCAGCCACTCTGGCACGACGAGCAGCTTCTGGCCGATGGGAAGCGGCTGGTAGTACTGCTTCCAGTTGTTTTCCCAGTCCTCGTCCTTGACGTTGGCAAGCTGCACGTCGAGCGAGCCGAAGTCGGTCGCGGGGTACTGCGCGCGCAGCGCCTGCAGTTGAGTCTTGAGATTGCTGATCGTCTCCGGGACGGCGGGGCCTTCCTCGAGATACAGACGGATCTGGGACAGGCCCTGCATCTGCTTTTCAAGATCCTCGTCCACATAGTCCCAGTACTGGCGGTTCTGATCCAGAAATTCGTGGAACTGCTCCTGATCGTCAATGATAAAGCTGTCAAAGCCCAGCACAGTCAGACGGTCGCAGACAAGATCGATGGCCGCGGAGGTGGTTTTGACGGTGACTTCAATCCAATGCATGTGATTCCTCCTGATTGCCCGGCGCCTTTCGCGCCGGAAATCGCAATATTATATCCAGTTTACACGAAAAGCACAGAAATAACAAGTCCTTTGTTTTTCGGTGTGTCACTTGACGCGGACGGGGCAAACTGCTATCGTATAGACACAGCGTCTGCGCGGCAGACGCGGCAAGGAGGGAAAGCTATGTTTCTGGCATCTCCGATCACGTTTCCCAATCTGGGGATCACGATCGATCCGGATCCGGTCGCCTTTACCGTGTTCGGAAAGGATATTTACTGGTACGGCATCATCATCGCGACGGGCTTTTTGCTCGCGGTTTTGTATATGCTGCACCGCGCGAAGGATTTTGGCGTCACGCAGGACGATGTGCTGGATATGATCCTGTGGGCCGTGCCGATCGGCGTGATCTGCGCGCGGCTGTATTACTGCATCTTCTATTGGGAGCTGTATGCCGACGATCCCATTTCCATCCTCTATATCTGGGAGGGCGGACTGGCCATCTACGGCGGCATCATCGGCGGCGCGATCACGCTGCTCGTCGTGGCGAAGGTAAAGAAGATCCCGGCGACGGTTCTTCTCGATCTTGCCGGCATGGGCGTGATCATCGGCCAGCTTGTCGGCCGGTGGGGCAATTTCATGAACCGGGAGGCGCACGGCGCGGTGACGGACGCGTTCCTCAAAATGGGGCTGCAGGACGCGGCGGGCGTCGTGACCTACTACCATCCGACGTTCCTGTATGAGTCCGTCTGGAACCTTATCGGCTTCCTCGGACTGCATTTCTTCTCGAAGAAGCGGAAATTTGACGGCGAGGTGTTCCTTCTGTACGTGGCGTGGTACGGCCTTGGCCGCGTCTGGATCGAGGGGCTGCGGACGGACAGCCTGTATCTGTTCTCCACGGGCATCCGCGTGAGCCAGCTGGTCGCGGCGGTCTCGTTTCTGGCCGCGGCGGGGGTGCTTGCCTATGTGCTGCTGCGGAAAAAGCCGACGGCGGCAGGCCTGTATGTGAACCGGCGTCCGGCGGAGCCGCAGGACGGGGAAGAGACGGCAGATTAAAAGAAAATTTACAAAATAACCGGCATTTGCCGCCGCTTGCCTATTCCATTTTTAAGAATAGAATGCTATACTAACAGAAATAAAGCAAAGAAAACGGAAAGGAGCTTTTTCCATGAGTTTTACCGATAATTTTGAAGCTGCAAAGAACATTGCAAAGGAAGCTGCCCAGACTGCCGCTGCCAAGGCGAAGGAGCTGGCTGCTGTTGCAAAGGCCAATATTTCCATCTACGCCGAGGAAGATAAGGTCAAGAAGGCCGAGATCGAGCTTGGCAAGCTGTACTACCGCGACTATGCCGTCGGCGAAGAGATGGACACCGCAGAATATCTGCCGTGGTGCCAGAAAATCGACGAGTCCAAGAAGGCCATCGCGGAGCTGAAGGACTACATCGCGTCCGTCAGAACCGAAGAAGAGGCACAGGAAGCGGAAAATGCCGATTTTGACATCGTCGTGACCGACGACGAGCCGAAGGCAGAAGAAGCCAAGCCTGCCGCAGCCCCCGAAGCTGCCGAGGAGGCCGCTCCCGAAGCACCAGCCGAGGAAGCTCCCAAGACTGAGGAATAAGCAAATAAGAAAGGGCGTGCTGGATCCAGCACGCCCGTTTTTTGTTTTGAACGTTTCTGAGAACGAAGGAGAAGCGACATGCGTAGACTTTGCCTGTTTTCCGGCGGCTTTGCCGCGGCTGCGGCAGGGTATCTCTGGCTGCTGGACGGCGCGCCGTGGGTGGGGATCGCCGCAGCGGCAGCGCTCTGTGCGCTGCTTTTTGCGCTGCGGACGAACCTCACGCGCCGTGCGGCCATCTGTCTGCTTGGTGTCGCGATCGGACTTTGCTGGTGCCGGGGCTATGAGACGCTGCGCCTGCAGCCGCTGGAGCGGTATGACGGGCGGACGCTTCCGATCGCTGCGCAGGCGCAGGATAGCGCGCAGAAGACGGCCTACGGCTTTTCGGTCGATGCGCGCGTGCAGTTCGGCGGACGCAGCTATCCGGCGGTCCTGTATTTTGACGAAGCCGACGGAGAGATCACGCCGGGCGACTGGCTGCAGTGCGAGGCAAAGCTGACGGACGCGCGGCAGAAGCTCGAACGCGGCAATGTCTACGATTCCTCCCGCGGCGTCCTTTTGTCTGCCGGCTGCCGCGGGACGCTGCATGTCTCGCCGGGAAGCGCGCCGGTATCCTTATGGCCGGCACTGCTCGCAGGACGGCTCCGGACGGCGATCGGCGCGGCTTTTCCGGCGGATACCGCGGGATTTCTGCAGGCGCTGCTGCTGGGCGATAAGACGGCGCTGTCGTATGCAGAACGGAATGAGCTGTCCATCGCCGGAATTTATCATGCCGTCGCCGTATCCGGTATGCATGTGTCCATTCTTCTGGGCATGGTGCTGCTGCTCTGCGGCGGGAACCACCGGCTCGCGGCGGCGATCGGGATCCCGGTGATCGTGTTTTTCATCCTTATGACCGGCGCGCCCGCGTCCGCCGTGCGTGCGGGCGTGATGCAGACGCTGCTTCTGTGTGCGCCGCTCGTGCGGCGGGAAAATGACCCGCCGACGTCCATCTGTGCGGCGCTGCTCGTTCTGCTGGCGCAGAACCCGTGGTCGCTTCTGAATGTCGGATTGCAGCTGTCGTTTGCGTCCACGGCGGGCATTGTCCTGTTTGCCGGCGGCGTCTACCGGAGCTTGACCTGCCGCCGCACGCTGCAGAAGCTTCTGCGGCGGCATACGCCTCCTGCATGGCTCCTGCGTGCGATGCTCGCCGCGTGCAGCTGCACGGTCGCGTCCATGGCCTTCGCACTGCCGGTCACGGCGGCGCAGTTTGGAGAATTGTCACTGGCTGCGCCGGTCGTGAACGTGCTGTGCCTGTGGATGCTCTCGGTCGTGTTCTGCGGTGGCATGCTGACAGGGCTTCTGGCGCTTGCATGGCCGGTGGGCGCGGCGATCCCGGCGTGGGTACTCAGCTGGCCCGTCCGGCTGGTGCAGGGGATCGTCCATGCGGCGGCGCGGGTGCCGTTTGCCGCTTTGTATCTGGATAACGGCTATCTCATTACGGCGGCGGTCTTTCTCTATGGTCTTGCGCTGTTGCTCGCGCTCCGGCCGGGCTGGGTGCGGCCGTGGCAGGCGGCGCTGGCTGCGGTCGTGGTCACGGGCTGCTGCATGGGGCTTTCGTGTCTGGATTACCGGCTGCCGGAGAGCAGCTTTACCATGCTGGATGTCGGGCAGGGACAGTGCCTTGTCTACCGGGCCGGAGACAGCGTGAGCGTCATCGACTGCGGCGGGCAGGAGGACGCGAGCGGCGAAACGGCCGCGCGGTATCTGCTTGCCCGCGGCGTGCGGCAGATCGACCGGCTCATTCTCACGCACGACGACGCCGACCACTGCAACGGCGTCCGGCAGCTTCTGCGAAGGGTTCAGGTCGGGACGATCCTGCTTCCCGCGGGAATGCAGACGAATGCGGTGCGCGCGCAGCTGCTGCTTGCCGCCGCGCAGGCGGGCGTACCGGTGCGCGAGGTCGCGCGTGATCTTCCCTTGCCCGTCCCGGGCGGGATGCTGACCGTTTTTGCGCCGGTCGGCGACGCGGAGGCGGACAATAACGGACTTTGCGTCTTGGCAGCATGCGGAAAATGTGATATTCTAGTAACCGGCGATCTGCCGGAGCAGGCGGAATACCGACTGCTTTCCACACACGAGCTGCCGCATGTGACGGCGCTCGTCGCCGGGCATCACGGCGCGAAGACATCGACCTCGCAGACGCTTCTGCGGGCGGTGCAGCCGCAGGCGGTCCTTATTTCCGCTGGTGCGGACAATCGCTTCGGCCATCCGGCAGCCGGGACGCTCGCGCGCATCCGCCGCGCAGGCGCGGCGGTCTATCGGACGGATGTGTCCGGCACCATTACCATCAGGGGGTAAGCAAATGGCAAGAAAGGCGCTCGACGAAGACGCGGGCGAGGCGCTGCGGCGCTTCAAGACGGACCTCAAAAACGGTTCGCTGGGAACTCTCTATATCATCTGCGGCGAAGAGGCCTTTCTGCGCGACCACTATGTGAACCTCATCACCAAAAAGCTCATCGACGGCCCGGCGGGCGAGTTCAACAGCCACCGCTTTTCCGCGGCGGACTGCACGCCGCAGGCGCTGGCCGACGCGGTGGACGCCATGCCGATGATGGCCGAGCGGACGCTCATCCGGGTGGACGACGTTGACCTGTTCAAACAGCCGGAGGCGGCGCGGGAGCAATATGCCGCCATCTTATCCGACCTTCCGGACTACTGCTGCGTGCTGTTCGTCTATGATACCGTGGAGTTCAAGATCAACGGCACGATGAAAAAGCTGGCGTCCGCCCTCAAAACCCACGCGCAGATCCTGACATTTGGCAAGCAGTCGGAGCGGGACCTGTGCGCGTGGATCACGCGGCATTTCCGCGCCCACGAAAAGTCGATCACCGACCAGCTGTGCCAATATCTCATCTTCCGCACGGACGGACTGATGACGACGCTGGCGGGCGAGATCGACAAGGTTGCGGCCTATCAGGAGGGGACGGAGATCACGCGCGGCGCGATCGATGCCGTCGTCATCCCCGCGCTGAACGCGCAGACGTTTGATATCAGCGACGCCGTCGTGCGGGCGGATTTTGAGACGGCGCTTTATAAGCTGCAGGAGCTGTATGTCCTGCAGACTGACCCCGTTGTCGTGCTGGGCGCGATCGGCGCGCAGCTGCGGAGATTATTTTACGCGCGCGTGATCCTGTCCGCAGGTGGCGGGCAGAAGGAGCTGATGGAGCTGACCGGCCTCAAGAGCTATCCCGCGGGGCTGACCATGACGGCGGCGCGCCGCGTGACCGACGGCTTTTGCCAGAGAGCGGTCGAGCTGGTTTTCCAGACAGACGTCGCCATGAAGACCGGCGTGGACGACCCCGAGCGGCTTCTGGAGCTGCTGATCGTCCAGCTGGCGCAGGAGGCGCGGCATGGATAAAAAAAAGCTCCGGCAGGCCGTCGTGGTCGAGGGCAAATACGACCAGAACACGCTCCGACAGCTGGTGGATACGGCTGTTTTTGCCACGAACGGTTTTGCCGACATGAAAGATCCGGCGCTTTTGCGCCTGCTTCGTCATGCGGCGCAGACGACGGGCCTGATCATTCTGACGGATTCGGACGGCGCGGGCTTTCTCATCCGCAACACGCTCAAGGGAATGCTCCCCAAAGAGGGCGTGCTGCACGCCTATATCCCGGATATCCCCGGCAAGGAGCGGCGCAAGGCCGCGCCGGGCAAGGAGGGGCTTCTCGGCGTGGAGGGCATGCGGCCGGAAATTATTCTGCAGGCGCTGCGCGACGCTGGCGGCGAATTTGAAGACAGCTGCGAGCAGCCGACCCGGGAACCCATTACCAAGCAGGACTTTTTTGCGCTTGGCCTGTCCGGGAAGCCGGACAGCGCGGCGCGGCGCGGCGCGCTCTTAAAAGAGCTGGAGCTGCCCGCGCATATGAGCGCGAACGCGCTTTTGCAGGCAGTCAATACGCTTTTTTCGCGGGAGGAATTTCTGGCGCGGGTCTCGGAGCTATGAGACGCGTGTCTCTGACGGCTCTATCTTTTCTCTCGCAAGAGAAAAGATAGAGGAGAAAGAGTGCTTGGGCGCGTTTGCAGACTGATATAGAAGAGGAATCACCATGATCGATATTTCCGTAAAGGATCTCGTCAAAAGCTTTGACGCGGAGACGAATTTGCTCGACGGCGTCAGTTTTGACATTCAGGCCGGCGAGCGCGTGGGGCTGCTGGGCCGCAACGGCGCGGGCAAGACCACGCTTTTTAAGATACTGACGGGCGAGCTGGACTATAATACCGGCGAGGTGCGTTTCGCGCCCGGCCGCAAGGTCGGCCTCATTTCCCAGATCCCGCACTATCCGGCGGGCTACACCGTTGAGGACGTGCTGCGCACGGCCTTCCGGGAGCTGACGAACATTCAGGTGAAAATGCGCCAGCTGGAGCAGCAGATGACGGCGCACCCGGACAAGGCGACGCTTGCGGAGTATGACGCGCTTTCCACGCGCTTTCAGACCGGCGGCGGATATGAGACGGACATGCAGACGGACAAGATCTGCAACGGTCTCGGCATCCCCGCGGCGCAGCGGCAGCAGGAATTTGACAGTCTTTCCGGCGGAGAAAAGACGCGCGTGAACCTCGCGCGTCTGCTGCTGGAAAAGACGGATATTCTCCTGCTCGACGAGCCGACGAATCATCTGGACATGCATGCGGTGGAGTGGCTCGAGGGCTATATTGAAAAATTCAAGGGAACGGTGCTGACCATCTCCCACGACCGGTATTTTCTTGACCGCGTCGTCACGCGCATCGTGGAGCTGCATGACGGCAAGGCGGAGTTTTATTCCGGCAACTATTCGTTCTATGTGCAGGAAAAGCAGGCGCGCTTTGAGCTGCAGCTCAAGCAGTATGAGAAGGAGCAGGCCAAGCTCGGTCAGCTCGGCTTCACGCTCGAGCGCATGAAGGGCTGGGGCATCAACAACCGCACGCTCTACCGCCGTGCCATGTCCATCCAGCACCGTATGGAGCGCATCGAAAAGACCGACCGGCCCACGCAGGAGAAGACCATGCGCGCAAGATTTGCCCAGCGGGACTTCTTCGGCGACGAGGTGCTGTCCGTCAAAGGTCTCGGCAAGGCGTATGACGGGCGAACGCTGTTCTCGGACGTCGAATTGCAGGTCACGGGCGGGGAGCGGATCGCGCTGCTCGGCGATAACGGCACGGGAAAATCCACGTTCCTGAAAATTCTCCTCGGCGAGGAAGCGGGCGCGGGGCGCATCAGGTTCGGCCCCACGGTCAAGTGGGCGTACCTGCCGCAGATCATCCACTTTGCACACCCGGAGCGGACGCTCCTCGACACGATGCTCTATGAGAAAAACTGCTCCGTGCAGACCGCGCGCGACCGGCTTGGCGCGTATCTGTTTGAGGGCGAGGACGTGTTCAAGACCGTCGGCTCTCTCTCCGGCGGCGAGCAGAGCCGGCTCCGGCTGTGCATGCTGATGGATGAAAAGATCAACCTGCTGGTACTCGACGAGCCGACGAACCATCTGGATATCGACTCGCGCGAGTGGCTCGAGGACGCGCTGGAGGAGTATGAGGGGACGCTCATCTTCGTCTCCCACGACCGGTATTTCGTCAACAAATTTGCCACCCGCATCTGGGAGCTGGAAAACGGCCACATCCGCGACTATCTCTGCGGCTACGAAAAATACCGCTCCATCAAGGAGAAAGAAGCCATCGCCGCGCCTGTCCCGGAGAAGCCCAAAAAGGAACACAAGGAAAAGCCGAAGACCTCCGGCAGCAAGATGATCGAAAAGAAGGTCCGCGCGCTCGAACGCGAGATCGAAAAACAGGAGGCGCTGTCCGCCGAGCTGGACGGAAAGATCGAAGCGGCCGCCTCGGACTATCAGGAGCTGGCGCGGCTGATGGAGGAAAAGCAGCAGGCGGAGGATACGCTTGCCAGGATGATGGACGAGTGGGAGACCCTCTCGTGTGAACTGGAGGACGCAACATGACCCCTGTCTGGTTGATCGCGCTGATCGCGCTTGCGGGCGCAGTGTGTCTGGCTCTGCCGCTGCACATCGGCATGACGGGCGTGTGTCTTCTGCTGCTGGCGGCGGTACTGCTGGCGCTGCGGATCTTAAAGAAAAAGGACGCGCCGAGAGTCTGGAGCCGGATCCTCATCGGCCTGACGGCCGCTTCGATGGCGGTGATCTTCGGCGCGATGGGGTATATTGCCGTGCAGGGAAGAGACAATGTGATGCAGGAGACGGACGTGCCGGATTTTATCGTTGTGCTTGGCGCGCAGGTGCAGGGCGACGGGCCGTCGCTGACGCTCAAGAAGCGGCTGGACCGGACGCTGGAATTTCTGCAGGCGCATCCGGACAAGACCGTTATCGTCTCCGGCGGGCAGGGCGCAGACGAGGCACACACCGAGGCTTCGGTGATGGCGCAGTATCTGCTGGCCCGTGGGGCGCAGCCCGCGCAGGTCATCGAGGAGGATCAGGCGTCCAACACGCGGGAGAATCTTCTCTTTTCGGCGGCGCTTGCCGAAGCGCGCGGGATCGACACGTCGCGGGTGCTCATCGTGACGAGTGATTTCCATATGTGCCGGGCAAAATATATTGCAAGGACGCTCGGCATGGAGCCGTACGGGCTGACGAGCCGCACGTGGCCGTGGATCCTGAAGCTCAATTATACGCTGCGCGAGGTCTTCGCGTTTTGCAAGGCGGTTTATCAGGCGCACCGTTGACTTTCCGGCGGCCTGTGATAGAATGATTCAAAGAACGACACAAAAGGAGTGTTTTTAGTATGAGCGGATGCAGCGGCAACTGTTCCAGCTGCGGCGAAAGCTGTTCCGACCGCAAGCCCGAGAGCCTGCTGGCGGAGCCGAACAAGAAATCAAACATCAAAAAGGTCATCGCTGTCGTCTCCGGCAAGGGAGGCGTCGGCAAATCGACGGTCACGTCGATGCTGGCCGTCGCGATGCGGAAAATGGGCTATAAGACGGCGATCCTTGACGCCGACATTACCGGTCCGTCCATTCCGAAGGCCTTCGGCCTGCACGAGCAGGCGCTGGGCAGCGACGACGGCATCCTGCCGGCCGAGACGAAGGACGGCATCAAGGTCATGTCCATCAATCTGCTGCTGCCCAACGAGACGGATCCCGTCATCTGGCGCGGCCCGGTCATCGGCGGCGCGGTCAAGCAGTTCTGGACGGACGTGTGCTGGGGCGATGTGGACTACATGTTCGT
Organism: uncultured Oscillospiraceae bacterium; assembly: GCA_934613505.1. Lineage (GTDB taxonomy): Bacteria > Bacillota > Clostridia > Oscillospirales > Oscillospiraceae > CAG-170. The sequence continues at coordinate 24,709 of CAKTTB010000015.1, read as the reverse complement.
CGATCTGCCGCCCGGAACGGGCGACGTGATGCTGACGGTATTCCAGTCGCTGCCGGTCGACGGCGTCGTGATCGTCACGAGCCCGCAGAGCCTTGTGTCCATGATCGTCTCCAAGGCGGTCAACATGGCGCGGATGATGAACGTCCCGGTCTACGGATTTGTAGAGAACTACAGCTATTTCCAGTGTCCGGACTGCGGCAAAAGAGTAGAGATCTTCGGCAAGAGCAAGCTCGACGAGCTGGCGCTGCAGTTCTCCCTGCCCGTTCTGGCCCGCCTGCCGATCGACCCGGAGGTCGCTGCCCTGTTTGACGCCGGAAAGATGGCCGAGGTCAACACCGACCCCGTCATGCCCGCCGCCGAGCTGATGGCAAAGGCATAAAGAAAAAGCAAAGCACCTGCCGCGATGGCAGGTGCTTTCAGTTTGTCAATAAAGTCCGATTTTCGCAAAGTAGCACAAAACGTGCACCGTTTGTGTAGGCATCGTCCCCTACAAACGAACCAGAAAATTTTCTGCAAAAACGAGCGCGAATGTTTTCGACAGTCTCAAGCACCTGCCGTGCGACAGGTGCTTTTTTGATTTGGTCAGAATCTGGCTTCGATGGCGGCGTTTCCGGCGGCGACGATGCGGTCGGCGTCCGGGCCGAGGGCGCGGCGCAGGAACGCAAGCTCGTCCAGCCCACCCTGCGCGTGCAGGACGCGGTAAGCGCCGGCGTCGCTGCCGCAGGCGATCTTTGCGCCAAGGGCGGCGGCCTTCCGGACGGCGGCAAGCTGATACTGCAGAAGCGGCTGCAGGACTGCATCCGGGGAGCGGCCGCAGCCGATCAGGTTGCCGATCGTGACCAGCGTGGGGACCCAGACGGCGCCGCTCTCAGCCAGCTGCGCGAGCGTCTCATCGGACAGATACGCGCCATGCTCGATGGAGTCGACCCCGCCGAGAAGCGCTGCGCGGACAGCGCTGTCGCCGTTGGCGTGCGCCATGACGGAAAATCCCGCGTCGTGCGCGATGGCGATCATGGCGCGGATCTCGCTTTCTTCCAGCGGCTGCCCGGTGATGACGCCGTAGCGGTCAAAATCCATCAGGCCGGAGATCATGAGCTTGATAAAGTGCGTGCCCCTGGCCTTTGCTTCGGCCACGAGTGCGCGGTATTCGTCCATCGTGTCAAAGCCGCGGCCGATGAAGCTGCCGTAGTGGCCGGCCTTGTAGATGGGGAAGGTGGGCATGCGGTAGCGGATGCCGTATTCCGGCGCGAGCCGGGCGGAAAGCGCACACACGCCCCAGCGGTCGCCGCCGTCGCGCAGATATGTATAGCCGCGCAGCTGATACTGCCGGAGCGTTTCACGCACGGCCTGCTCCTGCACGCTGCTCTGGTGGCGGGCGATGGCGTCCTTCCACCAGACCCCGTCCAGGATCATATGGATGTGGCAGTCAACCATGGTTTGCCTTTCCCGGCATGCAGTGCCGTTCGATGGCGATGGCCGCGCCGTCCTCATCGCAGCCGGCGGTGACTTCGTCGGCAAGGACAAGAAGCTCCGGGCAGGCGTTCCGCATCGCGACGCCGACGCCGGTCATCTCGATCATGCTCCGGTCGTTCAGTCCGTCGCCGATGGCCATGGTCTGCGCCATGGGAAGATCGAGATAGGCGGCGAGCGCCGCGATGGCCTCGCCCTTGTTGGCATGGGCGTCGTTGATCTCCACGTTGCAGCTGACAGAGGAGCTGATGCTTAACCCATCAAATTTCTCTCCGATGCTGTGCAGCAGCTGCAGCCGCAGCGTGTCGTCGGCGGTGAACAGCTGCGTTTTCTGCACGTCCTGCCCGCGCTCGCGCAGAAACGCCTTCAGATCGTCGACCGGATGGCGCAGCTCCCGCGCCATGTATAAAGAGTGCGGGTTTGTGATATAGTCGGCGGCGCGCGATTGCATGCTGCGCGTGATCCAGCCCCAGTTGTCCATGTAGCAGTCATAGATGACCGGGAAGCTGTCGAGATATTCCATGACCCGGAGCGTTTTCTCGAGCGGCAGTTCCGCACGGCTGACGGCGCAGTCCCTGCGGATATCATAGACCTGCGCGCCGTTGACGGTGATGGCGTAGTGCAAAAACGGCAGCGTGCGGATCGCCTCCGGCATGGCGCCGAAAAAGCGGCCGGTCGTCGGCACAATCTCCACGCCGGCTTCCGCCGCGGCATACAGGGCCGCGCGCGTGCGCGGCGTCAGCTCTTTCTTCGAATTTAAAAGCGTCCCGTCCAGATCGAGCGCCAGCAGCTTGACAGGCTCCACAATGCACCCCTCATTTCTCTGGGCAACACCGCACAATTGCGTCGGCGCGCTTCGCCGGATCTTTTCCGCCAATTCTTCGGTTTGGAACGTTTGAAATACATACAGTATTCCTAAACGTTCCAAACCTTGACTTGACGAAAAATTTCTCGTCGAATCTGCTTGCCGAATTGTGCGGTGCTGCCCTTGATTTTTGCCCTCATGATAGCAGACGTGCGCCCAAAATGCAAGAAGGGCGTGCGTTCTTTGCCGCGGTGTGATAGAATGGAGAAAAACCGCGCGCAGGAGGACTATCATGCTGATATCGGCAGAGCATCTGAACATCAATTTCGGCAGCCGCCAGCTGCTGCAGGACGTGGACTTTTATCTCAAAGAGGGCGATAAAACGGGGGTCATCGGCATCAACGGAACGGGAAAATCGACGTTCCTGCGCGTGATCGCAGGGCAGCTGCCGCCTGACAGCGGCACGATCGCCCGCAAGCCGAACCTGCAGATCAGCATGCTGCAGCAGAACCAGCAGATGCAGGACAAAGCGACCATTCTGGAGCAGGTGCTTTCCAGCATGCCGCCGCAGTACCGCGAGGTGAGCGAGTACGAAGCAAAGGCCATGCTCATGCGGCTGGGGCTTTCCGATACCGAACGGCGTATCGGCACGCTTTCCGGCGGCGAGCGGCGGCGCGTTGCGCTGTGCGCGGCGCTCATCCACCCGGCAGACGTGCTGATCCTCGACGAGCCGACGAACCATCTGGACACCGAAATGGTGCAGTGGCTGGAGGACTGGCTGCGCAGATTCAAGGGCGGGCTCGTCATGGTGACGCACGACCGGTATTTCCTCGAGCGCGTCGTCAATCACATCACCGAGCTTTCCCGCGGAAAGCTCTATCACTACGAGGCCAACTATTCCCGCTATCTGGAGCTGCGGGAGCAGCGCGCGCAGATGGCGGAGGCGTCCGAGCGCAAGCGGCAGTCCATTCTGCGCGTGGAGCGGGAGTGGATCCTGCGCGGCTGTCAGGCGCGCAGCACCAAGAGCAAGGAGCGCATCGACCGCTATGAGGCGCTGCTCGCGCAAAAAGCGCCGGAAACGGACAGTACCGTCCAGATGGCGGCGGCCTCCAGCCGACTCGGCAAAAAGATCATCACGCTGGAGCATGCCGGGAAGTGCTATGACGGCAAGCCCGTTATCGCCGATTTTTCCTACGGCGTCCTGCGCGCGGACCGCATCGGCATCGTCGGGCGCAACGGCGCGGGCAAATCGACGCTCCTGCGCCTGATTGCGGGCGAGCTGAAGCCGGACAGCGGCACGGTGGAGCTGGGCGAGACGGTCCGCATCGGCCACTTCTCGCAGGAGGGCCGCGAGCTGGATCTGAACCAGAAGGTCTTTGACTTCATCTACGGCATTGCACACGAGGTCAAAACCGACGAGGGAACGTTCTCGGCCAAGACGATGCTCGAGCGCTTTCTCTTCCCGCCGGATCTGCAGCAGACGGTGATCGGCAGGCTCTCCGGCGGCGAGCGGCGGCGGGTGTATCTGCTGTCCGTTCTGATGGCTGCGCCGAACGTGCTGCTGCTGGACGAGCCGACCAACGATCTGGACGTGACGACGCTGTCGATCCTCGAGGATTATTTGCAAAGCTTCCCGGGGCCGATCATTACCGTCTCGCACGACCGGTTCTTCCTTGACAAGATGGCGGATACGATCTTTGAGGTGCGCGGCGGCGGACCGGTCGAAATCTTTACCGGCAACTGGTCCGACTGGATGCGCAAGCGCGCGCCGGAGGAAATGAAAAAGCCGGAGGAGACCAAAAAACCGCAGCCGGAGCGGCCGCGGGAGAAGAAGCTGAAATTTTCCTACAAGGAGCAGCGGGAATTTGAGACCATCGACGATGAGATCGCCGCGCTGGAGCAGCAGCTCGAGACGTGCCGGCAGGCGCAGACGGCCTGCGGCAGCGACTATGTCCGCCTGCAGGAGCTGACGCAGGAGCAGGAGCGGCTGAGCGCGCAGCTGGATGAGAAGACAGAGCGCTGGGTCTACCTCAACGACCTCAAGGAACGCATCGACGCACAGGAAAAATAGGACAGAGTGCATAAAAATTTTCAAAAAATATGTACGGTTCCGGTGCAAGGTGCTATACTATAAACAGAAAGCCAACCATTGTATGAACGGATGCAAGACGGAAAAAGGAGGCGTTCGGAATGCATCTGAAATCGGTGAAAATTCTTCTGTTTGTGCTGCTTTCCCTGACGGTGGCCTGCTTGCTGATTGGCGGCGGACTGTCAAAGCCTGTGTATTTTCTTCTGGCCGCGGCGTTTGCCGCAGGCTACGCGGTCGCCTATGCGGCGCTGTGGCGCTGCCCCTACTGCGGCAGACACCTCGGCCGCAGCGACGGCGAAAGCTGCCCGCACTGCGGCAAAGCACTGGACCCGGGCGCAAGACGTCCGGCAGAATAAAGAGAACCGCGGAGCGCCGTCGGCGCTCCGCGGTTTTGTATGCAAAAGAGCCTGCGCCAACAGGCTTCCATGCAGACACAGCGAAGCGGTCTGCATGGAACGAGGAGGAACAGAGCGCCAGAATAAGAAGCCTTGCCTTGCAAGGATTCGTTTCGTAAGCTCTGATTCCGACGTCATCCTCGATATCCGATCGAGCGGGAGATGGCTTCGCCGGCGGCGCAGACGAGGCGGATGGCGTGGAGAAATTCGTCGGACTGCACCTGCCGGAACATGCCGACGCAGCCGATGGCATAGCGCACCTCGCCCGTGACGTCATAGACCGGCGCGGAGACCGAGCGCAGACCAATCTTGTATTCGCCGTTCTCGACGGCGTAGCCCTGGTCGCGGATGCGGCTGAGCTCCGGCGTGAACTGCTCGGGTGTGGTGAGGGTGTGCGGCGTAAAGGCCTTCAGCTCCGTGTGCGTCAGGATGCGGCGGCATTCGGCGGGGGAGATATTCGCGAGGAAGAGCTTGCCCTGCGAGGTGCAGTGGACCGGCAGGCGCGCGCCGACTTCGGACACGACGCGCAGACTCGCGCGGGATTCCTCCTCCGCGAGCGTCACGACCGAGGCGCGGTCAAAAACGGACAGGAAGACGCTCTCGCCAAGCTCATTGCAGATGGCCTGCATGTGCGGCCGGGCGATCGTGCCGATGTCCCACGAATTTGAGACGGCGCAGCCGTATTCAAACAGATGGATGCCGAGCCAGTAGCGGCCGTTGGCCGTCTGCTCGATGAGACCGGACTCGCGCATGGTGGAGAGCAGACCGTGGATGGTGCTCTTGGGCCAGCCGGTCTTCTGGTACAGCTCCGTCAGGGACGCGGGCTGCCCGCTGGCGGTCAGAAGATCCAGCAGCCGGATCGCTTTTGCGACAGAGTGTATGGTTTTTCCTTCGGGTTCAGCCATGGGGATACCTCCTGACAGATTGATACTGCTACTATATCACGGCGAACGACTTTCAGCAACATCATATATTTGATAATATCGAAAAATGTTCGGAACGGTACGGAAATGCGAAATTGGCAAAATGCTCAATTTGGTTGCAATTTTGAAGCCGGTATTGTACACTGACAACAAAGAACAAAAAGGAGGCATGCCGGATGTACCAGATCATGCTGGTGGAGGACGAAATGCTCGTCCGCGAATCCATGGCGCAGAACACCAATTGGGGCCGGTTTGGCTTTGCCGCGCCGCACGTGTTCGAGAACGGACAGCAGGCGCTGGAACAGCTGGAGGCGCTGCGGCCGGACGTCGTGATCACGGATATCTGCATGCCGTTTGTCGACGGGCTGGAGCTGGCGCGGCATATCTATGAGACGCTGCCGGAGACGATCGTCGTTGTGCTGACGGGCTTCAGCGAGTTTTCTTATGCCCAGAGGGCCATCCGGTATCACGTGCATGACTATCTTCTCAAGCCGGTCAGCCCGCGGGAATTTGATCAGCTGCTGCAGAGCCTTGCCGCGGAGCTGTCGGAAAAGCGGGAGCGGCAGGGCGTCTACAGCCGTGCCGCCGTGGCCGGCGAGGTCCTGAAGGACCGGTTTTTTCAGAGCCTTCTGCAGCCGGAGCTGCCGCAGGAGCTGAGCGAGGCGACGCGGGAGGCTGGCGTGGAATTTGACGGCGGGATGCATGCCGCCGTGCTTGCAGCGCTGCCGGAGGGGCCGATCGCGCTGGATGAGCAGGAGATAACGCAGCTGTGTGCGCCGGCGCAGTTCCGCGTGCTGGAGGATCAGCATGCGATGCTCATCGTGAGCGGCGAGGATACGGCGGAGCTCATGGCGCGGACGGCGGCCGGTGCGCGGCAGCTGTGCGCGCAGCTGGAAAAGGGCGCCGGCGCCATCCCGGTCGGGATCGGCGGAGCATACAGCGGGCTGGACGGCCTGCGCCGGTCAGCGCAGGAGGCGCAGCATGCGCTGGGCTACGCATTCTCGTCCGGGCAGACGCTGCTGTTTGACCCGGAGCTGCGCAAGTCCTCCGGCTCTTTGCAGACGGAGGACTGCCCGACGGCGGCGATGATCGCATCTGCGCTGCAGTCCGGCGCGGCGAACCGCGCGCTGGAGCTGACAGGGACGCTTTTTACCTGCATGCGCCGGCGGCGCGTCCATCTGGACGAATGCCGCGCGGTCCTGCAGCGGCTGCAGATCCTGATGGTGTCCCACCTGACGCGCGAGCAGCTGCGCCGCGCGCCGGAGATGCTGCTGCCGCAGATGGGGCATTCGCTGGAGGCGGTGCGGCTGTCCGTGGAGCGGCTGGAGGGATATATCCTGCAGTGCCAGTCGCAGCAGAACGACACGCCCGCGGCCCGCTGCGGCCGGATGGCCGTGGAATACGTCAACGAGCATTACGCCGACAGCGACCTGAAGCTGCCGGATCTTCTGGAGCATCTGGGCGTCAGCCGGAGCTATTTTTCCACGGTCTTCAAGGAAAAAACCGGCCAGTCGTTCGTGGAATATCTGACGAATCTGCGTATGGAGAAGGCAAAGGAGTTTCTGCGCGAGACCGGCCTGTGTACGTATGAGATCGCCGAGCGCATCGGCTTTGCCGACCCGCATTATTTCTCTCTGACCTTCCGCCGGCGCGAGGGCATGACGCCGAAGCAGTACCGGGAGGCGGCGCGATGAAGACCGGAAAGCTTTTTTCCCGCCACTCGATCGGCACGCGCATCGTGGCGCTTTTCATGCTGCTGATCCTCGTTATCACGGCGGCCATGACATATGTGTCGATCAGCGCCTCGACGAATGAGCTGCTGGGGAACGCGACCGACTATACCGACCAGCTCATTCTGCGCGTCAATGCGGAGATCGACATGTATGTCGAGTATATGAAGGACGTCTCCGATTTTATCGTGGACAATAACGTGATCGCCGCCTACCTGACGGCTGCGAACGAGCATGTGCTGACCGACGCGATCTGTGCGTCCGCCCAGCAGCAGCTGGCTGCCGCGCAGAAGATCCGCTCGGAGATCACGGCCATCGCGCTCATCCCGCAGTCGGGCGGCGCGCTGTTCGGGGCTGCGGACGCGCAGCTCAACACCGATTCCGGCTATCAGCGGGCCGCGTGGTACACCGGCGCGCTGACACACCCGGATGAGGTGCAGGTCTCGTCGTCACGCGTGGAAAACCTGATCGCCGGGCAGTATAACTGGGTCGTATCCATCTCCCGCGCGGTGCTTGACCGGGCGGGGCGCGTACAGGGCGTGCTGCTGGTCGATCTCAACTATCAGATCATCGACCGGCTGTGCGCCGCCGTGGATCTTGGCAACCGCGGCTATATTTATCTCATTGACCAGAGCGGCGGCATCCTCTGGCACCCGCAGCAGGATCTCATTTACGCGGGGCTGAAGCAGGAAAACGTGGAGGAGGTCCTGGCGGCCAGAAACGGCCGGATCCTCTCCGGCAAGGGCGCGGCGCGCCGGCTCTATGTCGCATGCGAGTCCGAGGCGACGGGCTGGACGGCGGTGGGCGTGGCCTACACGCAGGAGCTGCTGCGCGATCAGGACCGGATCTACAAGACCTATCTCTGGATCGCCGCGCTGGCGCTGATATTTGCCCTTCTGTTTTCCGTGCAGCTGTCCGCCTCGGTCGCGGAGCCGATCCGCAAGCTGACGCAGACCATGCAGTGCGTGGAGGACGGAGATCTGCACGTGCGCTGCCATGTGTCGTCGCGCACGGAGCTTGGGCAGCTCTCGGACAGCTTCAACCACATGATCGCCAAGACGGCGGATCTCATGGACGAGCGACTGCGCATCGAGGAGCAGAAGCGCAAGAGTGAATGGAAGGCGCTGCAGGCGCAGATCCAGCCGCATTTTCTTTATAACACACTTGATTCGATCATCTGGATGAGCCATGCCGGGCGCAATGAAGAGGTCGTGGAGATGACGAGCGCGCTGGCGCAGCTGCTGCGCTCGTCGATCGGCGACGGCTCCGACACCAATACGCTCGAAAAAGAGCTTGCGCACGTGCGCAGCTACCTCACCATCCAGAAGATGCGCTACAACGAGAAGCTGCAGTATGCGATCGATATGGACCCGCAGACGGGCGATTGCCTGCTGCCGAAGCTCGTGCTGCAGCCGCTGGTGGAGAACGCGATCTACCACGGCATCAAGCTCAAGCAGGGCGGCGGGACGGTGCGCATTGAGACGCTCCTGGAGGAGGATCGGCTCCTCATCACGGTAGAGGACGACGGCGTCGGCATGACGCAGGAGCAGCTGGCGACGATCCTGGAAAAGAAGGAGGCCGACAGCGAGAGCAGCAAGCTCGGCGTCTATAACGTCAATGAGCGGCTGCAGCTGTTCTTTGGCCCGGATGCGGCGATGAAATACTATTCCTCGCCGGGCAGGCGGACGATGGTGATGCTGGTTTTGCCGATCGTCCGGGAAAAGGAGGAGGAAACGCATGCGGAAGCGTAAATGGCTGGCCGTCGGGCTGGCGGTCTGCCTGCTGCTCGCGGGCCTTTCCGGCTGCGCGGGGCAGCAGCGGCAGCTGCGCGTGACGCTGGTCCTGAAGACGGTAACGGAGGTCGCCGAGTTCTGGGGTACGCTCCTGTCCGGCGTTGAGAAGGCAGCGGCGGAGTATGGCGTGGAGCTGAAGGTCCTGACCGCGCCGAGAGAGGTCGATATTGACGAGCAGATCGAGCTGATCCGGCAGGTGACGGCAGAAAAGCCGGATGTGATGATCCTTTCCGCCTCGGACTATGACCGCTGCGCCGAAGCGACGGAGGAAGCGATCGCCGCCGGGATCGGCGTCGTGGCCGTCGACACCGATGTCAATGCGGCCGGCCGCGCCTGCTTTGTCGGCAGCAACAACTACGAGGTCGGGCTGGAGATGGGGCGCGCGATGGCCTCCTATCTGCCGGAGGGCGGCAAGGTCGCCGTGATCCAGCACATGCTGACGACCACGACCGGCATCGACCGCACGCGCGGCGTCATCGACGCGCTGACGAAGGCCGGGAATATCGAGATCCTCGGCAGCTTCTGCTGCGACAACAGCACCGACCGCGCGCAGTCCCTTACAAAGGAGCTTCTGGAGCAGACCCCGGACATCAGCGGCTTTGTCTGCACGAACGAGGTCTGCAACGTCGGCGCGGCGAACGCGCTGGTCGAGCTTGGCATGGGCGGAAAGGTCTTTGTCGTCGGCTGCGATAATTCTCAGCGGCAGATCGCGTTTCTCGAACAGAACATCATTCAGGCGATCGTGACGCAGCGGCCGTTCAATATGGGCTATATAGCTGTGCAGCAGGCGGTCGAGGTCGCATCCGGCGAGAAGACTGCGGACTTCGTCGAGGTGCCGTGCGTCCTCATCACGCGCGAAAATATGTACACGCAGGAGAATCAGAAGCTCCTGTTCCCGCTGACGGGAGAATCGTAAGCGGTGTAATAAAAATCCGCAGAACGCAAAAATCCGCGTTCTGCGGATTTTTTGCGTAGTTCTGTCTTTTTAACGGGGAATACAGCCGGGAGGATAAAAAATTGTACAATCTCCACGCACAATTTTCACCTTTTTGTGGACAATTTTCATGTCTCTTCCGATTTGCGGCTGTTACAATAGAACCATAAAGTGACCGCCGCGCGGGACGCGGCCGCCGGTTCCCTGACGCGGCGCCGTGCGACAGAAGAAAGGGGAATGCGAAGAAGATGGCCGAAACGATTCTCAGAATGACCGGCATTCAGAAATACTTCCCGGGGGTACACGCGCTGGATAACGCCCAGCTCGAGGTACGCGAAGGGGAGGTCATGGCGCTTGTCGGCGAAAACGGCGCAGGCAAGTCGACGCTCATGAAGGTTTTGACCGGCATCTATCCGAGCGACGGCGGTACGATCGAGTTCTTCGGCGAGCAGGTGCATCTGCATGGCCCGCGCGACGCGCAGGCGCTCGGCATCTGCATCGTGCATCAGGAGCTGAACCTGATGCAGCACCTGACGGTGGCGGAGAATATTTTTATCGGCCGCGAGCCGATGAAGGGGCTGTTCGTCGACAAGGCGAAGCAGAACGCCCTGACGCAAGCGCTGTTTGACAAGCTGCACCTCGAGCTGGATCCGAAGGCGACGGTCAAGACGCTCTCGGTCGCCAAGCAGCAGATGGTGGAGATCACAAAGGCGCTGTCGCACGACAATACCCGCCTGCTGATCCTCGACGAGCCGTCCGCCGTTCTGACGGATACGGAGATCGATGATCTGTTCCTCTTCATCCGCCAGCTCAAGAAGACCGGCGTCGGCATCATCTACATCTCTCACCGCATGGACGAACTCAAGCGCATCACCGACCGCATCACCGTCATGCGCGACGGACAGTATGTGGCGACGCTCGACACGCCCGCTGCGGAGATCTCCGAGGTCATTCGCCTCATGGTCGGACGTACCATCTATGAAGAACCGAAAACGAAATCCATGTGCCCGCCGGACGCACCCGTTGTGCTGGAGGCGGAACACCTCAATTCGCTGGACGTCAAGGACGTTTCATTCCGGCTGCACAAGGGCGAGATCCTCGGCTTTGCCGGTCTTGTCGGCGCGGGCCGTACCGAGACGATGCGCCTTATCTGCGGCGCAGACCCGATGGACTCCGGCACGATCCGCGTCAACGGCACGGACGTGAAGATCCGCAGCCCGAAGGACGCCGTCCATTACGGCATCGGTTATCTCTCCGAGGACCGCAAGCGCTACGGCCTGTGCCTGGGCCTGTCCGTGACGGACAACACGGTCCTGCCCAGCCTTGAGCAGCTGTTCAAAGGTGCGTTCGTCAACGATAAAAAGGCGGACCGCCACGCGCAGGACTATGTGGAAAAGATCCGCACAAAGACGCCCACGACCCACGCGCGTGTCGGCAGTCTCTCGGGCGGCAACCAGCAGAAGGTCGTTATCTCCAAGTGGCTGCTGCGCGACTGCGACGTGCTGATCTTCGACGAGCCGACCCGCGGCATCGACGTCGGCGCGAAGAGTGAAATTTACAAGCTCATGACCCAGCTCGCGGAGGAGGGCAAATCCATTATCATGATCTCCTCGGATATGCCGGAGCTGCTGCGTCTGTCCGACCGCGTGATCGTCATGTGCGAGGGCCGCGTCACAGGCGAGCTTGACATTTCCGAAGCAACGCAGGAATCCATCATGACATTCGCAACCAAGAGAGAAGTGAGGGCTTAAATTATGGAGAAACTTGGAACAAAGAAACTGGATCTGCAGAAGCTGCTGGCGCCGGCCGCGCTGGTCATCCTGTACATCGTTTTCTCGATCTTCGGCAACAACTTCCTGTCTCTGGACATGGTCAAGAACATCCTCGAATCGAGCTATTACATTGGCTTCATGGCCTTCGGCGTGACGTTCATCATCATCACCGGCGGCATCGACCTGTCGCTCGGCACGGTCATGATGTGTGCGGCGCTGCTGGGCGGCTATGTGTTCAAGCAGGGCTGGCCGCTGATTCTCGCCATCGCGCTGACGCTGTTCGTCGGCATTGCGTTCGGCTTTGTCAACGGCGTTCTGGTCGCCAAGCTGAAGCTGCCTCCCTTCATTGCAACCCTCGGCACACAGATGATGTCCATGGGCTTCGGCTCCATCATCACCAAGGTCCAGTCCCAGACCTGGCCCACCGCGACGGCAGAGGTCGGCGGCTGGTTCAAGAAGGTCTTCATCCGCGCGGAGCTGTTCGGCATCAAGGGCTTCCCGGTCGGCGCGTTCTGGCTGGTCGGCTTCTTCATCATCGCAGCGCTCATCCTGCACAAGACGAAGTTCGGCCGCTATGTCTACGCCATCGGCTCGAACGAGGAAGCGACGAGACTGTCCGGCATCAACGTCGATAACTGGAAGGTCGCCGTCTACACGCTCTCCGGCTTCTTCATCGGCATGTCCGGCCTGTTCTATGCCGCAGCCTACACCACCATCACCCCGGGTACCGGCAACGGTCAGGAAATGAACGGCATCACCGGCGTCATCATCGGCGGCACGTCCATGTCCGGCGGCTCCGGCACGATGGTCGGTACGCTCATCGGCGTGTTCATCATGTCAGTTCTGAAAAACGGCCTGTCCTCCTGCGGCCTGCAGGCTCCGTGGCAGACGTTCCTCACCGGTGTGGTCGTCATCGGCGCCGTGCTGCTCGACATCGCGAGAACCAAGGCAGCCAACCGCGTCAAGAAGGGCTGAGACTCCGCAAAACCTGTATCCTGCACGCAAGGCGTGTTTGATAAAAAATATTAGGAGGAATCTATCAAATGAAAAAACTGATCGCTCTGCTTCTGGCACTGGTCATGGTTTTCGCTCTGGCAGCCTGCGCCGCCAAGACCGAGACCCCGGCTCCCGCCGAGACCGATACCCCCGCAACGACTGACAACACCGCTGACACCGCCGAACCCGCACAGGACGAGACGCCTGCCGCGGAGGAGACCTCCGGCGAAAAGATGTACATCCCCGTCATGGCGAAGGGCTTCCAGCACCAGTTCTGGCAGGCAGTCGCCGCCGGCTCCGCAGCAGCAGCTGCTGATCTGAACGTCGACATCTACTTCGACGGCCCCGCTTCCGAGACCGAGATCGACGCACAGGTCAACATGGTCAAGAACGAACTTGCCAAGAACCCGAAGGCCATGGCTCTGGCCGCTCTGTCCACCGACGCTGTCACTGAGATCCTCGAAGAGTGCGCGGAGAAGAACATCCCCGTCATCGGCTTTGACTCCGGCGTTCCCGGCGACACCACCGGCGCTGTCAAGGCGACCGCCTGCACCAACAACGAGAACGCGGCTGCCATCGCTGCCGACAAGTTCAATGAGAACGAAACTGTTGTCGAGGCCATGAAGAACGCGACCTCCGACAACCCCGTCATCATCGGCTGCCTGTCTCAGGACGCTGTCTCCGCTTCCGTCACCGGCCGTACCACCGGCTTCGTCGATGAGATGGCCAAGATCGCCGAGACCTATCAGCCCGGCAAGGTCTCCATCGAAGGCCACGCCAAGTGGGAAAAGAAGGTCGACGCTCCCGCCATCATCATTGAGGTCGCCATCTCCGCTACCACCGAGGCTACCGCGGTCCAGACCGCTGCCAACTCCCTGCTCGGCATGAACCCCGTTGCGATCTTCTGCTCCAACGAAGGCGCTGTCACCGGCTTCCTGGCTGCTGTTTCCGACGGCGAGGATCTTGCTGAGGGCGGCAAGTACGCGGGTCTGGTCGTTGCCGGCTTCGACGCAGGCGCGGCGCAGAAGAACGCGGTCCGTCAGGGCTGGTTCTACGGCTCCGTCACCCAGGATCCGTATCAGATCGGCTATCAGGCTGTCGCTCTGGCTGTCAAGGCTGCCAACGGCGAAGCTGTTGAAGACGTCGACACCGGCGCACAGTGGTACGACGCTTCCAACATCGACGACGAGATGATCGCCATGCTGGTTTACGACTAATCAAATCCTTCAATTTGATCAGCGACCCCTTTTCGCCGTGCCGCCTTTGGGCGGCACGGCATTTATGCGGCCAGCGAGCGAAACGTTTCACTTTTGAAGATGGAAAAACAAGACAGATAGAGCGGCGGAATACGAATACAGATTCAGCAAACTGTATAAAAAAACGGGAAATCTTTGATCGCTTTGCCGCTTGACGCGGAGAAACAGGGTGGGGTACAATGAACATGGAACGAAACGTTATGCGTAGGAGCGGCTATGGCTACGATCAAGGACGTCGCAAAGCGGACGGGGCTGTCCCTGTCGACAATTTCAAAATATCTCAACGGCGGCAATGTCCGGGAAGAAAACCGCGCGGCGATCGACGCCGCGGTGCGCGAGCTGGACTATTCCGTCAACGTGCTTGCGCGCAGCCTCAAGGCGAACCGCTCCATGACCATCGGCGTGCTGCTGCCGACGCTCTCCAGCCCGTTTTTCGGCCGCGTCGTCACAGAGATGGAGCCGCTTCTGCGGCAGAGCGGGTACGAGTGCTTCATCTGCAGCTACGATTTTGACCGCACGCAGGAGCTGGAAAAGCTGGAGTTTCTTGCGCGCTACCACGTGGACGGGATCGTCTATGTGCCGCAGGCGACGGACTTTTCCGAGGTCCGCGCGCGCGTCGGCCGGACGCCTGTCATCCTGCTCGACCGCACGATGGACGGCGCGGACTGTGACACCGTCGTGGTCGACAATCTCAACGCTGTCTATGTGGGCGTGGAGCATCTGATCGGCCGCGGCCACCGCCGGATCGGTCTGATCGCCGGCCCGCAGAACATCTCCACCGCGCGCGAGCGTGCTATCGGCTACCGCCGTGTGCTGGAGGATTACTGCCTGCCGGTGGATGAGATGCTCATTGCCGCAGGCAACTACGATCTGGAATCCGGCTCGCGCCTGTTCCGGGCACTGCTCGATCTGCCCCAGCCGCCGACGGCGATGTTCGTGACCAACTATGACATGACCATCGGCGCGCTTATGGCCGCGCACGAGCGCGGCGTCCGGCTGCCGGAGGATCTGGACTTTATCGGCTATGACAACGTCGAGCTGTTTTCCATCCTCTCGCCGCGGCTCGAGATCGTGGAGCAGCCGACATCCGAGATCGCCCGGCGCGCAGCCGAGCTTCTCATCGCCCGCCTGTCCGGAGACCAGTCGCCGGCGAGGCTTCTGCGGCTGAAGGCCCGGATCACAACGACGTCCAACCTGCCTGAGCGCGACCACTGAGCGGCCGCAGGAGGGCTGAAACAGGATAGAACATTATTCAATGTAAAGGAGCTTATTGTATGGCAAAGAATCGTTACATCGGCGAATACCCCGTGATCGGCATCCGTCCCATCGTCGACGGCCGCCGCGGCCCCATGCAGCTGCGTGAGGGTCTGGAAGATCAGGTCATGGCCATGGCCCAGGCCGCAAAGAAGCTGTACGAGGAAAACCTGTACTATTCCAACGGCGAACATGTCAAGGTCGTCATCGCTGACACCTCCATCGGCCGCGTGCCGGAATCCGCCGCCTGCGCGGAGAAGTTCAAGCGCGAGGGCGTTGCCATCACGCTGTCCGTCACGCCCTGCTGGTGCTACGGCTCCGAGACCATGGACATGGATCCCATGACCATCAAGGGCGTCTGGGGCTTCAACGGCACCGAGCGTCCGGGCGCTGTGTATCTGGCCTCCGTTCTGGCGACCCACGCACAGAAGGGTCTGCCCGCCTTCGGCATCTACGGCCGTGAGGTGCAGGAGCGCGACGAGGTCACCGAGATTACCGACGACGTGAAGGAAAAGCTCCTTCGCTTCGGCCGCGCCGCAGTGGCGGCAGCGACTATGCGCGGCAAGAGCTATCTGCAGATCGGCTCGATGTGCATGGGCATCGGCGGCTCCATCATCGATCAGCAGTTCATGGAGGAATATCTGGGCCTGCGCGTCGAATCCGTTGACGAGGTCGAGATCCTCCGCCGCATGGAAGAGGGCATTTACGACCACGAGCAGGTCGCCCGCGCGCTGGCATGGACGAAGGAGCACTGCAAGGAAGGCCGCGACGACAATCCCGAATCCGTTGAGTTCCTCGGCGAGACCCGCAGGATCAAGTTCACGCCCGAGCAGAAGGAAAAGCAGTGGGAGTTCACCATCAAGATGTACTGCATCATCCGCGATCTGATGCAGGGCAACAAGAATCTCCCGGCAGAGTTTGTCGAAGAGACCGTTGGCCACAACGCCATCGCCGCCGGCTTCCAGGGCCAGCGTCAGTGGACCGACCATTGGCCCAACTGCGACTATCCCGAGGCTGTCCTCAACTCCTCGTTCGACTTTGAAGGCCCGAAGGAGCCGATGGTCTTCGCGACCGAAAACGACGTTCTCAACGGCCTCGGCATGCTCTTCATGGAGCTGCTGACCAACCGCGCCCAGATCTTCGCCGACGTGCGTACCTTCTGGTCGCCGGAATCCACCAAGCGCGCCACCGGCTATGATCTGACCGGCAAGGCGAAGGAGAACGGCGGTATCATCCATCTGCTGAACTCCGGCGCGGCCTGCCTCGACGCCTGCGGTGAATGCAGAGACGAAGATGGCAACGCCGTCATGAAGAAGTGGTGGGAGGTCACCGACGAGGACATCAAGAAGATGACCGACGCGACCGTCTGGTGCGAGGCCGGCTTCGACAACTTCCGCGGCGGCGGCTTCTCCAGCCACTTCGTGACCCGTGCGGAAATGCCGGTCACCATGATCCGTCTGAACCTTGTCAAGGGTCTCGGCCCCGTTCTGCAGATCGCAGAAGGCTGGACCGTCAACCTGCCCGACAATGTGACCGATATCCTGATGGAGCGCACCAACCCCACGTGGCCGTGCACCTGGTTCACGCCGCGCTGCGACGGCAAGCCCGGCAGCCCGTTTGAGGATGCGTATGCAGTCATGAACAACTGGGGCGCAAACCACGGCGCGATCTCCTACGGTCATGTCGGCGCGGATCTCATCACGCTCTGCTCGATGCTCCGGATCCCGGTCTGCATGCACAACGTTTCCGACAAGGACGTCTTCCGTCCGGCAGCCTGGAACGCCTTCGGCATGGACAAGGAAGGCCAGGACTACCGTGCCTGCGCCGCCTACGGCCCGATGTACCGCAATATTCGCTGAATCTCGATCTGACAAAAAAGGCGGGCGCAAGCCCGCCTTTTTGCGCTGCCGGTGCGGCTGGAAAAACCGCTCTTTTTTGGGCGAACTGAGCAAAAAGTCCTTTGCATTTCCCGGCCGGTATTGTACAATAAAACAGGGAGCGGCGCGCGCCTGCCGTGCGGCCGGACCCTCGTCCTATACAATATTTGGAGTGATTCAAGTTGCACAGTACATTGTTGGCATTTGATATCGGTACCAGCGGCCTCAAGGCGTCGCTGGTCGATGAAAACCTGAACGTCATCCGGAACGTAACGACGACCTATCCCACGCACCGCTATCCGGACGGCGGCTGCGAACAGGAAGCGGCCGACTGGTGGATGAGCGCCGTGCGCGCGATGATGATGCTGCGCGAGCTTGCGCCGGAGTCGGTCAAGCGCGTGGACGCCATCGGCATTTCTGGCCATATGCTCGGCTGCCTGCCGATGGACCGCGACGGCCAGACGCTGCGCCCGGCCATGATCCACGCGGATACGCGCGCGCTGTCCATTTCCAACGGCCTGCGCGCAAAGTTCGGCCGCGACTATTTCTACCAGATCTGCGGCAACGTCCTTTCGCCCGCGTCCACGCTCTGCAAGACGCTCTGGCTGAAGGAAAACGAGCCGGAGCTCTACGCGCGCACCGCGCGCATCCTGCAGTCGAAGGACTATCTGGTCTACCGGCTGACGGGGAAGATGGACACAACGGATTATTCCGACGCCTCCCACGGTCTGCTCATGAACCTGCAGACGAAGCAGTATGACGCGGAGATGTTCCGGAACGTCGGCGTGGACATGGAGAAATTCCCGGAGATCCACGCCAGCTGCGAGATCGCAGGGCGTCTGTCGGAGGAAGCAGCGGGCTGCCTCGGTCTGCGCGCCGGGATTCCGGTATCGGTCGGCGGCGGCGACGGCGCCTGCTCGAATGTCGGCGCGGGCGTCGCGGCGTGCGGCGATTTCTATCTCAGCCTCGGCACGACGGCGTGGATCGCCGGTATGATCGACAAGCCGTTCATCGACCCGCAGCACCGGGTCTTCCACATCTGCACGCTCGACGGCAACGGCTGCAACGTGTTTGGCACGGAGCAGTGCGCGGGCCGGTCGGTGACATGGGCGCAGGAGGTATTTGACGTTGCCTCTGCGCGCGCGTTTGACGCTGTGGCGGCCGGCGCGCCTGCCGGCGCAGGCGGGCTGATCTATCTGCCGTATCTCGAGGGCGAACGCTCGCCGGTGTTTGACGCACAGGCGCAGGGTGTGTTCTTCGGCATGGATACGACCCACAAGCGGGAGCATTTCCTGCGCGCTGTTTTGGAAGGTACGGCCTGCGGGCTGAGTCAGATCCTGGATGTCATGCGGGAAAAGCAGGAGATCCGCGAGCTGCGCATCATCGGCGGCGGCGCAAAGTCACGCCTGTGGAAGCAGATCCTGGCGGACGTCTGCAATGTCACGCTGCATGACGTGTCCACGTTCTTCGACAGCGCCACGAGCCTCGGCGCGGCGGCAGCCGCAGGTGTCGGTATCGGGCTGTTCCGAGATCTGCAGGAGGCGTGCAGCCATATTTCGACCAGCGGCGACGTGGAGCCGGATCCGGAGACGCAGGCGGTCTACGCGCTGACGAAAAAGCGCTATGCCATGCTCTATCCCAGCCTCAAGGAAGCGTTCCACACCAGAGCTTAAGAAAAACGCGCGCAGGGCAGAAGCCCTGCGCGCGGATCGGAAAAAATCAGTGATGGTTGGCTAAGAACAGCGTTTTGGCAAAGCCCTCGGCCGCTTCCAGCAGGCCGATGCAGCTTTCCATGTTCGCAGCCACGCAGACGACGCCGTGGCCGCCCAGCAGGCAGATCGGGCTGTGTTCAAGCGCCTTGTCGATGCCGCGGTGGATCTCGTGCGTGCCGTTTTTGCCGTAGGGCAGGCAGACGAACCGCTGGAAGACGACGTGCAGCGAGCAGTTCTCCGGCACGATGAAATCCTCATACCGGATGGCGTAGGCTGTCAGATACGGGCAGTGGCAGTGGACGATGGCGTTGACGTCCGGGCGCGCCTGATAGACGGCCTCGTGCAGGAAGTATTCGCTCGAGCGGCGGCCGCTTCCGCCGACCTGCTCACCGGCGGCGTTCACCACGGCGATATCGTCCGGCTGCAGGAGCAGCTTCATGCGGCCGGAGGGCGTGATGTAGGTCAGACCGGTCTCCCGGTCGATGACAGAGGCGTTGCCCTCCAGACCGGTGACAAGACGCTTCTGCTCCAGAATATTGGCGAACCCCGCCAGATGCTGTGCGTAGTCCATGGCAGTACTCCTTTTTCCATGTAAGTGTGTAAATATACCTATATATTATTTCTTCCGCGCCCCAAAGTCAATGGACGGCGCGGGAACTGGAGGTAAGAACTGATGTTAAAAAACATTCCCCCCATCCTGTCCCCGGAACTTCTGAAGGTCCTGTGCGAAATGGGCCACGGCGACCGCATCTGCATCGGCGACGGCAATTTCCCGGGCGCGTCGATGGCAAAGCCCAACAACTGCGTCCTCGTGCGGGCCGACGGCCACGGTGTGCCGGAGCTGCTCGACGCCATTCTGCAGGTCATCCCGCTGGATGAGTATGTCGAGCATCCCGTGCAGATCATGCAGGTCGCGGACAAGGACAAGGGCATGGAGGTCCCCATCTGGGACGAGTATAAGAAGATCGTTGCCAAATACGACGCCAGAGGCGAAAAGGCCTTCGGCAGCATCGAGCGCTTCGCGTTCTATGACGAGGCCCGCAAGACCTACTGCATCCTGCAGTCCGGTGAGACGGCGATTTACGCCAATATCATCCTGCAGAAGGGCGTTGTAAAATAATCCTATATTATATGTAAGCCCGGCGCGCCGCGATGGCGCGCCGGGCGTTTTGTCGAAGGTGCGATTTTCGTGAAGCGGTATAAAATGCATGTTGACGCGTAGGGGACGATGTCCACATCGTCCCGCTGCAGCAGTTACGAATTTGCCGTAAGCTTCCGTAAAATCGGTCTTTTCTGCCGGGTCGATGTAGGCATCGACCCCTACAAGCAAGCCAAAAGATTTTCAATATAAAATGGACGTTGATGTTTTTTGTCAGCCTCAAGTCTGGCACGCCGGGCCTTTTGCATTATGCGTACAGCATCGGCTGGAGCTGTTCACCGCGCAGGGCGGCGCCTATGGTCTCCGGAAGCTTTGTAAAGTCCGCGACGAGCGAGCGCGGCTTTTTGAAGGCACTGTCCTGCCCGAAGGGGACGAAATAATACCCTCTTCGGTTCAGAAGCGCGCCGAGATTGGCTGCGTTTCCGGCCAGACCGTCGTTCGTCGACACGGCGAGGATGACAGGGCGCTCGTTGCGCAGGTGCGCCTTGGCCGCGAGCGTGACCGGCCCGTCAGCGATCCCGGCGGCGAGCTTGGAGAGCGTATTGCCGGTGCAGGGAGCGATGACAAGCGCATCGAGAAGCTTTTTGGGGCCGATCGGCTCGGCGGCCTCGATCGTATGGATGATTTCATGCTGGCAGATCTCTTCCAGCTGTGTGCGGAAGGCGTCGGCGGAGCCAAAGCGGCTGTCGGTCTCATAGCTGGCCTGCGACATGATCGGAACGAGCGCATAGCGCTTTGTATCCGCCAGCGCGCGGAACGCGTCGAGGACGCGTGCATACGTGCAGAAGGAGCCGCACATGGCGAGCCCCAGCGTGATCGGTTTCATGCAGATCCCTCCAAAGAAAGCGTTCGGAAGATGGCGTCACGGATGATGGCGGCCGCCGCGTCCGGCGCATAGCGGCCCGGCAGCCCGCGCGCGGCAAGATAGCCGGGGCGCGCCTGCGCGGCCTCGCAGAAGCCGCCGGGCAGACTGGCAAGCTCGAGAAGTACGGCGCCCTGCCGGATCTCCGGCAGCCGCGCCGCGGAAAAAACGGCGGACGGCACGGTGTTGAGAATGGCGTCAAAGCCGGCAAGTCCGCCGCGCCAGAGGCCGGTCTTTTCGCAGGAATAGCCGAGGATCCCGGCCAGCGCGAGATCGGAGGCCTTGCGCGCAGAGACGGTAATGTCCGCGCCGCAGGCGGCGAGCTTCCGCGCAAGGAACTTCCCGATGCGGCCGAAGCCCGCGATCAGGATCCGGCTCCCGGCAAGCGGCCGCGGCAGGCGTTCCATCAGAATGGGAAGCGCGGCCTCCGCAGTCAGCTCCGCGTTCTGCAGGGCAAGCGCTTCGTCTTTTGCGTAGTCAAACACGCGCAGCCCGCGCCTGCGCGCGGCGGTCACGGCCAGATCGAGCATCCCGCCGCAGAGCCATGTCCCCGGCAGCGCCGCGTCCAGAACCTCGCACAGATGCAGAGCAGGGCCGGAGGCGCGGATATTGTCCGGCCCGCGCAGCGCCGGCATGGGCAGGACGATCACGTCCGCCGGCAGGACGCAGGCAGTCAGATCGGGCGACGTGTCCTCGATCTCCGGGACGCGGAACGCGGACACGTAATACCCGGCCGCGCGGAGCTGGCGCACCAGACACGTCTGCCGCGCGTCGCCGCCGAGTACCGTAAAAGCAGTCGTCAAAAATATCCCTTCTTTCCGCTCCATTCTATGCAGCGCCGCGCCCGGCGGCGCATGAAAACGGGCAGAAAAAGGCCCCTGCCGGATGGCAGGGGCAAAGGTATCTATCACGGCTTTTTCTATGTATCTGTACAGAGGTACAGTCTGGTCAGCCGATGAACCACTGGGTCCAGTACCCGCCGTCCGCTACGTAACCGACGCCGATCGAGGTGTAGTTTGCGGAAAGAATGTTCGCGCGGTGTCCCTCGGAGTTCATCCAGGCGTTCACGACGGCGGCAGGTGAGGAATAGCCCATGGCGATGTTTTCCCCGGCATACTGATAGGAAACGCCGAAGCTGCGCATCATATCAAACGGGGAGCCATAGCTCGGGCTGGTGTGGGAGAAGTATCCCTGATCGTGCATGTCCTGCGACTTTACGCGGGCATAGCCGCAGAGCGTCGCGTCGAGCGTCAGGGCGGAGAATCCGTACTTCGCACGCTCTGCGTTCACGAGCGTGACGACCTCCTGCTCATAGGCTGAGACGGAAGCGACGTCATCCGGCTGCGCGGGTGTGTCCGGTTCGGACGGCGTATCCGGCGCATCCGGTTCCTCGGGCTGCGAGGGCTGCTCCGGGGCCTCCGGCTGCGACGGCGTGCAGGATGCGGGCGGTTGGCAGAGGCCGGGATCGCGCGTGCAGATCTGCTGCCAGAAGCGGTAGCCCGGCCGGCAGCTGACGGAGTAGCCGGCGGCGCCCGCGGTCAGCGCTGCGGAAAAAACGAGCAGCAGCGCAAGGAGTAATGCGTGGATTTTTCTTTTCATGGTAATACCTCCTTCTGCTTCGTTTTACGCCCATTTCTGGAGAAAAACAAGCGGTAAATCCTTCCTCACGGTTGGCAAAGGGCGGGAAGGGCTTGAGTTTCAGGGACTTTTTTGCTATACTGTGTACATAGTAGTAATGTTTTCCTGTGAGGTGAGAGCGTGGAACAGCATGGTTTTATTCAGGATATGCTGGACGTCAAGGTGCTGATCCTGTTCGTGATGTCAAAGCTGTCCTATCCAGTGTCGCTGCAGAAGATCTATGAGCTTTGCTATCAGGATGATAAGCTGAGCTATTTTGACGTCAGTGTCGCGGTGCCGGACATGGTCCGCAGCGGCCATCTGCAGAAGCTGCCGGACGATACGTATCTGATCACGGACAAGGGCCGTGAGCATGAGGAGGTCACCTGCGACGCTATCGCGTACCCGGTGATGCAGCGCGCGCTGAGCGCGGTGCAGCGGTATAACACCCAGATGCAGCGCAAGGGTCTGATCGAAACGAAGATCCGCAAGGAGGAAGCCGGCGACTATACGGCGGAGCTGCGGCTGTTTGACGAGGCGGGCAGTCTCATGAAGCTGGAGCTGTCGGCGCCGACGCTGTCGCAGGCGCGGGCGCTCTGCCGCGCGTATGAGCAGCAGGCGGATACGATCTATCAGATGCTGCTCAGACAGCTGCTGGAAGGGGCGTCGCCGGAGCATGCGGACGTTTGAGAAGGCCGCGCCAGTCCTGTCGGCGTGGATGCAGACGCGCCAGATGACCGCGGCCGAGCTGTCGCGGCAGACAGGCATCGACGCCGGGATCCTGCGCAAGATCATGACCGGCCGCGAGCGGGCGATCAGCACGCGCAATCTGATGGCACTTGCGCGCTATTTCGGCCTGAGCATGCAGGCGCTCATGGACGCCTTTTCCTGACTGTGCGGGCCGCTTCCGTCCGTTCATACAATGTTCACGCGTGCAGAGGACGCCCGATGTTGCGTTTTGACGGAACGTGTGCTATACTATAAACACGGGGAGTGATCCCTTGGAAGTTAGGCATCACGAAAGGAGCGGTAACTATGAGATTCCAGTACACCGAAAAGAAAGTCACCCTGCCTGAAAACGTTCATAAGTATGCAGAAAAGAAAGTCATGAAGCTTGAACGCTTTTTCGGCAGCGACGCCGACGCTCTTGTCACCTTCAGCGTAGAAAAGAACCGCAACAATGTCGAAATTACGGTTCACGCAGCCAACACCTACTTCCGCGCCAGTGAAAGCACGTCCGACATGTTCGCATCCATCGATGCGGCGGTGGCGACCATCGAGCGCCAGATCCGCAAGAACAAGACCAGACTCGCAAGACGCCTGCGTCAGGATGCATTTGTACGCACGCCGGACGAGACCTCGTTCGCACCCGACGAACCCGAAGAGGGGACCTTCGAGCTTGTGAGAACTAAGAAGTTCAACATGAAGCCGATGACCCGCGAAGAGGCGATCCTGCAGATGAACCTGCTGGAGCATACGTTCTTTGCTTTCCGCGATGAAGACAACGACGGCGCGTTTGCAGTTGTGTACAAGAGAACCGACGGCGGCTACGGCCTCATTGAGGACGAAGCTTAATAGGGTTGATAAGGACGGACGCCCGCAAGGGCGTCCGTTTTTGGATGTCAATAACAATCATGTGCAGCCGGATGACAGAGCAGCAGGGGAAGAGTGAAGGGGACAAAAAGTCCCCTTCGCGTTCAATCAACCGCATTTATAGACTTGGAAAAAGTCTATAAATGCGCCTCAGCGGGGCGAAAGACATTTCGGCACAAAGACATTTCGGCACGCTGAAACGGACGCCCGCAAGGGCGTCCGTTTTTGGCATTAAGACAGGTAAATGCCGGTATGCATGGCACTTATGGCTAAATGGCACAAAAACGGGGCAAGCTATTTTGTGCATTATTTGACATAAGTTCTTGTTGACATTTCTATCAGTTTTTGTTATCATAGCAAAGCGTTCTGAAGAGCGTAGCGCGTTGGAAGCGAGGCAAGAAAAAAGATCGAAAAGCTTCGAAAAAAGTTCTTGACAAGCTGATGAAGATGTGCTAGAATAAATGAGTTCGCT
>CAKTTB010000014.1 GCA_934613505.1 uncultured Oscillospiraceae bacterium | reverse complement strand
TGTTCCTTGAAATTTGAACACGCACGGCACAGCCGGTTCAGTTCAAAGAGCGATTCGCGTTCAAAATCCAATGTGCATTCGACCTCATCCGGGAATCGGCTGTCTGAAACCAGCATCTGCATCTCGCCGCAGGATGGAATCCCGGCACGAAGCATCGCGCGTTCCAGCTTGACTCGGCTCGTGGGAAGCTGCACCCACTCCTGTTTCTTTGGATCATCTTCACCTGTGGCTCGGAGCTTCAGCTCCATGATACAGCTTTCTGCCATCCAGATCGGAGGCAGATGCTTGCGGTCATACGCCTGCTCCAGCTTGATGCCGTTGTCATACACAACACCGTATCTCGTTACATAGCCGGGCTGCCCGGAGATCAACGCCAAAGCCGTCTCCTTTCCATCCAGATTCTCCAGTTCTTCCGAATCACAGGCACCGTGGACGGTCAGATAGTGCCGTTTCCCGACCAGCTCCAAATCATTAAAATCTGAAACGACCGTCACATCTCTGGCGCAGAAAGAAAGATCGATCAGCTCATCCGCTGCGGATAATCCGAATCGCTCCACCGCTGCATTAAATTGCAGCAGTTCATATCGGTCGAAGCTCTCCAACTGCTTTCCGAGCCAATCCAGTTCATCCACGTTTGCCATCGTGTTTGTCATTCTGAGCAGAGCAGGGCAGTCAGGGGCGCGAATGCTTTCGATGCAGCAGTCCTGCTTTCTTACGTCACCAATTTGGAGATTCTGCAAAGCGAGGATCACATTTTCATAGCGTTCCTCTGGGATTGGAAACGTGACTGCCAGCGCCCCTAACTTCGGCTGACTGCGGCTTTTCAGTTTTGCTTCAAACACGTTTTTCACCTCGCTTTTCAATTTTCTGCATATCCGTGAAGGTACACTCGCCGTTGCTACGCCAGCAAATCAGAGCCAGGCGCATATACGGACACTGTCCCTCGTGCGGATACCAGCTGCACTGTATCGTTGGCGGCGGGTCCGGATGAGACCGCAGCGGCGGCGCGTGGAAATGCGGCCGCCAATATTCTTCTTGCTTGTGTTTCATAAAATCCCTCCCTGAACGCAAAAAAAGCCGAGATTTCTAAAAGAAATCTCGGCTCCCTGCAAATATTACATTGTCTGTTCCATCGTTTGGTGCTGCTCCTGCGTCTGCTGCGGCAAAAGAAGTTCGATTTGCTCCTGCACACTTTGGAGCTGCTTTTCTTCGGCATACGAGAGCGTCGCGTCATCCTCCAGCGCAAACGCACACGCGTTCCGGATCACAGCAAGCTGCTCGTCTGAAAAAAGGCGCTGTTCGTTTATCAAGCCTGCACGGGCAGCAAAATCCAGCTTCGCGGCTTCGTAATTCTCCATGAAGTAGTGACCGGCGTGGACGCCCTGTCGGTCAAAGTCCCATTCCCACGTCACGAACCGAGCGCCCTTTTTGCCGAGCTGCCCAGCCAGCACCGCGTCACCGAAATCCGCAAGCACCTTGTAGGTATCATCCAGACCGACGACATTCAGCGTGGGCGCTCGTTCAAAGATCCGCATATACTCTTTGACATGACCGGCAGTCTGTATCACCGTCCGAAGCTGCCGGTCTACTTCCGGCCCTGTAATATCTGTTGGTCTGAAACGGACGATGCCGTCTCTGTCAACCGAGCAGAGCGGTTTCTCTTTCCATCTGATGTGGATCTGACCGTCGTCCAGCAGCCTTGCGTCCAGCTCCCTGTGCAGGAGCTTCTGTTCTACCTCTCGCAGAAATCGTTCTTTCTGTGGTGTGAGTTCTTCGTTCATATCGTACCTCCAATCTCAGCCCTTTTTGAGCGCAAAAAAGGCGCTGGACTTGGTTCGTGAAAACCAACAATCCAGCGCCCATAACTTTGTGAAAGATTTTTCCCCGATTTTTCTGAAAACCAGCCGCCGCAGCCCTCTGAAAAAGGGCGCTGTCGCCACAATTCCGCTTGAATATGGAAAAACAGAGGTTCAAATCCCGTTTGAACCTCTGCAAAGCGGCCATTGATCCATGGAGTTTTTAGAAAATTTCCGGCCGTAAAAAAGCCTGAACACCTTGAAACAACTGGGCTTTTCGTCAATTGATCCAAAGTGTTCAGATGATATGGTGCCGGTGGCCGGACTCGAACCGGCACGCCATCGCTGGCGGTGGATTTTGAGTCCACTACGTCTACCAATTCCATCACACCGGCGTTGCTGGCAATTATTATACAGCATGAGACGTGGAAATTCAAGACAAACTTCTCTTGATCATTCCTCTTCTGCCTTCATCTGTTCGTTGAGGTGCTTGCACAAAAGCGCAAGCGAGGCAGCCATGTTCTCATTCTGCACCAGAATATGATCCGGGACGTTCAGATGCTTCGGGGCAAAGTTCCAGATAGCAAGAATGCCATTGCTGATGAGAAGATCGCACACGCTCTGCGCCTGCTCGGCCGGGACGGTGATGATGCCGATCTTGATCTTGTCGCGCTGGCAGATCTCGCCCAGCCGCGACAGATGCATGATGGGCTTGCCGCTTTTATAGGTGCCGATGAGCGCGTCGTTCTCATCAAACGCCGCAACGATATTGAGGCCGTACTCCGCAAAGCCGGAATAGCCCAGCAGCGCGCGCCCAAGCTTGCCCGCGCCGATGAGAACGGCGTCATTGGAGTTGCCGTAGCCGAGGAACTGCTCGATATCCGTGATGAGCGCGGCGCGGTTATAGCCGATCTTCGGCCGGCCGCCGCTCGAGACGAGCGCCAGATCCTTCCGCACCTGCACCTCGCCCATATGCAGACCTGCGGCCAGCGCCGTCGCGGAGATGTTCGCACCGCTGTTTTCCGGCAGTCCCTTGAGATAGGACAGATAGGTCGGCAGGCGTTTGAGCGTTGCGCGGGAGATTTCTTTTTCCATGGGCTCATGTCCTCTTTCCGATATCGATAATTTGTATCGATATCTTTATACCATAACTGTTTTTCATTTTCAAGCCCTAATTTCTATGTTCTTACTCAGCTGTAGATCTGCCGGGAGATCTCCCGCCGCAAGCGGAGCATAATGCGTTTTTCCAGCCGGGAAATATACGACTGGGAAATCCCCATCAGGTCGGCGACCTCCTTCTGCGTCTTCTCCTGCCGCCCGCCGAGGCCGAAGCGCATGGAGACGATCTGCTTTTCCCGCTCCGGCAGCCGCAGGAGCGCCTGCCGCAGAAGCTGGTGGTCCACATCGTCCTCCAACGGGCGCATGACCACGTCGCTGTCGGTCCCCAGGACGTCGGAGAGCAGCAGCTCGTTGCCGTCCCAGTCGGTGTTGATCGGCTCGTCGAGCGAGACCTCCGTCTTCTGATTTGCGATCTTCCGGATGTGCATCAGGATCTCATTTTCAATGCAGCGCGAGGAATATGTCGCCAGCTTGATGTTCCGGTCCGGCCGGAAGGTCCCTACGGCCTTGATGAGACCGATGGTGCCAATGGAGATGAGATCCTCCAGATTGACCCCCGTATTTTCAAAGCGCCGCGCGATATAGACGACCAGGCGCAGATTATGCTCGATCAGCGTCTGACGGGCCGCTTCGTCGCCCTCCTGCAGCTGCTGCAGCGCCTGCCGCTCCTGCTCCTGCGTGAGCGGCGCCGGCAGCACGTCGCTGCCGCCGATATACATGATTTTTCCCGGCTGCAGAAGCCCCAGCTTCTGCAGGATCTGTTCCAGCTTCAAGATCATCCGTCTCCTCCTGTCAGTGCGTCATAGTTTCCTCCATCCGAAACGGGCGTCGGGGAAAACGCCGCTAGGCAGCTTCTGCGCCGGCCATCCGCCGCAACGGTCTCGCACCGCAGCGCCAGCAGAAGCCCCGCCTGCGTCCCCACGCTCCGGTAGGAGAGCAGCCGCAGCGGCAGCTGCGGGTCCTGCGTATGCAGGCGCAGAAGCAGCGCCGCCGGGTCCCGCAGCTCTGCCGGGCGGATCGCCGCGCCGGGCAGCAGCGCCTGCAGCGCGCCTGCCTCCGCTACGAGCGCACGCTCGCCCGTGACGGGGTCGCAGAGCGTGCAGCCGGTGTCCCGCAGCGCGCGGACCGGCACGCTGGCCGCTCCATACGCCAGCTGGAGCGGCACGATCTCCCCGCCGCCATGCCGGGCCGTACAGGCAAAGACCGTGTAGCACAGCAGATACGCAAGCCCCGCCAGCAGCAGAAGCCCAAGAAGGCTCACCGCGTAATACGTCCCGCCCGGCAGGACCAGCACGCCCGTCCCGAAGATCTGCGCTGCGGCCAGCGCCATGCCGCCGAACGCGCACACCGCCGCCAGAAACAAAAGCCCCGCGCGCAGCGTGTGCCGCCCGACCCCGTAGGCCAGCAGCAGCATCGCCGCAAGGCTCGCCAGCTTCACGGGCAGCGCCTGCAAAAACGCGAGCCGCGGCGAGAGCGCCGCGGCGGCGTATAAGCCGCCCAGCGCCGCCGCGAGCGCGAACCGCAGCCGCAGCAGCCGCCCGCCGCCAAGCTTCGCCCCGCAGATGAGCAGCAGATAATCCACCGCTGCGTTCAGCAAAAACGCCTCGTCGGCATACACCGTCATCCGCAGCCCCCCCTTGTCCGTTCCGATGGACAAAGCTTACACCCGGCGGGCAGAAAAAAGCGGTCGCAATTCCATGCGGAATTGCGGCCGTTCGTTCGTCAGGTTTTCCTTGCAATGTCAAATCGGCTTCCCCTCGCGCAGAATCTGGCGGATGCTCTTTTCCGCCTTGCTGCGCGGGATCATCAGCTCATGCCCGCAGCCGTCGCAGCGCAGGCGGAAATCCATTCCGCTGCGCAGCACGTGCCACTGCTTTGAGCCACAGGGATGCTCCTTTTTCATGACGAGAATATCGCCGACCTGTACGTCCATACTGCATCTCCTTCTTTCCCCCGTCTGCATATATTGGAGGAGAAACGGGGGAATGATCTATGAATTGTTATCTGCCGGAAGGGCTGCATCCGCAGCCGGATGGGTATACCCAAGAGGAATTGCGCTTCGCCATGGCGCAGCGCCGGATCCTGCAGGCCACGGCCGTCCGGTGCGATGAGCGGCACGATCTGCACGTGCAGCTCGGCTGCTGCGAGGGGCTGATTCCAAGAGCAGAGGCCGCGCGCGGCATCACAGGCGGGCAGACGCGGGATATTGCCATTTTGTCGCGGGTCGGCCGCCCGGTCTGCTTTCATGTGACCGGCTTTCTTTCGGACGGCCGCGCGGTTTTGTCTCGCCGCAGCGCGCAGGAGCAGGCGCTGGACTGCATCCTGCAAGACCGCCGTCCCGGCGATATCCTGCCCGCAGTCGTAACCGGGCTTGCGCCCTTCGGCGCGTTCTGCGATATCGGCTGCGGCGTGCCGGCGCTTCTCGGGCTGCGGGAGATCTGCGTCAGCCGCATCCGGCATCCGTCCGACTGCCTGCATATCGGCCAGCAGCTCTATACTGTGCTTTGCTCGCTGGATCCTGTCCAGCGGCGCGTATGGCTGACGCAGAGGGAGCTGCTCGGCACGTGGGAAGAAAACGCCGCACGCTTCCGTCCCGGCCAGACCGTCGCAGGCGTCGTCCGTGCCCGGCAGCCGTATGGCGTTTTCATCTCACTCACGCCGAACCTCTCGGGCCTGGCCGCCCCGGACGACACGCTGCAGCCCGGCCAGCCGGTCTGCGTCTTCATCAAGGGCATCCAGCCCGAAACGCTCAAGATCAAGCTCTGCGTCCTGCACAGGCTCGATTCTATGCCCGCGCAGCCACTCCGGTATATGAAAACCGAGGGCCATCTTGATATCTGGCGCTATGGAAGCCCGGAGCTGGCGAAGATCATCACTGTTTTTTGATCTCGTCCCAATAGCGCTTGGCCGCCTGCTCGGTCTTATTATCGCCGTATACATAGTACGTCCGGTCTTTGATCGCGTCCGGCAGGTACTGCTGCCGGACCCAGTGGCCGGGATAATTGTGCGGGTAGAGATAGCCCTGCTCACGCTCAAAGCCCGTGCCGTCCGCGTGGACGTTCTGCAGCTCCCGCGGCACGGGGCCGGTCCGGCCCGCCTTCACATCGGCAATGGCGGCGTCGATGGCCATGCAGCCGGAGTTGGACTTCGGCGCGGTCGCGAGGAGAATCACCGCGTCTGCCAGCGGCAACCGCGCCTCCGGCAGGCCGAGCTGCAGGGCGCTGTCGACGCAGGCCTTGACGATGGGGATCGCCTGCGGATAGGCAAGGCCAATATCCTCCGCCACGGAGCAGAGGATCCTCCGGCAGGCCGACGGCAGGTCGCCCGCCTCGAGAAAGCGCGCCAGATAGTGTACCGCCGCGTCCGGATCGGAACCGCGGATGGACTTCATGAGCGCGGACAGATCGTCATAATGATCATCGCCGGCCTTGTCATAGCGCATGGCCGAGCGCTGCGACACCTGCTTCGCATCCTCCAGCGTCAGGCGCAGGACGCCGTTTTCCGGCCTTGTCGCGGCATAGAGAAACTCGATGGCGTTCAGCGCCTTCCGGATATCGCCGCCGCAGGCCTGCGCGATATGGCCGGTCACACCTGGCTCCGGCAGGATGGTCACGCTGTCGCGCGCTTCGAGATAATTGAGCGCCCGCTCGACCGCGCGCTGCGCTTCTTCCTTCTCCACGGGCTTGAACTCAAAGACCGTGGAGCGCGACAGAATGGCGTTATAGACATAGAAATACGGGTTTTCCGTCGTGGACGCGATCAGCGTGATCTTGCCGTTTTCGATGTATTCCAGCAGCGTCTGCTGCTGCTTTTTGTTGAAATACTGGATCTCGTCGAGATACAGCAGCACGCCGTTCGGCGCGAGGAACGTGTCCAGCTGGGCGTAGATCTCCTTAATGTCGGCGGAGGACGCCGTGGTTGCGTTGAGCTTGCACAGCTTCCGCTGTGTTTTCTTCGCGATCAGGTTCGCGACCGTTGTCTTGCCCGTGCCGGACGGCCCGTAGAAGATGAGATTCGGCACGCTTCCGGATTCGATGATACGGCGCAGCAGGCCGTTTTCGCCCAGAATATGCTGCTGCCCGCAGACGTCTGAAAGTTCCTGCGGACGAAGCGCGTCCGCGAGGGGCTGGTACATCTCGCCCGCCTCCTTTTGTGTTTTCCTGTATTATACCGGCTGCCGCCGGTAATTACAAGTGGCCTGTTCCCTTTGCCGCGCTTTTATGCTATAATTCGTGTAATCAGGAAAAAAGGGGGCGCACGCATGGAAACTGCCGAACGTGTGGAGGGCATTATTGCCGCTCTGAAGCAGGAATACCCGGATTCGGTCTGCGCGCTGCACTACAAAAAAGATTACGAGCTGATGATCGCGGTGCGGCTGTCAGCGCAGTGTACCGACGCGCGGGTCAATCTGGTAACGCCCGCGCTCTTTACGCGCTATCCGACGCTGGAGGCCTTTGCCGACGCCGATATTGCCGAGGTAGAAACATACGTCCACTCCTGCGGCTTCTACAAGCACAAGGCGGAGGATATCGTCCTCGCCTGCCGGATGCTGCGCGACGACTACGGCGGAAAGGTCCCCGGCACGATGGAGGCGCTTCTGCGCCTGCCCGGCGTGGGAAGGAAGACAGCGAACCTTCTGCTCGGCGATCTCTACAAGACGCCCGGCTCCGTCGTCTGCGACACGCACTGCATCCGCATCTGCGGCCTTCTTGGCCTGTCCACTGGCAAGGACCCGGCGAAGGTCGAGCAGCAGCTGCGAAAGATCCTGCCGCCGGAGGAATCGTCCGATTTCTGCCACCGGATCGTCCTGCACGGCCGCGCTGTGTGCGTGGCGCGGCGGCCGGCATGCGAGCGCTGCTGCCTTGCGCCGTACTGCAAAAGTTTCTCCGGCAGCTGACCGGCGGAAGCGTTCGCCGATTGCAAATGGCGCGCAGATTGCTCAAAAATCCCCGGCGAAGTTTGTAAAAAATGGCGGGCAAAAAAATTTGTAAGTGCATTGCAATTTTTTTGTCCGCCATTTATAATGAAATTACAATCTAAGATTGGTAGCTGTAAGGAAGTGTTTCGCACACGGGCTGCAACTATCACTCGGCTTGCACGGCAGAGTGTTTCAGATGAAGAATCTGAAGCACTTTTGTTATATGCAAATACCCGGTGATCATCACGAAAAGGAGGATTATCCATGTATTTACTCACAAACGGACGTGTCATCACCCGCGATGAAGGCGGCAAGGGCTACTATGAAAAGGGCGCCGTCGCCTACGAAGGCACCAGGATCGTCGAGGTCGGCGAAGAGGCCGCGCTGCGCGCCAAATACCCGCAGGCCGAGATCATCGACGCCAAAGGCGGCGTCATCATGCCGGCGTTCATCAACGCCCACACCCACATCTATTCCGCGCTGGCCAGAGGCCTGTCCATCGTTGGCAACAACCCCACGAATTTCTACGAGGTCCTCGACGGCACGTGGTGGGCCATGGACCGCAAGCTGACGCTCGAAGGCAGCCGCGCATCCGCGGACGCTCTGTACATCGACTGCATCAAGCAGGGCGTCACCACGATCTTTGATCATCATGCCGCCTACTGTGAGATCCCGGGTTCCCTGTTCCAGATCGGCGAGAGCGCCAAGAAGTTCGGCATCCGCTCCTGCCTGTGCTACGAGGTCTCTGACCGCGACGGTGAGGAGAAGTGCCTGCAGGCCATCAAGGAGAACGCCGACTGGATCACCTACTGTCAGGAAAAGAAGGATCCGATGCTCGCCGCCATGTTCGGCGGCCACGCCCTGTTCACCATCTCCGACAAGACGTTT
This sequence comes from uncultured Oscillospiraceae bacterium, assembly GCA_934613505.1. Taxonomy (GTDB): domain Bacteria; phylum Bacillota; class Clostridia; order Oscillospirales; family Oscillospiraceae; genus CAG-170. Next base: position 37,194 of record CAKTTB010000014.1, on the reverse strand, counting down.
GACCGCATGGTCGAGGCCAACAACGGCCGCACCGGCTATCATATCCATGTCTCCGAGGGCATGAACGACGTCTATGACTCCCTGCAGAACTACGGCCGCCGCCCGGTGCAGCGCCTGCACGACCACGGCATCCTGGGTGACAAGACCATCCTCGGCCACTGCATCCATGTGAACCCGGCAGAGATCGAGCTGATCCAGAATACGAACACCATGGTCGTCAACAACCCCGAGTCCAACATGTCCAACGCCGTCGGCGTCTGCCCGGTGCTGCCGCTGTCGAAGGCGGGCATCCTGCTCGGTCTCGGCACCGACGCATGGACGAACGACATGATTGAGTCTCTCAAGGCCGCGCTCTGCGTCCAGCGTCTCAACGCCTGCCTGCCGAACGTCGCATGGTGCGAGGTCACGGGCATGCTCTTCAAGAACAACGCGAAGATCGGCGCGAAGTACTTCCCGGACGAGCTGGGCGTCCTCAAGGCCGGCGCCGCCGCCGACATCATCGTCATGGACTACAAGCCGTACACCCCGTTCTCCGACGAAAATATCGACGGCCACATCCTCTTCGGCATGACCGGCAAGCTCTGCCGCACGACCATCGCCAACGGCAAGCTCCTCATGAAGGACCGCGAGCTGATCGGCATCGACGAGGAAGCCGAAAACGCCCACATCCTTGAAGCTGCCAAGAAGCTTTGGGGCGCGCTGAACCATCGGGAATATTAAGATATCACCGCTGTCTGCATGGCGGACGGAGCCGTCCGCCATGCAAAAAGCCGCAAATTAAAACAGGAGGAACTTACATGTCTGAAAAAATGTATCCGATCCCGTTCAAGTCTCTCATGAACTGGATCGTTACCGAATATGCCCGCGAGGGCGAGATCTTCGGCGTGCATACCCCGTATTATGCCACCGGCAAGACTCTGCCGATCTTCGGCGAGACCATCGAGACCCCGTTCGGCCCGGCGGCAGGACCCAACAGCCAGCTGGCGCAGAACATCATCGCCGCCTACTTTGCAGGCGCGCGCTTCTTCGAGGTCAAGACCGTGCAGAAGATGGACGGCGAAGAGCTGGCCCGCTGCGTGCCGCGTCCGTGCATTCTGGCAAACGACGAAGGCTACAACCAGGAATGGTCGACCGAGCTGGAGGTCCCGCAGGCGCAGAACGAGTATATCAAGGCCTGGTGCGCACTGAAGGTTCTTTCCAAGGTCTACGGTCTCGGCTCGCCGGACGGCTTCGTGTTCAACATGTCCGTCGGCTATGATCTTGAGGGCATCAAGGGCGAAAAGGTCAACACCTATATCGATAACATGATGGACGCGTCCAACACCGCGCAGTTCAAAGAATGCCTTGCTGTTCTCACCGAGCTGTTCCCGCAGGAAAAGGACTTCATCGCCTCCATCTCCCCGCGCGTCAGCCGCAGCGTCACCGTTTCCACGCTCCACGGCTGTCCTCCGCAGGAGATCGAGCGCATCGCGTCGTATCTGCTGACCGAAAAGGGTCTGCACACCTTTGTCAAGTGCAACCCGACCATCCTCGGCTACAAGACCGCCCGCACCATCCTCGACTCCATGGGCTATGACTACATCGTCTTTGACGAGCATCACTTCAACGAAGACCTGCAGTGGGCCGACGCCGTGCCGATGTTCGAGCGTCTGCAGGCGCTGGCCGATTCCAGGGGTCTGGAATTTGGTCTCAAGCTCTCCAACACTTTCCCGGTCGACACCACGCGGAATGAACTCCCCGGCACCGAGATGTACATGTCCGGCCGGAGCCTGTTCCCGCTGACCATTGAAATGTGCAGCCGCATCAGCCGTCAGTTCAATGGCAAAATGCGGATCTCCTTTGCCGGCGGCGCGGAGTTCTTCAACTGCGACAAGCTGTTTGCAGCCGGTATCTGGCCCATCACCGTGGCCACCACCATTCTCAAGCCCGGCGGATACAACCGTCTGGCCCAGATGGTCGAAAAAACCGAGAAGCTGCCGTATCACGCATTTAGCGGCACGGATTCTGCCGCCATCAGCGACATGTCCACGGCCAGCCACACCGATTTCCACCACCTGAAGCCCATCAAGCCGCTGCCCGCACGCAAGAGCGAGGACAAGGTCCCCCTCATCGACTGCTTCACCGCGCCCTGCAAGGGCGGCTGCCCGATCCATCAGGACATTCCGGAGTACATGGAGCTTTGCCGCCGCGGTCTGTTCGGCCCGGCTCTGAAGCTCATCACGGAAAAGAACGCCCTGCCGTTCATCACCGGCACCATCTGCGCGCACCGCTGCCAGAATAAATGCTCGCGCAACTTCTATGACGAATCCGTCCGCATCCGCGACACCAAGCTTACCGCAGCCGCCCACGGCTACGAAGCCCTCATGGCCACGCTGAAGCCGACCGTCAAGGTCCCCGGCAAGAAGGCGGCCATCATCGGCGGCGGCCCGACCGGCATCGCAGCGGCCTACTTCCTCGCCCGCGGCGGCGTGGACACCACGATCTTTGAGCGCGAAGAGAAGCTCGGCGGCGTGCCGCGCTATGTCATCCCCGCGTTCCGTATCCCCGACGAAGCCATCGACAAGGATATCTCCATCATGGAGCGTCTCGGCGTCACGGTCAAGTGCGGCGCGCCCGCACCCAGCGTGGAAGAGCTGAAGAAGCAGGGCTACACCCACATCCTGATGGCCACCGGCGCATGGCAGGCGGGCGAGCTGGGCATCCCCGGCAATGTCAAGGGCGTCATCGGCTGGATGAAGGAAATGAAGACGCAGGTCAAGCCGTGCCTCGAGGGCCATGTGGTCGTCGTCGGCGCAGGCAACACCGCGATGGACGCCGCCCGCGTCGCCAAGCGCATGGGCGCAGCCTCCTCCACCCTCGTCTACCGCCGCACGAAAAAGGAAATGCCCGCCGACGAGCATGAGCTGAAGCTCGCCATCGACGAGGGCGTCAATTTGGTCGAGCTGGCCGCTCCGGTCGAGCAGAAGGACGGCAAGCTGGTCTGCAGCAGGATGAAGCTCGGCGAGCCTGACGCTTCCGGCCGCCGCAGCCCGGTCGCCACCGGCGAAACGTTTGAGATCCCGTGCGATCTCGTCATCTCCGCCATCGGCGAAAAGGTCGACAGCAAGCTCATGGCCGACAACGGCATCGAAATGGGCCGCAAGGGTCCGGCCTTCAAGACCAACGTCGAAAACGTCTGGTCCGCCGGCGACGCGCACAGAGGCCCCGCCACTGTCGTCGAGGGCATTGCCGACGCAGCCGCCTTCGCGGAAGCCGTCATCGGCAAGGCGCACACCTATGAGATCCCCGAGCAGGCCTATCCCACCAAGGCCGATGCCATCGCCAAAAAGGGCATTCTCAAGATGGCGAAGGACGCCTGCTGCGAGGGCAGCCGCTGCCTGAACTGCAACACGGTCTGCGAAAACTGCGCTGATTCCTGCCCGAACCGCGCGAACGTCGTCGTAAAGCTGGCCGACGGCCGCCATGAGATCGTCCACGTCGACAAGATGTGCAACGAGTGCGGCAACTGCACGCAGTTCTGCCCGTATGCCTCCGAGCCGTGCCACGACAAGTTCACGCTCTTCCAGACCGAAAAGGATATGAACGAGAGCGAGAACAAGGGCGTTCTGTTCCTCGGCGGCGACGCCATCCGCGTCCGTCTGGACGAGGACAAGACCTACGATCTGTCCCAGCCGAACGACCTGCCGAAGGAGATCGAGACCCTGATCCTCACCATCCGCAGCAAGTACGCGTATCTGTACACCGAATAAGGCATAAAAAACAGCCCGCCGGTTTGATGGTGGTCGTAAAACAGTTATGGAGCGTATCGGTACCGATACGCTCCATTTCTCATGCCCTTGGCTCTCCCTCTGGGAGAGCTGTCGCCGCAGGCGGCTGAGAGGGCTTTTCTGGTCAGCGTTTACCCTCTCCGTCTTCACTTCGCTCAGTCACCTCTCCCAAAGGGAGAGGCAAGAACAGGCACAGCAGATGATCCTGCTGTGCCTGTTACCTGTCTGAATCACGCTTCCATCCGGCTGCGGATGGCCTGCAGGAACGCCAGACTGGTCACGGCCTGCGCTGGGCCGTCTTCGACGAGACCGACCAGATCCTTCGTCATGATACCGGCCTTCAGGGTATCCATGCAGGCGGTCTCCAGCCGGTCTGCAAACTGCTCCAGCTCCGGCAGCTCGTCCAGCTGGCCGCGCTTTCTGAGCGCGCCGGTCCACGCGAAGATCGTCGCCATCGGGTTGGTCGAGGTCTGCTCACCCTTGAGGTACTTATAATAGTGCCGCGTGACGGTGCCGTGCGCGGCTTCATACTCCGTCGTGCCGTCCGGCGCGACGAGCACCGACGTCATCATGGCCAGCGAGCCGAACGCCGTGGAGACCATGTCGCTCATCACGTCGCCGTCATAGTTTTTGCAGGCCCAGATGAAGCCGCCCTCGCTGCGGATGACGCGCGCGACCGCGTCGTCGATGAGCGTGTAGAAATACGTCAGGCCGAGCGCCTCAAACTGTGCCTTGTAGTTCTGCTCGTACTCCTCCTCAAAGATCCGCTTGAACGCGCCGTCATAGACCTTGGCGATGGTGTCCTTGGTGGAGAACCAGAGATCCTGCTTTGTGTCGATCGCGTACTGGAAGCAGGCCTTGGCAAACGAGCGGATGCTCGATTCCTTGTTGTGTTCGCCCTGGAAGACGGCCGGGCCGTCGACCTTCTGCACAAGAACGGTCTTTTCCTCGCCCGACGCGCCGCGGAACGTCATGGTGCATTCGCCCGGCTCGTCCGTCTCAAAGCTGACCGATTTATACACGTCGCCATAGGCGTGACGGGCAATGGTGATCGGCTTTTTCCAGTTGCGCACGACCGGCTTGATGGAGTCCAGCAAAATAGGCGCGCGGAAGACCGTGCCGTCGAGAATGGAGCGGATCGTGCCGTTCGGGCTTTTCCACATCTGCGTCAGCTGCGGATACTCGATCATTCGCTGCGCATTCGGCGTGATCGTCGCGCATTTGACGGCGACGCCGTATTTTTTCGTGGCCATGGCCGCATCGACCGTGACCTGATCTTCGGTCTCATTGCGGTGCAGCAGACCCAGATCGTAATATTCCGTCTTCAGATCGACGAACGGGCAGATCAGCTCGTCCTTGATCATCTGCCAGAGGACTCTCGTCATTTCGTCGCCGTCCATCTCGACGAGCGGCGTTTTCATTTTGATCTTTTCCATAGCGCTCTCCTTTTATCCGCGGGCTGCGTAATAGTTCATCAGGCAGCCGTCCAGCAAAATTTCCTTTTCGTCCTGCGTCAGACCCTTGACGTGCAGCAGAAGCGGCTGCGTGCTTCCGTCCGCGCGGATGACCGTTGCAGGGAAGTCCTCCTTGCCGTCAGCCAGAAGGCTGCGCACATTCGGTACGAAGACGAAGTCGCCCGGCGCGTAGTCAAAGGCAGTATCCGCGTCCAGCGTGAACGGCAGCATGCCCCAGTTGATGCAGTTGCTGCGGTAGCGCTTGGTAGCAAACTCATAGCAGATATTCGCGAAGCCGCCCAGCACCTTCTGGCACGAGGCCGCCTGCTCGCGCGCGGAGCCGTCTCCCGGCTTGTTGGCGAACACACAGGAACCGAACTGCGTCGTCGGCAAAAGCGCGTCTGCATCGCCGACTGCGGCCAGCACCTTCCGCAGCACGTCCGGCGCCGCACCCGCGCGGCGTCCGGCTTCCACCTCCGCGATCTGCTTTGCGCGCGGCACATAGTCCGGCACACGGCGCGAGAGTGTGAACTCCGCCAGCCGCAGCGGGTTCGAGCGGTAGGAGGACGTCTCGCCGGACGGGATCAGCTCGTCGGTCGTAGTGACGGGGTCATGGATGACGGCGGCCAGCTCGAGGAGCAGATTCTCGCCGAGGGCGTACATCTTCGGCCAGTCGGTGATGTTCGGACCCATGATGAGTGCCGTCTCCGGCTGCGGATGGCCGAAGCCGTTGTAGACGCGGCGGGCATAGACCGTCTCGTCGAACCGGTACGGATGGCGCTCCGGTTCGTAATCCAGCTCGTCCGCCGGCGTGATGCGTCCGCCGTTTTTCGCCGTCGCCGCGATGGAGCGCGCGTCCATCAGGCACACGCCCGCGAACTGCCCCTCGCCGGGCTTGGAGCCTTCGCGGTTTGGGAAGTTGCGCGTCGTATGGCGCAGGGACAGGCCGTTGTTGGCCGGGACGTCGCCGGCGCCGAAGCACGGGCCGCAGAAGCTCGGCTTGATGATCGTGCCGGTCTCCAGCAGCCGCTCCGTCACGCCCATGCGCGTCAGTGCAAGGCTGACCGGCACAGATGTGGGATAGACGTTCATGGTAAAATAGCTGCTGCCGATCGAGCCGCCGTCCATGATCTGCGACGCCTCGTCGATATTATCAAACATGCCGCCCGCGCAGCCGGCAATGATGCCCTGATCGGCCCAGACCGCGCCGTCATGGATCTTCTCCAGCAGATGCACGTCCGCCTTCGGCCAGCGCTTTTTCGCCTCCGCTTCGACCCCGGCGAGCAGTTCCTCTGCATTCGCGAGGAACTCACGGATGGTATACGCATTCGACGGATGGAACGGCAGGGCGATCATCGGCTCAATATCGGACAGATCGATCTCGATCATGCGGTCATAATACGCGCCGTCGGCCGGGTGCAGGGGCTTGTAGGCCTCCGGGCGGCCGTGGATCTCAAAGAAGCGCTTCGTCTCCTCGTCCGTCTCCCAGATGGAGGACAGGCAGGTGGTCTCGGTCGTCATGACGTCGATGCCGTTGCGGAAATCGATTGGGAGAGACGCGATGCCGGGGCCTGCAAACTCCAGCACGCGGTTTTTGACAAAGCCGCTGGCGAACGTTTGCTTGACCAGCGCGATCGCCACGTCATGCGGGCCGACGCCGCGGCGGGGCTCGCCCGTCAGATAGACCAGCACGACCTCGGGCAGATCTGCGTCCCACGTGTGCTTCAAAAGCTGCTTGGCAAGCTCCGGCCCGCCCTCGCCTACAGCCATGGTGCCAAGTGCACCGTAGCGCGTGTGTGAATCGGAGCCGAGGATCATTGCGCCGCAGGCGGCCATCTGCTCGCGCGCGTAGGAGTGGATGACGCTCTGGTTGGCAGGGACATAGATGCCGCCGTATTTCTTTGCCGCGGACAGACCGAAGACGTGATCATCCTCGTTGATCGTGCCGCCGACCGCGCAAAGACTGTTATGGCAGTTCGTCAGCGCGTACGGGATAGGAAATTCCTTCATGCCGGACGCGCGCGCCTGCTGGATGATGCCGACATAGGTGATATCGTGCGACAGCATCGCGTCGAACCGGATCTGCAGCTTGTCCGGGCGGCCGGACTGATTATGCGCCTGCAGTATGCGGTAGGCCATCGTTCTGGTTCTGCCCTCTTCTTTGGAAATGGCAGCGGTATCGTGCGGCGCGCCGCCGCAGAGAAAAACGCCGTGTTCAGTTGTTTTCATGCTACACTCTCCTCTCCGGCCGTGCGGCCGGAAGCTGTCATAAAGTTGTGTATACTGTACCACAAAATGACGTTTTTGAAAAGTCTTCTTTCAAAAATTCAAAAATTCAGCAATTTTCATAATGCAAGCAATATTTCGCATATTTTCTGCAAGATTCCGTACAGAATCTTTCACGCTTTCCGCTTGCCGCAGCGCGGTTTTTCATGTATGATAGCGTTATAAACACGCAGGAGGACAGTATGGCGCAGTATTACATGCTCAATAAGCCCCGCGGGCTTCTGACCGCCCGGCGCGACGCGCGGCGGGAGACCGTCATGGTCTGCTTCCCGGAGGAACTGCGCGAAGTGCTGCACCCTGTCGGGCGGCTGGACCGGGACAGCGAGGGGCTGCTTTTGTTCACGGACGACGGCATGCTGGATCATGCGCTGCTGCGGCCGGAGCATCACGTAGAGAAGGAATATGAATACCGTGCCTTCGGCACGCTGGACGAAGACGCGATCGGCCGGATGGAGACGGGCGTACCGATCCTCTCGGGGCGCGAGATCTCCCGCCCGGCGCGCGCCGCGCTCCTCTGCCGCACCACCATCGGCGAGAGCGCAGCGTATCTGCCGGAGCGGTTCCGGGAAAAATACCTGAAAAATCCCACGCGGCCCGTCACAGCCGGAAAGCTCTGGATCACGGAGGGACGCAAGCACCAGGTGCGGATGATGGTCAAGGCCGTCGGCGGACATGTGTTCTATCTCAAGCGGCTGGCCATCGGCCCGCTGCGGCTGGATGAGACGCTCCTGCCCGGGCAATATCGCCCGCTGCAGCCCGCGGAGCTGCAGGCGCTTTTGTCCGCGGCCAGACCGTAAAAAGCACCGGCGCGCCGGTGCGCTTACAAAAACCCACCGGCCGCAGGGCCGGTGGGTTTAGATTTACTTATCCTTCCGTCTTGGGCGGCTGACCCTCGCCTGCGGGCTTGCGGCCGGCTCCGGGGCGGCGTCTGCGGCGGCGGGGCTTCGGCGCCTGTCCGTCGGCCGCTTCGGGCTTGTCCACCCGCTCGGGCTTGTCGACGGCGGGTTTGCGCTCCTGCGGGGGGCGCTCTTTTTTCGGGCGCTCGCGCCGGGGCTGCTCCTGCCGGGGCTGGTCGGGCTTGGCAGGCCTCTCGGCTGCCTGCTCTGCAGGACGCTCGCCGGGCGCCTTCGGCTTTCTGCCGCCGCGGCGTCGGCGACGGTTCGCGCTCTTGGCGGGGTCGGCCGCAGACTGCGCCTGCGGCGGCTGCTCGCCGCTCTGTGCCTCCGGCTCGATCACAGCGACGGCGTCGGCATAGATGACCTCCGGCAGCTCCTCGAAGAAGGCTTCCTTCTTGACCACAGGGCGCGGTCTGGACGAGATCGGCGCGAGATCCTTCGGGATGGGCGGATCGTTCTTGCGCGCCTTGCCGTTGCGGATGACGTAAATATCCGTGTTTTTATAGCTCCCGATCGTCTCCGGGTGATCCTCCATGCGCACCTTGACGCTCTGCCGGAGCAGGTTCACCTCAATGACCGTCCCGCGTCCGTCCGGCGTGTCGACGAAGGACTCTGCCTTCGGCGCGGTCTTGATCAGATCCTCATAGGCCTCCTGCTCGTATTTCAGGCAGCACATGAGTCTGCCGCAGGTGCCGGAGATCTTCGTCGGGTTCAGACTCAGGTTCTGCGTCTTGGCCATCTTGATGGAGACGGGCTGGAAATCGTCGAGAAATTCCTTGCAGCAGAAGGGTCTGCCGCACACGCCGAGACCGCCGACCATCTTAGCCTTGTCCCGCACGCCGATCTGCCGCAGCTCGATCCGGGTGCGGAAGACGGACGCCAGATCCTTGACCAGCTCGCGGAAATCCACGCGGCCCTCTGCCGTGAAGAAGAACAGGAGCTTGCTGCCGTCAAAGGCGCACTCCGACGAGACGAGCTGCATCTCCAGCCCATGTGCGGCGATCTTCTGCTGGCAGACCTCAAAGGCGCGCTTTTCCTTCTCCTGGTTGTCCGCGTTGATGCGCTCATCCTGCGCAGTCGCCACGCGCAAAACCTTTCGCAGCGGCAGAACCAGCTCCCGCTGCGAAACCTCGTGGCAGCCGGACGCGCAAGTGCCAAATTCGTCGCCGCGGGCTGTATCGATAATGACGTGCGTTCCGGCGGTGAGCGTCATGCCGTCCGGGTCAAAGAAATAGGACTTTGCATTGTTCCGGAAGCGGATATCCACGACCGTGACCGGCTGCGGCTGCACATCTGCCTGCGGTTCGTCCGCGGGCTGCGCGGGTTCGGCTTCCTCTGCTTTTTCAGATGTATCAGCCTGCGGCTGCTCGTCCGGCTGTGCCGCCTCGGGCAGGTCCTCCGGCAGCCGGGTCTCTTCGGCGGCCTGCGCCTCCGCTTCCTGTGCAGGCGTCTGCTGCTCCAGAACGGATTCGGGTGTCAATTCTTGCATGGTTCTCTCCAATCTGCCGCACAGGGCGGCACGGTAAAATCAAAACACAGTCTCAGCGGAGCTTCATCGCCAGCCAGCCGATCACGGCGCCGGCCGACGCGTTCGCGTCCAGGCTGTCAATGGCCGTCTGCAGATCGCAGGCCGTCTGTAAAAGCTCCGCACCGGAGCGACTGGCCACCATCTGCGCCGCGCTCTGCATCGCGGTATCCAGCCCGCTGCGCTGCTCCATCGCCGCGCAGACGCTTGCGCGCAGCTGCCGCAGCACCTGCGACAGCTGCTCGCGCTTATATTTTTCCATCGGCAGCAGGGCGCGCAGCAGCGCCATCCGGTCCCGCGCAGCATAGGCCGCCGCAATTCCGGCCACAGCCGGATCCTCTTCGGTCTGCAGAAGCGTCAGCGCCTGCCCCAGAAAGCCTCCCGCGCGCAGATAGGCCGCGCGCAGCGTATTTTCCGGCTGCTCCGGGCAGTGCGCCTGCAGAAACGGCAGCGCTTCCCGCTCTTCGACCGGCCCCAGCTGCAGCTCGGCGCAGCGGCTGCGGATCGTCGGCAGAAGGCGCTCCGCGCTCGTCGACAGGATCAGGAACGCGCCGTAATCCGGCGGCTCCTCGAGAATTTTCAGAAGTGCGTTCTGCGCGCTCTCGTTCATGTCCTGTCCGCGCGGAATGATGTAAATTTTGCGCAGGCCCTCGTTCGGCCGGATGAACATGTCGCTTCTGGCCGCGCGGATCGGGTCGACGGTCATGGCCTTATGCTCGGTGTCGTCGACGGTGATGATGTCGGGATGGATGCCCGCCAGCGCCTTCCGGCAGCCCGGGCAGACGCCGCACGGGACGTTTCTTCCGTCCGCGGTGCATTCCATCGCTGCGCATAAAAGCCGGGCGAGCGTATGCCGGCCGGAACCCTCCGGCCCGCAGATCAGGTAGCTGTGCGCCACGCGGCCGCTGGCAAATGCACCGGTCAGCCGCCGCTTGATCGCGTCGTTGCCCAGAAATCCGGTAAATTCCATGCCATGCGTTCCTTTCCCAGCCGATACTTCGCCTGATATTATAGTATAACAGATTTTTTCCCATTCCGCCACACTTTTTTCAAAAAACGAAGGGACGCACCGCAAACGCAGTGCGTCCCCTTTCACATGTCAAAACCCGCAGCTTTTTGGGCCGCTGCATTCAGCTCTCCATCTGGCGGCCGAGGAATCCGGCCACGGTCTGCACGAGCTTCTGCTCGCCTTCGCCCAGCTCCGGCGCGCCGTCCTCCAACAGGAGCAGCACGCAGCCCATCAGATCGCCCTCCGCGGTGATCGGCGCGGCTGCGCCGATGTGATAGCGGTCGGCGCTGTCCGTCGGATGCAGTTGCAGATCGCCGGTCTGGTAGCGGTAGCCGCGCCGCAGCTCCATCAGCTGCTCCAGCTCCTGCGAACAGCGCTTGTCCAGAAGCTCACGCTTCTGCGCGCCATGCACGGCGATGATCGTATCGCGGTCGCAGACCGCCGCGATATGCCCGGTGTTTTTCCCGATCGACTCGCAGATCTGCCCCGCAAAATCCCCCAGATCGCCCATCGGCGAATACTTCTTGAAGATCACCTCACCGTCCTTCTCCGTGTAGATCTCCAACGGGTCGCCCTCGCGGATACGGAGGGTGCGGCGGATCTCTTTGGGGATGACGACGCGGCCGAGGTCGTCGATGCGGCGGACAATACCTGTTGCTTTCATATATCAAATTCCTCCTGTGAAGTTCCGATGCTATGCGCTTAGTATCCGCAGGAGGGTTTTTGATTATTCAAAATTGGTCGATTCGGCAAGTTTTAACAATCTGCTTTCGCCAGCACGGGCAGGGCCTCCAGAAGCTCCTGCTCGGTGCGGACCATGCAGTCCGGCGCGGGGCCTTCGGGGCTGTCGCCGCGGCGGTTGAGCCAGACGGTCCTCCAGCCGCAGCTGGCGGCGCCGGCGACATCCTGCGAATAGGAATCACCCACATAGATGCATTCCGTCCCGGCAGCCCGCTCCGCCAGACGGAAAATGTCCGGTGCGGGCTTCATGACGCCGCAGGCGTCGGAAATGAAGATCAGCTCCGGCTTGACCCACTGCGAAACGCCGAGGCTCTGCAGCTTTCCCTGCTGCGAATCCACGCCGCCGTTGGTGATGACGCCGACTGCGGCGAAGTGTGTCCTGCAATACGCCAGCACCTGCCGCATCGTATCCGTCAGCGTGATCTGCCGCTGCTGCGCGGCATACAGCGCCTGCATCCCGAGCGCTTCGTCCTCCGTGACGGCAATACCGACGTCTGCAAGCCCGGTCTGGTGACGGTAGACATGCATCTGCCGCATGGAAATTTTTCCGGTATGCGCCGCGGCAAAGACCTCATAGCCGCGGTGGATCACCGCATCGAAGGCCTGCGGCGCTTTTTCCGCGTACCGGTCTCCAAAGAACTGCCGGAAGGCCTTCTGATACGGGATAAAGCGGTCATACAGGGTATCGTCCAGGTCGAAAAAGATCGTTTTCTGTTTCACCGGCAGCTCCCTCCTTTACAAGCTCTTTATTTACCGGAATCAAAATCCGATTCCGTCCGCGTCCGCAGGCGGCTGATGGCGTTGGTCAGTGTTTCCGTTTTTCCCGGGAAAAGGCCGGAGGCGATCGCCGTCCGGATCGGGAGAATCTCATAGCGGCTGCCGTCGGCGTCCGTGCCGCTGTCCATGATATACAGCGGCGTGTAGCTGACGCCAGTCAGGCTGGTCTCGCCGGTCTCGCCGTTTTTGGTGAACTGCAGGTTGAGAATGACCGATTCGTCGCAGCCGGAGGCGTAGGAGCTGTTCAGGCTGGAGAAGAAGTTGCCGAGGCTGTAGGCCACAAAGCAGGTCTTGTCCTTGCCGTCGTCCGTTCTGATGTCCATCGTCTCCATTTTTCCGACCAGATGGCTGTGCGAGCCGATGATTGCGTCCGCGCCGCGCTCAAACAGGCGCTTGGCCAGCGTCTGCTGGGAGCTGGTGACGTCCAGCGTCGCTTCGCTGCCCCAGTGGAGCATGACAAGGATGATATCCGGCTTCAGCTCCTTCGCTGCGTCGATGGAATTGAGGATGGCAGCGGTGTCCAGCTGCTCATAGTCTGTGCTGTAATCCTTATACAGAAGGTCGACCGCGTACTCCGCGCCCTCCGGCAGCTGCAATCCGCCGAGGCCCTTGGTATAGGCAACGATCGCGACCTTCAGTCCGCTGACCGTCTTTATGACCACGCCGCCGTTCCCGGCTCGCTCCTCCGCGTTGGCGTAGGTGCCGGCATGGTCGATGCCGGCGCTCGTCAGGGTGTCGATGGTGCTTTGCAGGCCGGACAGGCCGTTCTGGATCGAGCAGGTGTTGGCCGTCTGCAGCAGGTCAAAGCCGATGGCCGAGAGCGTCTGCGCAAGCGCATCCGGCGCGCGGTAATCCGGCTTACCGGCATACGGCTCGCCGCAGAAATTGCATTCCAGATTGCCGATTGTGAAGTCCGCCGAGATCGTATAGCCGGAAACGGCGGCAAAATTCTCCGCGAACTGATAGCTCCCGTCCGGCTTTTTGGCGTCGGCCAGCAGCTCGTCCGTGATGGTGATATCGCCGACCGCGGCAATGTTGACGACAGTATCCGGCTCGGTGTCCACCTGGAAGGGATCCTGGCTCTTTGCGTAAAGCTCCGGATGCTCGCGGCGATTGCGGCAGCCGCGCAGGATCAGAATGAGCGATAAAATAAAGATCACCAGCAGAACGATCGCCAGCACGCGCTGGCGCATCAGAAGCTTCCGCTTCTGCTCCAGCCTGCGCAACCGGCGCGCCTCGAGCAGCTCTTCGTTCTGTCTGCGTTCCGGATTTTCCATGCATGCGCCTCCTTTGGCGGGTTATATTAGTGTATTTTACCATAGTTTTACGCAAATGACAAGGCTCGTGCGGGCGTTAAAGTGCGTCTTGGCTTTTTGCGCGGATTATGCTATAATTTAATATTATTTTGTATTGAAGGAGCAAATCATGCGGCAGGCAAGTAAACGTGCAAGACGCTCGCGGCGGCTGATGATTTTCATATTCGTGCTGCTGGCGGCGCTGATCCTCTGGGGTCTGGCCGCGCTGGCTGAGCGGCTGTTCCATTACGGCGCCGACGCGACCGTCAGCGCCAAGGATCCGGTCGAAGAGGTGCAGGATCCCCAGCCGTCCGCCGATCCCGTGCAGGATTCCGCGGCGTCCGACCCTACATATGACCCCGACTGTTTTACCCGTGACGGCGGATTCCTCCGCTACGAGAGCGACACCATGACCAGCCAGATCGGCATTGACGTCTCCGCCCACCAGCAGGAGATCGACTGGCAGGCCGTTGCAGCCAGCGGTGTGGAATTTGCCATTCTGCGCGTCGGCTACCGCGGCTATACCGAAGGCTCCATTCAGGAGGACGCCTATTTCCAGCAGAATCTCGACGGGGCAATCGACGCGGGGCTTGAGGTCGGCGTCTATTTCTTCTCACAGGCCGTTGACGAGCAGGAGGCGCGCGAGGAGGCCCAGTTCGTACTCGATCACATTTCCGGCTACCAGCTGGCGTATCCGGTCTTCTTCGACTGGGAAAAGATCGAGGCGGACGCGCGCAGCGACGAAATGGATCTTGCCACGCTGACAGCGGTCACCGATGCGTTCTGCTCAGCTATCACGCAGGCGGGCTATTCCGCCGGGCTCTACTTCAACCAGCAGCTCGGCTATGAGGAGCTGCACCTTCCGAGCCTTGACAGCTACACTTTCTGGCTGGCGGAATACAACGACACGCCCACCTTCACCTACCGGTTCGATCTCTGGCAATATGCCTGCGACGGCCGCGTCGACGGCATTGACACTGACGTTGACCTGAATCTTGCTTTTATCAGGAAGTAATTTGTCATGAAAACGCGTAACTCGGATGCACAGACAAAGCTCACGCTGGCCGCGGCGATGGTCATTTTCGGCACCATCGGCCTTCTGCGGCGGCTGATCGACGTTCCGAGCGCGGCCATCGCCTGCTGCCGCGGGCTGCTCGGCTGTCTGTTCCTGTTTCTGCTGCAGTGTCTTCGCGGCAGAAAGCCGGACTGGGCCGCGCTGCGGCCGAAGCTCTGGCTGCTGCTTCTGTCCGGCGGAATGATCGGCTTCAACTGGATGCTGCTGTTTGAGGCCTACCGCTATACGACCGTAGCCGCCGCGACGCTCTGCTATTATATGGCGCCGGTTCTGCTGATCGCCGCCTCGCCGGTTTTGTTCGGCGAACGGCTGACGGGCGGCAAGCTTTTGTGCGTGGTGCTGGCAGTGTTCGGCATGGTGCTTGTCTCCGGCGTGCTGGACGGCGGCGCGCTCCCGGCCGGGACCGGCACGGGGATCGCGCTGGGGCTTGGCGCAGCCGTTTTGTACGCAAGCGTCATGATCATCACGAAAAAGCTCAGCGCGCTGAACGCCTATGACACGACGATCGTCCAGCTGGGTGCGGCGGGCGCAGTCATGATCCCCTATCTGCTCGTGACCGGCGAGCTGGCCTCCGTGCAGATCAGCCTGCGCTCCGCGCTTCTGCTGCTGGTCGTTTCGATCGTCCACACGGGGCTGCCCTACGCCATGTATTTCGGCGCCATCGGCAGGCTTCCGGCGCAGACGGTCGCGCTGATGAGCTATCTGGATCCGATCACGGCGCTGCTGCTCTCCGCCCTCGTCCTGCATGAGCATCTGAGCGTCTTTGGCATGGCCGGCGCGGCGCTGATCCTCGGCGCGACAGTCCTGAGCGATCTGCTTGACCGCCGGCAGGCCCGGCAGGACCCATAAAGAAACCGGGATGCAGATCGTCTCTGCACCCCGGAAAAGAGAGGCTGCTTCCGGCCTGACGGGCAAGCCGTCAGGCCGGTTTTTTATTTACTTGACGGCTGCGAACGCCTTGTCGAGCGCAGCGATCAGATCGTCCACGTTCTCGATGCCGATGGACAGGCGGATGGTGTTGGGCTTGATACCCTGATCGAGCAGCTCCGCCTCGTTCAGCTGCGAATGCGTTGTGCTGGCAGGATGGATGACGAGCGACTTGACATCAGCCACGTTGGCAAGCAGGGAGAAAATCTCCAGATGATCAATGAACGTCTGCGCCGTTTTGGCGTCGCCCTTGATCTCAAACGTGAAGATGGAGCCGCCGCCGTTCGGGAAGTACTTCTGATACAGATCGTGGCTCGGCTCGCTGGCGAGCGACGGATGGTGGACCGCCTCGACCTGCGGGTGATTGTTCAGGTATTCCACGATCTTCAGCGCGTTGGATACGTGGCGCTCGACACGCAGCGACAGCGTCTCCAGCCCCTGCAGGAAGATGAACGCGTGGAACGGAGAAAGCGTCGCGCCGGTATCGCGCAGCAGGATGGCGCGGATATAGGTCGCGAACGCGGCGGGGCCGGCCGCCTCGGCAAAGGAAACGCCGTGGTAGCTGGGGTTCGGCTCCGAGATCCACGGATAGCAGCCGGAAGCCTTCCAGTCGAACGTGCCGCCGTCGATGATCACGCCGCCGATGGCCGTGCCGTGGCCGCCGATGAACTTTGTGGCCGAATGGACAACGATATCGGCGCCATACTCGATCGGACGGACCAGATACGGCGTTGCGAATGTGTTGTCCACCACGAGGGGCAGGCCGTGCTTGTGGGCGATCTTTGCGATCTTCTCGATGTCGATGATGTTGGAGTTCGGGTTGCCGAGGGTCTCGACGTAGAGCGCCTTGGTGTTGGGCTGGATGGCAGCTTCAAACGAGCCTTCGACATCCGGATCGACAAACGTAGCAGAAATGCCGGACGAGAGCGGCAGCGTATGCGCCAGCAGGTTATAGGTACCGCCATAGATGGTCTTGGAGGCGACGATATGCTCACCGGCCTTGGCCAGCGCGAGGATCGTATAGTTGATGGCAGCTGCGCCGGACGCGACGGCCAGAGCGGCCGCGCCGCCCTCGAGCGCGGCGATGCGCTGCTCAAAGACCGATTCGGTCGGGTTTGTCAGACGGCCGTAGATGTTGCCTGCGTCCTTCAGTGCGAAGCGGTCCGCCGCGTGCTGAGAGTTGTGGAAGACATAGGACGTGCTGGCGTAGATGGGGACGGCTCTCGCGTCCGTAACGGGATCGGCCTGCTCCTGACCGACATGAAGCTGCAGGGTCTCGAATTTATACTTGCTCATAACAATACCTCTTTCTTGAATTTCAGATGTTTGTGTGGTTGACGGATGGTCCTGCGGAAAACACTCGCAGCGTCACATTCGTCCGCATCTGAAATTCGCCCGCAGAAGTATCTGAAAGATCCGGTTCATGCAGCGGCCCTCCCATGGTTGGTTTCTTAAAACTTACCTACTTAGTAGGTAGGTGCATAATAGCGTATTCTTTTCCGTTTGTCAAGCCCCGGCGGAAAATTTTCCTCTGTTTCCTTTCAGGGATATATAGAAAACCCTAGACTGTCAAAAAACATTCGTGCTCATTTTTTGCCGAAGATTCTCTGGTTTGCTTGTAGGGGCCGATGCCTATCTTCGGCGCTAAGAGCCGCGCTGCGCGCGGTTGCGCCTCGAAACTAGCCTGCGGGCGTCGCATCGTCCCGGCAGAACAGGCTGTTTTTACGAAAGTTTACGGAAAATTCGTAACCTTTTCCGGGCCGATGTGGGCATCGGCCCCTACATGGACGGTACATGTCTCATACTGCTTCGCGAAAATCGAACTCTTTCGACATGCTGGAAAGCGCGGCGCTCCCATACGGGAGCGCCGCGCTTTCATTATACAGCAGAGCAAAAACTTTTTGCTGCTTGTGAATGCGGATGCTTTTTAGCGTTCATGCCGCGCTTACTCCAGCGCCTCATACGCCGGACGAAGCTCTTCGAGCTTCTTGAGACTGCACGACGCGTTCCACGCCATGAAGCCGCCGGTCAGCCCCTGCTCAGACAGGGCGCGGATCTCGTCTGCGACCTCCTGCGCACCGTAGCTGTTATACGGCGGGCGGATGGCGTCGTAGGCCTGGATCCACGTGCGGGCAATGGCGGGCGACGGCGTCTCCGACTGGCGCTTGGCCGCGGATTCCGCCCAGTCGACCATCGTCTCATACGGATGCTCCCACGGCCGGTAGGTGCCGTTCTGAGAGAAGTGGTCCGGGTACGGCATGCCGGAAATGACGTCAGCCACGTTACTGATCGCCGGCCAGTACTGGCCGTAGGCCGTCACGTAATTGCCGCTCGTCTCGCCGAAGACATCCGCGCCGACGTAGACGCCGTATTCATGCAGAATATCCGTCGCGTACATCAAAAAGCGCTGGATGGCCTGCGCCTTGGTCTCATCATATTCGTTGTGGAAGTCGATATCGCCTTCCTTTTCATAGTCACCCGTGCCGTCCGGGAAACGGACATAGTCGAACTGGATCTCGTTGAAGCCCATGGTCTCGACCGCGTCGATGGCAAGCGCGACCTTATACTCCCACACGTACCGGCAGAACGCGCTCGGCCAGTAGCTCGCCGCGACATACAGGGGATCGCCCGCGCCGTCCGCGATGGCGTATTCCGGATGATCCTGGCAGAAGAAGGAATCGTTGAACGTGGTCAGCCGACCGATCACATAGAAGCCCGCGTCCTTGATCTTCTGGATGACGGCCTGATATTCCTCGACCGTATTGTTGGCGTACTGGTACGCCGTCGGAGAATATTCCTCGTACACGGGCGAGTTATAGCCGATGGACGTGCCGTCCATGATGTTGACGACAAAGGCGTTGATCTTCGTGGACTTTGCGTATTCGATGTACTTGTCGATATCGCCCAGCACAGCCGGGTCGCAGGTCAGATAGATCGCATAGCAGGGATCCGGCATCGGGTTATCCGCAAAATCGGCTTTGGTACGCGGATAATAGTCCAGACTTTCCGCGTCGCCGCCGCCCCACTTGTCGCCGCGGCCGGCATGGATGGCGTAGACACCGAAGCGGTCATAGACCTCGTTTGCTGCTTCCGGCGTGGTAGCGACGTACTGGCCGCTGATGTAGCCGGTCTCGCCCTGATAGGAGACCTTATACAGGTCGACGACGCCGTTCGTCGTCCCCTCATAGTCCAGCACCTGCAGCTCCGTCCCCTGCTCGACCAGCGATCCCAGCACATACGAATCCTTCTCCGGCCGCAGATTCTGCGGCGTGCGGACATACACAGTCTTTTCCGCGATCACCTCATGAACGTTCTGCGTCAAATTCTCCTCCGAGACGTAGCCGTGGCCCAG
Organism: uncultured Oscillospiraceae bacterium; assembly: GCA_934613505.1. Classification (GTDB taxonomy): domain Bacteria; phylum Bacillota; class Clostridia; order Oscillospirales; family Oscillospiraceae; genus CAG-170. The sequence continues at coordinate 18,090 of CAKTTB010000014.1, read as the reverse complement.
CGTGGGGAAATACGTCATGTAATAGGTCACGCCGTCCTGCCGGACGGTCTTGTCGGTCGCGTAGGTGACCTCCATGCCGCGTGCGACAGTGCCGCTCTGGCTGAGGTCTTCATCGTAATAGGGAACTTCCGTTGTAATGGCGCAGATATAGCCCGATTCATAGCGCGGCGTGTCCGTCTGCGCGGTCTGCGTCTCGTCCGCCGTCTTCGGCGACGCGCCGGCGATTACGAAGATGAACAGCACGACCGCGATGAGGATCAGCCCCGCGATCATCACGCCCCACGTATGCTCGCGGAGGAACTGCTTCAAAAGCGCCAGTCTCTGCGCGCGCTGCTTCCGCTTCGGCGTGCCGGAAATCCGCTTTCTTTTGCGTAGTTTCATACTATCTCCCAACTGTCTGCGGGCATTTCCCCGCAAATTGTATAAAGATAATAGTATTATACTATATCTTGCGCAGGATTTCTACCTTTTTTGGGATTTTATTCCTCTTCGTGGTACAATCTTCCCGAATTTTTCGCATTTTTACCCGTTTTCGGAAAGAAATCTTCCCTGTTTTACAGTTTTATGGTATGATATCTAAAATCTGTATAGAAAGGAGCGCTCTGCATGCTTGGTGTGATTGTCAATACGCTCGCGGTGCTGCTCGGCAGTACCGTCGGCCTGCTCGCAAGAAAAGGGATCCCGGAAAAGATCGCGTCCGCGATCATGACCGCGATCGCGCTGTGTACCGTCTATGTCGGTATCAGCGGCATGTTAAAAGGAGAAAACGCGCTGGTTCTGATCGTCTCCATGGTGCTGGGTACTGCCGCTGGGACGCTTCTGGATCTTGACGGCGCGCTGAACCGGCTGGGCTGCGCCATCGAGACGCGCTTCCACCGCGCAGACGGCAGGACCAGTCTGGCCGAGGGCTTTGTGACGTCCTCCCTGCTCTTCTGCATCGGTGCGATGACGTTTGTCGGCTGCATCAACGCGGGGCTGCGGCAGGACTATGAGCTGCTGTTTACCAAGTCCCTGCTGGACGGCATTTCCTCGTGCATGCTGTCGGTCACGCTGGGGTTCGGCGTTTTATGCTCCGCCGGGTTCGTCCTTGTGTTTCAGGGGGCGATCGTCCTGCTGGCGCAGGTGCTGGCTCCGGTTCTGTCCGACGCCGCGATCGCGGAGCTTTCCTGCTGCGGCTCGGTGATGATCCTCGCCATCAGCCTTAACCTGCTGGGCATCACGAAGATCAAGACGGCCAACCTTCTGCCCGCGCTGCTCTTTGTCCCATTGATGACATGGGCGTTCTCTTTTTTGCCGCTGTAAAACCGTATATGGCAAAGAACCTCCGTATGGCGTTGCCATACAGAGGTTTTCTTGGATTTTTCCCGTATCCCTTGCCTCTCCCTTTGGGAGCGGTGGCTGAGCGAAGCGAAGACGGAGAGGGGAAGCGATGCGTAAAAGCCTTCTCAGTCACCTGCGGTGACAGCTCTCCCAGTGGGAGAGCCAAGGGCCTTCCTGCCGGGGAAGCCGTTTTTTCCATCGGAGATACCACAGGCCGCCGTTCAGCACCCGAAAAGCTCCGCCGTCTTCTTCATCCGCTCCGCGATGGCTACGCCGAACGGGCAGCGGGATTCGCAGTCCTGACAGCCGATGCATGCGGACGCAGTATGCTCCAGTGCTTCATAATGGGACTTCACGGCGGCTGGAACCTCCGGCTGCATGGTGGCCAGATCGTAGAATTTGTTGATCATGGCGATATCCAGCTGCACGGCGCAGGGCTTACAGTGTCCGCAGTAGGTGCATTCGCCGCGGTAGGAGTGGAACGGCGCGTTGGAGAGGACCGATGCGTAGTCTTTTTCGCCCTCGGAAGCCGTTTCATAGGCGACCGCCTGATCGACCTGTTCCCTCGTGTCGTAGCCACACATAATGGCGGAGACGGCCGGACGGGTCAGGGCATAGTGGATGCACTGCACCGGACTCAGGCGCACACCGAACGGCGAGCGTTTTTCATCAAACAGTCTGCCGCCGGCAAAGCCCTTCATCACGGTGATGCCGACGTCATTCTGCTCACAGATGCGGTACAGCTGCGCGCGGTCGGGGTCGATCCCCTTCAGTCCCGCGTCATACTGCTCCGCGAACATCGTGTCGATATTCTCGCTCGCGGGCAGCATATCAAAGGCCGGATTGATGCTGAACAGGATCATCTCCACATAGCCGGACTGCGCCGCCTTCATGGCTACCTTCGGGTTGTGGGAACTCATGCCGATGTGGCGGATGACGCCGCTGTTTTTGAGACTCATGACATAATCGAGATAGTCCGAGTGCTGGAGCTGCTCCCATTCCTGCTCGGAATCGACATAATGGATCATACCGAGGTCGATATAGTCCGTCTGCAGGCGCGCCAGAAGATCCTCAAACGCGGGACGGACATATGTCATATCCCGCGTCCGGAAATACTGCTCGTCCTTCCACGTGGAACCGAGATGCCCCTGGATGTACCACTGGCTGCGGTTGTCCTTGATACCCTTGCCGATGATATCTCTGGACTTCGGATCCGGCATCCAGCAGTCCAGAATGTTGATCCCCTGCGCCGAGGCGTAATGGATCAGGTCGATGCCGTCCTCCTCCGGATGGCGTTCCAGCCACTCGCCGCCGAAGCCGATCTCGCTGACCTGCAGCCCGGTTTTTCCCAATCTTCTCAATTTCATTGTTACTCCTCCTGCATATCGTATGTAGTCTGTCTGCGCAGCCGCCTCACCGCAGGACCCGGATCAGGCCGAGGACGGTCAGGTGCAGCGGATAATAGAGATAAAAGACCCATTTCATGACGCGGTTCACCCGCGGGTCTTTCCCGCGCTGGCCGTTATAGCACACCAGAAGCGGGATAGACAGCACGACGGCCAGCTGCAGAAGGCCATAGAGCGCGTCGATGGCAAAGCAGTACACTGCGGCGTAGAGCGCCACGTAGAACACCATCCACCGGCTCTGCTCGCGCAGATTGCCGCGGTTCGTCCCAAAGGCCAGCACGCACAAAGCCGCGATGCAGCTCCAGTCGCTCGGGAAGCTGACCAGGCAGATCAGCACGATCAAAAGCACCTTGACCGGCTGGCTGAACCGCGGGCTGTTCACCGTCCGCAGCATCACAAGTCCCCACGCCAGCGACCACATAACGCTCGTCTGGTTCAGAACATTCCCGTCCGCAAACGGAAGGAACGACCGCGCATCCACGAAGGCATCGGACGCGAACAGATACGCAAAGTGCGAGATCACCGCGAACAGGAACAGGCGGAACGTGTATTTGTTCACGTCCTTCGTATAGTGATAGCCCTCCGCGATGAAAAAGCACATGATCGGGCAGGTCAGCCGGCCGACGATATGCATGACGACCGGCAGCGCGTCCTTTGGGTAGCCCGGAAACAGCAGCCACGCGACATGGTCGATCGTCATGGCCAGAATGGCGATCAGCTTGATGGTATTGGCGTTCAGCGTCTTTTTCATCGGCGTCCTCCGACTGAAAAAGCCCGGATATTCCGGGCTTTTCTGCTTTCTTTATTGTTCCTTCATCAGCTTGCGGCGGGCAAGGTTGATCGTACCCTCCTGCATGGTGGAGATCCACTGCAGGCTCTTGCCGCAGCCGTTGGCGACGCAGGAATCTGCGTCGTCAGCAATGGAGCAGGCGATCTCTGTCCGCTCCGAAATGAGTTTGTCAAAGCCGTAGAGCAGGCTCCCGCCGCCGGTCAGCACGATGCCGCTCTGCGCGATATCCGCAACAAGCTCCGGCGAGGAATGCTCCAGCACGGACAGGACCTCTTCCACGATCTGCCGCGCCGGGCGCTTGAACGCTTCGAGCATCTCCATGGACGAGACCGTCACCTCGTTGGGAAGGCCCGTCTTGGCGTCGCGGCCCTTGACCAGCATGGAGACCTCCTGCGGGCGCTCATAGACGCAGCCGATGGTGATCTTGACCTCTTCGGCTGTGTTGAGGCCGATGAGCATGCCGTAGCGCTTGCGCATATAGGCGACGACCGCTTCGTCAAACGTATCGCCCGCAATTTTGATGGACGAGGACGTCGCAATGCCGTTCAGGCATAGCACAGCGATATCCGTCGTGCCGCCGCCGATGTCCACGACCATGTGGCCCTCCGGCCCGCTGATCGGCAGCTTCGCGCCGAGGGCGGCAGCAAACGGCTCTTCGATCAGATACACACGGCGCGCACCGGCCTCCATAGCCGCCTGAATGACCGCGCGCTCCTCGACCTCGGTGATGCCGGACGGGACCGACACGATGACGCGCGGCTTGACGAGCGTGAAGCGGTTGATCTTCTTGAGGAACTGCTCCAGCATTTTCTCTGTCATCTCATAGTCGGAGATCACGCCGTCGCGCAGCGGGCGCACGGCGACGATATTGCCCGGCGTCCGCCCCAGCATGTTGCGCGCGGCTGCGCCGACCTGCAGAACCTTGCCGGTGTTCTTGTCCACAGCCACGACCGACGGCTCACGCAGGACGATGCCCCTGCCCTCTTCGTAGCACAGGACGTTTGCCGTACCCAGGTCGATGCCGATATCTCGAATCAGTTTCATAGCTTTGTATCCTTCAGTCTTGTTTTCTCGGTGCGGCGAGCGCCGCATATACAACGTCCGACGCGTCCGCAAGCAGCAGCGTTCGGCTGCACTCAGAAAGCGTCGCGCCGGTCGTCACAATATCGTCGATAAGCAGAATGCGCTTCCCGGCAAAGCGCTCCGGCGTCTCCGGGGCATACGCGCCGGACACGTTCGCGCGCCGCTGAGCGGGATCCGGCAGCGCGGACTGCGCAGGCGGATTCTTGACCTTTCGCAGCGTCCGCACCGGCTCCATCCCGAGCTGCTTTCCGATCTCGCGGCAAAGAAGCTCGGACTGGTCATAGCCGCGGCTGCGCTTTCTCGCCCGGCTGACCGGTGCCCAGGTCAGAAGATCATAGCGCCCTGCCAGCTTATCCTCGATCGTATGCGCCATCCATGCGCCGTAGGTGGCGGCATACTGCGCGGCGCCGCCGAATTTGAAGCGCAGAAACGACGTGCGGAGATCCCCTTCATAGTAAAAGCTGACCGCGCCCGCTTCGGTAAAGCGGACGTGCGGAGCCGCGCCGTCGTACTCCGGCAGATGCTCGAGGCAGCGTGCGCAGACGGGGCCGCTTTTTTCCAGAAGCCTGCCGCAGATGACACACTTGGGCGGATAGAGAAGATCGAGCAGCCAGTCAAGCAGCTTCATCGCTTACGCCTTTCCCTCCAGCCGGAGCCTCAGCCCGCTGTAGCGCCGCTGGCGGCGGTCGTTGCGGGTCATGGCGGCGACGGTCTCTTCATTCCCGACGATGATCAGAAGCTCCCGCGCGCGCGTGATGGCCGTATACAGAACACTCCTTGTCAGGAGCATCTGCGGCCCGCCGCACAGGCACAGGATCACCGCCCGGTATTCGCTGCCCTGACTTTTGTGGACGGTCATGGCATAGGCCGGCTCCAGCTCGGAGAGCATGTCAAAGGCATATTCCGCTGTCCGGTCGTCAAACTGGACCGTCAGCGTCTCCTGCTGGAAATCGATATCCGTGACAAAGCCGATATCGCCGTTAAAAATACCGGTTCCGGAGCCAAGTCCGTCGGCCCGTTTCCACATTATATCATAGTTGTTCCGGATTTGCATTACCCGATCGCCGATTCGGAAGGAAAAATCTCCATGCTTTTTCTCTTTTTTTCCTTCTGCGGGCGGATTGAGGACAGCCTGCAGGGCAAGATTCAGCGCGCGCGTGCCGGCCTCGTGCTTCCGGCTGGGGCTGAGCACTTGAATGTCCTGCGGGCCGATGCCCATTTTTTTGGGCAGCCGCGTCTGGCACAGTTCCTGAATGGTCCTGACCGCAGCCGCGGGGTCGCGGCGGCGAAGAAAGAAAAAGTCGCGGTCCGTCGCCGTCAGGACGGGAAGCTCACCCTGATTGACGGCATGGGCATTCATGACGATGAGACTTCTCTGCGCCTGCCGGAAGATCTGCGTCAGCCGGACGGTCTGCACGACGCCACTGCGGATGAGATCGGAAAAGACGTTTCCCGGCCCGACCGGCGGCAGCTGATCCGGGTCGCCCACAAGAAGCAGCCGGCAGCCCGGCTTCAAAGCCTTCAGAAGCGCCGCCATCAGCGGCAGATCGACCATGGACGTCTCATCCACGATCATCGCGTCGCATGCAAGCGGCGCATCCTCGTCATGGAAAAAGGCCATCGCACCCGTTGCTTCGTCAAACTGCGCTTCGAGCAGCCGGTGGATGGTCGAAGCCTCCCGCCCGGTCACCTCGGACAATCGCTTGGCAGCACGGCCGGTCGGCGCAGCCAGCTGCGTTTTGAGCTTCAGCTCGTCAAACAGCTGCAGAATGCCAGACATGACCGTCGTTTTGCCCGTGCCGGGGCCGCCGGTCACGATCAGCAGCTGCCGGCAGGCCGCGGCGCGGATGGCCGCAAGCTGCTCCGGCGCATATTCGATCTGCTGCTTGTCCCCGATGGCGCGCAGGATCTCGTCCATGCGCTTCGGCTCTGGATAGCTCTCGTCCGTCATGCCGAGGACCCGGCGGCAGACATAGGTCTCCGCTTCATATAATTCCGGCAGGTAACAAGCCGTCAGTCCGGCCAGCTCGCACAGCTCCATCCGCCCCTGCTCCTGCAGGCGCGCCATCGCGGCGTCGATCGTCTCGCCGTCCAGACCCAGAAGCACGCAGGTCGCCGCGCGCAGCTTGTCCTGCGGAATGAAGGTGTGGCCCGCGCCGAGGTTATAGGACAGCTCAAACAGCGTCCCGGCCTCTACGCGCCGCTCGTCGTCCGCACTGATGCCAAGCTCGATGGCAAAGGCGTCCACCTGCGAAAAATTCGCGTGGAAATAACTGTCTGTCAGTAAGTACGGGTCGTCCCGCAGCGCTTCCTGCGCCAGCTCGCCGTAGACCCGGTAGAGCCGCACGGCCAGCTGCGCCGGCAGGTGGTACATGGTCAGAAATTCGATCAGGCGGCGGATGCCGGACTGCCGCTGGAAGCTCTCGGACATCTCCTGCGCCTTTTTCTCTGTGATCCCGGGGATCTGCGTCAGCTGCGCGGGATCCTGCTCCAGAATGTCAAGGCTCTTCACGCCGAAGCGGCTGACGATCTTCTCCGCCGTTTTGGGGCCGATGCCCTTGATGGCGCGGGAGGAGAGAAATGCCAGAATTTCACTGGCCGATTCGGGCATCAGGCGTTCGAGAAACTCCGCCTCGAACTGCTGCCCGAACGACGGATGGCGCGACCACTTGCCCACGATGGCCAGCCGCTCGCCGGCCACGCACATGGGGATCGTGCCGACGACCGTCACCGGCTGAGCATCCCCGGTTCGGACCTTCAGCACGCAGTAGCCGTTTTCCGGGTTCTGATAGACGACCGCAAGGACCGTCCCCTGTATCATCTGTGCTTCCTGTTCCATGCTTCTCTCTCCTGCCATTCTTCGCGGGTCCAGTAGCGCACGCAGGCATACTGCGCGGCAAGCCTTTGGGCGAGCTGCTGCGTCTGCGGCGCATCTTCTCCGCCGACAAGGTACAGCTCCCCTGCCAGCAGGCCGCTTCGCTTCGTCCAGGCAAACGCCTGCACCTGCTGCTCCAGCTGCGGCTCCGGCCCGCTGAGATAATAGACTGTGACCGCACTCTGCCGCTGCGGCAGCACGCACCAGCCAAACAGCGCCCAGCAGAGAAAGATCAGCCCGGCCGCCGCCAGAAATGTACACACAACGAGCCAAAACATCCCACATCCCTCCGCTGCATCCTATGACCGTGGAGGGCACTTTGTGTATAGTTTACTATAAAACGCCGCTCTTTTCCATAGCGGACGTAAAAAAAGCGCCCGGACGGAGCCGGGCGCTTCAGCGTGTCGAAAAAGTCTTTTCGCCCCGCTGAAGCGGTTTTTCGAACTTTTTCAAAGTTCGAAAAACTGGTGATTGAACGCGAAGGGGGCTCTTTGACCCCTTCACTCTTCCCCTGCTGCTCTATCTTCCAACTGCTTTTCATCGTTTATTAACAGTCTCAAAAAAGCGCCCGGCGGAGCCGGGCGCTTCTGTGCGTTATGGGGTTGTGGCGAAATTACTCGTCGATCTCGATGACGACGCCGGAACCAACGGTACGGCCGCCTTCACGGATAGCGAAGCGAAGACCCTTTTCAATAGCGATCGGGGTGATCAGCTCGACCTTCATGTCGATGTTATCGCCAGGCATGCACATCTCAACGCCTTCGGGCAGGGAGATGATGCCGGTAACGTCAGTGGTTCTGAAGTAGAACTGCGGACGATAGTTGTTGAAGAACGGGGTGTGACGGCCGCCTTCGTCCTTGGACAGAACGTAGACCTGACCCACGAACTTGGTGTGCGGATGGATGGAGCCGGGCTTGGACAGAACCTGGCCTCTTTCGATGGACTTCTTGTCAACGCCGCGGAGCAGAGCGCCGATGTTGTCGCCGGCCTCAGCGTAGTCCATGAGCTTGTGGAACATTTCGATATCGGTGACGACAGTCGCCTTCTTCTCGTCGGACAGGCCAACGATCTCGACCGGCTCGTTCTTCTTGATGACGCCACGCTCGACACGACCGGTAGCAACGGTGCCACGGCCGGAGATGGTGAAGACGTCCTCGACCGGCATCAGGAAGGGCTGATCAGCCTTGCGGTCCGGGGTCGGGATCCAGGTGTCGACAGCCTGCATGAGCTCCTCGATGCAAGCATACTCGGGAGCCTTCGGGTCGGTGGACTCGGAAGCCAGAGCGTTCAGAGCGGAACCACGGATGATCGGGGTGTCGTCGCCCGGGAAGCCGTAGAAGGACAGAGTCTCACGGACTTCCATCTCGACGAGCTCGAGCAGCTCTTCGTCATCGACCTGATCGCACTTGTTCAGGAAAACGAGAACGGAAGGAACGTTAACCTGACGGGCCAGCAGCAGATGCTCCTTGGTCTGAGCCATAGGACCATCGGAAGCAGCGATGACCAGAATAGCGCCGTCCATCTGAGCAGCACCGGTGATCATGTTCTTGATGTAGTCAGCGTGACCCGGGCAGTCGACGTGGGCATAGTGACGGCCCTTGATCTGGACATTGTCTTCGCCGGTCTTGTAGTTGTGGCCAATACGGTCGTTGGTCTGGTACTCGACGTGAGCGGTGTTGATGGTGATACCACGCTCGCGCTCTTCCGGAGCCTTATCGATGGAAGAATAGTCGGTGTACTCAGCATCACCGAAGAAAGCGAGGTACTTGGTGATAGCAGCAGTCAGCGTGGTCTTGCCATGGTCGATGTGGCCGATGGTGCCGACGTTGACATGGGGCTTATCCTTAATAAAATGCTGTTTTGCCATTTGGATTATCCTCCTTAGTTGATTCACTTACAGTTATTATTTTTGCATCTTCTCCATCATACACGACATTTGCCGTTTTGACAAGAAGAATTTCCAACGCAAACGATCAAAGGGACGATCAATAGCCCTTGCGCTTCGAAATGACGGCTTCCGCCAGATTCTTGGAAAGCTCGACATAGTGACTCGGCTCCATGGTGAACTGGCCGCGGCCCTGCGTTCTCGAGCGCAGATTGGTCGCGTAGCCGAACATCTCGGAAAGCGGGACGAAGCAGTCGATCTGCTGTGCGCCGTTGCGCTGTGTCAGGCCTGCGATGTTGCCGCGGCGGGAGGTGACGTCACCGATGACGTCGCCCATGTACTCGTCGGGAACGATGATGCAGACCTTCATGATGGGCTCGAGAATGACGGGATCCGCCTTCTGGCAGGCCTCCTTGAACGCCATGGAACCGGCGATCTTGAAGGCAAGCTCGGAGGAGTCGACCTCGTGGTAGGAGCCGTCGTACAGCGTGACCTTGACATCGACGACGGGGAATCCGGCCAGAACGCCGGCCTCCATCGCGCCGCGGATGCCCTGCTCGACCGCGGGAATAAATTCCTTTGGAATCGAGCCGCCGACGGTGGCGTTGATAAACTCGAAGCCCTTGCCGCTCTCGTTGGGTTCGACGGTGATCTTGACATGGCCGTACTGGCCCTTGCCGCCGGACTGACGCGCATATTTGGTCTCCTGATTGACCTTCTTGCGAATGGTCTCTTTATATGCGACCTGCGGCGCACCGACGTTTGCCTCGACCTTGAACTCGCGGAGCAAGCGGTCTACGATGATCTCCAGATGAAGCTCACCCATGCCGGCGATGATCGTCTGGCCGGTCTCTTCATCGGTGTAGGTTTTGAACGTGGGATCCTCTTCGGCGAGCTTAGAGAGGGCGATGCCCATCTTTTCCTGCCCGGCCTTCGTCTTCGGCTCGATCGCCACACGGATGACCGGCTCGGGGAAGACCATGTTTTCAAGAACGATGGGGTGCTTCTCGTCGCAGAGCGTATCGCCGGTCGTGGTATTCTTTAGGCCGACGGCCGCGGCGATATCGCCGGAATACACAACAGGCAGATCTTCTCTGTGGTTTGCGTGCATGAGCAGGATCCTGCCCATACGCTCGCGCTGATTCTTGTTGGTGTTGAGGACGGTCTTGCCCGCTTCCAGCGTACCGGAATACACGCGGAAGAACGCCAGCTTGCCAACGTAGGGATCCGTCATGATCTTGAAGGCCAGTGCGGCAAACGGCTCGTCGTCGGACGGCTTGCGCGTTTCTTCCTCATCGGTCTTCGGGTTGACGCCGGTAACGGCTTCTTTGTCCAGAGGGGACGGCAGATACTCGACAATTGCGTCCAGCAGTTCCTGAACGCCCTTGTTCTTGTAGGAAGAGCCGCAGGTGACGGGGACCGTCTTGTTGGCGATCGTCGCTCTGCGCAGGGCGGTGCGGATCATCTTTTCGGGGATGTCCTCGCCCTCGAGATACCGCATCATGATCTCCTCGTCCTCGTCCGAGATCGACTCGAGCATGTGGTCACGGTATTTCTTTGCAGTCTCTTCCAGATCGGCAGGAATGGCTTCCTCCCGCATGTCCTTGCCAAGCTCATCGTAGAAGACGTAAGCCTTCATCTTGATGAGATCGACCACGCCGCGGAAGTTCTCTTCACTTCCGATGGGCAGCTGGATGGGAACGGCGTTACACTTGAGACGCTCGTCCATCATCTTCAGGACATTGAAGAAATCGGCACCCATCATGTCCATCTTGTTCACGTAAACAAGGCGCGGGACATGATACTGGTCGGCCTGTCTCCATACAGTCTCGGTCTGCGGCTCTACACCGCCCTTGGCGCACAGGACCGTCACAGCGCCGTCGAGCACGCGAAGCGAACGCTCGACCTCGACCGTGAAGTCCACATGACCCGGGGTGTCGATGATGTTGATCCGCACGCCCTTCCAGTGACAGGTGGTAGCAGCAGAGGTGATCGTGATGCCGCGCTCCTGCTCCTGCTCCATCCAGTCCATGGTGGCGGTACCCTCATGGGTCTCACCGAGTCTGTAATTGACACCGGTGTAGAACAAAATACGCTCAGTCGTCGTCGTTTTGCCTGCATCGATGTGTGCCATGATGCCAATATTTCTCGTATTCTCAAGTGAATATTGTCTTGGCATGCTGTTCTCCTTCTGTAATTACCAGCGGAAGTGAGAGAACGCCTTGTTGGCCTCGGCCATCTTGTGGGTGTCTTCGCGCTTCTTGACGGCGGCACCCGTGTTGTTGCAGGCATCCATGATCTCGCCGGCGAGGCGCTCTCTCATGGTCTTCTCACTTCTTGCACGACTATAGTTAGTCAGCCAGCGCAGACCAAGGGTCTGACGTCTTTCGGGCCGAACTTCAATAGGAACCTGATAGTTCGCACCGCCGACACGGCGGGTCTTGACTTCCACGGCCGGCATGATGTTTTCCATGGCGGTCTGGAAAGCCTCGAGACCAGACTTGCCGGTCTTCTCTTCCACGATCTGGAACGCACCGTAGACGACCTTCTGGGCTACGCCCTTTTTGCCGTCGAGCATGATGCTGTTGACGAGCTTGGTCACCAGAACGGAACCGTAGATCGGATCGGGAAGGATCTCTCTCTTGGGAACATTACCTCTTCTGGGCACTGTGCTTCCCTCCTTCATAAAATGATTTCATAGGTACTTCGGAAGCCCATAGCTTCCGTGGGTGCCTGCCAAGAGGTTCTTATATATATAAAAAACTCTCAGCAAGGCATTGCCTTGCACAAGGCAGAATTGCGATGATAGCGTGAAGAATTACTTCTTCTTGCCGGCCTTCGGGCGCTTTGCACCGTACTTGCTGCGGGCCTGCATACGGCCCTGAACGCCCTGCGTATCGAGCGTACCACGGATGATGTGGTAACGGACACCAGGAAGGTCCTTGACACGGCCGCCGCGGATCAGAACGACGGAGTGCTCCTGCAGGTTGTGACCGACACCGGGAATGTAAGCGGAGACCTCGTAACCGTTCGTCAGACGCACACGGGCGATCTTACGCAGGGCGGAGTTCGGCTTCTTCGGGGTGGTGGTACGAACAGCGGTGCAGACACCTCTCTTCTGAGGAGAAGACAGATCGGTGGTCCGGTTCTTCAGCGTGTTGACGCCCTTCTGCAGAGCAGGAGCGGTGGACTTGTAGGTCGACTGTTCTCTTCCCTTTCTTACCAGCTGGTTAAAAGTAGGCATGTTGTTCCTCCTTTCTCGGATTGTTGCTGCTGTGCAGCATGTATTTTATCCCGAAATATCAAAGATATTCCGTTGGGACCGAAAGAATCGCGGCTTCTTCAGCGCAGAAGCCCGGCGCACGCTGCGCCGACACGGATCTGACAGAGGGTTCCCAGCTCTTTCATGCTCCGGACATGAACGACTTCCACGCCGGCGGCGGCGCACTGCGCCTCGATTGGCTGAAGGAGCATGGGGTCCGCGTCATCCGCCAGATAAGCTGCGGCAATACGGTTTGCCTTGAGCGCCTTGCGCAGCTGCTTGGTTCCGATGACCTTGCGATCGGTTTTCAGCCGTTGGGGCATTCAGACACCTCCATGGGAATACGTGCAAATACGCGGGCAAGCCCACGCAAGTATGGATTATAGCAGAAATCACGAACCGCGTCAACAAAAAATCGGCCAAAATGAAAATTATTTTTTCATTTTTCCCTGCAATTGCAGGGGTTTCCCGCACTTTGGCAAAATAAACAAAGACACATGTCCGCGCAATGCAGACCCGCAAAAAGCAGGCGCGGCATTTGCCGCGCCTGCCGGGAATGGGAACTTGCTTACAGCTTCTCGTCGTCGATCATTTCCTCGGTCACGATGGACTCGGGGGTGGTCAGGGTATCGAAGTCACGGTAGGCCTTGAGGCCGGAGCCTGCGGGGATGAGCTTACCGATGATGACGTTCTCCTTCAGACCGACCAGATGGTCGACCTTGCCCTTGATGGCCGCGTCGGTCAGGACCTTGGTCGTCTCCTGGAAGGAGGCGGCGGACAGCCACGACTCGGTCGCAAGGGACGCCTTGGTGATGCCCATAAGGATGAGGCTGTCGGTCGCGAGCTTGAGATCGGTCTCGCCGGCGTCGATGCGGGCCTGCACGGCGGCGTTGGCGTCTTCGAACTCGAACATGTCGACCACGGTGCCGGACAGCAGGTTCGTGTCGCCCGGTTCCTCGACCTTGACCTTGCGCATCATCTGACGGATGATGACCTCGATGTGCTTTTCGTTGATGTCGACGCCCTGCTGACGGTACACAGCCAGAACGCCCTGTGTCAGGTAATCCTGCACGGCCTCGACGCCGGAGATGCGCAGCACGTCATGCGGGTTCAGAGCGCCGTCGGTGATCGGTTCGCCCTTCTTGACGCGCTTGCCGTGCTCGACCTTCAGGCCAACGGAATACGGCACCTGATACTGCTTGACTTCGCCGTCGTCGGCGGTAATGGTGATGTTGCGCAGCGCCGTGCGGTGGGAATCGTCGACGTCGACGACGCCGTCGATCTCGGAGATCTGCGCCATCTTCTTCGGCTTTCTGGCTTCGAACAGTTCTTCGACTCGCGGAAGACCCTGCGTAATATCGTCGCCTGCGACGCCGCCGGTGTGGAAGGTACGCATGGTCAGCTGCGTGCCCGGCTCACCGATGGACTGCGCGGCGATGATGCCGACGGCTTCACCGAGGTTGACAAGCTCGCTCGTTGCAAGGTTCATGCCGTAGCAGCGTGCGCACACGCCGGAGCGTGCCTTGCAGCCGAGGACGGAGCGGACATAGACGCGGTCGATGCCGTGGGCCGTGAACTTGGCGGCATCCTCCTCGCGGAGCATGACGTCCTTGGAGTGCAGCAGCTCGCCGGTCTTCGGGTCGGTGATATCGTAGACGGGGTAACGGCCGCGGATACGGTTGCCGAAGGAATCGATCAGCTGGCCCTTTTCGTAGTAGTCGCCCTTCCAGCTGCCGTTCGTGGAGCCGCAGTCGTTCTCGCGGATGATGACGTCCTGGCAGACGTCGACCATGCGGCGGGTCAGGTAACCGGAGTCAGCGGTACGAAGTGCGGTATCGGTCATGCCCTTTCGAGCGCCTCGGGAGGAGATGAAGTATTCGAGGGCGGACAGGCCTTCACGGAAGTTCGCTTTGATAGGAATTTCGATCGTGCGGCCGTTCGTATCTGCCATCAGGCCGCGCATACCGGCCAGCTGACGGATCTGGTTCATGCTGCCTCGGGCGCCGGAGTCAGCCATCATGAAGATCGGGTTGAACCGCTTCAGGTTGGACTGCAGCGCGTCGGTAACGTCCTTGATGGACTTTTCCCACTGCTGGACGGTCAGGCGGTAGCGTTCGTCGTTGGTGATGAAGCCGCGCTTGTACTGGCGGTCGATCTTGACGACTTCCTTCTCGGCCTCGTGGATCAGCTCATATTTCTTCTCCGGGATCTCCATATCGGCAATGGAGACGGTGATGGAGGCTCTGGTGGAGTACTTGTAGCCGAGGGCCTTGACCTTGTCGAGCATTTCGGTCGACTGCGTGAAGCCGTTGATGCGGATACACTTGTCGATGATCTTGCCGAGCTGCTTCTTGCCGACGACGAAGTCGATCTCCAGCGGGAACTGGTCGTCGACCGTCTCGCGCTTCTTGAAGCCGAGGTTCTGCGGGATAGCGTCGTTGATGATCAGGCGGCCGACGGTCGCGTCGATGATGCGGTGCTCCTTCTTGCCGTTGATCTCAAGCTCTTTCCAGACCTTGATGGGGTCGTGCATGGCGATCATGCCGTCGGCATAGGCCATCATGGCCTCGTCCTCGTCATGATAATACTTGAAGTATTCCTTCGGGCGGATATCGCCTGCCTCGTGCGCCTGCTGGGCATACGCGCCGACGGTGCGGATATAGATGTGGTTCTCTTCCTTGATGTCCGCGTCGGAATCCCAGATGTTCCAGACGTAGATGACCTCGTCGGGCTGGATCTCGCCCGCCTCCAGCGCGGCGGCAGCCTTTGCAAGGGTCTGGTAGGAGCCGGGGATGGTCTCCGGGCGGTCGGTCTCGTTCTCGAGGAGCGCGCCGCGGGTGCGCAGATAGAACTCATAGCCCTCGCTCTCGGGATCGTCCCAGACGTTCTTGACCCAGATGGGCTTCTCATACGGCAGCTTGCCGCACTCGAGCAGCGGGAAGATCTCGTGGATGGTGTCATACGCGTCCACGTCGTAGCGCTGATAGGTCAGATAATAGGTGCCGAGGATCATATCCTGCGTCGGCACGGTGACCGGCTTGCCGTCCTGCGGGCGCAGGAGGTTGTTGGCCGAGAGCATCAGGATACGCGCTTCTGCCTGCGCTTCGGCAGACAGCGGCACGTGGATAGCCATCTGGTCGCCGTCAAAGTCGGCGTTGAACGCGGTGCAGCACAGCGGGTGCAGCTTCAGCGCGCGGCCCTCGACGAGGACAGGCTCAAATGCCTGAATGCCGAGACGGTGCAGCGTCGGCGCACGGTTCAGCATGACCGGGCGATCCTTGATGATATCTTCCAGGGCGTCCCAGACCTCGTCCTTGCCCTTGTCGATCATCTTCTTGGCGGACTTGATGTTGTTGGCAAGACCATCCTCGACGAGCTTCTTCATGACGAACGGGCGGAACAGCTCGATGGCCATTTCCTTCGGCACGCCGCACTGATAGAGCTTCAGCTCCGGGCCGACGACGATAACGGAACGGCCGGAATAGTCGACGCGCTTGCCGAGCAGATTCTGACGGAAGCGGCCCTGCTTGCCCTTGAGCATGTCGCTGAGGGACTTGAGTGCGCGGTTGTTCGCGCCGGTGACGGCGCGGCCGCGGCGGCCGTTGTCGATGAGGGCATCGACGGCTTCCTGCAGCATGCGCTTTTCGTTGCGGACGATGATGTCCGGCGCCTGCAGCTGGATGAGACGCTTGAGGCGGTTGTTGCGGTTGATGACGCGGCGGTAGAGGTCGTTGAGGTCGGATGTCGCAAAGCG
The DNA here is from genome assembly GCA_934613505.1 of uncultured Oscillospiraceae bacterium. Classification (GTDB taxonomy): domain Bacteria; phylum Bacillota; class Clostridia; order Oscillospirales; family Oscillospiraceae; genus CAG-170. Next base: position 1,715 of record CAKTTB010000014.1, on the reverse strand, counting down.
GCCGCCGTCGAGCTGGACCATCGGGCGCAGCTCCGGCGGGATGACAGGCAGAACGTCCATGACCATCCACGTCGGGTCGTTGCCGGACATGCGGAAGGACTCGACCACCTCGAGGCGCTTGATGATGCGCAGCTTCTTCTGGCCGGAGGCGTCCTTCAGCTCAGCCTTCAGCTGCTCGGACAGCTCTTCGAGGTTGATCTGCTGCAGAAGCTCCTTGACAGCCTCTGCGCCCATACCGGCCTTGAAGTCGTCCTCATACTTTTCGCGCATGTCGCGGTATTCTTTTTCGGAGAGGATCTGGTTCTTGGCCAGCGGGCAGTCGCCGGGATCGGTGACGATATAGCTGGCGAAGTACAAAACCTTCTCGAGGATGCGGGGGCTGATGTCCAGAAGCAGGCCCATGCGGGACGGGATGCCCTTGAAATACCAGATATGGCTGCAGGGCGCGGCCAGTTCGATGTGGCCCATGCGCTCGCGGCGGACCTTGGCGCGCGTGACCTCGACGCCGCAGCGGTCGCAGATCTTGCCCTTGTAGCGGATCTTCTTATACTTGCCGCAGTGGCACTCCCAGTCCTTCGTCGGGCCAAAAATGCGCTCGCAGTACAGGCCGTCGCGCTCCGGCTTCAGGGTGCGGTAGTTGATGGTTTCCGGTTTTTTGACCTCTCCGTAGGACCATTCACGGATCTTTTCCGGGGAAGCAATACCGATCTGGATAGCGCTGAATGTTGCATGACTCATTGTATTGCCGCCTCCTTATCAGTCATTCTCCGAATCGTCTTCGGAGTCAGTTGTATAGCTGTCGTTCAGCAGGCCGAAGACGTCGTCCTCGTCCTGGATCTCAAAGCCTGCGTCCGCCGCTTCGTCGGCGTCGACGTTCTTGCCGCCGGGCAGATCGTCGTCCATGGTGATCTCATCCTCGGGCAGAGCCTTGCCGCCGGCGCCGTAGATGGAATCATCGTCGTCATCGTCCTTCAGATCGACTTCGTTGCCGTCCTCGTCGAGGATCTTGACGTCCAGGCACAGCGACTGCAGCTCCTTGACAAGGACCTTGAACGACTCGGGCACGCCCGGGGTCGGGACGTTGTGGCCCTTGACGATAGCTTCGTAGGTCTTGACACGGCCGGTCACGTCGTCGGACTTGACCGTCAGGATCTCCTGCAGGGTATAAGCGGCGCCGTAAGCTTCCAGCGCCCAGACTTCCATTTCGCCGAAGCGCTGGCCGCCGAACTGCGCCTTGCCGCCGAGCGGCTGCTGGGTGACGAGGGAGTACGGGCCGGTAGACCGGGCATGGATCTTATCGTCGACCAGATGGTGCAGCTTCAGGTAGTACGGATAGCCGACCGTGACGCGCTGGTCAAACGGTTCGCCTGTCCGGCCGTCATACAGAACGGTCTTGCCGTCTTCGGCAACGCCGCCCTGCTTGAGAAGCTCGCGGATCTCTTTTTCGTTCGCTCCGTTGAAGATCGGGGTCGCGACCTTCCAGCCCAGCGCGTGCGCCGCGTAGCCCAGATGGACCTCGAGGACCTGGCCGATGTTCATACGGGACGGGACGCCCAGCGGGTTCAGAACGATATCCAGCGGGGTGCCGTCGGGCAGGAAGGGCATATCCTCCTGCGGCAGGATGCGGGAAACGACGCCCTTGTTGCCGTGGCGGCCGGCCATCTTATCGCCGACGGAGATCTTACGCTTCTGGGCGATATAGACGCGGACGACCT
>CAKTTB010000013.1 GCA_934613505.1 uncultured Oscillospiraceae bacterium | reverse complement strand
CTTGGCCGCGGCGCGAGCAGCGGATACTCGTCCGCCGACAGATTCTCCATGTCGTAAAACTCCCCGTCCGCGAGTTCGAGGTTGTGGTTGTATCCGAGAAAGACCTCCGTCATCATGGTCTGCTTCTCCGTCTCCGTCAGTTGTGGTGCCAGCATGGCCTTACCTCCGTTTCATCATGTCCAGCGGATCAAACAGAACCGGCGGTGCTTCTGCCGGTACCGTCGGCTTGATTGGCCGCGACATGCACATATACCGCCATTCGTCCGCGCAGTGATCCTCCATTTTCGTATCCAGATCCTCCACCTTGTGCTCGTCATACATGAGCATCGGGATCGTCCGGATAAACGCTTTGCACCCTGCAAATACATACATGCTCGGGTATCCATCCGGGTCAAACTGCAGCCGGTAGTGGCACTGCATCCACCCCGCAATGCGCTCGTTGTCTCCCGGTGAAAAATATACACCGTATTTCGCTGCGGTCTGCATGATGCTCTCTCCGCGATCCGCCGCCCAGCACGCCGGGTCGGCGACGCCGATGATGTTCTTCCCTTTGAGCCACGCATGCGTCCGCTCGATCCTGCTGATCTCCGCAAACTGCTTGTCCGGGTTCCACTTGACGCCCTCGTTCGGTGTCTTCGTGCATCCGTAAAGCTCCAGAATGCGATAGATCACGCCGTCATAGTCGACCGCCCACCACGCACAGGAAAACGGCTTGCCGTAGCCAAAGTCATAGCTCCTGCAGATCGTCCACCCGTCCGGGATCTCAAACGGCTCAATGACATGCGTCCAGCGCCGGTCTTTGTAGTGTTCCGGATCGTCCCGGAAGTCCTCAAAGAATTGCCCTTCGTAGACGTCCCACCTGCCATACAGCCATGCCTCGCGCAGCTTCGGCGGCAGTGTTTCGAGCTGCTCGATATACTCCGGCTGGATCTGCATCAGGACTTTGTTGTCCTGCACCAGCGCCTGAATGAAGCTGTAGTTTTCCGGCTTCTCTTTGTCCTCAAATCTGCGGTCAATGAACAGGCGCTTGAAATACGCATGTGCCGGGCCGCCCGGGTTCAGCGTGTAGTACGTCCGCTTTGGAAACGGGTTCGTGCCGCGCACGCAGGCGTTGATCTGGTCGATCCACTCCTTTTGCAGCTGCCCGGCCTCGTCAATGAACAGCACGTCGTATTCCGCGCCCTGGTATTGCCCCAGATCTCCCGCGTTGTCGCAGTAACCGAACGTGATCGTCGATCCGTTTGGGAACCGGAAGGTCTTGTCGGTGGTGTTGTACTTCGCGATCCCCGCCAGCTCTTTTTTCAGCGGCTCGATGTGGTTGTTCCGAAGTTCAGGCATCGCGCGCCTGACGATCAGAACCTTGATCCCTGCAAAGTGCAGTGCCAGCAGCTTTGCCTTCGTCCGCACAGCCCAGCTTTTCCCTCCGCCGCGCGCACCGCCATAGGCCACATGCCGGTGATGATCCAGCAGAAACAGCTTTTGCTTTTCGTTCGGTTCCCCGAAGCAGCGCTTTTTCATCCCGCGTAAGCCTCCGCCTCCGCCTCCATCGTGATCCTCTGGCTTTCATCCTTTTTTTCGCCCTCCTCATCCCGTCTGTAGCGGAACCCATACTCCAGCGCGAACTGTGCCCCCCGCTGCGAATCCCGGTCGAACAGTCTTTCGGCCGTATATTGTTCCACGCGCGTCTGCGCGCGCGAAATCGTGTCCATAAATTCTTTCCTTGCCTTGTAGTTGTACAGACTTTGCCTGCTGGAAAAGCCCAGCGCCAGCGCAAGCCCCGGGATCGTCGGCGGCTTCCGCCCCACCCAGACCGGATTCCCATCTTTCTGGTTGAAAACGATGCGCCCGTCCTCATCCCGCAGGATCTCTCCCTTGCAGCTCTCAAAATACGCCTCGATCAGCCCCTCGATCTGCCCCACGGATTCATACTTCGGTTTCCTCGCCATGGCTCACGCCTCCCTTCTGCTTTTCAGCATAGCGTATCCGGAAAATCTTTTCACCCCACGCACGCAGAATGAGCGCATACGGCGTTCCGCATGCGCTTCGGCTCTCATTCTGTTCTTTCGTAGTATCGGAGCTTCGCCGCCGCGATGCTGCACCGCACGTAGTCAAAGCTGGCGCAGTATCGCGTGATGTAGTCTGACGTCTCCCGCCGCTCAGGAAATGCGAGCACGCATTCTCCCTCGCAGCGGATCGTCTTTTTCCCGGCTGCCTGCCAGAATGGGCAGATATACTCCCTGTGCCAGTAGTCGCTCGTCTCTATCACCCTTTCGTTCTAAAACTCAACACATTTACAAGGCTTAAAGAAGGCGGCTCCCGGTCCGCTTATGTGTCTCGTTTTTGGGATCCCATACATATTTGAAATATAGGAATCCATACTGCGTGGCTCTGGACTCGACAAGGATGTAGCCGCGCGGGGCGACTGGCGGGCGCGTCGGGCTGTAGTCCCGGATCGCCTCGGTCGCGGGCTCCGGCTCCGGCCGGACGCAGCTGCGGCTGGCCTTGTACCTGTGGCCGCCGAACTCCTTGCGCCAGTGGCCGTGCAGGTAGTTGGCCAGCGCCTTGTAGTCCTGCCCGTGGTCGACCTTATTTCCGTTCTCATCCAGATAGTAGTTGTGCTTCCGCAGTGGCTTGCAGTCGATGACGCTGCCGAGGCCCCAGAGCTGGCCCAGCGCATCGGCAGGAATGCCGTCCGTGATCAGGTGCAGGTGGAAGCGGTTGGTCGATTTGCCCCGGCCGTAGACGATGACGATCTTGGCCTCCGGATACCGGTAGACCATGCGGCGGTAGAAATTATCCCGTATCCGGCGCATCTCCTGCGCGGTATGTACCTCATGCTCTGGGTCTAGCGTCAATGTGGAGTAATAGCTCGACGGGGAGAAGTTGGCGTTGACCAGCGCCACGAACTTTGCAGCCGAGATCCTGGTGTTGAATTCCTCGCGTTCTTCCTGCGACTGGAACCGCGGCTTCTTCGGCCGGCTGGTCTTCGGATCTGTGCCGCCCGCCACCTTGTACACGATCTGCTCGCAGACCCTCCCGGAAAACTTCCGGCGCTTGTGCCTCTTTGCCATAACTCAGCCTCTCTTTTATACAAATAGCGACAGCTGCGCCGTATGCGCGGCGAAACGTTCCTCTTGTTTTGCGAAATAATCCTTGTCGATCTCGCACCCCACGAAATCCATCCCTGCGTCATACGCCGCGATCCGGCTGCTCCCGCTCCCAAGATGCGTGTCGATGATCTTGTCTCCCGGCTTTGCATACCGGGCGAAGATCCACGCATAGAGCGCGACAGGCTTTTGCGTTGGGTGAATCCGTTTCTCGTTTTTTCGCTTGTCTCCCTGTTGGGTATCGCCGTCGGCGATGCTTTTGCCCTGCATCATTCCGTTCCACATATACCGGATCAGTCTGACGCTATCATGGCAATTTGTCGCTGCGATCTCGCAATCGCTGAAGCTGCTCTCCCCGTTGCACTTATCCCAGACGATTCTCCCGGCCGGAAAAATATATTTGTAGTAATTGCAGCCCCAGACAATGATCTTCTGTGCCACCCTGTTCAGTTCGTCAAAATATGCTGTGCCTGGGATCTCCCATGCCGGGCTGATCGGGTAATCTCTATGTACGCCGATCTTGCTCACCTTGCTGCCGTAATAGCCCCGGCGTTCCGGGCCGTTGAAATACGGAGGATCTACCACCGCCAGGTCAAACGCCTTATCCGGCAGCGTCCGCATGTACTCCATGCAGTCCACGTTGTACGCAATGTTCATGGTGATTCCTCCTGTTCTGCCCGCTCAAAGCGTGGCCGGAAATTCCGGCCATGCGTTCAGCGGATAGCGTTCTCCAATTCCTTTATCGCTTCTTCAAGCCTGCGTTTCTGGCTGCGCAGCTCGAAAAATCCCAGCACGCCCAGCGCGATCCACTCCAGTGCGGCAGCAAGCTCCAAAATCTCAATGATCATTTTCTTCTCCTTCCACTCCTTCCAATTCTCCTTTGCAGTATGTGCAGCGGCTCGGCAGGCTCTTTTTCAAACCGCCTTTTTCCCAGAGCTCGAAGCACGGTTTCTCCGGTCTGCCGCAGTATGGACAGCGGTAGACACGGAAGATATCATCCCAGCGCCAGACCATGCGGGCCTCGTTTTTCTCCTTCAAGCCCCATCGCCTCCCTTATTGTTTCAACCAGCCTCTTTTCTAGTTTGTCCTGGTCGATCTTCATTTCCATCGTTACGCCCTCCTGCTCTACCCACACGCCATCCGTGCGCTTCGTAAATCCTGCTGGTGCAAAATTTCTGGCGTGTTCCAGCTCCGGCGTATGCCTGCACGTTGGATAGGTGCATTTCTCGCAAGCCTTTCTGTCGCAAAGGAACAGGATATTCCGCTCCTTCGCCCGCAATACGCTGCTCGGCAGAAGAACGACTGGCTGCCCGATCTCCGCCGCAAGTTGCTCCTGAAGCTTTTTCCGATCGCCGTCACGCAGCGCGACTGTGCATTCCAGCAAAATCATTCCTGCGCCGCCTCCATTTCCTTGCGCTCTTGCATAAACCCGTGCAGGAACAGCTCCAGCAGGGCGGCGGCGCGGTTGGTCAGATTTGTGAAATCCTTTTTGCTGATCTGCAGCTTGCCGGTCGTAACAACCTCAGTCTCCGGTCGACCAATAATCTGAATTGTCGGATTAGGCACCAGCGTCTTTGCACCGTCCGCCCCCACTTCGAAGAGCGGCGGCGTGGACTGCTCCATGACGATGCGCGGCGGGTATTTCTCGCCGCGGAAGCTGGTATCCCATTGCTGTTTTTCGTAGTATGCGACAAAATTGTCTAGGTCGTGCGCAAACGCGCCCATGATTTCTGCCATTTTGATACTCCCTTCAAATTGTGATGATCTCCCGCCTCGACTGGCGGGCAAATTTGCGTTCCGGGCAGAAGCGGCATTCGGTGCAGCTCCAGGCGCCGCGGTAGTTGTTGCGCGTCGGGCAGAGTGGGTTGTAACAGATCCCGGAGCCTGCCCACTGCGGGCCGCGGCCGAATTTTTTCTTCTTCGGTTCGGCTTTTGGCTTTTTGGCTGGATTCTTCTTGGTGACGAGCGTGGCCGCGCGTTCTTTCCGGAAGCAGCCGCAGCTTTTTGCATGCCCGTTCCGGAGGTATTTTCCGTCCTTGCTGCAGACGGTTCCGCATTTACACCGGCAGATCCAGTGTGCCGTGTCTCCTTTTTTGCTGGTATCCCGCCCGACGACATGCAAATATCCAAAGTCCATGCCCGTCAGATCGACTACGTGTGACATTTCCATTCTCCTTTCGTCAGGGGCCGGTCTCCCGGCCCCTATGCAGGGCGGACTTGCACCGCCTGCGCCTGCGCGTCCCCCTGTCGCCGCAGACGAGCTGCCCTTGTCTGCTCAGACAGCTTCACATAAGGAGGTAACACGATGCCGCCGGGCGATCCCGACACCCGGCGTGGGGTAACGTTGATGGTTTCCATCCGCGCGCACGTTCCACACGCGCTTTTTATCCCCGGCCCGCGGGCTTGAGGTTTCGCGGGCCGGGTGCAGAGCCGGGGTGATCCTCCCGCAGCCGTCTCATGGCGGAGCGGCCACGGCCAAAGTCCGAAAAAATATGGTCCCCGGCTGATTGCTGACATCAATCCTCGGGCTGGCTGATATCCTTGTGCCGCAGCCCGTCGGCGTTCTCGGTCAGCGGCAGCGCCTGCCGCCGCGCGTGCTCATCCGGGTTCCAGCCGCACCGCGCGCAAAGATCCGGCGCGAGCTTTGCATACGGACAGGCATTGCCCTGCTTCGGCAGCCCGCATGCCTCGCGCGGGCTGCTCTCGTTTTTTTCTGGCATGTTTAAATCTCCTGTATGTCGATTCCAAATTTTGACCGCATGAATTTCCGGTTGCGCAGATACTCCTTTGTCCGCGTCGGCTTGGACTTTACATCTTCGACGACGAGCTTGCCGCCAAATTTGTACGAAAAGTCCGCCGTGTACCGCACTGCGCGAATGCGCTCACCGGCCTCGGTGATGTAGCTCTCCTGCAGCGTGAATTGCGGTTGCAACCGCAGATCGGAGATGATCCCGGCCCGTAGCATGACCATCAGCTCGTCATACCGCCGCGCCTCCTTCTGGCTGTCGAAGCGCAGCTCTCCGCGCGTATCCTTCCGGCTGCCGTACTTCGTCTTCCCATGGCTCCCCTTGTGAAGGGAAGCTGGCGCCGCAGCGCCTGAGATGTCAATCTGCTGCCGTGCATAAAGCTCCCGCACCCTCGGCGGCATGTCCGCCATGGATTCAAACCGCAGGCCGCTCATTTGGTCACGCCTCCCATATTTGTCTGATATTCTCCGTAGCTGCAAAAATCCGTTTCCTTCCGCCAAAAGCCATCGTTTGTTCGCAGGCAGACCATAGCGCCATTCGGCTTGCTGTCGTAGTCTCCGTACTTGCAGTACCTGCACTGCACCACCTGCGCAACGCCAGCGGCGGGCAAGTCCTTAATAATCTGCAACTGCATTGGAGCGTAGCACATTCCAGGTGCAAATAGTGCTTTCAGCACCGCTTCGCGGCTGATGTATTCGTCAGGCATGGTTGGCCTCCTTATCGCACGAGGAAAGCACGCTGCCGTCCAAAAACGCACGCGCCGTGTATTTCCCGCCGCATTTGCACGGCTCTTTTGTCCGGTAAACTGTCCAGTTCGGAGTCGATAGCTTTTCGTCCACCGGCGCGACCTTCCCACACCGCTCGCAGACCGGCGTCATATCCATCATGTTTTTACGTTTTGCCATCCTTCTTGCCCTCCTACGGCTTGACATCCACGTTTACCGGGAACTCGGTGTGGAACTCGATCAAATAATGGTACGGGTCGGCGTGCGTGCCGGTGATGTCCTCGACCACGTATAACGTGTAGTCGTTGAGGTAAATATAATTCTTCTTGTACTCGTTCGCACCGACCTTGCACGTTACGACCAGCTCCGAAGAGGAGTTGTTGCTGATGGACATATAGCCCTCGGTGTAGAGGATGATCCTGTCCGTCCTCGCGTTGTAGACCGTGATCCGGCGCTCGCAGCTGAAATTGTCAGCGGCAACACTCATGTTGTGGTTTACCTTGTCGGCTTCATGGCAGCCGGTGAGTGTGCAAGCCAGCACAACAGCCGCCATAAGCAAAGCTATTCGTTTTTTCATTTTTCAGTGTCTCCTTTCATTCCCTGCAAAGCCCGTTCGGCTTCTTCTTTGGAAAGAAACACAGTCTTTCCAATCGCTTCCTCCGAAAATCTACGTCGCCCCGTGATAAACATCACGCCTTCCCGGTCAATCCGTATGGCGTCTACCGTGACCGGCACGGGCTTTTTTGGGCGCGTGTAAAACATCCGGGACAGCCATACCGTATCGCCTGGGCAAATGCGCTTGCTATCCATGTCCTCATAATCCGCAAGGCGATCTGCCATCTGGACGACTTCGGTCATCGTTAAGTGGTACAGACCGTGCCCATTTACCGAAACACAATCTTCATTCCGGCTTGTCAGTCGCTCCAATCGTTCCATATCTCTTTCTCCACATACCGCCAGCTCTGCGGCGGGCGGGTGATAGGCACCGGTTCTGCTCCGAATTTTGTCTCCCGCAGGCCGGTAAACTCCCACAGATCGCGCGGGTGATCGTAAACGCGCAAATCTGAGATGTGCCAGCCGTAGCCGGTGGCAGCTCCGAGATACTGGTGCAGCTCCGCAGGCTCTAGGCAGGTTGGCCGCGCAGCATCCGACGGGATCCTTCCCGCGCCGTTAATGTTGATGATCTGATCGCACAGAAATTCCCCGATGACTTTGCCGTTTCCGCATTTGTAGATGTAGCACTTAAACGGCGTATCCATCTTCGGGCGCGTCTTGCGCACCTCAATGGTCTTCCGCCCGTTGATGATCTTCTCACACCACTCCGGACGGAGGCTGATCAGTACAGCTTTACTCATGCTTGTCTCCTTCCTCCGGCGCGCCGCGCCATTCCCAGCCGTCTGTCATAGCGTCTCCTTCCAAAATTCGTTGAACTTTTTCCCAGTGATAATCGGGCGGCACCATTCGCGTTGGAATCTCCGCCATTCAGAATCGTACTTTCCGTCCTCTCCGCGAAACAGCATGGCATACGGCACAAATCCGGCCTGCATGGTCTGGGTCAGACGCTTTTCTGCGTCCGCAAAGCTATCTCCGTCGTAGCCGCACAGCACATAGCAGCACATGGTGTGGCTCGCTGGGCGAAATCCTGCCGACCGCAGTTTCCTGCCCATTTCGATGAGCGGTTCCAGATCGTCCTTTGTGTCATAGGCTGTATAAAGCCGTGCTGGGTTTACCTCGTGCAGCAAATCCGCCTGCCACTGCTGGAGCAGCGCCGGTTCTAATCCCCCTGTAAAAACAGATCTGTGTTTTTGCCTCTTGAGCATGTCACAGACTGCCCGAAAATGCGCTTCTGACGTTCCCAGAATGTTATCATCAAGGATGTTCCATCCATCCACAATCGGCAGCTCTTTGATTTCCCCGTGCGCACAGCGCGGCACGGAGCAGAACCAGCAATCCTTTGTGCAACCGCGCGATGTGAAGATCATTCCGTCCCGCAGATACAGCCCGGGCGTAAAGTCTCCCATGCGATCATCAAACGCCGGGCCGCCGACCTCCACCGGAACGCCGAGGACCTGCCATGCGTAGTACAGATCTTCGGCCTTTTCGAAATCCCACGTAAACGTTACGGAGATATGTACCTCTGTCACGCCCGCCTTGATGCAGTCGGCGATATTTTCGATTGTCGGCTGGCCGAAGAATGCGAGGGCATCCGTCGGGGAAGCGTTCGTTTTTCTGGGAAAGACGCGAGCAATCATCTTGCCTCATCCCTCCCCGGCGTCAGCTTGGCCAGCATGATCTGGCCGAGATCCGCAACGTAGACCAGCCGCCCGCGGCTGTACACCATCAGCTTCTCGCCCTGGATCTCCATCCGGTCTGCCTCTATGTTCGTGATATCCTGGCAGGCGTCACACACGAACCTCATATCAGCGCCCCCGGCCGGGCGTCCGGCGTGTAGTGGAGCTTGGTCGCGCGGGCGTTCTGATGGTACTCCGGGCGGGTGAATTTATAGCCCCAGTGTTTGGCTGCGGTGAAAAGGGCCGCATAGCCATCCTCAGCGCGGACGGTCACTTCCTGATCGCCATATGTAACGGAAAAGTGGTTCTGACCGGTATATCCGGCCTGGGCGATCACGGCGGGGCGCCGCGGCGTCCGCTCGCCGGGGTAATCGATGCTATTTTGCAATGTGTTTGCGCCTCCTTATCTGGTTGTCGGCATGGACCATCTGCTTTCCCGCTGCAAGATCGGGCTGCAGGCTGTCCCTGTCGCGGTGGTTGACGTCGTAGATGTGGTTCCGTATGCTCTCATATAGCGTCCAGGTGCAGCACCCGGCACGGCATGTGCCGCTTCGGTCCGGGCAGTTCCGGCCGCAGGGCGGCGGGATGGGCCGCATGCGCGGCGCAAAATAATTCACTCCGCTTCCTCCTGTACGTGCTGCAGCCATGCCGCGAGCTTCGCGTAGTTGTCCTGCCGGGCAACCGTGTCGGCGACGCACTGCGCGTTTACGCGGTCCATGCTGTTCAGGCACTCGGCGTCCTCCTGCTCGCAGTTTGACGCCAGCATCAGTGCATCGATCAGGCTGTCCAGCTGATCCGGCCGGAGCTCGACCGTGATCTTGGTCTCGCCCATCACAGGATCCCGTAGGTGGTTAGGCCCAGCGCGATCGCGCCGGTCGCGACGCATGCGTCGGTCATCTCTGCGTACCCGGCGATCACCGCCAGCACAAAGGCCGCGCCGCCCAGCCACACGCAGCAGGTCTTCACCACACGCCGCATGGCCTCCCGGTACCGCAGCTCCTCCAGCAGTCGCTCCTGCCGCTCCCTGGTCTCTTCCTCCGGCTCATATCCAAGCCGCTCTGCAAGATTGGTTCTCATAGTGCTTCTCCTTATCTTCTTCCGTCCAATTTGTTGACACGACTCTATTCCCCTCTTATAATGATCGTGTCAATATGAGGGGAGGTGAACATATGACGAGGTCTGAAATTGCGCTTCAGCTCGCGCTTGCCGCGATCGAAAAGGGCAATCTGATCATTACTGATTCGAGCAATGAATCTCTCGGCGACCAGATTGCTGTGCTTTTCAACCGCATCTATCGCGGGCTCGACGCTCATTGCGGCTCTGATTCCTAAAACTGCCGCAGCTCATGCAGCAGCGCAGTCAGGACCGTGATTGCGTTGCACGTTTCTGCCTTTCCGGCAGGCGATCCGCCGTTCTGGGCCAGCAGCTGCAACTGCTGTTCCAGTGCGGCGATCGTTTTTTTCTTGAGCTCATCCACCCAGCGCACCCCCTTCCAGATCCAGAATCTTCTCGATCGCAGCCTTGACCTGCTTGCCCTTCCGGGCTCCATTCAGGATCTTGCTGAGATACGTCTTGTCGCAGGGGATCCCCATCCCCTCAACCTGCGCGGCCAGCCAGTCCTGCGTCTTGTCCAGATCGATCAGCCGCTTGCGCACGGTCTTCCCGAAATTTGTCATGCTGTCTCCTTCTTCGCTTCCTGCATCCGCCTGACGAGCCGCGACAGACGGGCGTTTTGTGTAACGAGCTTCTGCGCGTCCAGGTCAAGCCCCTTGCGCTTGAGCCCGCCGATGATCTGCGCCGCCTGGCACTCACACACCAGCGCCGCCTCGATCAGATCATGCAGCTCCTGCGCATCCAGCGTCAGGGTGTAGGTCTTTACCTTCGCCATGGCTCAGCCTCCTATCTCTGCACCATCCATCGTGCCAGCTCCGTGAGCGACACCGTGTACTTGTTCCCGATGTGCCGGGCCGGGAAGCGCCGGTCAGCCAGCAGCGTCCGCCGGTCGATGCCCAGCGCCGCCTGGCATTCCGTGATCCCGATGGCCGCCCGGCCCGGAAACATATCCGTCAGCAGCTCCAGCTGCGGCCGGTATCCTTCCAGCTCTCTCGGCATCCCCTCACGCCTCCTTCTTCTCGCTCTTCGGCTGCACCATAGCAGCCATGCCCTGCATAAAGATCAGCGCCTTCTCACGCATTTCCGGCGTAAGCTTGTTGATTTCCGCCGAGATCTTCTCGGCCTGCTGCTTCTGCTCCTCTGACATTGATCTCACCTCGCTTGGTTTATTCGTTATGTATAGACTAGCATGTGAAACGTATATTGTCAAGTATTATTTTATACATTTCGCATATTTTCTGATTGACAAATATGCGTGCCTGTGATACTCTCATTTCAGAAAGAAGGTGAATCCATGAACACAGTGAATGAACGAATCTCGTTTTTAATCAAAGATCAGGGTTTGACGCAGTCCAAATTTGCCGATCGCATTCACCTGACACAAGCTCATGTCTCTCGAATATGCTCCGGCACATATGTCCCAACCGAGCGAACGATCTCGGATATCTGCCGGGAATTCAACGTCTCCCTCGCATGGCTGGAAGACGGTGAGGGTGAAATGTACGTCCAGCGCAGCGCGAATGATGAGCTGGCCCTGCTGGTCACGGATATCATGTCCGACGCGGATGACTCCTTCCGGAAACGCTTCATCTCCCTCCTGATGGCGCTCCCGCCGGAAAAATGGAGCGAAATTGAAAATTTCGTAAAAAAATTAAACGGAGACGCTTGACCGTCTCCGTTTATTTTTGTATTCTGGTAGAGGGTGGTATTTATGCGGGCTTATGCCGAAACAATGTCTGTGATCTGCGCCGTGCTTTTGGTTCTTCTCATTCTCTGTACGTCCTGTTCTCCGCGCCAGTACACAAGCGATGATCTGGCGGAAGCAAAAGCCGAGTCTTACCAGGAAGGATACCGTAATGGGTACGACGACGCACTCGACGAGTTTGCAGTCGATTCCCACTGACACGCCATCCCGGGGCATTCGTTTTTCCGCTTCTAGCAAACTCCCAGATCCCCCTGAGCGTCCATCTTGCAAAATAAGCAGAGAAGATTATCTGCGTGAAATCGTTTCCGTTCAAGGCGCTCTTTCGTACCCGCTTTCTCGTGGAAAGTACAATCCTTATTCCGGCAGAAGCATTGAGACATTGCAGGACTATGAATTCTATTGCCAATGCATCGCGCTCCGTCGGCTTTACGATGAACGAATGTCTGCCGCATTTGCCGTTGTAGATTCCACTCAAAACGTCCTTTCTGCTGCAGATGCCGTTGTCAACGAGTCTCGTGCGCGTGCATCAGCTGCACAGCAAGAAGCTGCTCTTGCCAAGCGCGAAGCTGCTTTGTACAAGCATGACGCAATGATCGCCAAATCAGATTATGCAGCGCTGAAAGCTCGTGTCGAATCCGGCAAAAAATTGAGACTCCGAATACTCATCATCTCCGTAATTCTATTCCTTGGGTTTCTTCTGTTTTATCCTTTCTCTCGTCCTCAGGAAAATGTATCGCAATCAACGGAATCTTCTCATGTGTCAAGCTCTTCCTCCTCATCATCCGAACCCACCGGTGACAGGCCAGAACGCCCATCCGGGTACGTCTCCAACGAATATATTGGAAACAAAAAGAGTCACAAATTTCACCGATCGTCATGTTCCTATCTCCCGGATGAGGATAACCAAAGAATTTTCAAGTCCAGAGACGCGGCAATCTCCGCAGGGTACGACCCATGCGAGCATTGTAACCCCTAGCTTCCCCGCCGGAACGGTTTCCCGTTCCGGCACTTATTTTATGATGTTCCGCAGGAATCGCAGGATGATTTTCAGCTGATCCAGTGTGGCCCGCTCTAAAATGTTTTCAATCTGTTCCATCGTCTTTTCCATCTCCGTCTCCATTTCTCCACAAAAACCGCGTTCATTTTTTGTTAATCTTTACCTCTTGTTCGCGCCTCCCAAAAGTTGTAAGATATGGGTAGGCGTTGCCCGCGCCGCTGGCCGAACAACGGCGCGGGCTTTGGTTTCGCGCAAACGACCGGGAGCCGTCTGTATCTGAAGCATGGCATACGCCGGTTGGGTTTGTAAACCTGTCGGTTTGGTTTTCAGCGTAGGTTTTTCTGAAATCTTACTGCCACAGGTGTGGTTTTTATATATGGAGGGATGGTTTTTGTCAGAAAAATTGTGGGAAACATGCCGCGAAGCAAAGGACACCATGCAGCCGCATAAGACGAATCAGGATATCGCCGACGAATCCGGCGTATCCGTCAATGCCGTCAGCCAATTCCTGCGCGGCGAGACTACGAAGCCGTACATTGATACCGTCGGCCCGATTTGCGCATCCCTCGGCGTATCAATGGATGAGCATTTCGGCGTCCCGCCTGCCGAGCCTGCCGAGCCTGCCGAGTCTTCCGATGCTGAAAAACTCCTCGCCGAGAGCGCGGCCCTTCGTGCGCAGCTTGCCCAGCAGCAGAAGTCCCTGCACATGCACCGACTTGTGACTCTCATCCTCTTGGGTATTCTTTTGCTGTGTGCCCTTGCGCTTGTGGCCGACGTGCTCAGCCCATCGATCGGCTGGTTCCGCGCATAAATCAAACCGCCCCGGCCCGATCAGCCGGAGCGGTATTCTTGGAGGTTTTACGATGCCAATTCCCAAATACTACGTCAGGCCGGACGGCCTGCATGAATCCATCATCACAGTCAACGGCAAGCGCAAAGCGTTTCGCGGCAAGACGGACCGCGAGGTCTGGAACAAGATCAAGGCATACCGCGCTGAAGCCGAGAAGCCAAAGACCGTCCCGTTCTCCGACGTCGCCCACGCCTGGTGGAACGAGATCGAGCCAACGCTTGCGCCGAATTCCCTGCGCAATTATTCCCCTGCCTATGAGCGCGCCGTCGCGCAGTTTGGCCCGGAGGATGTCGCCACGATCACAAGCAAAGAGATTGAGACGTACATCAACCAGTTTGCCAAGACCCACGCAAAAAAGACCGTTATCACCCAGCGCCAGATCATCCGGCAGATCCTGAATAAAGCCCAGCGCGAAGGTTACGTCTCTTTTAACGCTGCGCAGGCAGTTCTTCTCCCAAAGAACCTTCCGCAGAAGCGCCGCCACGCGCCGCCCGCTGATCAGATCCAGAAGATCAAGGACAACCTAAACGACGACTTCGGCCTGTTTGCCTTCCTGATCTATTATACCGGCTGCCGCCGCGGCGAGGCCGAGGGCTTGCGCTACGAGGACATTGACCGTGAGAAAGGCAGGATCTACATCCGCCGCAGCGTCTACCATACCGGCCCGACGCCCCAGATCAAGGAGCCGAAGACTGCCGCCGGCATCCGCCCCGTCCCGCTGCTCCCGGCGTTGGCCGCTGCGCTCCCGCAAAAGGAACACGGCTATATCTTTTCCAACGACGGCGGAAAAAGTCCGCTCCCCGGCTGGCTTGTCACCGACCAATTCGACGCCTACCGCAAGCGCACAGGCATCACCGTCTCCCCGCACGAGATCCGCCACGGCTACGCGACCGCGCTCTACGAGGCCGGTGTGGACTTCAAACTCGCTCAAAAATTCCTCGGCCACGCGCAGCTCTCCACCACCATGGATATCTACACCGACATCCTCGATACCCGCATTGATAAAGTCGCCGCCCAGATGGACGCGGCCTTTTAATTGCACCTTTTTACTGTGTCGGTCACTGTGTTCATACCCGTGTATTTTCGTGCTAGGATATGCTACGTCTTGCTACCTTGCAGTTCTCGCAAAAAGTTTTGTTCAATCATAAATAATCCGTCTTTTAACTGCTATTCTACCCAAAAAGATAAAAAATAAGACGCAGGAATTTAAATTCCCGCGTCTTTATCTTTGGTGGACCTGAAGAGACTCGAACTCTGAAAAAATACTGTATTTTCAATGTAAATTTGCAAACTGTGTTTATTCTGTGTCCAGTCCCTTTTCTGTGTTCTCAGCTCCTTGCGATATGCTCATAATACGCCATGAGCTTCTGTTCCGGCCCCGGGCCGTCTTTATCGAGCAGGAACGCCTTTGCCAGAGCAGCGTAGAACTCCGGGCGGTTGAGTCCGAACTCTACGGCGACGGGGTAGTAGTCCGAGTACATCATGTTCATGGTCACGCCCCACGCCCAGCGCGGGACCACAGGTGCCTGAATGCCCATGCTCTCGGCCACGGCCGTTGTCTGTTCCATCGTCCAGTGCGGTCCTGTCGTTCCGTCGGCGTTTTGCATGTTTGCTGCCCACTGCATCGCCGTTTCGCGATCAAATGTGGCCGTCTCCGGCTCGTCGTGGTGCCCGTGCAGCTTTTCGAGCCTGCAGATCGTCTTCGCGTACAGTCCGACTTCTTCCGCGCTGCCCAGCGTCACGGGCTTCTGCATGGCCTCGTGCAGCTTTGTGTAAAGCTTTTCGATATATTCTTTCATCTCGTCATGCCTCCTGGATATACCGGTAGAGTTTATCGACGTCATTCTGGTCAAACCGCATATCGCCCAGCAGCGGGACGGATACGGTCAGCTTGTTTTCAAAGCGCGGCCTGGCCGCGTTGTAGAGCTTGTCAAGGTCGATGTTTCCGGCGTCGTCAAAGATCTGCATCATCTTGACCGCCGGATTCTCACGCAGCGCAAGGATCTTTTCGCGGCTGCCCTCCATGATGAGCGCCAGCATGATCCCGGCCCCGATGCCCTTGCCGCCCGGCAGGTGCGGGATGACCTCGTTGTCCGCGTAGCGCATCGCTCCGCGCATGGCCTGATCTATCGTCACTGTCATTGCAGATTTCCTCCTTTAAGGATGGGGCGGCTATTGCCGCCCCTTGCGTTTAGCCGTTGCAGCACCCGCACTTCGGGATCGGGTTGTAGAGCGACTGCGCCGTGGTCGCGGTGCCCGTGGTGACGTCGGCGACCTGCTTGGGATAAAAGGTCGCGTTGACGTAGGTGACGATGGAGTTGTCACCGCAGCAGCGGCGCTCAGCCTCCATCTTGACCGCGTCAAGCGCTTCCTTGCGGACGGACTCGACGTCCTGCTTGACCAGCGCGAAGCTATCCTCGGTGCGCTGGTTGTGGACGGCCTGCTTGCACAGCGCCTCACGGACGTCCTTGAGCTGCCCGTCGATATAACCGTACATCTCCAGCATCTTGCCGTCGTTGTACGTGTTGGCCTTGAGCAGCGCGATCTCGCTGTCCTTCGCGGCCAGCTTCTGTTCGCGCTCCAGATCGTAGCGCGTGACTGGCATGTTCTCGCTGCACGTCGGCTCCTGCTGCCGTGCGGCGAGCATGGCGGCGACCGTCATGGCGGGCGTGACCGCTGCAGCGATGTCAGCGGCTTCCGATCTCTTGTTCTGGTTGAGGCCGCCCAGCAGATTGCCGAGTCCGCCGTTTGCCAGACCCAGCGCGGCGCCGCCGATGCCAAAGCCCAGTGCAGTCCCCGCGAGTCCCTTGCTTGCGTATTCCATAAAAAATCCTCCGGATTCAAAGTAGTAAGCTGGCCAGCTCCTATCCTCAGTCTACCGCTTCCCCGATTCCCGAGGGGGACATCTGTGGGACACTTCCGGGACAGTTCTGTCCCATTTGCGTGGATTTTTGTTTTTATTTTTTATAAAATATTTTGAAAACCCCTTGACATATACGGTATTACAGTATATAATATAGCCATAAGATAAAACAAGGCAAGATCCGGAGATTAAAAATGAATGCAGGAGGAACACAAGATGAAACAGTATAAATACTTCTTTAAGGCATACGACGAAAACGGCCAGATGTTTTTCTTCCACCGCTCGAACTCTGCAAGCCGGCTTCTTAAGCTGGCCGAAAAAGCCAGCTACGATGATAGCGGCGAGATACTCTCCCGTTGGTATTGCGGGCGGACTGAACACAATATACCCGCAGAGATCCAGTATCGCGTATGCTGCGGCGAGAAGATCTGAGTTTTAGATCCACCACATTCCATTCCAACAAAAACTGCTCCGGTGCAACCGCATTGGAGCAGTATAATAAAAATGAGGGGGCAAATATCATGGCAAAAGCAACAGCTTACTGCAAATGTGAAACATGCGGAACAGAATTTACGAGAACGGCCAACAAAGGGCTCCGCGCCGAAGCTGATAGCTGGGCCCTGTGGGCGGCAGACCACTATACGGAATGCCCTGCCTGCTACGCAAAGCGTATGCGTTCCGAAGAATCGAAGAATCCGATCACGGCGCTCGTTGGGCTTGATGTTCTCAATGCGCAGATCGTGATCTCCATTACCGGGAACACCCGGCCCGTGAAGGATGCACTCAAATCTCGCGGCTATCGCTGGGATGTTCCGTTTGAAACAGGATTGTCCGGCATTCTGGATATGGGAACTCGATTCAACGCGTGTTGGAGCAAGGAACTTCCGGCGCCCAAATATACCACTGCAAAAGAATTTTCAGAAGCCGTTTCCTCTGCTGTTTCCGATGCGATCCGCTCGCTGAAAGAGATCATCCCTGAACTCGAATCCAAGAACTCTTTCACGCAGATGGATCATATGCTCTTCTGCGATATGGCAAAGCACCTCGCAGAAGACGGCGCCGCTGTTGCGAGCGCAATAGCAGCGCTCGAAAATCCTGAACGCCCTGTATGCTACCCGGCAGGACGCTGGAACGGGAAATTCTATGGAAGGCCCGGAAACTGGCGCATTTACCTGGATAATACGGAAACAAGTATTTCCGATGAAGACGTTTCAGCCATAAAAAACTACAAGTCCGCGCTGGCAGCGTACAAGGAAAAGGTGGAGGAGATCAAGAATGCGAATTGATCCATCATATCCACCGCTTGCTCTGTTGCAGAGAGTAACAGAAGAATACCCTGATGCCTGGGAGAAAATGAAACTGTTCCATGAAATGAACGGCAAGAACGGGCTTCCGAGATGGAATCAATGGTGCTATGCACCAATGTCCGCGGCAATGGCGATTGCGATGGGCGATTCTCCTGGCACATACGAAAACATTTCTGCCGCCACAAAGGCAACGCAAGAGATCGCCGCCCTTGCACCATGGATTGAAAACAAGGATGTGTTTATTGTCGGCCGTTCTTTGCAGGAACGATTGTTTGCACAAGAAGATGAGGAGTTTGAGATCGATAGCGAGGCGCTGTACCATATCCCGTACCGATCTTTTTATGTGCAATTCGCCGACGGCTTTCGGTATATTGATTCTCCGTGCCACGGTGTGTTTGTGCATCTTGAGGATGATGTAAATAGCGGCGACCACGAGCTGCGGCTGCTGTATCTCAAAGAAACCGGCAAAACCATCGGCATCCCAATCCATCTTGGAGAAAAAACGGTTCGTTCGAGCTTATCTCATACGGTAAGCGAAGCGCTGAAAAATCTATCGGATGATAATCCAGAGATCCGCAGAGCCATGATCACAACTTTGGAGTTGAGAAACGCCGAGCTTGCCGCGCACAGACAGGCTTTGCAGATCGTACTTTATTTATGCAAGAAAAGCATTGAGAACGCCCCGAATCCAGAGGCCGCGTTTCTCAACACAAAAATCAGAAGCGGAGAAATCCATATTCATTTTTTATGATTCAGAAAAGGAGGCGGCAAGGAATGCCAACTGATGCGCAAAAGCGCACTCGCAACAAGTGGGATGCAGAAAACATGTCCGTGATTTCCTGCAAGCTAAAACGGGAGATCGCGGAAACCTTTAAGGCTACGGCGAAAGCCAACGGCACGACCCCGAATGAACTGATCCGCAAATGGATCGATGCGTATATGCGGCAAAACATGCCAGCAGAGCAACCTTCGGCCGAAAAAATATGATTTGAATGTAAAAGAGCCCGCCCGGAGCGTAATGCTCAGGGCGGGCTGCTTTGTGCCAGGCGGCGGGCGGTGTTGTAGATGTGCGGCAGGCGGCGGGAGATGGTTTTTCGGTCGACGCCGATCTCGGCGGCGGCGTCCATCTGCGGGAGCCTGCGCACGATATAAAGCTTCACGATCTGCTGATCGATCTGATCCAGTATGCCCTCGTCAGTGACGCGCTCCCAGTCGCTGCGCGTGAGGTGTTCCAGCTCCTTCGGCAGAGCCAGCCGCGCAGTTATGCTTTCGTCACTCCCTTCGGCCCGCCGCCCGGGCGGGTCAGCGGTCAAAGACGCCGGTGCGGTCCAGGATGACGAGCATGCGGACGTTGTCCTCGCTCAGATCGAGCGTCAGGTCTTCGCCTGTGCCGCTTTTTCCTTTAAGCAGGCCCTTCTCCACCAGTTTGTCCAGCGTCTGGCGGTACGTCTGGTTCGTAACGTCTTTCAGCTTTTCGTATCTCACTTCTTCTGCCTCCTCCAGCAGGTTTTTGAATTTTGCCCATGCGCCCTCGTCAATCATCGGCGCAGGGCATTTTTTGAGGCTCACATCGTAGTGGCGCACGACGTACCTGACGTTCGGCAGCTGCTTTTTCAGCTGCGCGTACAGCTCCGCCGCGTGCCTCTGCGTCTCGATGGGGATGTAATACCGCCCGGCGGCGTCCGTGTGACTGACCATCTCGATCGATACCGAGTTGTAGTTGTTGACGAGCTTGCCATACGGCCCCTTATTTCCGTCTCCGACGGACCATGCCACGGTATCGAGCGGCACGCACTCGTAGGCCACATTGCCCTCGTCGACGACGTAGTGGGCCGAGGCCTTGCGTCCCTCGCTGCCGCCCTCAAAATAGCGGGCGTTTCCTTTGGCCGTCGCCATCTGGCCCGTGTTTGCCGTGTAGTGCATGACGATGGCGGTGATGGCGGAGAGCTTGCGCTTTCCGCCGTGCCACTTTGCCCGGATGGAGCTGTCGATCTCCATACTCATTCCTCTTTTACCTCCGGCAGGCCCGCGACGCTCGTAAGCAAAGACAGGATGCCCGCCAGCGCCGAGGCGGAGGCAACGGCGATCCAGTTAACTTCGGACAGGATCGCGCTCGTGCCGATAGTTGCGACTGCCGTCTGGCATACCGTTTTCAGTGCGCGGATGCCCGCGGCTTTCCACCATTTTGCGTTCATAAGTATTTTTCTCCTTTCAAATTTCGCGCCTTGCGGCGTGTGTTACAGAATTTTGCCCAGCACCCAGCCGATGACGCCGGTGACGAGCGCGGTCAAAACGATCTTGACCAGCGCGTCCCAGTTCTTGCCCGGGCGGGCGGTGAGGTTGTTGACGCTCGTCTGCATGCTGTCGATCTTGTCGTCGAGCGTCTTCATGTGCTCGGCCATGACGGCGACGGCCTCGGCCAGCTTGGCCACGGCGTCGGTCTTCTTCTCGAGATCCTTGATCCGGCCGGTGTTCCGGTCGACATTGCCGCGGATTTCCGCGACGGCAACGTTCAGATCCTGCAGGTCCATCCCTTATGCTCCTTTCCCGGGGCGTAAAAAAGCCGCCCCGCTGCTTGACAATTGACAGCGGGACGGTATAATGGAGATATAAGGACGCTGCTGCGGCGGTTAGTCCGGAACAGTCAAGTCAAAAAGCTATCGTTGACCGCTCGGGTGCCTCCGGGCGGTCAACAAACTTTCTGGGTGAAAAGCAGCATGATAAGTATTACCATTGCGACTCGCAGCAGGAACCGAAGGGCTTTCGCCCATGGTCTGCTCCCCATCAGCATCACCCCCTTTACAGGGAAGTGACTGACCGCCGTATGCAGCAGCGCCCGCCCCACGAATGGGGCGTATCCATCATATCATACGCTGCAAATTTTGTCTATCTCCGCCGCCCGGAAGGGCGGCTTTTTTACGCTCCGCTCAGAAGCACCACGCCGCCGCGATACCGTCCACCTCGGACGCGACGCTCCAGTCCGCCTCACCGTTCCATCCCGTTCTGTCAAAGCAGCTGGTGTTGTTGAGTCTCGGCGAGCGCAAATACCATGCACGGTTTTTCTTCCGGTTGGCCGCCGTCTTGTAATACTCGTACTGCGTGCCCTCGCCCGCATAGGAGTATGTCCGCGTGCCCTGGACCTCGATCTCCGACAGCAGGAACAGCGTGTCCTCCGTCGTGTCGATGGCCGAGCTCGCGCCGCCTGCCGTGGTCTTCTTTGTCACGGCCTTTAGCGCGGCCACGACCTCCGCCGGCATCACCTTCTTCAGCGCCGGGAACGCATTGGACGTCCGCACCAGGCAGTTCTTCCAGCCGCAGCTGTTATCCTCTGCGCCGTTCATCTTATACTGCGTCGCGTAGGTCGTGTGCATCTGGAATGTCAGCGGAGCCTTGCCCGAGCCGTCGGCATAATCGTCGTGGTTCTTGCCGATGATGTCGATCGCGTAGGTCTTGTTGTTGATCGTCATGTTGCATCTGTCGCCGACGTTCCATGTGTTGGGAACTTGTTTCTCTTGACAGGCCTTAATAATTGCAGCCCAGCTGTTATTTCCGAACACGGGGTCGATCATGGCCAAATCGACATTAGCTGTCCCAACCACAACATCTGCCGTCTTTGTTGTGCTTGCTGTCGCTGCTGTTACCGTCCATGTTCCAACCTCATCGACTATCAACGTGCAGTTTCCACTCGCATCTGCCGTCCCGGAAGCCGTCTTGCTCCCCTTCGTGGCCGTGACGGTCGCACCCGCGCTGGTCGTGACGACGATCTGCAAGTCGGGCGCGCCCTCGATGGCCTGCACCGCGCTCACGAACCCGTCCGGGAACGCAAGCTGTGCGGACGTGCCGCCCTTCGTGCGGATGGCGTCCGCAACCGCCGTCAGGTCGGCGTTCAGCTGCGCGGAATCTACTGCTTTATCCAATGCCATCAGTAGTTTCCTCCTGTCCATTCTGGCAGCGCGGCAAGCACGTCCTGCACCAGCGCGGCCTTATCCGCCGCCGTAAAGTAATCCGTCCCCTTGACGGGCGTTGCGCCCGCAGGCCCCTGCGCGCCGGGATCGCCCTTGTCGCCCTTCTCTCCGCGCGATGGCTTCCCTGTGTCTGTATCTCCCAGATACCAGTTGCCGTTCGTGCCGATCGTCGGCGTGACGCCGTCTGCGCCCTTTGCGCCGGTCTCTCCTGGGTTGCCCTTTTCGCCCGGATTGCCCTGCGGGCCTTTGATGTTGACGCTGTCCGGGTTCGTTTTCCCGCCGTCGTTCGTCCAGCTGAGCGTCCCGTCCGCAGCGACCGACGGCGTGAATGTCGTTCCGGCCGCGCCGGTCCCGCCCGTCTCGCCTTGCTCTCCCTGCGGTCCCTTGTCGCCCTTATCGCCTTTCTCACCGCGCGATGGCTTCCCGGTGTCGGTCTCGCCCAGATACCAGTTGCCATTTGTGCCGATCGTCGGCGTCACGCCATTTGCGCCTGGCGCGCCGTTGTCTCCGGCCGGACCCGTTGGCCCCTGAGGCCCCGTCTCACCCTGCGGACCCGTAGGTCCTTGCGGTCCAGTCTCGCCCGGTTCGCCCTTTGCGCCGGGGTCGCCTTTTTCTCCCTTTTCGCCCTTTTCGCCCTTTGCGCCCTGCAGCGGTCCGTTGTTGACCCACGCCTTCGTCACGCCGTCATAGATGTAAATGTCATAAGGTGCAGCCGCGCCCACGCCGTAGGCGTCTCCTACCTCCGGATTCTTGACCGACGCCTGCAGCGCGGAGACCGAGCCGTAATAGCCCTTGACCGTAAAGCCCGCTCCCGTATCGCCCTTCGGGCCGGTTGGGCCTGCCGGGCCCTGCGGACCGGTCTGCCCCTGCGGGCCGGTTTCTCCCTGCGGGCCAGTCGCGCCAGTGTCGCCCTTGTCGCCTTTCTCTCCCTTTTCGCCTGGCTCTCCCTTCGGGCCAGTGTCGCCGGTCGCGCCCTTCGGGCCTTCCGCGCCGGTCGCGCCGGTGTCGCCCTTCGGCCCCTGCTCGCCCTGCGGGCCTGTCTCGCCCTTTGGCCCCTGCGAGCCGGGTTCCCCCTTCGGGCCCTGCGCGCCGGTGTCACCCTTCGCGCCGGTGTCTCCCTTCTCGCCCTTGACGGTCTCGACGTTGAAGTCAAATGTCTTCCCGTCCGAAAGCGCGATCGTGTACGTCGCCGTCGTCCCGCTCTGCGATTTCTTCGTGATCGACGTGATGCTCGCGCCCGCCTCGCCGGTCTCGCCCTGTGCGCCGGCAGGTCCGGTCTGCCCCTGCGGCCCCACCGGTCCCGTCTCGCCCTTCGGCCCCTGCGGGCCGATGACCGAGCCGAGGTCTATCACGCTGCCGTCCGTCAGCGTGAAAATCAGCTTCCCCGCGTCCGTAACCTCCACGGCCTTCACCCCGCGGGAGATCAGCCCGCCGATCGTCACCGTGATCTGATTCGGAATTTCTACCCTCATACCTGCTCCTTACTCCACGAACGCCCGATTCCCGCTCGCCAGCGTCGTCTTGTCGCCGTGCGTGTACCGGATATCGTAGGTGTACTTTCCCTTCGTGAATTTTGCCGTGACCGTCGCGTCGAAGTTCAGCGTGACCTGGTCATTCTCCACCTTCGCAAAGCTGAACGTGTGGACGGTCTGCCGCGTATCGTCCAGAAACACGACCGCCATGCTGTCCGTCGTCCCGATCGTGACGGCCTCGCCGTCCTGGTCCTTCAGGTCGAACCGCAGCACGATCGAGAACGTGTCCCCTTCGTACCACCGCAGCACCCCTTTGTCGATCCTCGGGCTCGGATAAGCCCCCGGAATTGGCGTCGCCATACCGCATCCCTCCTTTTCATCCAGTGTAGCAGACCCCCGCGCCGGATTCACCCCACGCGCAGCAAAGCCGGGGCTTTCGCCCCGGCCCGCTCATCATTCCTTCAGCCACTTGTCAATGTCCTTCGACTTCTTGCTCCTGTCAAAGCCGACCGCCGTATAGGCCGCCAGCAGCTTCTCCTTGAGCTTCTTCCGCTCCTCAGGCGAGGCCGCAATGTACTTCGGCTTGTATTCCGTCGTGATCGCGTTGCCAATATCGCTCTTCTCGGTTCCGTGGTCAAAGTATTCCTTTGCCGCCGCTTTCAGATCTCCTCCGTCCTCGATGGTCTGCAGGATCTTGCCGTACTTCGTATAGTCCTTCCCGCCGGTCCACTCCTTGTAGAGCCAGTACGCCTTGTTCTCATCCTCGGCGTAGTCGTTCGCAAGGATTTTCTGGATTGCCTTCTCCTGCGTCACAGTCCCGGCGGCGACGGCATCCTTGAGATCCTGCTTCTGCTTCGCGTCCTGCGCGTCCTGGATCTTCTCGTTCATGTAGTCGATCCGCTCCTGCGTGCTCTTCGGTTCCATCTCCGCCTTCTGCGCATCCCCGGCAAGGACCTGATAATAATACTCTGCCTTCGCCGCGTCGCTGATATCATAGGCCTTCAGCAGCATCATCTTGTCATAGTTCTTCTCCAGCTTTCGCGCCGCCTGGATGAACGCATAGGTCTCCCGCTGGTCCTCGCCTCCCTCGGTCATGCCCTGATAGGCGTCAGTCTCCTTCGCGGACAGCGACTTGAACCCGCTCTCCACCCAGCTCTGCGCCTCTTCCGTCGCCGTCTTGCCGAACAGCAGCGCCTGCGCCCAGCTTTTCGCCCGGTCGGCTGCGTTGCCATTGTACACGGGATACTGCAGAATGTCGCGGCCCTCGTTGTCCACTGTGTAGCTGCCGCCGCGAGCCGCCGCCGTCGCGCCCTGATACGCCTTGCGGATCTGCCCTCCGCCGAACGGCGTCGCCAGATACAGGCCCGGCTTCAGAAGCTCGTTTCCGATGGTCTGTGCCTTCTTCGCAGGCGCCACGTCCTCGTTCTTTGCCAGCAGCGCCTTCTCGATGTTTCCGAGGTTCGGGATGGCCGACGCCACGGCGATCCTGCCGCTGTCAATGTCCAGCCCCAGCGCCTCATCCACGCCGAGGATCGTCAACGCCTGCGTGCCTGGGAACTCAGAAATGATGTTCCCCTCAAGGTTCTTGATCGCCTGATACGTGCCCGGCTTCTCCTTCGTGAAGTCCCATTTCCCGGATACCGCCGCCTGCACCGTGTTCGGCAGCTGATACCCCGTGAAATCTCCGACCGTATCATTGATGATATCCAGCGGATCCAGCGCCGCGCGCCTGCCCACAATGCTCTCGTAGAACTCATTGTAGATCCACGCGCCGATGAGGAATTTGAACATGGCCTTGGCCAGTGCCGCCACGCCCTTCTTCTGCTCCTCCTGCGCCATATCCTTGAAGATCCAGCTCAGTTCGTTGTTGACCTCCAGCTGGAACTGCGTGAACAGCTTCACCAGCGGGTTCCGCGCGGAATAAAGCGTCGGTGTCGACCCCTTGCTCCTGTCTGCCATGACGCCGGACGCAAACTGATCCGCCTCCTGCATCGCGCTCGTCTCGCTCATGCCCCGCCGCAGATTCTGGTAATACCGCGCACGGACGACACTTCCCGTCGTAAACGTGTCAATGGATTCCATCAGCCAACCTGCACCGGCGGAGACTTTATCCATCGTGCTCATGGCCAGCCGCCCATAGCCGCTTCGGTTGTTGATAAACGTCGACGCAGCGTCCAACCCGTCAGCGGTCTTGTAGTTTTTCAGCGTATCCCACATGCCGCGCAGCACGTCCGCCGTCGACACCTGGCTCCATGCCTGCGTGATCGGAATGAAATTCGTAAGCGCCGAGCCTACGTTGGCCGCAACCATGTTCGCGCCCACGCGGGACTCAAACTTCTTCATGACGTTGTAGAATCTCCGGCCCATGAGCTTTTCCATGCCCCGGTCGAGCCGCGACTTCTTTCCCGCCAGAAGGTTTGTGTATTCGTCCAGCTCATCCACAAAGTTCGAAAGCCCATACCGTCCGTTCTTCGTCAGGTTTGCAACCTGCTCGTTGGCCTCATCCGGATTCAGGAACGGATTCATCATAATCGCATCGATCCGCTGCTTCAGGCCCTCATCTGACGCCCGATACCGGATCTGCGTCGCCAGCGCCCGCAGCCGCTGAATGTCCGCCGTGTGGAAGATCACGTCTGTCGCGACCTCGATATACCGGTCAAAGCCCTGCAGCGCGTCATACGCTGTCGCGTAGCCGAGTCGGTTCTGGATGTTCGCCATGTACCGGATGCCAGGTTTGAAGTTTGCCGTGAGGCCGTTGATCGTCGCAGGCAGCGGCGACACATCGCCCTCGATCCCGGCCGCCCTTGCGAACTTCTGCAGAATGCTGCCGCCTTCCTCGTTCTCCTGGAAGTGTGGGAAATATCCCTGCAGATAATTGACCGGCTCATAACCATTCTCAATGCGCACCCGGTTCATATCCTGGAACAGCTTGTCGTAGACCTCATGGAAAATCTTCACGGCTGCCCGCACCTTGCCGAGATCCAGATTCGGGTTTTGCTTCTCGAATTCCTGAATCGCCGCGTTCCACTCGTCAAACGTCATCCCCCCGCGCCTTTCGACACGCGGATGCTGCTTGAGATAGTCCCGGTTGAATTCCGCCTCGCCCAGCCACTGCACCGCGTAGCTCTCCGAGACCAGATTTCCCTTCCGTACCTGCCTGTCGAGTCCCAGCGCCCGGATCCGGTTCTGCTGCTGCACGAGGTAATTCTTGCGTTTGCTCTCGTTCTCATGCACGGGCCAGAAATACTTGTTGATAAATGCATTGGCCTTTTCGTCAGAGACCTTGCCCTTCCGCGCGATATCCCGGATGTTCCGCTCCATTGTCTCGCGCTGGTACTGGATCCCCATAACCTTGTCGACCCACTTGACGGCCTCGGCTTCCGTCAGCGCCTGCTCGGCAAAGTCCCGCAGTCCCTGCTTGCGCTGCGCGTTCCATGCCTTGAGCTTCAGCGCCAGCATATCATAGTCAGCCTTTGCCTCGTAGACCTTCAGGATCTGCTGCCCGTTTTCCAGCCCTGCCACATAATCCGGGCTTGTCTCCCCGCGCAGCAGCCGGTTCACGATCTTCTGGTCGGCTTCCGTCAGCAGCGTCTTGCTCTGCGCTTTCTCGACCACTCGCCTCGCGTCCTTCAACTGCGCCCACATCTGCTTCGTTTCTTCCGCTGTCTGCGGAATAGCAAGCTTTTCTTTGGCCTTGTTCTGCGCGTCCAGATACCGCTGCGCCACGCGCAGCCCGCTCGTCAGCCGGTCAATGGATTCCGTGAAATTCGCCTGCTGCCACTTCTTGAAGCTCGCCGCCTGCGGCCCGTAGTATTCATCCAGCGTCTTCTGCACCTTCTGAATGCCGCGCGCCACATCGTAGATCTGCATCAGCTGGTCGCTCGGCGCGGTAATGTCTGCCGGGAACAGCTCCGGCGCCATCTTTTGCAGCTGCTGATACGCCACGTCCACCGGCAAGCCGTCCTTGCTGATCGTCAGCGTTCCCATTGCCGCCTTCCGGAACAGATTGTAATCTGCGATATCCTGCCGGTCCGTCTCGGAAATGGAGATCTTCTGATCCCGGATGAACTTCTTGAGGTCACCGTACTGCTCAATGTACTGCTGGTCCTCTTCCACGCCCGCCTTGTAGGCCGTTTCAAAGAGATCGTTCAGCTTCGACCGGTCAAGCTGCCCGTCCGTAAAGAACGACCGCAGTGCTTCTTCGGCCATCGGCCGCAAAACCTCCCGCTTCGCCTGCCCCGGCACGCTCAGATTCTCCGCCAGCTGGTTCACCAGTCCGGACTCCAGCCGCCGCACATACTGCGCCGCCTTCTCCCCCATCAGATCCCGATACCGGCCGTCCTGAGACGAGAATTTCGCCTGCCCGGTATAATCCCCCTGCGGGTTTCTCTGCTCTCCGAATTTTTGCAGCACATCTTCCGGCAAAATACTCTGGTGTGTACTGTTGACAATTCGGAGCAAATCGGATATACTAATTTTGGCAGCCTTGATAGAGTAAACTCTCTGGGACTTCGTGTCCGCCTGGCTGCTATTTTTTTGTCTTCCACTTACCGCGTGTGCGACATCGTACACCTCAACCCCAGCGATATTCCCGTTTATCTGTTCTGCTGTAACGATTGCAACAAACTCTCTCCCGCGGCTGTCCGTCACATAGGCTGCCATGGCATATGTCCCTGTTACACCTTTTGCCTTATTGTTAAGCGCATTGATTGGTACCGCATTTTTCACGATATCCCCGATCACCACACCCATCCGTGCGTTTGTCAGCAATCTGTTCTGCTTTCCATTCAGTCCGTGTCGGATACTGCTGTTGTCAATTCGCAGCATCTTCCCTGTGTACTGGTTCCTTACAAAGATCTTTCCGTCTCGCTCTGTTCCAACGGCGCGGGCGTTTTTCATACCCTCCTGCACAACCTTTGCTGTATCGACCCGGTTGTCGGCTCCGCGTACCGCATCGACCTCCGGCAGCATGGTCACGTCCATATCCGGAAGCGATGTCAGGAAGTCGTAGGTATAGACGCTTCCGTCTTCCGCAAGGTTGACGCCCTGATAGTTTTTTGTGGTCTGATCCTTCGCAGTGGACATCTTCGCCGGCGGCGCTCTCGCGCTGCCGGATTTTTTCTGCCACTGGCCGACCTCCATCTTCACGTCCGCGCGCAGCTGGTTCGTGCCGTAGTCCGTTCGGTTCATGCCGGCGTAGGTGTCCGCGATGATCTCCTCGACGTAGGCGTCCGTGTCGTCGCCGTAGATCCCGGCGTATGCGTCCACATAGCTCTCGATCATCTCCTTCGTGATCTTGCCCTCGCCCAGCAGCCGCTTCTGGATCTTCTCCGCCATCTCCGGCCAGCTCTTGACAAGCAGATGATACCCCTCGTGCTTTGCCAGCTCGAACGCAGAATGCTCCTCGCTGTCCGCCCGGATGAGCACGGAGCCGTCCTCCGTCACGGCAGCGTCCGCATAAAACGTCTGCCCGTCGATCTCCTGCGTCAGCTGCCCGGTGAAGAACCGCGCGTTCTGCACGCCCATCGACCGGAAGAACTTTTCCGCCGCCTGGATATCCTCGCTTCTGGCCTCTTGTCCCTTCGGCATGACGCGCACTTTTTGCGTGTTGTCCTTTCCAAAGCCGAGCGTCGAAAGTTCTACTTCATCCCAAGCTTTTGCGAGATCTCGCGCACCTTGCGATCTCTTTCTTCCGGCGTCAGCTCTTTGCTGCTGCGCTGTGCTTTGGCGAACGCCTCCAGCCTGTTTTTCGGCACGCTGACCAGCCTGCCCGACTTGTCCTTCATCAGTAGTCTCGATACTGCCATTGTTTACCCCTTTCTGCCCTGCGGCAAGGCCCGCTCGATAGGCGGCTGCCGCCACGTCCTGATTCATTCCTTCGGCGTAGCGCATCGCCCGCTGCTCACTCGCGCCGAGTCTGCCCTGCTCATAGACCTGTCCAAAGCTCTGCGCATACTGCTCCGCCGGCATGCCCGTCGTATTCCCGTTCAGGAAATACGCCGCCGTCTGCTCGTCGTAGCCCTCTCTCTGGGCCTGCGTCTGCAGATACTGTTCCTCCTGCTGCCGCGCGGCTTCATCAAGCGCCTGCTCCGCGTCCGCCGTCTGCCGCTGGGCATACTGTACCGGATCCAGCTCTCCCATGTTCTCTGTCCCCGGAATTGGCGCAAATAAGCTGTCCTGGTCGTACTGCCGCTGCGCCGCCTGCTGGGCCTGCTGAACGGCCTGTACAGACTGTTGTGTGCGGCTCTGTTCCTGCTCCTGCTGATATTGCTGTGCAAGCCTCTGGTTCTCCTGCGCCGTCTCCGCCGCGCTCTTGTAGATCTGGAATGCCTTCTCGTCCGCCTCGGCCTGCGCCTGCTCCTGCCGGGCCTGTTCCTGCAGCTGCTCGAGCCTGGTCAGCGTCTCCGGCACGCGCGGCTCCTGCCCTTCGTCCACTGCTGCCTGCTGCTCCTTCGCCACCTCACGCAGCGTGTTCTCCACGGCCTTCTGCGTCACCTCGCCGCCATCGTCCACGGTCTGCTGCAGTTCCTCGGCCAGCTGGTGCGCCTTCGTGCCCTCTTCCTGCGCCATGCCATAGTCGATGACATCTTGCACTTCGCCCGCCTCGATGACCGCTCTGGCCGTCTGCGTGACGTTTGCTTCCAAAATCACGCGGTTCACGCCCGCATACGTCCCAGACATGGCAAGGCCGGACAGGCCACCCGCGAGGAACGAAAGGCTGTCTTCTTTTGCGAAGTCTCCGACCATCGCCGCCAGCGCCTGCGCCGGCGTCCTGCCCTCTGCGATATAATTTGCGTAGGCCGTCATGACCTCACCCCGGTCATGCTTCGCCACCACGTCATACGCACGGTTTAGCCAGTTGGACGCGATCTCTTCCGCGCCTTCTGACGCGAACGACCGCAGTGCCTTCCTCCACACGGCCTTCCCGCTCAACATGTTCTCGATGATATCGCCCACAGAATACTTTTCCGTGAAGCCCTCGATCGCGCCCTCGACGATACCGTCGACCAGCGCTTCCGCGTTGGACTTGCCGTTCTGGATCCCCTCATACACGGAATCCGCCGCGACCTGCGAGCCCATCACCCAGTTCATCGTCTCTGCGATCGCGTCCTTCGCGCCCGCCCCGGCCGCACCGCCGACCGTCCCGACGAGCCCCGTCGAGACCGCCATGTTGACCGCGCTGTCCAGCGCCGACGTGCCCGCCTGATAGAGGAACTGCCCCGTTGGGTTCATATTCTGCATCACGCTCTGCCGAATGCCGGAGGACAGGCGCGACGCGTTGTACGCCGGGCTGTAGATGTTCGTCGGCATATCCTCGTTTTGATATCCGCCCGCCCACTTCGGCAATACGCCACGCAGCAACTCCACATTGCCCAGTGCCTTCCCCGGCGCCAGCGCCGCAGAGAACAGCGTTGCCGCAGCTTTCCCCGCGAAGGATCCGCTTCCCATCTCCTGCGCCGCCTGGTCGAGCTTCTGCGCGTTGTCGTAATCGTCCAGCACCTTCTGCCATTCCGCCAGCCTCTTGAGCGTGTCGTCGCTGTAGCCTTTTTCGTTGAGCGCCGTCTTCGCGTCGTACTTCGCATACGCCCGCACCTGATACCCGTTCAGTTCCTTCCCGCGGTACTGCCGGAGCAGATTCTGGTCTTCCTCGCTCAGGTTCCCGATCGCCTCCTGTGCCCGGGCCAGCACGCTTTGGTTGTCGACCGCCGTCTTCTGCGCCTGCAGGTTCTCGATCTCGTTCTGCAGCTGCGTCACGCTCTTCCCATTTTCCGAAAGCCCGGTCCCGGAGAAATGCGTGTCCGCCTGTTCGATCTCCAGCGCCTCAATCTGCTTGTCCAGCTCCTGCGACGTCCGCCGCATGCCGCGCACCTGATCCCGCTGCGCGGTCTGCGCCGCTTTTGCACGCCGGTTCTGCGCATCCACGTCCCCCCGCACCTGCTGCGTTGCCGGCGCAAACCGGCCGGCCAGCAGTGCGCTCTGTCCCTGCAGCGCCAGCGTCCCAAGCTTCAGCCCCTGTTCCGCCTCCACGCCGCGCAGATAATTCTGGTACGTCCCGTACTTCGTCTGCATGCCAGGCGACCGGCTGTATTCCTGCTCCGAAACCTTCCCGGAAACAGCCACGCCATTTCTCGTTTTCTGCGTTGCGTTCACCGCATTTTTATATGCCTCAAACGCCGCGTTCTGCCCCGGCGTCTGATAATTTCTGCTTCTGTAGTTCGGGTCGAACGCCGTATCCTGCACGGCTCCCGGATTCTTGTACTGTTCATATTCGCGCAGCGCGTCAAGCCCGCTCCGCTTGAACGTTGTGGTCTTTCCCTGTGTCTGCGTCTTCCCGTAAGACGTCGCAGAGCTGGCAGCGTATCCGCTGCCAGCTTCGTATTCCTGCAGGGCATCCAGCCCTGTCCGCTTCTTCTTTGCCATGTCCGCCTCCTTATCGTTCCAGCGGGATCCCGAAGCCCGCACGGTTCAGGATCGTCACCAGCTCGTTATACTGTTTCTTGCCCGCCGCGCTGGAAAGACTCAGCTGCCCAGCTACCCCGGCGAACAGCTCATATGCCTTCTGCTTCTGCCCGGCCTGGATCCACTCGGTCATGCCGCGTTTGAGCTGGTTGTAGGTCTGCGCCTGCGCACCGCCCGATCCGCCTTTGTTGTACGTGTTGTCAATGTACCCCTTTCCGGTTCTGCCGGAACTGCTTCTCCCACCGCCGCCTCCGCCGCCGGATTTCTTCGCCGCGGCCTGCTCCGCCGCCAGCGCCTGCAGGTAGGCGGCGTTCTCTTTGTTTGCCTTCTGCGCCCAGTAGTCGAGCATCGTCGCCCACTGACTTTGGTCCAGCGACCGCTCCGAGTCGTACGCGCTCCGCGCATCCGAAAGATCCGAATAATAATCGCTGACCGTATCCCGGTACCGGCCGTAGTCCGTATCTTCCCGGCCCTTCACGAGGCTGTACTGGTTATAAATGTCCGTCCCCTCATCCTGATACCGCTGATATGCCTGCTGCTGCAGCTGCGGCACGATGTCGTCGAGGTTCTGCAGATACGCATTGTACGCCTGCTGGCCCACCTGCTCACCGTAGGTTGAGCCATAGCCGCCCGTGAGTGCCGCCGCCTGCCCCATCGTGTCCTGCATGGCAAGCCGCCCGAGACGCTGATACTGCTCACGGTACTGCTGGTACAGAGGATCCGTCCCCATATCATAGCTGAATTTCTTCCGGTTCCGGATCTGGTCATACAGGCTCGTCAGCTCATCGTCCCAGCGCGATTGATACGCGCCCGGCTTGCTGGCCTTGACCTGCTCCAGATACGCCTGTGCCGCCTGCACGCTGCCCGACGGCGTATAGCCTCCCTCCAGTCCGTTCAGCTTTCTTCTCGTGTAGTCCGAAACACCGGACATGGTGTAAGGGCTGTTCCTGGTCTGATAGCTGCCGCCGTAGTTCCTCGTCGTCTGGTTTTTGTTCACCAGCTGCGACTGGTAGCTGCCATCCGCGTTCACGCCCGTGATGCGGTACGTGCCGCCGCCGGTCACGACCTCGTCGCCGGCCGAAAGCCCCGCCGGGGCCCTGCCGCCCGACTCTACTCGATATACGCTCATAGTCTCACCGCCTTAAAGCTTGAAATGTGTCGCGTACTGCTTTGGCATGTACGCTTGGTTGTAGGCGTTGAAATACCCCTGATAGTAGCTGTTGTACTTCGCCGCCTCGTTTGCATACTTCGTCGTCTCCCCGTTGGCGTCGCAGATCTTCATCCCCAGATACCAGCGGTAAATCTCATCATACGGCCACGGGATCAGAAGCTGGGTCTCTAAGTCCACGTCCTCCCTGTAGCCCGTAAACGGCTCCGGTTCCTTCTCGTGCTCATGCGTACAGATGATATCCCGATACACGATTCCGTCCAGCTCCGACAGCCACCGGACCTTATCCGGCGTCTCGTACTGGTTCGGCAGTAACCGGTCGACCGTCTCGATCGCTTCCCGAATTTTCATTTTTCCTCCTTACCAAAAGAAGGGGCATTTCTGCCCCTTCCTCTGCTTCCTGCCGTCATGGGCATTCACTTGTCAGTTGTCCGCCTGCGCGCGGCGGAAGGCTACCTCCTCCGCCATCCGCGCGTTCATCAGGACTTCATACACCGGCAGCGGGACCTGCACGTCCTTGCCCTTCGGCACCTGAAACGTCCGTCCGTTTACCGCCACGAAGCGGCTCTGCTCCTCATTTCCCTGCCCGCGGGGCAGGTAGATCGTCTTCATGACGTTCCACACGTCTTCCGGGTTTGCCTGTACAGCCGCCGTGGCGGTCTTCTCAGTTGCCATTGTATGTGCTCCTTTCTCAGTTGGCTTCGTCCGTACCGGAGTATGCGCTGCAGCTCTCCACGCGGACCATTCGGTCCTCATACAGCAGCTTTGCCGCCATCTCGGCCTTGTAGCCGACGGTAGAGAACTGATCCAGCGGGCCGCCGATCTGTCCCTTGTTCTTAATGATCATCTCAAGATTGCCGCCCTCCGGGTCGATCATCTTGTATGCGTCCTTGCCGAGGAACAGCGTCGCGTACACGCTGTAGTAGACCGCCGGGTTTCCTTCAGCCGCTGCAGTCTTGACCGGGCAGGTCGAGTTGTTGAAGATCTTCGCTTCCGTCGTCTCGACGAATCGCACGCCGTGCAGCTCGCCGATCTCACCCGAGAACAGCGGCGTGACGTCTGCATACTTATGCGCCTCGACCCATGCGTTCGAGGACCGCAGGTCGTATGCGACCGACGGGTGGATGACGGCGACGTACTTGCCGTCGATCTTCGGGGCCTTCATCTTCTTCAGCGTCGTCACGGCCTTGTTGACCTCGTCCGGCGTCAGCTTGGCCGTCAGGTCGAGGCCCGCACGGCTGGTGACTTCCGTATGCGCGCCGCCCGCTGCAACCTTGTCGCAGTACTGCACATTCGAGCCTGCCGCGGCCGCGTCGCGCACGCGCTTGTCGATGGACGTACCCGCGGAAGCGCCGAGCTCTTCGGTCGCGCCGAGGATGACGTTGTCCAGCGCATGCAGCTCGAGCTGATCGGAAACCGTCACGTACAGGCCGATCTGCTTGAGTGCGCCGGTCATGCTGGTCTGTCCCATCTTCTGGCCGGTCGGGATGACGCCTTCGGTCAGCTCCTCCGCATCCGGCAGCGTGTTCCACTTGCGCCACTCCACGGTCTTGCCATGGTTGCGCGGCAGCAGCTGACGGCCTGCCAGCTGTGCATGCACGAGGTTCGGCCGTGCGTTCTCGAGCAGCTGCGTGTCGTAGAACGTCTTCATGGTCAGCGCGAGCGTGTCGTTGCCGCTGAATGCGGTCGTTTGGCCGGTGCCTGCGTTTACGTAGTTGCCGGTCGCGTTGACGAGCGTACCGGCGTCAGCAAAAAACTGAAATCCGACTTTGGATTTAAACATAGCTTCTTATCTCCTTTCTCAGGGGATCACTCGTTCCCCTCTTGCCGCGCGGCGGCGCATGTCCTCCACCTCCGCGCGTGACCAGTGTGTTTTCATCGGGACGTTCTCTCCGCCCGCAGCGCCGGAGCCGATTTCCTGCGGCCTTGCGCCCTGCGCCTGTATGGTCCGCATGACGTTCTCCCGCGCCTGGTTCGCCACCAGCTGCGCCTGCGCCTGTGCGATCTCCTGCTGGTGGATGACCTCATAGGCCGTCTTCGGCGGCACGCCCGCGCCCACGAGCCGCGCAAAATCCGTGTTCTGCATCTCGGTCTCAAAGTCCGCGCCGTACCGCGCCGTCACATCCCGGGCAAAGTCTGCCTGGATCCCGGCGAAGGCTTCTCGCATCTGGTACTCCTGCAGCTGCCGCCGCATGGCCGTATTCTCGGCCCTGCCGGCGTACTCCTTTTTGAGCGCGTCCGTCGTCGTGCCTTTCTCCATGGCCTCCGCGCTATAAAGCCGCTCGTCAGCGGAAAAGCGCTGTGCCAGTGCCGCGAAGTCCGTCTTCCGCGGGTCCGACGTGTCGATCCCATAGAGCGCGCCCAGCTGGTCAATGATCGGCGCCATCGCCTCGGCCTGCCCCTTGTACTGGTTCAGCCCGCGCACGCGCTGCTTTACGACCTTCTGCACCGCAGAATCAAAGTCCTGCTTGTAGCGGCCCCGGATCAGACTGTCAAACGTTTCTTCCTGTGTACCCTGTCCCTGAGCGTCGGGGACGTTGACCGGCTGCTGCTGCACCTGCGCCTGTGCGGCTGCCTCCTGCCCGCTCTGCTGACCGGCGACGTCAGCTGCGCCCGTGGTCTGAGCGCTTGCGCCCGTGAATTCGCCTTCCATGCTGTAAATTCCTTTCTGGCGTTTATTCTAAAATCATCGTAGCACAAACTTTTCCCAACTTCACCCCACGCCAGCCAGAAATAATCTCGCCGGAACGGGCCGCCGCAAGCGGCGGCTCTTATCCTCTGAGATCATTTCTTCCTTTCCGACGCGCAAGCCGAGCTTGTGCGTCTGTTCTTATCCCGGTTGCGTGCTTTCTTCCGACTTTTTGCGCGCATTCTCCACGATCTTCGGCTCCTGCGTCTCGCCGGTGTTGATCTCCGGCTTCTCCGCTGCCGCGGCGCTCGCCTGCGGGACTGCCTGTCCGCCCTCCTGCAGGATCTGCTGCGCCAGCCCCTCACCCATGACCGGATCGTACCGGTCTGCCAACGCCAGCGCCAGCTGCTGCCACTCGACCAGCCGCTGCTGCAGGTCCGCGTTCTCCTGGACCTTCTGGATGATTGAGTCTTTCCCGTCAAAGTCCATCATGTCGAGCGTTGCAAGCGTCTGGTCTACCATCTGCGGGTTGAAGAACCCCAGCTGGAAGAACTGCAGCGCCAGCTCGTTCTGCGCCATGGACGCGTACTCGCTTGCCTTCTGCGCCGAGACCTCAATGTCGAAGACCGGCTTCCGCAGCCCGTCCGGCTGTCCGTTCGCGCCGTAGAGCGTCTGTGGCTGCAGCCCCTGATTGCTGTACTGTACGAACTGCTCTGCCCCGCGCTGCCCGATGATCCGGAACTGCCGCGGCAGATCATAGAACTGCCGGATGCGCTCAATGACCATCCGGATCATCCGCGCGTAGGCCCGGTAAGCCGACTTTGTGGAGTCCTTGCTGCTCCGGCCGGACGCCTCCTGCAGCGCTGCAATGGCCGAGGCCGCCGTCACGCCGGAGCTCGTCGCGCCGTTGTTGACGTCCGTGTTTCCCGTTGTCCACTTGAGCTCCTCGATCTTGTTCTGCAGAATGGCGATATAATTGCTGTTGAGCATGTTG
Organism: uncultured Oscillospiraceae bacterium; assembly: GCA_934613505.1. Lineage (GTDB taxonomy): Bacteria > Bacillota > Clostridia > Oscillospirales > Oscillospiraceae > CAG-170. Next base: position 15,787 of record CAKTTB010000013.1, on the reverse strand, counting down.
ACCTGGATCTGCTGCAGACTGTCCTGCCCCAGATTCCCATCCACATGCACGAACGGCTTCGTCCAGTCCGCGAACTCCTGCTCATTGACCGACCCGTCCGACCGCTTGAACCACCGAGGCGTCGTCGACATGATCGCGTTCTTCACGATCGCCTGGTTCATCCGGTCGATCTGCTCCTGCGTCGACTTGCCGATGTCGATATACCCATACCCGGCAATGCTGCCCTCTACCGGGAACAGCGCGTCGACCACAAACGGGTATTCCCCGTCGTCATACAAGCCCGTCTCCGCCATGGGCTTTCCGACCGGCTGCTGCACGATGCTCCCGTCTGGCAGCGTCAGCGTGTCATATTTCTGTTCCGTATCGTTCTCCGTCGACTGCAAAACCGTATCGCCCACCAGCTTCGCAAAGTGCAGCACCTGCCGTCCGTTCTGATATTTCTTGTAATACCAGTCCACCACCATCGACTTGTTGTCAAAATTGATGACGTCGTCCGTGTTGTACTTCTGCTGCACCTGCTGCTTGGAGTTGAGTTTTCCCTGCAGCTCCGGGTACTTCTCGACCAGCAGGTCGTTGTCCACCATCTCCGTCAGGAAGATGTTCTTCGACTTCTGCAGATCCCGCACGCCCGGCTCCCAGAAAAAAGACAGAATATCCACCGGCTGCACCGAGATATCCCCGAGGCCGTTCAGCTTCGAAGAATCCCACTTTACGTGCCAGATGAGCGTGCCCTGCTTGAGCTTCGTCCACTGGCTGTCCGAATAGACCTCTTCGAAGTCGTTCTGTTCCAGAATGACCGGCAGCACTGAGGAAAGCTTCGCTGCCTCCTCCCGGTCGTCCGGTTCCCGCGGGCGGATGGCCGGGGCCGGATAGGCCGCGATCGCGTCCGCATGCTTGCCCATGATGACGTTGAAGAGCCACGCCGACGTCCACTTGTCATCCTCCGGGTTTCCTTTTTGGATCCGCTGCCAGCTGCGCATGCGCCACCAGTCCTCCGAAGCAATGACCCGCGCCTCCAGCGCACTCTTGCCCTGCCGGTATTTCTGCAGCGTGTCCATGGCCTTTCTGGCCTGCTCTTCGCCGATGGCCTTTCGCGCCGTCAGCCCGCTCGCCGTGTCATTCTGCATGGTCTTCTGCATCTGCTCTGTCTGCATTGTCCGCTTCCTCCTTCCGCAGGTCTTCCGCCGTGAGTCTTGCCACTTCGTTCTGGATCCCGTCCAGCACAAAGCCCACGATGACCGGCGGCAGCCCCGCCTCGTTGATGGCCTCGATCAGCCGCCCCCGCAGCTGCACCACTGCTTTTGTGATATTCATAGCTCCTCCTATCCGTTATAACTGCTGATTGCCCGGTTGAGCGCTTCCTTGAGCGCAGAATAGCTGTTTGCAAAGTACGTCGCTTCCAGCTTCGTCCCTGCCGATACCGTGCTGACGCTTCCCGCGCCTGCCAGATTCCCGATGGCGTTTGCCGCCTCGTTGTAGATGGCCGCCGTGATCGTCTGCCCGGCGTAGGCCGTCGTGAAGGAAATGCTCCCGTAGCCTCTGGCGGCCCGGACCTCGTTGATCTTCGCCGTCAGCCGGTTCCAGCTCGCCGCCGTCAGGTATGTCACGGCCTTCCCTGCCGCGATATACGCCGCATCGTCGCTCGTCCACGCGAAGGCCGCGATCTGCGCCTTCGTCTCGCCGGATACGGTGTTGGACGTCTTCGAATCCATCCCGGCCTTGTTGACGATCCAGAAATAATACGTCGTGCCCGGGTCCAGCCCCGAGACCGTCACCGGTGAGCTGCCGATCGACTGCGAGCCGATGGCTGTATAGCTCGTCTTTCCCCAGTAGAGCGTCCAGCTTCCGTACCCGCCGCCGTTTTTGTCCCACGTGACCGTCGCCGTGTTCTTCGTCAGCGTGACCCCGCTGATAACCGGCGCGACTGCCGTGATCTTCGTCTTGTAGTACACGCGCACGGCCTGCCCGCTCGTAATGGGGATCGTCTCCGTCGCCGCGTGATTTGTCGCATACCCTTCCGACGCGAGCCTGAAATACTGGAATTCATACTCCTGCGAATACGTCTGGTACTGCGTGCCGGACATGGACAGGAAGAACGAATTGCCGATCGTGCCGGAGACGGACCCGTCTGACAGCGTGTGCTGCCCGTCCAGGTAGTTGTAGATCGGAATCGTCGTGGTCTTACTCTGGTAGTAGACCTTGACGGTCTGCCCTTCCTGGATGGGGATCGGGTAGCTCGCTCCATGCTCCGTGTTGTAGTTCTGCGACGAGAGCCGGAAGTACAGGAAATGATACTGCTGCGAGTACGTCCGGTATTGCGTTCCGGACGCCGAGATATAAAACGTATCCCCGATGCCGCCTTTGAAAGACCCGCTCGTCAGCTGCGTCAAATTATCCAGGTAGTTGAGGATACTGACCGTCGTCGTGCCCGCAGACTGTGCCAGCGTCCGCACGCTGATGGAGTTTGTCTCGGCGACAAGCGCCCCCGTGTTGCTGTTGTAGATCCGCACGCGGCAGATATACAGCGTGTCTGGCGTCAGCCCGGTAATGATCCTGCTGGCCGTCGTCGTGCCCGCAGTCGAGTCCGTCACGGTCGCCATGACCTGTCCGGCCAGGATATATTCATATTTTCGCTTGTATGTCGTCGTGGACGACATGCCGGATACCGTCAGCGTGATACTTGTCGGCGTACCCGATGCGCCGGATAGCGTTGCCACTCAGACCACCTGCCTATCCGAAGACCGGCGTAATGCCGCTTACGCCGCCGGAAGCGATAAACCGGATACTCCCGTCCGATTTTATCTGCATGCTGGCCGTCCCCGCCGCGTTCTGCAGATACACATCACCGCTCGTCGACCGCACACGCACCGCCGGACCCGACAGGTCGACCGCATAGGCTGCCGAGCTGGAGGACGTAAACTGCAGACTTCCCTCCGCGCCGCCGATCGTGCCGTTCGAGAAGTTTGTGCCCGCGATTTCAAGACCGTTATTGATGATGTTGATCTCATCCATGATCTGCTTGAGCTTCGTCTGGATGCTCGTACCGTCGAGCTTCAGATCCGTTGCGTTGATCGTTCCGCCGATCTCAGCCCCCGTACACGTCAGCTTCCCATTCGCGTCGACCTTGAATTTGTCCTTGATGGAAAGCCCGCTCGTGCCGAAGTACATGCTCGCGCTGCCCCCAAATTCGTTGGCCGTGCGGTAAATGCTGCTTTCCGAGATCGTCCACGGCCCGAACGTCGAGTCGGCTGCCGCCGTGATCTTCCCCGACAGCACTGCCCCCGCCGCCTCCAGCGTCCCGGACGGGAAGTGCAGTTTTTTATCGCTGAGGTACGCGACCTCCTGCCCGTCCTGCCAGAAGCTCACCCGGTCCGGCGTCACCGTGACCAGCTCGTTCTTCGTCCGGTCGATGACCTTCTCGCCGCCGTCCGTCACCGTCGTCTCGATGTTCCCCACGCCCACGCCGTAGACCGGCACGGCGTCCTTGTAGTAGAGCAGCCCTGTCTTGATGTACTGCTGCGAATTCACCGAAAACTGGTTGTTGACGCCCGCCGTGTAGTCATACAGCTGTTTGATGCCGACGGAGTTTCCCTCGATCGTCAGCTGCGTCTTCTCGAGATACTTTCCGAAGTCCGAGATGGCCACATAGCTGCCGGACAGCTTCGTCGACCACGTCTCCGAATTTGCCGCGGCGAAGTCCGCCGTCTTGATGATGAGCGCTTTCAGCGCGCCGTAGCCGGAGAGCGTCGTTTTTTTCTCCGCCTCGGAGAGGCTGTCCGCGTCGATGGCCTGTGAGATCTCCGTCAGCGTCGCCTTCGCCGACCAGTCCGCCAGGTTCAGCTGCTCCGTCACGCTGCACAGATACCGCCGCATGCTCTCCAGCTGCTCCTGCGTCGTCTTCCCCGCGATCGACGGGTATGCAAGTGTTAAAGACCCCATTATGCGTCACTCCCTGCCTCTAAAACCCGCGCCAGGCTGAACAGCTTCATCTCGCCCTTCCCCGTCAGCCGGAACTTCAGATGGTCGCACCGGGCCGGGCGGATGGGCAGCAGGAAGGTCCGCAGCCCCCGCCCCTCGATATGCCCGCAGTGCCGCCAGACTCCATCGGAATCGTACTGCACCCAGAAATCGACGCTCGACCCCTTCGGCAGCTGCATCCGCAGGTTGATCCTGGACACATACTTCTTCCCGACCAGCCCATACGTCATGATCCCCGTCTCCGCCATCCACTGCACACTGTCTTCCAGCGTCCCGACCGAGCCATAGACAGTACTGAGCGTTCCATCCTCAAGGAAATACAGCTCATCGTCCACCCGCGCGAAGTCCTTTGCGTGGGTGCTGTCCTCCCTGTGCCATAACCCCTTGCGGGTGTCGTAGACGAACAGCGACCAGTTATGGCCTTCATCCTCCATGCTGATGAAGTACTTCCCGCGCGCACCGCCCGCGACGGCATTGTAGTAGAGCTTCGTCCCGAAGCAGCTTCCGATCTCGCTCGGCAGACTCCCGTCGTACACGCAAACGCCCATCCGCGATTTGTAATACAGCCGGTCATCCACCACGACGAGGCTCTTGCTTGACCCATTCTGCACGCCCGCGCACTTCTGCACGACCACCTGATGCGCCCCCGTCGCCGACGGATACACCCGGTGGAAGCAGTCTTCCTTGAAGAAGATCGGGCTGTCCGCCAGCGTCGCCGCGCCGGTCCACTTCCCGTCCGTGCCGCAGCTCGCGCGCCATGAATCCGTCGACACGCCCTGGTAGCACTCCCAGTTCTTAAAATCGCCCAGCTTGCAGCAGTAGATCTCATTGACGGTCTCGCCGTCCGCCACGCCGTACTTGCAGCCCCACAGCCGGTTCCCGCTCTCGGTGATGAAGTCCATGCTTGGGACCTTCCGGGCCGTCTTCACGGTCCCGCTCGTCACCTTCGTCGTCTCGTCGACGAGGCCGACGATCACGAGGTAGCTCTCGCCCACGTCGTACAGGATCTGGCTGCCGTTGAGCTTCTCGACCTGCTCGTTTCCGCTGAGGCCCGAAAGCTGAATGCCGTCATACTGCTTGAAACCTCGACCGATGCCATTGGCAGAAAGCTTCAGATACACCGTCGGCACGGATACCCACTGGCTCGTCGCCTCCGCCCACTGCTTGAGCGTGTGGAGCTTGCCGGACGTGTCGAGCCAGTACTGGCCATTCGACGGGCTCTCCGGCTGGCTGGCCTGCGTGTAACTGACCGTCAGCGCCGTCCCGTCGACAAGACACAGGGAAATGTCAATGTTCGTGCTTGCCGCGTCGACCACATTCTCCTGCCCCATGTATCCGTTGTCGGAATACTTCTCGGTGTTGAAGTAGATCCCGTCCGGGAAGATGCACAGATACGCGCCCATGGAAATGAGCTGCTTTTCCCCCGCCGAGATCGACACGGACGGCATATACGCCTCCATCGAAGCGCCGTTGATATAAAGCGTATTGTTCTGCACCCAGCACAGCGCATCCTTCGCCAGAATGCCCTGCACCCCCTCGATTGCCTGCGCCGTCCCGCGCCTTGGCCGCGGCGCGAGCAGCGGATACTCGTCCGCCGACAGATTCTCCATGTCGTAAAACTCCCCGTCCGCGAGTTCGAGGTTGTGGTTGTATCCGAGAAAGACCTCCGTCATCATGGTCTGCTTCTCCGTCTCCGTCAGTTGTGGTGCCAGCATGGCCTTACCTCCGTTTCATCATGTCCAGCGGATCAAACAGAACCGGCGGTGCTTCTGCCGGTACCGTCGGCTTGATTGGCCGCGACATGCACATATACCGCCATTCGTCCGCGCAGTGATCCTCCATTTTCGTATCCAGATCCTCCACCTTGTGCTCGTCATACATGAGCATCGGGATCGTCCGGATAAACGCTTTGCACCCTGCAAATACATACATGCTCGGGTATCCATCCGGGTCAAACTGCAGCCGGTAGTGGCACTGCATCCACCCCGCAATGCGCTCGTTGTCTCCCGGTGAAAAATATACACCGTATTTCGCTGCGGTCTGCATGATGCTCTCTCCGCGATCCGCCGCCCAGCACGCCGGGTCGGCGACGCCGATGATGTTCTTCCCTTTGAGCCACGCATGCGTCCGCTCGATCCTGCTGATCTCCGCAAACTGCTTGTCCGGGTTCCACTTGACGCCCTCGTTCGGTGTCTTCGTGCATCCGTAAAGCTCCAGAATGCGATAGATCACGCCGTCATAGTCGACCGCCCACCACGCACAGGAAAACGGCTTGCCGTAGCCAAAGTCATAGCTCCTGCAGATCGTCCACCCGTCCGGGATCTCAAACGGCTCAATGACATGCGTCCAGCGCCGGTCTTTGTAGTGTTCCGGATCGTCCCGGAAGTCCTCAAAGAATTGCCCTTCGTAGACGTCCCACCTGCCATACAGCCATGCCTCGCGCAGCTTCGGCGGCAGTGTTTCGAGCTGCTCGATATACTCCGGCTGGATCTGCATCAGGACTTTGTTGTCCTGCACCAGCGCCTGAATGAAGCTGTAGTTTTCCGGCTTCTCTTTGTCCTCAAATCTGCGGTCAATGAACAGGCGCTTGAAATACGCATGTGCCGGGCCGCCCGGGTTCAGCGTGTAGTACGTCCGCTTTGGAAACGGGTTCGTGCCGCGCACGCAGGCGTTGATCTGGTCGATCCACTCCTTTTGCAGCTGCCCGGCCTCGTCAATGAACAGCACGTCGTATTCCGCGCCCTGGTATTGCCCCAGATCTCCCGCGTTGTCGCAGTAACCGAACGTGATCGTCGATCCGTTTGGGAACCGGAAGGTCTTGTCGGTGGTGTTGTACTTCGCGATCCCCGCCAGCTCTTTTTTCAGCGGCTCGATGTGGTTGTTCCGAAGTTCAGGCATCGCGCGCCTGACGATCAGAACCTTGATCCCTGCAAAGTGCAGTGCCAGCAGCTTTGCCTTCGTCCGCACAGCCCAGCTTTTCCCTCCGCCGCGCGCACCGCCATAGGCCACATGCCGGTGATGATCCAGCAGAAACAGCTTTTGCTTTTCGTTCGGTTCCCCGAAGCAGCGCTTTTTCATCCCGCGTAAGCCTCCGCCTCCGCCTCCATCGTGATCCTCTGGCTTTCATCCTTTTTTTCGCCCTCCTCATCCCGTCTGTAGCGGAACCCATACTCCAGCGCGAACTGTGCCCCCCGCTGCGAATCCCGGTCGAACAGTCTTTCGGCCGTATATTGTTCCACGCGCGTCTGCGCGCGCGAAATCGTGTCCATAAATTCTTTCCTTGCCTTGTAGTTGTACAGACTTTGCCTGCTGGAAAAGCCCAGCGCCAGCGCAAGCCCCGGGATCGTCGGCGGCTTCCGCCCCACCCAGACCGGATTCCCATCTTTCTGGTTGAAAACGATGCGCCCGTCCTCATCCCGCAGGATCTCTCCCTTGCAGCTCTCAAAATACGCCTCGATCAGCCCCTCGATCTGCCCCACGGATTCATACTTCGGTTTCCTCGCCATGGCTCACGCCTCCCTTCTGCTTTTCAGCATAGCGTATCCGGAAAATCTTTTCACCCCACGCACGCAGAATGAGCGCATACGGCGTTCCGCATGCGCTTCGGCTCTCATTCTGTTCTTTCGTAGTATCGGAGCTTCGCCGCCGCGATGCTGCACCGCACGTAGTCAAAGCTGGCGCAGTATCGCGTGATGTAGTCTGACGTCTCCCGCCGCTCAGGAAATGCGAGCACGCATTCTCCCTCGCAGCGGATCGTCTTTTTCCCGGCTGCCTGCCAGAATGGGCAGATATACTCCCTGTGCCAGTAGTCGCTCGTCTCTATCACCCTTTCGTTCTAAAACTCAACACATTTACAAGGCTTAAAGAAGGCGGCTCCCGGTCCGCTTATGTGTCTCGTTTTTGGGATCCCATACATATTTGAAATATAGGAATCCATACTGCGTGGCTCTGGACTCGACAAGGATGTAGCCGCGCGGGGCGACTGGCGGGCGCGTCGGGCTGTAGTCCCGGATCGCCTCGGTCGCGGGCTCCGGCTCCGGCCGGACGCAGCTGCGGCTGGCCTTGTACCTGTGGCCGCCGAACTCCTTGCGCCAGTGGCCGTGCAGGTAGTTGGCCAGCGCCTTGTAGTCCTGCCCGTGGTCGACCTTATTTCCGTTCTCATCCAGATAGTAGTTGTGCTTCCGCAGTGGCTTGCAGTCGATGACGCTGCCGAGGCCCCAGAGCTGGCCCAGCGCATCGGCAGGAATGCCGTCCGTGATCAGGTGCAGGTGGAAGCGGTTGGTCGATTTGCCCCGGCCGTAGACGATGACGATCTTGGCCTCCGGATACCGGTAGACCATGCGGCGGTAGAAATTATCCCGTATCCGGCGCATCTCCTGCGCGGTATGTACCTCATGCTCTGGGTCTAGCGTCAATGTGGAGTAATAGCTCGACGGGGAGAAGTTGGCGTTGACCAGCGCCACGAACTTTGCAGCCGAGATCCTGGTGTTGAATTCCTCGCGTTCTTCCTGCGACTGGAACCGCGGCTTCTTCGGCCGGCTGGTCTTCGGATCTGTGCCGCCCGCCACCTTGTACACGATCTGCTCGCAGACCCTCCCGGAAAACTTCCGGCGCTTGTGCCTCTTTGCCATAACTCAGCCTCTCTTTTATACAAATAGCGACAGCTGCGCCGTATGCGCGGCGAAACGTTCCTCTTGTTTTGCGAAATAATCCTTGTCGATCTCGCACCCCACGAAATCCATCCCTGCGTCATACGCCGCGATCCGGCTGCTCCCGCTCCCAAGATGCGTGTCGATGATCTTGTCTCCCGGCTTTGCATACCGGGCGAAGATCCACGCATAGAGCGCGACAGGCTTTTGCGTTGGGTGAATCCGTTTCTCGTTTTTTCGCTTGTCTCCCTGTTGGGTATCGCCGTCGGCGATGCTTTTGCCCTGCATCATTCCGTTCCACATATACCGGATCAGTCTGACGCTATCATGGCAATTTGTCGCTGCGATCTCGCAATCGCTGAAGCTGCTCTCCCCGTTGCACTTATCCCAGACGATTCTCCCGGCCGGAAAAATATATTTGTAGTAATTGCAGCCCCAGACAATGATCTTCTGTGCCACCCTGTTCAGTTCGTCAAAATATGCTGTGCCTGGGATCTCCCATGCCGGGCTGATCGGGTAATCTCTATGTACGCCGATCTTGCTCACCTTGCTGCCGTAATAGCCCCGGCGTTCCGGGCCGTTGAAATACGGAGGATCTACCACCGCCAGGTCAAACGCCTTATCCGGCAGCGTCCGCATGTACTCCATGCAGTCCACGTTGTACGCAATGTTCATGGTGATTCCTCCTGTTCTGCCCGCTCAAAGCGTGGCCGGAAATTCCGGCCATGCGTTCAGCGGATAGCGTTCTCCAATTCCTTTATCGCTTCTTCAAGCCTGCGTTTCTGGCTGCGCAGCTCGAAAAATCCCAGCACGCCCAGCGCGATCCACTCCAGTGCGGCAGCAAGCTCCAAAATCTCAATGATCATTTTCTTCTCCTTCCACTCCTTCCAATTCTCCTTTGCAGTATGTGCAGCGGCTCGGCAGGCTCTTTTTCAAACCGCCTTTTTCCCAGAGCTCGAAGCACGGTTTCTCCGGTCTGCCGCAGTATGGACAGCGGTAGACACGGAAGATATCATCCCAGCGCCAGACCATGCGGGCCTCGTTTTTCTCCTTCAAGCCCCATCGCCTCCCTTATTGTTTCAACCAGCCTCTTTTCTAGTTTGTCCTGGTCGATCTTCATTTCCATCGTTACGCCCTCCTGCTCTACCCACACGCCATCCGTGCGCTTCGTAAATCCTGCTGGTGCAAAATTTCTGGCGTGTTCCAGCTCCGGCGTATGCCTGCACGTTGGATAGGTGCATTTCTCGCAAGCCTTTCTGTCGCAAAGGAACAGGATATTCCGCTCCTTCGCCCGCAATACGCTGCTCGGCAGAAGAACGACTGGCTGCCCGATCTCCGCCGCAAGTTGCTCCTGAAGCTTTTTCCGATCGCCGTCACGCAGCGCGACTGTGCATTCCAGCAAAATCATTCCTGCGCCGCCTCCATTTCCTTGCGCTCTTGCATAAACCCGTGCAGGAACAGCTCCAGCAGGGCGGCGGCGCGGTTGGTCAGATTTGTGAAATCCTTTTTGCTGATCTGCAGCTTGCCGGTCGTAACAACCTCAGTCTCCGGTCGACCAATAATCTGAATTGTCGGATTAGGCACCAGCGTCTTTGCACCGTCCGCCCCCACTTCGAAGAGCGGCGGCGTGGACTGCTCCATGACGATGCGCGGCGGGTATTTCTCGCCGCGGAAGCTGGTATCCCATTGCTGTTTTTCGTAGTATGCGACAAAATTGTCTAGGTCGTGCGCAAACGCGCCCATGATTTCTGCCATTTTGATACTCCCTTCAAATTGTGATGATCTCCCGCCTCGACTGGCGGGCAAATTTGCGTTCCGGGCAGAAGCGGCATTCGGTGCAGCTCCAGGCGCCGCGGTAGTTGTTGCGCGTCGGGCAGAGTGGGTTGTAACAGATCCCGGAGCCTGCCCACTGCGGGCCGCGGCCGAATTTTTTCTTCTTCGGTTCGGCTTTTGGCTTTTTGGCTGGATTCTTCTTGGTGACGAGCGTGGCCGCGCGTTCTTTCCGGAAGCAGCCGCAGCTTTTTGCATGCCCGTTCCGGAGGTATTTTCCGTCCTTGCTGCAGACGGTTCCGCATTTACACCGGCAGATCCAGTGTGCCGTGTCTCCTTTTTTGCTGGTATCCCGCCCGACGACATGCAAATATCCAAAGTCCATGCCCGTCAGATCGACTACGTGTGACATTTCCATTCTCCTTTCGTCAGGGGCCGGTCTCCCGGCCCCTATGCAGGGCGGACTTGCACCGCCTGCGCCTGCGCGTCCCCCTGTCGCCGCAGACGAGCTGCCCTTGTCTGCTCAGACAGCTTCACATAAGGAGGTAACACGATGCCGCCGGGCGATCCCGACACCCGGCGTGGGGTAACGTTGATGGTTTCCATCCGCGCGCACGTTCCACACGCGCTTTTTATCCCCGGCCCGCGGGCTTGAGGTTTCGCGGGCCGGGTGCAGAGCCGGGGTGATCCTCCCGCAGCCGTCTCATGGCGGAGCGGCCACGGCCAAAGTCCGAAAAAATATGGTCCCCGGCTGATTGCTGACATCAATCCTCGGGCTGGCTGATATCCTTGTGCCGCAGCCCGTCGGCGTTCTCGGTCAGCGGCAGCGCCTGCCGCCGCGCGTGCTCATCCGGGTTCCAGCCGCACCGCGCGCAAAGATCCGGCGCGAGCTTTGCATACGGACATGCATTGCCCTGCTTCGGCAGCCCGCATGCCTCGCGCGGGCTGCTCTCGTTTTTTTCTGGCATGTTAGACCTCCTGGATCTCGATCCCGAATTTGGACCGCATGAATTTGCGGTTCCGCAGATACTCCTTTGTCCGCGTGGCGGTCGACTTCACGTCCTCGACGACCAGCTTTCCGCCGAATCGGTAGGAAAAGTCCGCCGTGTACCGGATCGCGCGGATCCGCTCGCCGGTCTCTGTCACATAAGATTCCTGCAGCGTGAATTGCGGCTGCAGCCGCAGGTCGGAGATGATCCCGGCCCTCAGCATGACCATCAGCTCGTCATACCGCCGGGCTTCCTTCTGACTGTCGAAGCGCAGCTCTCCGCGCTCGGCGGGCGTGCTGTGATACTTCGAGGCCTTCTTCGGCGCCGCGGCCGCCCCCGGCATCTGCTGCCGTGCATAAAGCTCCCGCATCCTCGGCGGCATGTCCGCCATGCTCTCAAACCGCAGTCCGCTCATTTGGCAGATAGACGTTCACGCCGCAGACAGGGCAGCGGAACGTATAATCGTAAACGATTCCGTCCTCGAACGTGTCGTCCGCTTGTACCCGCGTCGCTTCGCGGAGATTCGCCACAAAGGACGTGTTGCAGGCATCGCACAGCATAAACCGCTCATCCCGGTGTTTCAGCCGTAATGTCCGTGTTATGATTCGCATGGCGAATCCTCCTTCCGTTCCCCATAGCTGTAGAAATCCTGCCCGTTTGTATCAATATCGTGCTCGAAACAGTGTCCGTTCGGGCTGTCGACAATGCCAACGTTTCTTTTCCAGGCGACGCAGTCCCTGCACCGCACCACCTCCGCAACGTCGGCGGCGGGCATCCGCCTGATTTTATTTCTGATCTCGTCGATCATCCGGTTTTGCGCCGGGCTTCGGCACGCGCCGTATTGACTTGCCACTGCTTTCATCGCAGCGTCCCGCCGGATATATTCGTCATCCATCCTTCTTGCCCTCCATTCTTGCCCGCAGCAGCTTCGCGTACAGGGTGATCGTCAGCGTGTCCTCTACTACACCGGCGTTTGTCTTCCAGCGCGGCTTTGCCGTCAGCCCCCAGTTTGCATGGTTCTGGCTCGTGCCGATAGACATGAGGATCTTTCTTGCGCGTTTTCTGGTCATGTCGCGCCCTCCGTCGCCCGCTCGACCTCAATGCAGGTATAGTGGCGGCTGAAATAATCCCAATTTGCCACGCAGTCGCTTCCCGCATCGTCCGGCGTTGCATCCTCATAATCAAAGTAGATGTTGATGTTCGTCCCGAATGGCTCTATGCTGACGATTACTGCGGTTATTCGCACTGCTCGACCATCCTCATCTGTCCAGCGTTCCCCCACCTTGCACGGCAGCACCACCACGCGCCCGTCCTTGTCGGCCTCGGCAAGCTCTACAAGCCTGCTGATTGGCGTATTGTTTAGCGTTTCGAGATCAACCATGTGCTTTGCACATAGCGCAAGCTTAACCGTTTCCACTGCTTCCGGTTCAAGGCCCGTGTCCTCGTAGGCGGCAAGTCGCTCACACACCGCTGTTTCAAACGGGCAATCCTTGATTTTGCACCCGCTGCCGTAGCACGGTTCTTTAAAGCAGCGCGGGTAATAGGCATGACGGGTTTGTCCGCCATTCCATTCAGTCAGTCGTTCCATGTCTCATACTCCTTCTCGATGTATTCGCAGTATGCCATTTCCAGCCTCGCGCCTGCGCTTTCCGCTGCGTCCGGCAGGAAAACAACCGCGTCCGCCACGTCGATCATTGCAAAGCAGATCCGCATGTAGTCTTCTCGGCTCATGCCCCTCGGCAGCTCGGCAGGATTGAGCACAGCGTGCCCCTGCCGGCCCAGCTGTATTTCTGCCGCTGCAAATTTATCCCGATACCCCGGATCTCCGGTGATTTTACCGGCTATGTAAATCTTCACAGCAATCCCTCCACATACCGCCAGCTCTGCGGCGGGCGGGTGACCGGCTTGGGTTTTGCCTTGAGCGCTACCTCTACCTCATTTGGCACAGCGTAAAATCCCCGCAGTTCGCGCGGGGTATCGTAAATTTTAAGATCATCGATCTGCATGCCGTATCCGTGCTCCGTTCCCAGATACTTGTATATGTCCTCGCGGGTGAGGCAGGCATCCACCGTCGCCCATTTGGGGATCATGCAAAGCGGGTAGACCGTGCCGATCTTATTGCAAGTAAATTCCGCAACGACTTTCCCGTTGGCGGCCTCATATCCAAACGCCTCCGCCTGTTCGCGCTCATAGGCCGATTCCGCCGTAATAGCCGGCGTCACTGCGTTGGCTTTCACCATGAGCGCCCCCTTTCCGCCTGCGGTACAGTAGATATAGCACTTAAACGGCACACCGCACTTCGGCGCGGTCTTGCGGATTTCGACCGTTTTACTCCCGTTCAGGATCTTCCTTATCCACTCCGGGCGAATGCTGATCAAAACAGCTTTACTCATGCCTTGCATCCTCCCTCCGGCGCTTCCGGCAGTGGCATCCAGTGGGTGACTATACTGCCAAGGCAGTCCCGCATAGCTATTCCGTCATATCTTCTCCATGTATCCGCGCTTGTGCGGTACGCCTCGCCGACAAATACGCCGTCCGTAGCAAGGACGCGTTTTCCCGGCTCCGGCCTCCGTCCCTCCACGCTGATCCACCGTGGCACCTTCTCCCGCAGCGCCGTATTCTCGGCGGTCAGGCGCTCGATCACGTTAGCAGCCGCAAACTCGATGTATTCCCGCCGATCTTGGATTTCTCCGACCTTGCAGTTTTCGCACGCGTCGTCGTGTCCAAGCCCCTTCGCGCAGCACCGCAGCGCCTGCACGATTTCCTGCCTTGTCATGGCGTTACATCCTCCCATGTAATTTGTCCCGGAAGTTCGGCCTGCGGTGTCCCCTGCATTCTGGCCTTTTCCTGCTCCCGGCGCATAGCCTTATACTCGTTGTACTTCGCGCGATACCTGTAGCTGTCGCCGAAGATCGCCCACGCCGCCTTGACGACGTTCGGCTCATACGGGCGGATCAGCTCCAGATCCGCTGCGGCTCTTGCCGAGATCGCGCAGCCGCAGCAGCCTGTGCGCTTGAGGCCGTAGACCTCGTAAGCGTCCGAATACCGGATGCCGTAGTAGTCCTTGTACCACTGCTTGTCCGCGTCGGAGACGTAATACAGCGGTCTGAGGCGGAACTTTCCCGCCGCCGTCTCCGTGAAGCACATCGTCGAGCTGTCGCTGCGTGGTACGGATCGCATGCCGCCCTCGTCGCGGCGCTCTCCGGTAATCACCATGTCAAACTGCTTCTCGATGGCGTGCGCAGGCTGCTTCTTGCAGATATCGCAGCAGTGATTGCTGACGCGGAACGGAATCGGATTTTCCCGGATGAAATCGAGCATGTACTTTGAACTGTTGATGACCAGCTGAATATTCGGGCGCGGCTCGCCTGCTGAATTGCAGCAGCACAGGAAATTGATTGCCTGCTCGCAGCCGGGATACCGTTCTTTCAGCTCCTTTCGCTTCGCCGCCTTGTCCTCTGCCTGATTGTATTCGTCGGCGATGGAAAGCGGAATGTTCTTCTTCTGCACTGCCTCCAGACCGGCGGACATGATCTTCGAAACGAACGGCTGCCCATATTCGCGCGTCGCCTGCACGATGTTTTTCTTCGGGCGCACGGTCTGGATCTCCACGCCGTACAGCTCCGCCGTTTCCCGGACATGTCGCCGCGTTGCCTCCATTTCTAGGCCGGTTTCGAAGAAGTAATACTTGACCGGCGGCAGACCGAATATCTTCCGGGCCGTCTCGATCATATGGATCATGATATCGCTGTCGCTTCCGCCGGAGTAAGAGCACATCGCATTTGGATGCTCCTTCAGGCGCTTTGCAATAATGCTCTGGATCGCCTGAAACTTTGCAGGCGCGTCGAAGTCTGCATACGGCGGGCGCTGCGTATAGACGCTGCTGCGGAACTCGCCATCTTTTGTGGCTCTCATCTCGTCTCCTCCCTCCCCGGCGTAAGCTTTGCCAGCATGATCTGCCCCAGATCCGCCACATATACCAGCCGCCCACGGCTATACACCATCAGCTTGTCGCCTTGAATCTCCATCCGGTCGGCTTCAATGTTCGTGATATCCTGGCAGGCGTCACACACGAATCTCATACCAGCGCCCCCGGCCGGGTGTCCGGCGTGTAGTGGAGCTTGGTTGCGCGGGCGTTCTGATGGTACTCCGGGCGGGTGAATTTATAGCCCCAGTGCTTGGCGGCGGTGAAAAGGGCCGCATAGCCGTCCTCGGCGCGGACGGTTACTTTCTGGTCTCCATATGTAACGGAAAAGTGGTTCTGGCCGGTGTATCCAGCCTGTGCGATCACGGCGGGGCGCCGCGGCGCCCGCTCGCCGGGGTAGTCGATGCTATTTTGCAATGTGTTTGCGCCTCCTTATCTGGTTGTCGGCATGGACCATCTGCTTTCCCGCTGCAAGA
>CAKTTB010000012.1 GCA_934613505.1 uncultured Oscillospiraceae bacterium | reverse complement strand
AGCGAACTCATTTATTCTAGCACATCTTCATCAGCTTGTCAAGAACTTTTTTCGAAGCTTTTCGATCTTTTTTCTTGATCCGCTTCCAACGCGCTGCGCTCTTCAGAACGCTCGCATATATTATCAAAGCAGATCCGGTTTGTCAACCCCTTTTTTCAGAATTTTTTAATCTTTTTTATATCCACTATAACTAGTGTTAATACCGGCAAAACGCCCCAAAATGTAGCCGCACCGGTCGCCCAGAACACAGCCGGCACACGGTCTGCGCCCAGACTCCCCGCGAAGGCCAGCAGGCAGAAGGCCGCCGTGCCGTGATCCGCCTGCTTTGCGCCTCCGATCAGCGGCATCAGATCCCCCGCGGCGCATACGATCGCCGTCAGCAGCAGGAACAGTCCCAGCATCAGACTGACGGACAGCAGTGGCTCAAACCGCTCCATGACAGACAGTACAGACAGGCTCTTGGTCAGCGTATAGAGCGGCAGCTTGCTTACACGCGCCAGCTCCGGCGACAGGCAGCCCGCTGTGATCAGCGCCAGGATCGCGGGCGCGAGCGCCGCCAGCGCGGCGCACCCCCAGCCCCCTCCGCATCGCTCCGACTCCGGCTGCGACGCAAACAGAACACACGCGGGACTCAGGCCGACGCACAGACTCATCCCTGCATCCACGGCACTTCCCCACGGCTTGCACCAGTCCGGCCGCAGATGCCGCAGGGACGTCAGCACAATGATACTATATAATAGCGTCAGGACCAGCGTCAGTACACCGCTGGCTGCGGCCGCGCGGCGGCTGCCCTTTCCGCAGGCCAGCGCGGCCAGCAGCAGAAGGACCGCCGATGCCATCGGCCCTGGGTTCGTTTCAAACGCGAGGCGGACGGCCGACGCCGCCCCTGCCGATGCGGCCAGCAGCCACAGAAGCTCCAAACCGGCAGCGATCGTGCCGCCGGCATGCCCAAAGGCCAGCGTAAATGCTGCCGGAAGTCCGCACCCCGTGCGCCGCAGCAGCCGCCCCATCGCAAGCAGCACGCAGGCTGCCAGCGTGCCGCCCAGCAGCACCCATGTCCAGCACAGCCCCGCAAGCGCCATGGCCGCAGGCGCGCTGAGCGCGCCGAGCGACCACGCCCGCGCCTGCCGCGCCGTGATTCTATTCCCCAAGCGTCACGCCTCCTTCTTCCGTCGTCTTCAATACCGCAGGCCGGAGCGGTTCCCCGCGCAGAAGCGCTGCGCACGCCTGCGACAAGGTCAGTTTCCCCGGATGCGCGCGCAGGAACTCCACCAGCGCGAATGCGTCCGATTTCTCTGCGCGTGAAACATACAGCTTCGCCGCCGGGCGGAACGAGGGCTGCGTGATCGCCTGCTCCAAAAGTGCCTGCGTCGGGCGCAGCAGCACGATATGCTCCGCCGTGTCAAGAAACAGTACGCCCCCCGCCGACCGCTCCATCTGCTGCAGCGCCGCAGCGAGCGTTTCGCCGCATCCGGCTGCGCCGTTGTCACTGGATACGCATACTGTGCCGTCCCGCTCCTCGATCACCAGCACGCGCGCCGGAAGCAGCTTCGCCGCGTCCGTCCCGGTCTTCGCCAGCATCCAGAAACAGACAGCCGAAGCCGCCGCCAGAAATCCGATCCAGAGCCTACGCATGTGTGTCCTCCTGATTCTTGAGATCCTGCGGCCGGAGTGCCGCGTCGCGCCGGTCCTGCCGCACGAGCCGCGGGCGCAGGATCGTCCTGGCCCCGTGTACGTTGGAAAACGGTGCGAGATACGCAACGCCGAGACTTTCCAGCCCAGCCAGATGGATCAGCAGCAGAAGTCCTCCGGCCGTCAGCCCGAACAGCCCGCCGAGTCCCGCCAGCGCGGTCAGCGCGAAGCGCCAGACGCGGATCGCATCCGACAGATCGCGGCTCGGCAGCGTAAAGCCGCAGATGCCGCTCGACGCCGCAACGATCAGCGCCGCGGGCGACACCAGCCGCGCATCCACCGCCGTCGTCCCGACGACCAGCCCGCCGATGATCGACACTGCCGTGCCGATCGCCTGCGGCAGGTGCAGCCCGGCCTCCTGGAGCAGCTCAAACGAAGCGAGCAGGCCAAGCACCTCAAAGACCGTATCAAACGGCACCTCGCGCTTGCTGTCGATGATGGCGAGCAACAGCTTTGTCGGGATCATCTGCTGGTGATAGGCCGCCATCGCGACATAAAGCCCCGGCAGCAAAAGCGCCGCCAGCAGCGCCGCATAGCGCAGGACCCGCAGGCAGGAGGCCGTCAGATAATCGACCGCCCGATCCTCCGTGGACTTCATCAGGATCCCGAGATCCACCGGCGCCAGATACCCCAGCGGCAGCCCGTCGACAAGCAGACCGACCTGCCCGTTCAGAAGCCCCTGACAGAATGTATCCGGCCGCTCGGTATACTGCAGCAGTGGGAACGCCGTCCGGCGTGAGCCGGTCACGTATTCCTCCACAGCCGACGGCGTCAGCAGGCCGTCAATGTCGATCTCCGCCAGCCGCTTTTCCATCCGCTCCACCACATCCCTCGACGTCAGCCCCGCCAGATAGCAGACCGTGACGCCCGTCCCGCTCCTTTGGCCGACCGTCTTCTGTGAAAAGCGCAGCTGCGGCGTGCGCAGATGGCGGCGCACCAGACTGGTGTTGATGCGCATGGTCTCAGTAAAGGCATCCTTCGCGCCCTTGACCGTGTTCTCCGACTCCGGTGCGGACGGTCCGCGGCTGACTGAGGTCTTTGTCTCAAAGCAGAGGGCCGTCCCCGTCCCCGGGAACAGCACCGCGCAGTAGCCATGCACGAGCTTGTCCGCCGCGTCCTGTACGCTTGTCACCCGCTCGGCTACGGCGCAGTAGACCCGGCTCTTTTCCGCCTGCTGCAAAACCTCCTGCATGCTGCCGGGCCGCACCGCCTCCATGAGGGGCTTCAGGACTTGCTCGGCAATGTCGCCGCCGGAAGTCAGCCCGTCCAGAAACAGAACGTCAAGCCTCTGGCCTCCGGCCGTGATCTGCCGCTCGGCCACATCCGCGCTTGCGCCGAAGCACGCGCGCAGCTCCGCGATCCCCCAGTTTTCCATCCGGATCCCCTCCCATGTGCAGAAATTCTTCCATCAGTTTTTCCATTGCCGCGGAAAAGTATACGCCTTTCTGCCGCGCAGGTTTGCATATCCCGGCAGTTTGTGGTAGACTATAGCGAAAGCAATTTGCATGTACTCATATATTATATATGTATCTGGAGATGTACCGTCATGTATGAACTGATTACCGAAAAGACGCTTCCGGAATACGAGGCGTTTATCCAGCGCCATCCGAAGGGGAACTTCGCGCAGAGCAGCCTCTGGGCCAAGCAGAAGCCCATGTGGCTTTGGGACGCCATCGCCGTGCGCGGCGAAGACGGGCAGATCAAAGGCTCGCTCGCGCTTATGACGCGGAAGGTCCCCGGCATCGGCCGGACGCTCATGTACGGCTGCCGCGGGCCGGTCTGCGATCTTGACGACCGTGAGACGTTCGCGGCGCTGCTCGAGGGCGCGAAGGCGCTGGCGAAAAAATATAAGGCGTACGTCATCAAGCTCGATCCGGACGTTCCCTCGTCCAACACCGCATTCTCCGACATGATGCGCTCGTTCGGCTTCCGCTTCAAGGAGGGCGGCAAGAACTTCGAGGCCATCCAGCCCCGCTATGTCTTCCGCCTGAACGTCGAGGGCAAGACCGAGGAGGAGCTGATGGCGGCCTTCCACCAGAAATGGCGCTATAACATCCGTCTGGCCGAGCGCAAGGGCGTGACCGTCAGGATCTGCGGCAAGGAGATGGTCCCCGCGTTCGCCGATCTCATGCTCACGACCGGCGTGCGCGACGGCTTTGTCACGCGCAAACCCGAATATTTCGCGAACATGCTCGACAATCTGGGCGAGCATGCGCGGCTCTATATGGCCTTTGACCCCGAGGGAACGCCGATCGCCGGTACGCTCGCCATCCACTACGGCGACAAGGTCTGGTATCTCTACGGCGCATCGTCGAACGAACACCGCAATCTGATGCCCAACTATCTGCTGCAGTGGCGCATGATCCAGTGGGCAGTCGAGACCGGCTGCCGCGTGTACGACTTCCGCGGCGTGTCGGGCAACGTCTCCGAGGATAACCCGCTCTACGGTCTGTTCCGCTTCAAGCAGGGCTTCGGCGGCGAGTTCACCGAGTTCGTCGGCGAGGCCGACCTCGTGCTTTCCCCGGTGATCTACTGGGCCGTGGAGCATGGAACGTCCGTCTTCAAGGACGTGCGCAAGGCCGTCTATCTGATCCGCAACCGCGATAAAAAGTAAGCGGAGGGAGCTTCATGAAAGCGTATGTTGTTGATTCCGCCGCCGTGCGCGGCAATCTGCAGGCGCTGCAGGCACGCGCGGACAGCACGGTCTTCTGGGCCGTCCTGAAGGGTGACGGCTACGGGCTGGGCCTTTTGCCGATGGCCGCCATCTGCCGCGAGGCCGGCGTCGACCATTTTGCCGTCACCGAGGTGCAGGAGGTGCGTGCGCTGCGCGAGAACGGCTTCTCCGACGCGCAGATCCTGATGCTCCGCCCGACAGCGGAGCAGGACGAGCTGACCCAGCTTCTGCAGCTGAACGCGATCCTGACCGTCTCGAGCCAGAACGACGCGACCGTCCTGAACGGCCTTGCCGAAAAGCTCGGCGTGCAGGCGCAGGTCCACGTCAAGATCGACACCGGCATGGGCCGGTACGGCTTCCTGCCGGACGAGATGGATCAGCTGATCTCCATTTTCAAATATATGGACCACCTGCACGTCACCGGCATCTACACGCACCTGCATTCCGCGTTCTGCAATAAAAAAGCGACGCTCGCGCAGGCCGAAGCCTTCCAGTCCGTTCTGGACAGGCTGCACGCCGAGGGCTGCGAGACCGGCATGGCGCACATGCTGAACTCCGCCGGGCTTCTCAAGTACCCGCAGTACGCCATGGACGGCGTGCGCGTCGGCTCGGCCATTCTTGGCCGCGTCTCCATTCGCGGGAACTTTGGTCTTACGCGCGTCGGCGAGTGTCAAGCGACGGTCGAGGAGCTGCGCTGGCTCCCCAAGGGCCACAGCTGCGGCTACGGCGCGGGCTGGACCGCAAAAAAGCCGACCCGCGTGGCCGTCTTCTCCGTGGGCTGGTACCACGGGTTCGGGACGGAAATGGGCAACGACCTGTTCCGCTTCCGCGACTGCCTGCGCGGCGTTTTGCGCAACTTCAGGCAGATGATCTTCAAAAAGCATATCTATGTGACCGTAAACGGGAAAAAGTGCCGCGTCATCGGCCATATCGGCATGCTCCACACCTGCGTGGACGTGACGAATATCCCCTGCGCTGTCGGCGACTTGGCCATTTTTGACCTCAAGCCGCTCCTGCGCAAGGGCATCCCGGTCGTCTACCGGTAAGGAGGAAGCCATGGCTGATAAAATTGCCGCTGTTGCCACCGGCCATGCCCGGACAGGCATCGGCATTCTGCGCCTGTCCGGCGACGGGTGCATCGAAGCGGCCGGGACCGTCTTCCGGCCGCGCTCTGGCCAGACGCTCGCAGCCCTGCCCGACCGCAAGCTCGCGCTCGGCACGCTCTATGATGTGCAGGGACGGGAGCTGGATCACTGCATGGCGTTCATTTCCCGCGCGCCGCACTCCTACACCGGCGAGGATACCGCGGAGATCCAGTGCCATGGCTCTCCGGCGGCGCTGGCCGCGGGGCTGGAGGCGCTGTTTGCCGCGGGCTTCCGGCAGGCAAGGCCGGGTGAGTTCACGCGCCGCGCGTTTCTGAACGGCCGGATGGATCTGACGCAGGCGGAAGCTGTCATCGACCTCATCGACGCCGAGACCGCCGCCGCCGCGGCGAACGCCGCCGGCCAGATCGCCGGTGCAATCCGCCGGAAAATTGACCCCATCTATGACAGCTGGGTCGATATCTGCGCGCATTTCCACGCTGTTCTGGACTATCCGGACGAGGATATCGACCCGTTTGAGCTTTCCCGGTTTGAAGACGCGCTCATGGACAGCAGCCGCACGCTCATGGCGCTGCTCTCCTCCTGCCACCGCGGGCGGATGGTGCAGTCCGGCATCAAGGCCGCCATCCTCGGCAGCCCGAACGCAGGAAAATCCAGTCTTCTCAACCGGCTCTCCGGCTTTGACCGCGTCATCGTCACCGACATTCCCGGTACGACGCGCGACACCGTCGAGCAGACCGCCACGCTGGGCCGCCATCTGGTCCGGCTGGTCGATACCGCCGGCATCCGCGACACCGACGACGTCATCGAGCGCATCGGCGTCGACCGGTCGGTCGAGGCGGCAAAGGACTGCGACGTGGCGCTGTTCGTCGTCGACGGATCGCGGCCCCTCACCGAAGAGGACAGCCGTGCCATGGATGCGGCGCTCAGCGCGCCGGACGCGATCGCCATTCTCAACAAGCAGGATCTCCCCTGCGTGATCGAGCCGTCCGACCTGCCGTTCGCCTACATCGTCCCCGTTTCATGCAAAGACGGCACCGGCTTTGATCTTCTCGAGCAGGCATTCGACATGCTCTTCCCGGACGATGTCCCGTGTGACGGCTCGCTCCTTACAAACGCGCGGCAGGCCGACGCCATTCTGCGCGCGAAGCGCTCCGTGGACGCGGCCATCCGCTCGCTGCGCGCCGGGTTCACGCCGGACGCCGTGCTGGTCGATCTGGAGAGCGCCATGTCCGCCCTCGGCGAGGTCACGGGCCGCACCATGCGCGAGGATATCACGAACCGCATTTTTGAGCGGTTCTGCGTTGGAAAATAAGCTACAAAGGGCTGATTTTATGATTTATCTTGATAATTCCGCCACCACGCAGCCGTGTGCCGCCTGCGTACAGGCAATGACCGGCATGCTGACGGACTGCTGGGGCAATCCCTCGTCCGTACACGAGCTTGGCATCGCGGCAAACCGCCGCCTGCGCCAGGCGCGGCAGCAGGTCGCGGACGCGCTCGGCGCAGAGCCGGACCGCGTGTTCTTCACCTCCGGCGGCACTGAGGCCGACAACTGGGCCATCTTCTCGGCCATCGACCGCCTCGGCAAGCGCGGCCGCCACATCGTCACGACCGCCGTCGAGCATCACGCAGTGCTGCATCCCATGCAGAAGCTTGAGGCAAAAGGCTTCGAGGTCACGTACCTGCAGCCCGACCATGAGAGCAATATCACGGTCGATGCTCTCAAACAGGCGCTGCGTCCGGATACGATCCTCGTCTCCGTCATGATGGTCAACAACGAGACCGGCGCCGTCCTGCCGATCGCCGACATGGTCAGAGCCACGCGCCGCCTGTCGCCGCTCGCGCTGTTCCATACCGACGCCGTGCAGGGCTTTCTGAAGGTCCCATTCAGGGCCAAAACGCTCGGCGCGGATATGATCTCCGTCTCCGCGCACAAGGTCCACGCCGCAAAAGGGACGGGCGCCCTCTATATCCGCCCGGGTCTTCCGCTGCCCGCGTTCATCCACGGCGGCGGTCAGGAGAGCAATTTCCGCTCCGGCACGGAGAATCTGCCCGGCATCTGCGGCTTCGGCGCGGCCTGCGCCGACACCGATGCAAAGGCAGAGATCGCCCACATGGCGCACCTGCGGGATCTGGCCCGGGAAAAGCTCGCCGCCATCGACGGTCTTGTTCTCATCGGCAGCCAGCAGGCGCCGCACATCGTCAATCTCTCCCTGCCCGGTCTTCGCTCGCAGGGGATCATCAACTGCCTGCAGTCCAGCGGGATCTACGTCTCGGCAGGCTCCGCCTGCTCCAAGGGACACCGCAGCCACGTGCTTGACGCCATGCACCTGTCCCCCGCCGTCATCGACGGCTCCATCCGCGTCTCCTTCTCGCGCGACAATACAGAAGCCGACGTGGATGCCCTCTGTGCAGCATTGCTGCAGGCAAAGAAGACCTTGAAGGGTTGACGTCTCCGCCGGCTCTAAATGGCGCCCCTTGGCGGAATGCCCTTGGCTCGCCCTTTGGGAGAGCTGTCGCCGCAGGCGACTGAGAGGGCCTTGGCAGTTACGGTTTCCCCTCTCCGTCTTCGCTTCGCTCAGCCGCCTCTCCCAAAGGGAGAGGCAATGAATACGGGAAAAGGCATTTTTTGGCGCACGTCTGCCAGTCTTCGCGGGAAAGGCCCAAGAAAACCGAAGGGGTTTTCCTGGTCGGTTCAAGGGAGTCTGAGGGGGAATCGAAATCCCCTCAGGCTCGTTTTCTTTTTGTCCCTTTTTCGTCCACTTTTGCACACTTTCCACACACTTATCCACATCTTGTGTTTCCCCGCAATTTCCCGCCACAATTTATTGTGGCGCGCGGTCTGTTTTCGCGTGTTTTTGCGCCCGGCTTGTCCTACTATAGTTCTGTCAGAAGTCCTTGCAGAGGAGAGACGCTATGCCAAAGACGAAAAGCCCGTCGGTACTGG
Source organism: uncultured Oscillospiraceae bacterium (assembly GCA_934613505.1). Taxonomy (GTDB): domain Bacteria; phylum Bacillota; class Clostridia; order Oscillospirales; family Oscillospiraceae; genus CAG-170. Next base: position 62,125 of record CAKTTB010000012.1, on the reverse strand, counting down.
AATCTGGCCGGGTCCTGTATCTGCCGACTGCGCGCATCCGGCCGAACCCCCTGCAGCCGCGCAGGCATTTTGACGCCGGCGGGCTGCAGGAGCTGGCGGAGAGCATCCGGCAGTACGGCGTTCTTCAGCCGCTGACGGTGCGGCGGCTTGCCGGCGCGTATGAGCTGGTGGCGGGAGAGCGCCGGCTGCGCGCGGCAAGACTTGCCGGCCTGAACGAGGTCCCGTGCCTGCTCGCCAACGTGGACGAGGAGGCCTCGGGCATGCTCGCGCTGGTGGAGAACCTCCAGCGCCGCGATCTGGACTACATTGAGGAAGCCGAGGGCCTGCAGAAGCTCATGCAGCAGTATCACCTCAGCCAGGAGCAGGCCGCCCGCCGCATCGGCAAGAGCCAGTCCGCCGTCGCCAACAAGCTGCGCATCCTGCGCCATCCGCCGTCCGTCCTGCAGGCGCTGCGCGAGCACCAGCTGACCGAGCGCCACGCCCGCGCGCTTCTGAAGCTGCCGGACGAAGCCGAGCGTCTGCGCGTCATCAGTCTCATCGTGCAGAACGAATGGACAGTCGCAAAGACGGAGCAGTACATCGACGCCCTGCTTGCCCCAAAACCGCCGGTGCGGCGGGAGCTGGGCGGGTTCGTCCTGCGCGACGTGCGCGTGCTGCTCAACTCCATCGACCACCAGCTCGATCTGTGCCGCGCGGCCGGCGTCCCCGCCGACCGCGAGCGGCGCGAGACCGACCGCGAGATCATCCTCACCATCCGCATCCCCAAGATCAGACCGCAGTCACAGCCGCAGAAATAGCCTCTCCGCAGCCGGATCCCAGCTGCGGATTTTTTGCGCGCAAAAAATTTTTTTCGCGCGGCGCGCGTCCTCCCGTCCGGCAATTTCCCCAGTTTTTCCACTTTTGAAACGATATCATTTGTGATATTGGCCCATCACAAGCCGATATGTCACTTTTGACGGGAAACCCCCGCTGCAGCGCCCAAAAATCTAACACTTTTTTAGTAAAATGCAAAACTTTTTAGTTTGCAAACCAGGGCAAATATGCTATAGTATGTATTTGTCTGAATGATCTGAAGAATGAAAAAGGACACGGCAACAAGACGAAAGATGTCTTGTTCCACACTGGAAAGGGGTTTACCAAATGTCTCACAAGTACGTCTATCTGTTCTCCGAGGGCAACGGCAAAATGCGCGAGCTGCTCGGCGGCAAGGGTGCGAACCTTGCTGAAATGACCAACCTCGGCATGCCCGTTCCGCAGGGCTTCACCATCACCACCGAGGCCTGCACGCAGTACTACAAGGACGACCACCAGATCAACGCTGAGATCGAAGCTGAGATCATGGAGTACGTCGAGAAGCTCGAAGAGATGACCGGCAAGAAGTTCGGCGATCTCTACAACCCGCTGCTCGTCTCCGTCCGTTCCGGCGCGCGCGCTTCCATGCCCGGTATGATGGACACCATCCTGAACCTGGGTCTGAACGACGAGGTCGTCGTCGCCTTCGCCAAGAAGACCAACAATCCCCGCTTTGCTTACGACTCCTACCGCCGCTTTATCCAGATGTACTCCGACGTCGTCATGGAAGTCGGCAAGAAGTACTTCGAGCAGCTCATCGACGAGATGAAGGAGAAGAAGAACGTCAAGCTCGATACCGAGCTGGACGCCGACGATCTCAAGGAGCTGGCTGAGAAGTTTAAGGCCGAATACAAGGAAAAGCTCGGCGAAGACTTCCCGCAGGACCCGAAGATGCAGCTGATGGGCGCCATCAAGGCCGTCTTCCGCTCCTGGGACAACCCCCGCGCGATCTACTACCGCCGCATGAACGACATCCCCTCCGACTGGGGTACCGCTGTCAACGTGCAGTCCATGGTCTTCGGCAACACCGGCGATACCTCCGGCACGGGCGTTGCGTTCACGCGTAACCCGGCAACCGGCGAAAAGAAGCTGTTCGGCGAGTTCCTTATGAACGCACAGGGCGAAGACGTCGTCGCCGGCGTCCGCACCCCGCAGACCATCGACCAGCTGGCCGAGGTCATGCCCGAGGCGTACAAGCAGTTCACCGACATCTGCGCCAAGCTCGAGTATCACTACCGCGACATGCAGGATATGGAGTTCACCATCGAAGACAAGAAACTCTACATGCTGCAGACCCGTAACGGCAAGCGTACCGCTGCCGCTGCCATGAAGATCGCCTGCGACCTCGTCGACGAAGGCATGATCACCGAAAAAGAAGCCGTCGCCATGATCGACCCGAAGAGCCTTGATTCCCTGCTGCACCCGACGTTCGACGCCGCTGCACTCAAGAAGGCCAAGGTCGTCGGCACCGGCCTCGCCGCTTCCCCGGGCGCAGCCTGCGGCAAGATCGTCTTCTCCGCAGAGACCGCGACCGACTGGGCCAAGAACGGCCAGAAGGTCGTCCTCGTCCGTCTCGAGACCTCTCCCGAGGATATCGAGGGCATGCACTACGCGCAGGGCGTCCTGACCGTCCGCGGCGGCATGACCTCCCACGCAGCTGTCGTCGCCCGCGGCATGGGTACCTGCTGCGTCTCCGGCTGCGGCGCCATCAAGATGAATGAAGAAGCCAAGACCTTCGAGCTGGCCGGCAAGACCTACAAGGAAGGCGACTGGATCTCCATCGACGGCTCCACCGGCAACATCTACGGCGAAAAGATCAAGACCGCTGCCGCCACCATCTCCGGCGATTTCGACCGTCTGATGGGCTGGGCCGACAAGTTCCGCAAGCTGCAGGTCCGCACCAACGCCGACACCCCGCACGACGCCCAGCAGGCTGCCGCCTTCGGCGCCGAGGGCATCGGCCTGTGCCGTACCGAGCATATGTTCTTTGAGGCCGACCGCATCAAGGCCATGCGCGAGATGATCGTCTCCGAGACCTCTGAGCAGCGCGAAAAGGCGCTGGCCAAGCTCGAGCCGATCCAGCAGGCTGACTTTGAGGCCATCTACGAGGCCATGAAGGGCCGCCCGGTCACCATCCGTCTGCTCGATCCGCCCCTCCACGAGTTCGTTCCGACCGACCCGAAGGACATCGAAGAGCTGGCCAAGGAAATGGGCCTGACCGTCGAGCACCTGAACCACGTCATCGCCGGCCTGCATGAGTTCAACCCCATGATGGGCCACCGCGGCTGCCGTCTGGACGTTACCTTCCCGGAGATCGCCAAGATGCAGACTGCCGCCATCATCAAGGCCGCGCTGGCTGTCCGCAGCCGCCGCCCGGCATGGAAGATCGTCCCCGAGATCATGGTCCCGCTGGTCGGCGAAGAGAAGGAGCTGGCCTTCGTCAAGTCCGTCATCGACAAGACCGCGAAGAAGATCATCAAGGAAGCCGGCAGCGACATGACCTACAAGGTCGGCACCATGATCGAGATCCCGCGCGCCGCGCTGACCGCTGACGCCATCGCAAGAGAGGCTGAGTTCTTCTCCTTCGGCACCAACGACCTGACGCAGATGACCTTCGGCTTCTCTCGTGACGACGCCGGCAAGTTCCTTGCCTCCTACTACGACCGCAAGATCTACGAGTCCGATCCGTTCTCCAAGCTCGACCAGGCAGGCGTCGGCCGTCTCGTCAAGATGGCAGCGGAGCTGGGCCGTCAGACCCGCCCGGACATCCATCTCGGCATCTGCGGCGAGCAGGGCGGCGATCCGTCGACCGTCGAGTTCTGCCACAAGATCGGTCTGACCTACGTCTCCTGCAGCCCGTTCCGTGTTCCCATCGCCCGCCTCGCCGCCGCCCAGGCCGCGATCAAGGCTGAGCAGGAATGATCCCGCTGTTTCTGAACTGAATCAAAGCGGCCCCAATCGGAAGATTCCGATTGGGGCCGCTTTTTTGCTGTCTGTTCCGCACCGCGTGCATTTGTCCTTTTCCACTCTGCTTTCCGGCAGTTCAGAAATCGCTGTTTTTGACAAGTCTGCGTTGTTTTTGACAAACCGCAATTCCTGATTTTCGCCAACTGGCAGACGACCGGAGCAGAAAACAGCAGCAATCGCGAATGTCAGAATCGTCAAATTTTACACAAATTTTGATGCACTATGCACAAAAACTGTAGGAACATAAAAAAACAGCCATTTCCGTCTGTCCCGCCGTTCGGCGATGTGATAAAATGCAAATGAACGTCAATAAGTGAAAATAGTTGTTTTTGACAAATTATCGTAAACGCAGGCAAAGAATTAACAAAGCCGGCAGTTTATAATGGAACTACAGGGCGGCAAAAACACACATTGCCGATCACCCGCTTCCGCATGGGCAGCCACCCCGTGCGGGACACAGAAAACTGACTTACAGGAGGAAAACAAAATGAAAAAGTGGTTATCTCTGATCCTCGTCGCAGTCCTGACCCTGTCGCTGCTTGCCGGCTGTGCCGCCAAGACGACGGATCAGCCCGCTGCCAGCACCGACACCGCTGCTGATGCAGCTCCCGCAGACACCGCTGACACCACCGACACCGCAGAACCCGCTGAGGCTGAAACGACCGACGGTAAGGTCCTCAAGGTCGGTATCTCCTGGGCTCACTGCAACGACGCACTGTTCTACAGCTGGCGCGAAGGTCTGAAGACCGCGCTCGACAACACCTGCAAGGATCACGGCTATGACAGCGTGACCTGGGTCGACGTTGTCGCTGAGGACGACGCTGCCAAGCAGGCTTCCGACATCTCCGACCTCGTTACGCAGGGCTGCGACGCGATCATTGCCTACGCATTCGACAACCAGGCGATCGCCAGCTCCGCCAAGGAAGTGGAAGATGCCGGTATCCCCTTCATCCTCTGGGACCGTGACATGGCCGAGGGTGCTTCCCCCGCAGCTGACCTCTTCGTTGGTCTGGACACCTACAACCAGGCTTACCTCGCCGGCAAGGCCTTCTTCCAGGATCTGAAGGACAAGGGCGTTGAGGCCACCGACATCATCTCCATCATGGGCGCTACCAACGACAACAACGCACTCAACCGCCAGAAGGGCTTTGAAGATGCAGCCGCTGAGTTCGGCCTGACCATCGCACAGACCGTTCCGTCCGACTGGGACGCTGAAAAGGCTCTGACCGGCTTCACCGCTGCCTTCCAGGCACACCCCGACTGCAACGTCGTTCTCATCGCTTCCGACTTCATCGTCACCGCTGTTCAGACCGTTCTTGAGGCCAACGACGCCTGGTTCACCAACTCCGAAGAAGGCCACGTCTGGATCTGTTCGCAGGACGGCTTCCCGACCGGCGTCAAGTTCATGCAGGAAGGCTACATGGATTACTCCGGCATGTACAACGTTGACGGCATGTGCGAAAACTTCGCAAACGCTGTTTATGATCTGATCGACGGCACCTACTCCGGCGAATCCAAGCTCTACACCGATCCGATGATCGTCGCTGCTGCCGACATCAACAACCTGGATCTCTGGGGCGCGCACTACATGGACGAAGCTGCATAATCAAACGACAAACAAGGCGTATTCCTACAGGAAAACCTGCGTCAATGGAGGGAGCTTCGGCTCCCTCCATTGAAGGCGTTCGTTTTTTGAAGGCATATCCGGAAAAACGAGGGGGAGTTTCACCAAAATGAACGTAAGCAACAAACAGCCGTCAAAGAAAGAACGGCTCAGGCAGGAACTGGTCCACGGGCTCAAAAGCGGCAACACAGTCCTGATCCTTCTGATCATTGTTGCAATGATCGTGCTGTCTATCCTGATTCCAAACTTTCTGTCCGTCGGCAATATTTTCAATCTTCTGATTCAGGCCAGTATCATCGGTCTTCCCGCAATCGGCCTGACGTTTATCATCGTCACCGCAGGCATTGACCTGTCGCTGTCGACCAACATGGCGTGCAGCGCCATTCTCGGCTGCATGATCATGCGCAAGACGCAGAACGTTCTGCTCGGCGTTCTGTCCATCCTCGCAATTGCAATTGTGTTCGGCTGCATCAACGGCTTCTCCGTATCGAAGCTCAAGATGGTCCCGATGATCGTCACGCTGGCAATCCAGACGCTGAACGTCGGTATCTCCAACTACTGCACGCAGGGCACGAGCATTGCCGGTCTGCCTGAGAGCTTCTCGCGGATCTTCGCCGGCTCGATCGGCAACGTCGTTCCGATCTCCGTCATCGTCTTCCTCGTTGTCGCCTATCTGATGCACCTGCTGCTGACGCGCACCGTCTTCGGCCGTCAGCTGTTCCAGACCGGCATCAACGAACAGGCCGCACGGGTCAACGGCGTCAACACCACAAAGATTCTGTTCTTCATCTACTTCATCGGCGGCTGCATGGCCGGTATCAACGGCGTGCTGACCGCAGCCAGACTGAACTCCGCAGGCCCCACCATGGGTCCCACCAGCGCGTTCAACAACATCGTCTGTTCCTGCGTGCTCGGCGGCGCAAGCGTCTGGGGCGGCAAGGGCACGATCCTCGGCACCCTGATCGGCAGTATCGTCATGGCGATCATCACCAATGCTATGAACCTGATGAACGTTGACTTCTTCGTCACCTACGTCATCAAGGGCCTCATCATTGTGCTGGTCTGCTATCTGGACGTTCTTCGGAACAAAGTAAATATAAAGGAGCGCTGAGACAATGGCGGAACAAACGACATTACAGATCCAGCATGTTTCCAAGATCTTCCCCGGCGTCAAGGCTCTGAATGACATCAACATCGAAGCCAGAGGCGGAGAGATCATTGGACTCATCGGCGTCAACGGCGCCGGTAAATCTACGCTTATGAATATCCTCGGCGGTATTCACGAGCCAACGGAAGGTCAGATCCTGATCGACGGCAAGCCTGTCCGCATCACGACCCCGCAGGACGCGGAAAAATACGGCATCGGCTTTATCCATCAGGAGCCTGTCATGTTCGACTATATGACCGTCGCAGAAAATATCTCCGTTTCCCGCCTGCACGGTCTTGTAAATTATAAAACCCTCAATTCCATCGCAAAGAAATATCTCGCACAGATGAACTGCGACATCGACCCGCGTGAGAAGGTCATCAACCTTCCCATCGGCGAACGGCAGATGGTGGAGATCGCCCGCGCGCTTTCCGCCGGCAACAAGATCCTGCTCTTCGACGAGCCGACCGCCTCCTTCACCGACAAGGAAAAGGCCAAGCTGTTCGAGATCATCCGCGACCTCAAGAAGCAGGGCGCCTGCATCTTCTTCATTTCCCACTTCCTCGACGAGGTCGAGGAGCTGACCGACCGCACCATCGTCCTGCGTGACGGCCAGGTCGTCATCAGCGGAAAAACCAGTGAGGTCACCCGTGAGCAGATCCTCCAGAATATGATCGGCGGTCAGATCACGAAGGTCGAATCGTCCGAAACCAGAACCTTTGATAAGGTAATCATGCGCGTGGAGAATCTCTCCGCCAGCAACAAGACCAACAAGATCAGCTTCGATCTGCATGAGGGCGAGGTCCTGTGCATCTGGGGTCTGATGGGTTCCGGCCGTACCGAGACGCTCCGCGCCATCTACGGTCTGGACAAGGCCGACGAAGGTACCGTTTCGCTCGACACCGGCAGCGGTCTGCATCCCATACCATTCAGCCGCATCCATGAATACTGCGGCTTCGTCACCGAAGCACGCCACGACGACGGCTGCCTGCTCCCGTGGTCGATCTGGGAAAACATGAGCGCACCGAATCTGAAAGCCTATCTCAAGAAGAACGGTCTGTTCCTGGACTATGCCAAGCAGAAGGAGCAGAGTGAAGTCTTTGCCAAACGGCTGAACGTCAAGGCACCCTCTGTGGAAACACAGATGTCCGCGCTTTCCGGCGGCAACCAGCAGAAGGTCATCATGGCCAAATGGCTCATGAAAAAGCCGAAGGTCTTCCTGATTGACGAGCCGACCCGCGGCGTTGACGTCGGCGCAAAGGCGGAGATCCAGAAGATGATCCGTGAGCTGGCCGCGCAGGGCAGCGCCTGTCTGGTCGTCTCTTCTGAGATCGAAGAAATTTCGGCTGTCTGTGACCGCGTGATCGTGCTCAACCGCGGCCGCATCAACGGCGAACTGACGAAGCAGGAGATCGATAAAGAGACCCTGATGAATCTCTGCGTTTGATGCAGCACACAGACAATGAGAGGAATTGCAAGATGAAAACGAAAACACGTAAATTCAATCTGAAAAATTTTCTGATCCGATATGCGCTGTATCTTCTGATCCTTGTGCTCTGGGTCTTCTATGCATCCAAAAGCCCGCACTTCTTCACGATCAAGAATCTGAAGTCCCTGCTGGTCAACGCTGCGCCGCTTCTGATCTATGCGTCCGGCATGACGTATATCCTCATTCTCGGCGAGATCGACCTCTCCATCGGTTCGATCGGTGCAGTTTCTGCCGCGCTGTGGATTCTTCTGCAGACGGAGCACAACGTCAGTCTGCCCGTGGCTTTCCTGATTGCGGCTCTGCTCGGCGCATTCATCGGTCTTCTGACCGGCCTGATGGTTGTCAAGCTGAAGATCAACGCCTTCATGACCACGCTCGGCATGCAGTTCTTCCTGCGCGGCGTGTGTTACCTGATGGTCAACGGCGATCAGATCCTGACGCCGGAGGCCGTCCATACCTTTGCAAAGTTCAAGATTCTGTCTCTTTCCCCGCTCATCTATATCAGCCTGTTCATCGCCATCTGCATGACGCTTCTGTACCGCTATACGGCCTTCGGCCGCAAGGTGCAGGCCTGCGGCTGCAACCGCGTGGCGGCAAAGATGGTCGGCATCAATGTTGACAGTGTCAAGCTTCTGTCTTTTGTACTGTGCGGCCTGCTTGCCGGCTTTGCCGGAACGCTGCAGTGCACGAACATCGGCCTGCTCACCCCGGGCAGCCTCGGTGACGGCAGCGAGTTCCTGGCCATCACGGCCTGCGTGCTCGGCGGTACGTCCCTGGCCGGCGGCGTCGGCTCCATCATCCCCGGCACGCTCATCGGCGTCATTTTCTACTACAGCATTGAGAACGGCCTTGGTCTTCTCGGCGCGAACGTCTATCTCTATCCGATCGTCCGCGGCATCGTCATCTATCTTGCGATGGTCACCGACTCGCTCAAGCGTTCGATCGGCACCTCGAAGTGATCATCTTACCGGAACCGGAGGTCTTGTATGCAACAGCTGCTGCACCAGTTTTATACGCTGCTCCCGCGCGACGAGCGCCAACAATGCCTGCAGCAGCTGCTCGCCTCCGGCGAGCTGACAGACGCCTGCGATGCCCAGCTGCAGGCGCTCTGGCAGCTGCGGTACGGGCAGAAGCGCCTGCTGCGCACGCTGCCGGACGCGTTTTTGAACGCGCTGATGGATCTTCTGTATCTTGACAGCCAGCAGCAGTCCGGCATCGGCCTGCGCCGGCTGCAGAAGGAGCTGCAGAAGACCGCCTTTGCGCTGGGGCTGGACCGCTTTGCGGACGCTCCGGCGGAGGCGCAGGCGCTGTTTCTGGCGGAATGGCAGAACTGCGCCGCCTACTTCGCCCATCTCGGGCAGGAGGACCGCGCCTACAACTCCGGCATTCTGCATCTGCGGCCCCTGCAGGAGCAGGCGCTGGCCGAAAAGCTTTTGCGCGACTTCCGGGTCATGACCTGCACGCTGCCGCAGGCGGCGGATCTGCAGGCACTGTTTTCCCCGCTCGCCGAAGCGCTGCACGCGGCATTCTGCGCGCAGTACCCCCAGTGGGCGTCCAGCGCCGACGTCCTTGTCCCGGACGCCGCAGCCAATTCATCCAATCAACCGAACTGAAATCAATTAAGAGGGAATGATCATGAAGAAATTCAAAGTTGGTCTTTTAACCATGTCTGACGGCCGCCCGTATCTGCACAACCTGCAGTACGACATGAACATGGGCTATCAGAAGCAGATCCGCGAGCGGCTGGAAGCGACCGGCCTCGTCGAGGTCGTCGAGGGCAGCGCGCCCGTCAACTCCAACACCGCAGCCAAGGAAGAGGCCATTAAGCTCAAGGACGCCGGCGTTGAGATGACGATCTTCAACTACGCGATCTGGTGCTATCCGCAGTATACCGCCGTCGCCACCAATTTCGCGCCCGGCCCGTATCTGCTGTTCTGCAACATCCATCCGTCCGAGTGCGGCATGGTCGGCATGATGGCGGCCTCCGGCTCGCTCGATCAGCTGGAAAAGACGCACACGCGTATTTTCGGCTCCATTCTTGACGATGCCGTCCTCGCCAAGGTCATGCAGTTCATCCGCGCCAGCTGCGCGGTCGGCCGTCTGCGCGGTCTGACCTACGGCAACTTCGGCGGCCGCCCGATGGGCATGTACACGACCGTCGCGAATCTCGCCCAGTGGCAGCGCATGTTCGGCATCGACGTGGAAAACGTCGAGCAGTACGAGATCATGCAGTACGGCAACAAGGTCGATCAGGAGAAGGTCACGCGCGCGCGCGAATGGCTCGAGGCGCATGTCGGCACCATCGCCTACAACGACACCAACTTCACCCCGGCCAAGCTCGAGACGCAGATCCGCTCCTACTACGCCCTGCGCCAGATCATCGCCGAACGCGGACTGGACTTCATCGGCATCAAGGCCCACGGCGATCTGACCGACTGGTACATCACCATGGATCTGGCCGAGGCCTTCCTGAACGATCCCTATGACTGGGACGGCCCGCACGACCCGATCGTCGCCGCAACCGAGTCCGACATGGACGGTGCGCTCACCATGCAGCTGCTGAAGGTCATCGCCGGTACGCCGGTCCTGTTCGCCGACGTCCGCCACTATGAAAAGTCGGTCGACTGCTGGTTCTTCGGCAACTCCGGCACGCACGCGACGTATTTTGCCGGCGGCAGCATGGATCCCGACGAGAACCTGCGCCACGTTTCCCTCCTGCCCGAATCGAAGGACTATCCCGCCGGCGGCGGCAGCGTCCATCACTTCGCCGCGCCCGGCAAGGTCACCATGGCCCGTCTGGCACGCAAGGGCGACCAGTATTACCTCACCATCGTCCCCGGCGAGATCGTGCAGTTCTCCGAGGAGAAGATGCAGGCGCTCGGCGCCACCGCGACGCCCGCATGGCCCATCGCCTTCACCAAGTGCGACGTCTCCGCGGACGAGTTCATTGAGAAGTATCCCTGCAACCACATCCACGGCGTCTACGGCGATTACGTGGAAGAGCTCAAGTATGTCGCCAAGATCCTGAACATCCCGGTCCAGATCCTGAAATGATCGCACCGTAGTTCAAATTGACACAGAGAGGGGGATAACATGAGCATCCAGGACTTTGCAAACCTGCAGCCGTTTGTCCGCATGGTCAAGATCAAGCGCTCGGTCCGGCTGGAAGGCTCGTGGGAGGATCTCGACCACGTCTTCATCTACAACGCCAAGGGCAGCGCCGACTGGGTCATCAGCGGCAAGCGCTGGCACCTGCCGGAGGGCTCCTGTCTGCTCATTCCCCCGTATCTGTCGCATCTGATCGTCAAGATCGGCAACGAAGAGCTTGTGCAGTACGTGCTGCACGTCGATCTCTTCGAGGACGCCGAGCGCAAGCTTCTGCCCCACCAGAGCGCCTTCCGCTTTGAGCAGAAGCCTGTCCTGCCGGAAAAGGAAAAACTCCTGCACGGCAAGGTCCTCGCCGCCTCCATCCCCAGAAAGGAGCGCTATACGCTCGAGCGGCTGTTTCTCAACATGTACCGCGAGTTTTCCCAGAAGAGCGAGGGCTATGAGCTGATGCTCAAGGGTCAGGCCATGCAGATGGCCGTCATGCTGCTGCGCAATCTGCCGAATGAGGCAAAGGGTTCCGGCGTTTCCTCCGAGCAGCAGGCAAAATCGTGGCGGATCGTGGAAAACGCGCTGGAGTATATCTATCTGCACTACAGCGAAAATCTCGAAAACGCCGTCATCGGCGACGCCGCGGGCGTCTCGCCCAATTATCTCTCCAAGCTGTTTCAGGAGTATCTCGGTGTGTCCCTGCACACCTATGTCCAGAACTACCGGCTGGAAAAAGCCCAGCAGCTGCTCAGCAGCGGCAAATATAACATCTCGGAGATCGCGCTCCGCTGCGGCTTCTCCAGCATTCATACCTTCAGCAAATCCTTTAAGAAAGAACGCGGCATCAGCCCGAGCGCCTATCTGGAAACAGCCGGCAAGAGCGCGCTCCCCGCAGACGCCGCTGACTATAACCAGCAGCAGCAGATCTACTATAACCAGTAGCTCCGCCTGCCTGCACACCCCCTGTTCACATACGCCGGCCTCAGCCGCCGGAAACGGGTAAGCGAAAAGAGGGAAGCAAATCATGGCCGAACAACCGAGACCGCTTTACGCAGAGCTGCGAAAGCGGGAGATCTGTTCCATTCTTCAGACGCACGGACAGGTTTCCGTCGAAGAGCTTTGCGCCCGCTTTCTGATGTCCCCAGCCACCATCCGCAACGATCTGTCAGAGCTTGCACGCAGCGGACTTCTGCAGCGGACGCACGGCGGCGCCATCCGCTGCGCCCACCCCGCCGCTCCGGAGTTTCCGGAGCAAGGCCCACACGGCAGCGCGGACCCCATGCTCCGCATCGCGCGCAGAGCGCTCAGCTTCATCCAGCCGGGCGACGTCATCGCGCTGGATGCCGGCGCGGCCACCTATGCCCTGTCCTCGCTCCTTGCCGGCATCCCCGATCTGACCATCATCACGAACGATCTGAAGATCGCCGCCCACCCGGTGCTTGCAAGCAGCGCGCATCTCATTCTGCTCGGCGGGCTGGTCCGGCGCGGATCCCACTGCACCGTCGGCCGGTCGCTGCGTGAGGCGTCGCAGCGGTTTTATATCGACAAGCTTTTTCTTACCGCCGACGGCATGTCCGCCGCACGCGGCTTCAGTACCCCCAGCATGGAATGCGCCGACGTGAAGCGCGCCCTGCTCGCGCTGGCCGATCAGGTCATCGTTCTGGCCGACAGCACAAAGGCGCAGCACAGCGCGTTCATTTCCTTCGCCCCTCTGCAGGCCGCCGACGTCATCCTCACCGACACGGATATTTCCCCGGTGTTTCTCCGCGCCGCCAAAACCTGCGGCGTGCAGGTAATCTGTACATAAAAACGCGCTGCCGGGCAGCGCGTTTTTCTCGTATCTGCCGCCGGCTCCTTTTGTTGACACCTGCCGCTGTAGTTGTTAGAATATTGCTGGATCCTGTCGGATCCGGAAGGAGGGAGCCATATGGCATTCAGCAGCATCAGCTTTCTGTTTTATTTTCTGCCCCTGTTCTTTGCCGTCTACTGGCTCGTTCCCGCGCGCTGGAAAAACGCGATCCTCACGGCCGGAAGCCTGTTCTTCTATGCCTGGGGCGATCTGCGCAGCGTGCCGCTGCTGGCCCTCTCCATTCTCGTGACGTATGCGCTTGGCCGCGCCATGCAGCCCGATGCGCCTGCCCGGCGAAAAAAGCTCGTTCTGATCCTCGGCCTTGTTTTCCATCTTGCGCTGCTGGTCGCCTTCAAATATGCGGACTTCTTCTTTGGCTCGCTCCTGCCTTTGCCGGAGCTGGCGCTCCCGCTCGGCATTTCGTTCTATACCTTCCACGCCATGAGCTATCTCATCGACGTCTATCGCGGCTCCGCGCCGCCGCAGAAGAACCTTCTGCAGCTGTCCGTCTATCTGGCCATGTTCCCCAAGCTCGTCATGGGACCGATTGCCCCGTACCACGCGCTGTCCGCGTCTTTGTCCCGGCGCGAGCTGACCGTGGAGGATACCGCCGCAGGCTGCTTCCGGTTTGCCGTCGGCCTCGGCAAAAAGGCGCTGCTGGCCGATACGCTGGCGGGGCTCGTCTCCGGGATCTGGGGAAATCTCTCCGAGCTGACCGTCCTCGGCGCGTGGCTGGGGCTGTTCGGCTATGCGCTGCAGCTGTATTTTGATTTCAGCGGCTATTCCGATATGGCCATCGGCCTCGGGCGGATGCTGGACTTCCGCCTGCCGGAGAATTTCCGGTATCCGTATCTGTGCAGCAGCGTCTCCGATTTCTGGCGGCGCTGGCACGTGAGCCTTGGCGCGTGGTTCCGGGAATATCTCTATTTCCCGCTCGGCGGCAGCCGGAGAGACGTGCTTTGTACCCTGCGGAACCTGCTCATCGTCTGGCTGGCGACGGGTCTGTGGCACGGCGCAAGCTGGAACTATGTGCTGTGGGGCCTGTATTTCGGCATTCTCATCTGCGCGGAAAAGCTGCTCGCGCCCATTCTCCGCGGCCGCGTGAAAACGCAGCTTCCGGCGAAGCTGTACCGGCCGGTCAGCCTCCTGCTGGCGCTTTTGGGCTGGGTCTTGTTCCGCGCGCCGGATCTTCCGGCGGCCGGGCAGTATCTTTCCGCCCTGTTCGGCGGCGCAGCCGCCGTCAGCGCGCAGGCGCGGCTGTATCTGCATGATTATCTCCCGGCGCTGCTCCTCGGCTGCATCGGCGCGACGCCGCTCATTTCGCGGCTGGCCGGAAAGCTGAACGCCCGTCTGCGTCCATCTGTGCAGACGATAACCCAAACGGTGATCCTGCTGGCGCTTCTCGCGTGCAGCACGCTCTGGCTGCTGAACGGCAGCTTCCAGAGCTTCATCTATGCGCAATTTTAGGAGGCAGGCATATGAAAACAAAACAGAAGCGCATACAGCTTCCCGTGATCATCTGCTTCTTCGGCTTCTTTCTCGCCTGCCTCGTCTGGGGGCTTCTGCAGCCCGACCGGGCAAAAAGCGAGGCGGAGAACCGTCCGCTCACCCAGCGCCCGGCCATGCGCCGGATCGTTACGGATTTTTCCGGCTTCGCCCGCGCGTTCGATTCCTACGCCGCCGACCAGTTCCCAGGCCGCGAGCAGCGCATCCGGGATTATACCGTTCTGGAGCTGGCACAGGGCAAGAAGCTCGCGCGCAAGGCCTACTGCCTGAATGGCTGGCTGTTTACGAAGCTTGGTCATACCAACCCGGAGCAGATGGACGAGCTGCAGGCGGCTCTGAGCACCGCCGCGGATACCGGCCTCCCGCTGGTCTACTGCGCCGTGCCGCTCAAAAACGAAGTCCTGCACGATATCGACCCGTCCTACTTCTCCGATGAGGTGGGCGCGGAAAACAAAGAAGCGCTCTTTGCCATGCTGGCTGGTGTGGACCGTCTGACCGCCATTGACGCGTCTGCTCCGCTGCTGGCCGGGTCTTTGGCCGAGCGCGAGCAGCTGTTTTACAAAACGGACTTCCACTGGAACGCCCGCGGCGCCTTTGCCGCTTCGCAGGAGATCGCGCGGCAGCTGGCCGCCTCCGGTCTGATCGATGCCGCGTCTATCCCGCAGGCGAACACGTTCGTCTGGTCGGAGCTTGGCACGGAAAAGCAGTATCAAGGCGATCTCAACAGCTGGTTCTCCGATCTTCTGCCCATGCAGGAGGCAATTCCCCGCTTCGTCCCGGCGGATCCCGCGCCGCTTTCCTACTATGACAGCCCCGGCAGCACGCAGGCCGTGCCGCGCAAGACGATCATCGGCAGCGGGCTGGATAAGGACCCCGTCACCTACAACGACGTCTTCACCTACAATCTCGGCTATTACCGCGTGGAAAACCCCAATGCGCCGGAGTCCAGATCCGTCCTGCTCCTCAAGGATTCCTTCCAGAATGCGACGACCGACTATTTCTCGGCGATCTTCCGCGAGATCCACGTCATTGACCCGCGCGCGTACCGTGAAACGCCGGGCCTTTCCGGTTTTCTGGCAGAAAACGATGTGGACCTGATCCTGTTTTTCTACCACCAGAACAACGTCAGCCCGGAGCTGACCGCATTTCTGACGCAATGAGGCGGAGCACTTGCGGCCGTTCCCATGAAATTTCTTGCTTTTTTCAACAGGATTCGATATAATAACAAAAAGGTAAATTTTAGAATTTCAAGTTTTTTCGTTTTTGCATATGCTATATGCAAAGGAGGGGCGCTATGATCCTTTCCCCCGAATCATTTCATACGCTTTATAACGGCATCACGCAGCCTGTCCTGCTGCTGCAAGACGGTTTGCTTGCCACCTGCAATCCGGCCGCCGCACCGTTTTTCCAGCCCGGCGAGCCGATCACTGCCTATCTTCCGGACGGCGAGCCGTTCCCGTCAGAGGCGGCGCAGCACCCGGCTGCCCTGCAGCTCCACTCCGGTCCGGCCCGCTTCTGCGCCGTTACGCAGCCGATCGAAGAGGCTCTGCTGCTGTTTGTCTCCGCGGCCCACGACGATGAGAGCGTCTCCGCCGTCCTCAACCATGCGGCACAGGCCATTTCTGCGCCGCTGACCAGTCTGATGTCCGTATCCAGCGCCGTTCTTCCGATGCTTGCCGATGCGGAGGATCCGTTCCTGCAGCAGAATCTGTCCGTCCTCAGCCGCGCCTGCTATCAGCTGCTGCGGATCTCCGGCCATCTTTCCGCGCTCGGCACGCGGCCGGTCCTGCACCGCGAGATGACCGATCTGACCGATTTTCTGGATGATCTCTGCCTGTCCGCCGGCGAGCTGTTCCAGCAGACCGGGCGCACGCTTGACGCCCAGCTGCCGCAGGCTCCCGTCTATGCGCTGGTCGACCGACAGCAGCTGCAGCGCGCGATCCTCGCGCTTTTGTCCAACACCATCAAATTTACGGTCCCCGGCAGCGTCATTCACCTGTCCATGGCACGCAGCGGCCGCCGCGCCACGCTCCGCATCAGCGATGCCGGCGAGGGCATGGACACCGCCCATCTGGCCTCTGTATTCACCCGCTTCGCCGAGCCGTCCGCCCCGGAGGATCCGCGTTTCGGCGCCGGCTTCAGTCTGCCGCTCGTGCAGGCCGTCATTCAGGCGCACGGCGGCTCCGTCCTTCTGCAGTCGCAGCCCGGCGAGGGCACCGACGTGCGCCTCAGTCTTCCCGTCGGCACGCCGGAGGCCCCGTCGCTTCTGCGTTCTCCGTCCGTCCACGTCGACCACAGCGGCGGCTTTATGCCAGAGCTGGTCGAGCTGTCCGACGCTCTGCCGCCGGAGCTTTTCGACATCCGCAATTTCACCTGAACGATCCGCATACAAAATCCGCCGCGGCAGCTGCCGCGGCGGGTTCGTTTTTTATTTCCCGGCAAGCCGGTACGTGCTTTGCAGGACGGCCAGCGAAAAAGCCAGCAGCGCCGCAAACAGGCCGTAGGCCGGGGCATAGCTCCCCGTCAGATCGGCGATCGCGCCGGGCAGGAAGGAGATCAGCACACAGCCCGCGCCATACGCGCTCTGAAACAGGCGGATGGTC
Organism: uncultured Oscillospiraceae bacterium; assembly: GCA_934613505.1. Lineage (GTDB taxonomy): Bacteria > Bacillota > Clostridia > Oscillospirales > Oscillospiraceae > CAG-170. Next base: position 44,992 of record CAKTTB010000012.1, on the reverse strand, counting down.
CTGCTGTAGCGCTCCGGCGTGGACAGGTCGGAGGCCCAGATGGTGACGCCGACGGTATTGAGCGAGGAACCGAACCCGAACAGCACCGCAGAAAGATACATACCCCACACCAGCTGCCGCGGCGCGAGCAGGCAAAGCCCGCAGCCCGCGAGCAGGATCCCGAACATCAGATAATTGGCCCGGTAGCTTCCCAGCGCGTCGCACAGCTCGCCGCAGGCGCACTTGCCGGCCATCAGCGCCAGCCCGCACACCGAAAGCGCCGACGCCGCCCGGATGGTTTCCATGCCCTGCGTCGTGTACAGGATCATAATATGCGCAAAACCGGTGGAGACGATCCCGCTCACAAACATGACCGCCAGCATCAGCAGCACCCAGCGCAGACGGCTCGGATGGATGCCATGCAGCGCCTTTTCCCGCTCTGTCTGCACATGCGCCTGCCCGAACGGCTCCAGCCCATACTTCGCCGGATCCGGCCGGATGAAGGCAAACGCCGCCAGCGCGCACAGCGCACAAAAGCCCGCAGCCCACAGGAAGGCCGCAGCCAGCCCCATCCGCTCGATCAGCCATGTCAGGACCGGAGAAAAGGCGACCGTCGCCAGCCCCGAGCCTGCCGCGCACACGCCGAGCGCCAGCCCGCGGCGCGCGCGGAACCAGCGGCCGATCAGAATGGACGCTGGCACCATCGACCCCAGCCCGCAGCTGAAGCCCGCGACCGCGCCCGCCAGATAATAGACCGCCAGCTGCTTCGCCGCGGCAAACATCACAAAACTTGCCGCCGCCAGCACGCACGACAGTGCGCAGCCCGCCCGATAGCCCAGCCGGTCATAATACCGCTCGATCACCAGCATGCTGAGCAGATAACACACCGACCGCACCGTCGTGATGAGCGACGTCTGCGTATTGCTGAAGCCGTTCTGCGCCAGAATATACGGCTGCGCCGCCGAATAGACGTTCATGATGATCCCGCTCGTCACGAGCAGCATCAGCGTGCAGCCCGCGCAGACGGCGATCGCCATCCGAAGATTTTTCTGCATCTCTTTCTTCTCCCGTAAAAATAAGCGCGCCGGTATGGCGCGCTTATTTGCGTTTTTATTCCTCTTCCTTCGCCGTGCAGCGGATGTGCAGCTCGTCGAGCTGCTTCTGGGTGACCTCCGAGGGCGCGCCCATGAGGATATCCTGTGCATTCTTGTTCATCGGGAACGGAATGATCTCGCGGATGCAGTCCTCGCCGGCCAGCAGCATGACCATGCGGTCGACGCCCGGGGCGATGCCGGCATGGGGAGGTGCACCGTAGCAGAAGGCGTTATACATGGCGGGGAACTTCTTCTTGACGTCGTCCTCGCCGAGACGCACCAGCTGGAAGGCCTTGATCATGATCTCGGGATCGTGGTTCCGGACTGCGCCGGAGGACAGCTCGATACCGTTGCAGACGAGGTCATACTGCTGCGCCGTGATGGTCAGGGGATCAAGTTCGCCCCGGATAGCCTTGTCCAGCGTGGCGGCGCCGCCGCCCGGCATGGAGAACGGGTTGTGGCAGAACTCCAGCTCGCCCGACTCGTCGCCGATCTCGTACATCGGGAAGTCGACGATCCAGCAGAACGCATAGCGTTCCTTGTCCATGTGCCCCTCGACGTTCGCGCCGAAGGTCTTGATGAGCACGCCGGTCAGCTTCGTCGCCGAAGCGCCCGCCGCGATCACTACCAGCGTGTTGGGCTTGAGACCGAGCCGTGCGATCAGCTCGTCCTTGCAGCCCTGCACAAACTTGGCAACGCCGCCGGCCAGCTCGCCGTTTTCATCCATCTTGAACCAGTAGCCCTTCGTGCCGGCCTGCACTTCGCAGTCGGTCAGGAGCTTTTCGATCTGCTTGCGCGTCAGCTTGCAGTCGGAAATGGGAACGGCCTTGACCGTCTGGCCCTTGAACGGCTCAAACTCGGATACAGTAAAGAGATCGGTGATATTCTTGCAGATCAGGTCGATACGCAGATCCGGCTTGTCGGAGCCATAGGTCTCCAACGCATCCTTGTACGCGATGCGGCGGAACGGGGCGCTCGATGCGATGTTGTACTTGCCGTACTTGGCAAAGATCGGCGGCAGCACGTCCTCGATGACGGCAAACACGTCGTCCTGCGCGGCAAAGGCCATCTCCATATCGAGCTGATAGAACTCACCGGGGCTGCGGTCGCCGCGGGCGTCCTCATCGCGGAAGCAGGGCGCGATCTGGAAATAGCGGTCAAAGCCGGAGGTCATGAGCAGCTGCTTGAACTGCTGCGGGGCCTGCGGCAGAGCGTAGAACTTGCCGGGATGCTTTCTGGCGGGGACGAGATAGTCGCGCGCGCCCTCGGGGCTGGAAGCCGTGAGGATCGGGGTTGTGATCTCGAGGAAATCATGCGCCATCATGGCCTGCCGCAGGGCGGCGATAACATTGCAGCGCAGGATGATATTCTTTTTGACCGCCGGGTTACGCAGGTCGAGATAGCGGTATTTGAGGCGCTGGGTCTCGTCGGCGTCGCGGCTGCGGTTGATCTCAAACGGCAGCTCGTTATACTGGCAGCGGCCGAGCAGCTCGATGCTCTCCGGCACGACCTCAATGTCGCCGGTGGGCTGCTTGGGGTTCTTGCTGGCGCGCTCGCGCACGGTACCGGTGACGGAGATGGTCGACTCCTTGTTGATGCCCTTGATCTGGCTCATGATCTCCTCGGTCTCGACGACGATCTGCGTCGTGCCGTAGAAATCACGCAGGACGAGAAAGGCGAAGTTATTGCCGACCACGCGGACATTTTCCATCCAGCCGACCAGCGTGACATGCTCGCCGACATTTTCCATGCGGAGCTGGCCGCAGGTATGGGTTCTTGACTGCATCATCTTGTTATCCTTCTTTCTGTTGCACAAAGTTATTTCAGAATGGTTCCTTGATTGCGGATCTCCATATCAGCCAGAATGCGGCCTGCGGCGTCCTCCGCCGGAGCCGTGATCTGTTCGCCGGAGCGCAGATCCTTGAGCGAGACCGTCCCGGCGTTCACCTCATCCTCGCCGAGGAAGATGACATACGGGATATGCAGCTTGTCTGCATACTGGATCTTAGCCTTGAACTTCTTCTGCTCGGTATACAGCTGCACGCGGATGCCCTGTCCGCGCAGGCTGGTCGCCAGCCGGACCGACGGCTCCAGATCGTCCGTCATCGGCACGATCATCACGTCGGCGGGCGCATCGGCGCGGGCTTCGTTCAGCATCCCCTGCTCGCTCAGCACGTAGAACAGGCGCGTCAGACCGATGGAAATGCCCACGCCGGGCAGCGGCCGGTCGGTATAATACTCGGCCAGATTGTCATACCGGCCGCCGGAGCAGACGGAGCCGATCTCCGGATGGTCGAGCAGCGTCGTCTCATAGACGGTGCCGGTGTAATAGTCAAGTCCGCGGGCGATCGTCAGGTCGACGGCGAAATTCTCCTCCGGCACGCCGAACGCGCCAAGGAGCTTCGCGACGGCGGACAGCTCGTCCAGACCGGCGTCGAAGGTCTCTTTTTTGCCGCGATACTGCGCGAGCGCCGTCAGGACTTCGTCGTTCGTGCCGCGGATGGCGATAAATTTCAGAATTTCATCCGCCTTGCCCTCGTCCACGCCGCACTCATCGACCAGCAGCGTACGGACCTTCTCCGCGCCGATCTTGTCGAGCTTATCGACAGTGCGCATGATATCGCCGGACTTTTCGCTCAGCCCCAGCATGGCGTAGAAGCCGTTGAGGATCTTGCGGTTATTCACGCGGATCTGGAACCGGCGCAGGCCGAGCGTGGAGAACGTCTTGTAGATGATGGACGGGATCTCAGCCTCGTTCGTGATGGAGAGCTTGCCGTCGCCGATGATGTCGATATCGGCCTGATAGAACTCGCGGAAGCGGCCGCGCTGGGCACGCTCGCCACGGTAGACCTTGCCGATCTGGTAGCGGCGGAACGGGAACGACAGCTCGCCGTAGTGCAGAGCGACGTATTTTGCCAGCGGGACCGTCAGATCGAAGCGCAGGGCAAGATCGCTGTCGCCCTTCTGGAAGCGGTAGATCTGCTTTTCGGTCTCGCCGCCGCCCTTGGCCAGAAGGACGTCGGCGGCTTCGATGGCCGGGGTATCGAGCGGTGTGAAGCCATAGAGACTGTAGGTCCTGCGCAGGACCTCCATAATGGCCTCCATCTGCAGCTGCGGCTGCGGCAGCAGCTCCATAAACCCGGAGAGCGTATGCGGTTTGATTTGTGCCATGGTGTTTTCCTCTCTGTTTTGTTTCTTATTATATATAGCGATTGCTGATTTGTAAGCTTGTTATGTCTCCGACGGCCCAATCTTTTCTCTCGCAAGAGAAAAGATTGGGGAGAAAAGAGTGCGTGGGGTACGGGGTGCATGCTGCAGTGCAGTTCAGTCAAGAACCTGATTGGACAGCTTTTTCATTCGCACCAAGTCACCTTACGGGCACTTTGGTACGCGCCGCCCGTTAGGATAGCATCGAATTTGTTAGCTGTTGCCTTTGAATCAGTGCAGTCAATAGAAGATGCCATCAAAACTTGCTGGATAGTACGTATTCGCATAGGCCCTTGGCTCTCCCTCTGGGAGAGCTGTCGCCGCAGGCGACTGAGAGGGCCTTGGCAGTCACGTTCAGCGTGTACCCTCTCCGTCCTCGCTTCGCTCGGCCACCTCTCCCAAAGGGAGAGGCAAGGGGGTAGGCTTTCAGAGAGCGCCCCTTGTACAAAAAGATACTCCCGTCCCGTGTTTTGGGACGAGAGCAGTTCATGCTTCGTGGTGCCACCCAAATTCGGAAATTCCCTTGGAATTTCCCTCGCTTGCGCAGAAAAGCGGGCTGCGCGGCCCGGCGATTTCGGTGCGATGCACCTTATACGCCTGCTCGGCGGACGTCCTTCCCGGAGCGGCTGCAAAAGCCTTTCAGCAAAGCGGCTTTCTCTCTGGGCAGCTCAGAACTCCCGGTACTGCTTCCGCGTCGTCGCAGTTTATCGGATCGATTTCTTGTTTTTCATCATGATGCGCCAATCCAGATCGCCGCGCTGCAGTCCGAGGATCAGCATTTCGGCCGTGGCCAGATTGGTCGCGCAGGGGACATTGTACGTATCGCACAGGCGGAGCGTGCGCATGATGCGCTGATCCTCCCACGGGTCGGTGTCGTTCGGATCGGAGAACATCAGGACAAGGTCAATTTCGTTATACGCAATGCGTGCGTCGATCTGCTGGTGGCCGCCCTGATTTTTCGACAGGAACAGCGCAACCGGCAGCCCCGTCGCCTCTGAGACCAGCCGGCCCGTCGCCGCCGTGGCGGACAGGGAATGCTTAGCCAGAATGCTTTTATACGCCGTGCAGAACTGCACCATCAGTTCTTTCTTTTTATCGTGTGCCATAAGGGTGATATTCATTGTCTCAGCTCCTTTATGTACCGTTAGCGTCTTTCTAGTTTCATCAGCGGCACGCGCTGTCCGCACAGCCGCCGCGCGATATTGAGGCACGCCAGCGCCGCGCCGTGATACGTGTACTGCACGAGGGGCTTGCCCTCCGCCGCGGCCAGCGTCACCGACGCGTCGTCCGGCACCACGCCGACAAGCGGCAGGCCGACGCCGTCCATCACGTCATCGATCGTCGCGTGCATCCGCGCAAACAGGCGCGGAACGGTGCGGTTGACGATCAGCCGGGCCGGGATCTCACGCTCCTGCAATAGAAGCTCTGCCGCCCGCGCCGCATCCCGCTGCGAAGCAGGATCTGCCAGCGCCACAAGGACCGCCTCATCCGCAAACCGCACGGCCATCCGGAACAGCGTCCCGACGCCCGCGGGCGCGTCAAGCAGAATCCAGTCATAGCGCTCGCGCGCAGCCTCCAGAAGCCCTCCGAAGGCCCCGATGTCGATCGTCTCCGGATCCTCGGTCACCGGCGCTGTCAGCATCCAGAGATCCCGGATCGTCGGGTGCGCCGTAGCCTGCTGCAGGGAGTATTCCCCGCGCATCACAGCCGTAAACGGCAGAACCGCCGTATCGGACATGCCGAGCGCGATATCCAGATTGCGCAGGCCGACGTCCAGATCGATGCAGAGGACCTTCTGCCCTTCCATCGCCAGACAGGATGCGATACCGGCGCACAGCGAGGTTTTGCCCGTGCCGCCCTTGCCGGAGATGACCGCCAGAACCTGTGCCATTTGCCGTCCCTCCCGCATGCTGATATCGTTTGATATTATAAACGACTTTTTCCTGAAATTCAATGGGTAAGTCGCCATTTGGCGCAGTTTCTTTCCGTTTCCGTCCAAAAAACAGGTTCTGCCAGTCCGCACCCGCGCATACGATATATGGGGGCGAATCACATGAGAAATGACAGCTTTGAGAGTCGGTTCTGCATCGGCCTGATCGTTTTTGCCGCGGCTGTGCGGCTGATCCTGGCCGTCGGCGCGGTGGATGCCGCGCCGACGGATGCGGCTGTGCAGGAGCCGGACGTTTTCCTTCTGGAAATTCTGGCCGCCGCGCCGGAAGAACTCACGCCAACCGTCACGCAGCCGGAGCCGGAGATCCTCCCGGAAGAACCGGAACCGGTTCCGGAGGAAGCGCCGGATATGCCCGTTTATTCTCCGCCGGTCTTCACCGCCGAAGAAGCCGACGCCATCGAGCTTGCCGGCGCGTGCAGCTATACGCCGGACAAGCAGGCGCTTCTGCTGCGGCCTTCGGCGCTCGATTTTGATCAGGACGGGCCGACCGTCCTGATCGTCCATACGCATTCCAGCGAAGCGTATACCATGGAGGCCGGGTTCGAATACCCGGAATCGGACGAGCTGCGCACGCAGGACAGCCGCTATTCCGTCATCCGCGTCGGCGAGGAGCTGGCGTCGATCCTGACGGATGCCGGTATCTGCGTCCTGCACGACACTGCGGCGAACGACTATCCCAATTATAACGGTGCGTATGAGCGCATGCGGCAGACCATCGAGGGCTATCTTGCCGAATATCCCACCATCCAGATGGTGCTGGACATTCACCGCGACGCCGCCGAGGACGCGGACGGCAATCCCGTCGCTCTGACCGCCGACGTCGGCGGCGAGGCCTGTGCCGAGCTGATGCTCGTCGTCGGCACAGACGAAGGCGGGCTCTCCCATCCGGACTGGCAGGAAAATCTCGCGAACGCACTGAAACTGCAGGCGCTTCTGAACCGTGCCGCGCCCGGATTGTGCCGCAGTCTCGATCTGCGCACCGAGCGGTTCAACCAGCATGAGACGCCCGGTTCCCTGCTCATCGAGATCGGCTCGACCGGCAACACGCTGGCCGAGGCGCTGCGCTCCGCCCGGATCCTTGCCGACGCGCTGATCATGGAGATCCGCGGCGAGGCAGAATAAAAATATTGAGAATCATTTTCAAAAAAGGGCTTGACAAACGCGGACAGGCGCGCTATACTGTGCTTGTAAATGATAATTATTATTGATATTGATTTTACAGGAGGTTCCCAATGCCCGCAGTCAGAAAGCACAGTCGAAAACGCGACGCGATCCTGGAATGTCTGCGCTGCACGACCAGCCATCCGACCGCGGAGTGGATCTACACCCAGCTGAAACCCACCATTCCGGATCTGTCGCTGGCCACCGTCTATCGCAATCTCGCCATGTTCAAGGCCGAGGGTACGATTGATTCCGTCGGCGTCTTTGAAGGGCTTGAGCATTTCGATTTCCGCACCGACCCACACGCCCACTTTGTCTGCAAGCAATGCGGTGCGGTCAGCGATCTCGACTGGCTCTGCCTGCCGGATGCCTCGCTGGACGATCTGGAAACTTTGACCGGCGCTCACGCGGACAGCTATCATCTGGTCGTCTCCGGCGAGTGCGCGGCCTGCCGCGGAAAACACGCATAACGCGTTTTCAATATTTCAACACAAAAATAACTTACAATACTACAAATTACGGAGGAAATTAACTATGAAGAAGTTCGTTTGCAAGGTTTGCGGTTACATCTACGAAGGCGACGCTGCCCCGGCAGAATGCCCCGTCTGTCATGCCAAGAGCAATATGTTTGAGGAAGTCAAGGGTGAGCTGACCCTGGCTGCCGAGCATGAGTACGGCATCTACGCCAAGACCGTCAAGAATAACCCCGACATCTCCGACGAGGACAAGAAGTACATCTTCGACCAGCTGAAGGCCAATTTTAGCGGCGAATGCTCCGAGGTCGGCATGTACCTGTGCATGGCCCGCATCGCCCACCGCGAGGGCTATCCCGAGGTCGGTCTGTACTGGGAAAAGGCCGCCTATGAAGAGGCCGAACACGCCGCCAAGTTTGCCGAGATGCTGGGCGAAGACCTCGAGCCGAACATGAAGTCCACCACGAAGGACAATCTCAAGTGGCGTGTCGACTGCGAGTTCGGCGCGACCCAGGGCAAGTTCGATCTGGCCAAATGCGCCAAGAAGAACAACCTCGACGCCATCCACGACACTGTGCATGAAATGGCCAAGGACGAAGCCAGACACGGCCGCGCGCTCAAGGGTCTGCTGGAGCGCTACTTCAAGTAAGATGGAATACACGGAAAACACCGTGATCTGCAACTGCAAGCATGTGACCTTGGCGGACATTGACAACGCGCTACAGAGGAGCGCGCACTTCTCCGACGTGGAAAAGGAGTTTGCCGAGGTGCAGAAGCTGACCAGCTGCTCGACCGGCTGCGGCGGCTGCCACGATAAGATCATGGCAGTCCTCTCCGAGCGGCTCAGCGGCTGAGAATAAAGGAGAATTTGAACATGAAATATGTCTGCGATATCTGCGGCTATGTCTATGACCCCGAGCTCGGCGATCCCGACAACGGCGTCGCCCCCGGCACCCCGTGGGAAGAAGTCCCCGAAGACTGGGTCTGCCCGCTCTGCGGCGTTGGCAAAGACCAGTTCAGCCCGGAAGAATAAGCCTTTTTGAAGCAGGAGAGAACGCAGTTTCTCTCCTGCTTTTTTGCGCTTTGCCCTTTCATGTGTGTAACTTTGTGTGCAACTTCTCTTCTGTACCGCGTGTGAAATCCATCAAATGTGTCTTTTGCTCTGCGGATATTCTTTTTCTTGCCGTCGCTCGTTCCTTAAAATGCCCATCCCTGCGAAAGTTTGTACAGTCTGCCTATTTGCATGCATTCGCACAGGTGTGGTAAACTATCCGCAGAAAGGAGTGATTTTCATGCACGAATACGAAGTTCTCATTGAAACCATCAACCCCTGCGGGGGCGAGGCGCACGCGAATAAGGAATTTAAGGAAATCGAGGCCGAAAGCCCCGAGGCCTATGTCCTCACGCAGGGGCATTACCCCATTCTGGATTCCGGCAAAAACGCTTCCGGCGACACAGTCATCACGACCGGCGACGGCAAGGGCCGCATGATCCGCTATACGTTTACCACATAAGCAACGCTCCCCGGACAGCTGTCCGGGGAGCCTTTTTCTTTATCGGAAGATCACCTGCGCCAGAACGGCGGGCTTGCCATCCGCGTGCTTGACGGCCATGCGGCAGAGATCGCCCTCGCGGCGGCAGTAGACGCCTAGCGTCTCACCCTCCAGACAGGGGCTTGCATAATGCGCCTCGATCGACCGGATCGAGCCGTCCGCGAGCGTCTTCGCCGGGAAGCAGTCGAGCAGCAGCCGGATGTAGACGACATTATTGACATGCCGCCCCATATCGATATCCGTCGCGCGCACCGGATGCGTCCAGCACAGGTCCGCTTCCGTAAAATCGTCGTGGAACCGCGTCGGTTCGTCCGTCAGGCCGGGATGATCGGCAAAGGGATAATCTTCCGGGAAACCGGACTGTTCAAACCGGAGAATTTTCTTTTCCGGCCCCAGAATGGCCCACTGCGTCCGGCCGCGCGCGATCAGCTTTTCCCCGCGCGTCAGGCTGTAGCCGCGGAAGCAGCGGATATCCCGCCCCGCGCAGCGCTCCGGCCATGTGCCCGCCGTCAGCTCCTGCATGAGATACGCAGGCTCGTAAAAATCCACCCGCGAATGCACCGTCAGCCAGAACTCGCCCCGCTTTGCCATCGCCGCGCCGCCGACGCCGATCAGTTCGGCATGCTCCGACGCGATCCCCTGAAAGATCGTAAACGCCGCCAGCGGCGACATGGCCGCCGACCGGCTGCAATAGTCCGGCGTCAGCAGCACCGGCTTTTCAAAAACACCTGTTTCCACAGCTGGATCCGCCTCCTTCGTTTTTTCATTATATCACGCCGTCGATCTGTGCGCCAGTCTGGTTTTTTTCACAATTATGCGGCAGTCATATAAATTTTTCGTTGTTTGCGTTGGATTTGTGTTGATTTCTTCACGCCGATGCAGTATGATACAGATGATAACTCCCGCACCGCGCCGCTGTGCCGCTTTCCGCGCGCCGGCGCAGGCCCGGACGCAGGCGTGCGCCTGCATTTCATACGCAAGGAGACGTTAGTATGATCATTACGCAAAAGAAACCGCTGGAAGAGCTGATGTCGATGATCGGCGATGCAAAGACCGTTGCCATTGTCGGCTGCAACAGCTGCGCAACGGCCTGCCACACCGGCGGCGAGCCGGAGGTTGCCGCGCTGGCCAAGGCGCTGGAAGAGGCCGGCAAAAAGGTCGTCGGCACGACGATCGCCGATTACTGCTGCATGAATCTCGGCGTCAAGGGCAAGATGAAGCCGCTTGTCGCGGCCAAGCCCGACTGCGTCGTCTGCATGTCCTGCGGCGACGGCGTGCAGTGTGTGGCCAAGAATGCCCCCGGCATCCCCACCTATCCGTCCAACAATACCATGTACCTCGGCGAAGCCGTCCGCTTCGGCGTGTGGGAAGAAGCATGTCACTTCTGCGGCGACTGTGTCCTCGGCCAGACCGGCGGCATCTGTCCCATCACCCAGTGTGCCAAGAGCCTCGTCAACGGTCCCTGCGGCGGCCAGAAGAACGGCAAGTGCGAGGTAAACCCGGAAAACGACTGCGCATGGATCAAGATCTACAAGCGCCTCGACCAGATCGGCCAGCTCGATAAGCTCGGCCACACCCGTGAGGACAAGGGCTATGCAAAGTTCAGCTATCCGAGAACGATCAGCTTAAAGGGGAAGAAGTAATTATGAGTAAGTTGAAAGAGGCTTTTGAAGCCGGTAAATTTGGCGTCACCGCCGAAATGGCGCCCCCGAAGGGTTATGATTTTTCCGAGCAGTTGGAGGCTGCACAGCTTCTGAACGGCAAGGTCCACGGCGTCAACGTGACCGATATGCAGTCCGCCAGTCTCAAGGCGTCCAGCCTCGGCCTGTGCGTCGCACTCAAGAACGCGGGCGTCGAGCCGATCCTGCAGATGACCGGCCGTGACCGCAACCGCATGGCCATCATGGGCGATATTCTGTCCGCCGCAGCCTTTGGCATCGACACGATGCTGGCCCTGACGGGCGACCATCCCGTCGTCGGTGACTGTCCGGAGTCCAAGCCGGTCTATGACCTCGACTCTGTCGGCATTCTGAAGATGCTCACGAAAATGGAGCAGACCAACTGCGACTGCGGCGGCAACGAGATCGCCGGCGGCGCACCGAAGTTCTACAAGGGAGCATCCGTCACCCCGGTCTACGACCCCATCGAGCTGCAGATCAACAAGCTGCGCCAGAAGGTCGAAAACGGCGCGGAGTACATCCAGACGCAGGGCATTTTTGATCTGGAGACCTTCAAGCGCTTCCTCGACAAGGTCGACGCGGCGGGCATCAAGACGCACATCATGGCCGGTATCATCCCGCTGAAGGCCGCCGGCATGGCCAGATATATGAACGAGAACGTCCCCGGCATCGCCGTGCCGCAGGACATGATCGACAAGCTTGCCTCGGCAGCCGCCGAGGGCAAGGAAAAAGGCGTCAAGGGCCTGCCGATGCAGCTCGGCATTGAGATGGCCGCGGAAATGATCGCCAAGATCAAAGACGAGCACCTCTGCGACGGCGTACATATCATGGCCATCGGCGCGGAAAAGAACGTCCCCGCCATCCTCGACAAGGCCGGCGTCACCATCTGATCCCCATCAGCTATATTTCAGCTTCCATAGAAATGGATTGCCTGAGGTTCGATACAAAACTACAATATAGCAGCAAGCGGCAGCCCGGATCTTCGGGCTGCCGCTTTGTGTTGGATTCTGGGGGTTAATCCCACGGGCTGATCGGGTCGGTGGGTTCGGTCGGTTCTGTCGGCTCGGTCGGTTCTGTCGGCTCGGTCGGATCGGTCGGATCGGGTTCATCCGGCTCCTCCGGGATCTCCGGCTCGACGTACGGCGTGCATTTGTACGACGTATCGCGGTGCTTGTACGTATCCGTGTGCAGCAGCTCGGTCTTCAGGACCTTGCCGCTCGCGTCCACGTAGTCGCGATAGGCCTTGACGGTCTTGCCGGTGTAGGCGTAGTTGACCATCTCGCCCTTGACGTACTTGTTTCCCTGCTTGTCGACGACGAGATTGACGGTGTTGCCGTTCGCATCCACGCCGGTACCGGCGTCGGTGATCTCGGTCTCCGTGCCGTCGATGACGGTCTTCGGCTGGCGGGTGGCGATGACCTCGTTGCGCAGGACGATATGGTCGTAGCTCTTATCCGCCGGCGTGGTACCCATCAGCTTGATGTGGACATAGCCGCCGGAGACGGACGCGTCGATACGCAGCGGGTGATCGGTGCTGTTGACGAATTTATAGTCGAGGCTGCCCCAGTAGATCGTCGCGTCCATGCCCAGCTGGACATAGGTGACAGTGAACATATGCGGCGCACGCTCCGTGACCTTGAGGTCGGCGTACAGGCAGGCGGTATAGATGGTCGAAGCGACCTGGCACACGCCGCCGCCCTCTTCGGCTTCGCTCTTGCCGCCGGTCTGATAGACGATGGCCTTCTGATAGCCCTTTTCGGCTGTGCGCTCGCCGACGATCTTGTTGAACGAGAACTCGTCGCCGGGGTTCAGAATGGTGCCGTCGATGGCCTTGCAGGCAAGCTCGAGGTTCTTGGTGCGGCCGGCCTGCGCGGTATGCGGACTGTCGCAGGAGCCAAGCACGTCAGCAAAGTATTCCTTTTCCAGATCCGCCAGCGTGACCTCCGGCTGCATTTCTTCGGCCTGAATGGTGATCGTCGTGCCGGCGTCTGCCATGGCGATCTGCTGCGTGTAATACGACACGTCAAAGCCGAAGCCGACCTTTTCAGCCACAAGCTCCTTCTTTTCCTCGTCGTAGTACGCATCCTTCATCTCAGTCGCGAACTCATCGTAATACTTCTGCAGATCGACCGGCTCGCAGGGAACGGTGTCATAGTCGAATTTCAGATCGGAGAAATCGCCGCTTTCAAACCGGGCGACGACCTCGTCATAGAGCTTGTCGGCATCCAGCCGGATCTCCGGCGAGCCGGTCACGACGGTGACGGTCTTCGCGTCGGCGTCCACGGTGACGATCGGGTCGATCTTCTCGGACGCGCAGGCGCGGGCCGTCTGGTCGATGAGATCGCGGATATACGTTGTATCCAGATTCTTGCCGGATTCCAGCGAGATATCCTGCCGGGTCTTCTTTGCCTTCTGATAGGTGATGAGCGCCTTGATGGGGCCGCCGTCGCGGCCATAGCTCATGGCTGCATCCGCCGCTTCCTCCGGATTGAGGGCGACGTTCGTGATCTCCGGCGTAAACTCGATCGTACGGTCCGGCAGGACAACCGTCAGCGTATCGCTGGCCGTCTGCTGCTCGACCGCGGTCTTGACCGCGTTGATGGCCGCGTCGCGCTTCAGCCCGCCGACGTCCACGCCCGCGACATACACATTCGGGAAGATCTCGTTTCCTCCCTTCAGGATAAAGCCATAGGTACATACGCCAAGCACTGCCAGCAACACCACACAGCCGGCGATGATGCCGATCTTCTTGCCGGACGGGCCGGAGCCGCGCTTTTTCGGCGCGCCGGCCGCTTTTTCTGCCGAGGTCCGATGCGCCGCAGGGCGGCTGGCCTCGAATCTGCCTTTCTTTCTGATAAGAATCCCTCCTATTCAAAAGCCATAGGGCGACATAATCTGTTTTAAGGTATTATACATAAAACGTCGGTTTTTTGCAACGGCATACCAGACAGGAACAGGCTGGATAATTCTGAATTTTCTATTAATAATTTCAGTTTCCTGCCGTCTGCGCCCGCAGCGCCGCATACACGCCGACGAGCTGCGTCGCAAGCTTCAACGGATCCTCGCCCTTTTTGAGCTTTACGGACAGCATCGGCACCTTCCCGGCCGAGAAGAAAATGCGCCCCTTGAACTGCGCCTCCGCGCAGCAGCCGGAGATGGCCGCGAAGTCCATCGTCGCAAGGGAAAGCAGGATCGCACCGTCCTTCTGCGTGATCTCGGTGATGCCGGCGGCCGCCGCCCGCGCACGCAGGAGCGCGATGGCGATGAGGTTCATGACGCCCTTCGGGGGATCGCCGAAGCGGTCGACGATCTCGTCGAGCAGCTCGTCGGCGTCCTCCTGTGTGCGGATGGCCGCCATGCGGCGGTAAAGATCCATGCGCTGCTCGCCGGAGGAGACGTAATCCTTGTTGATGTTGGCTGTCACGGTGAGATCTGCCGTGCATTCCGGCTCCTTCTGCGCTTCCTCGCCGCGCTCTTCGAGTACCGCGTCCTCCAGAAGCTTCAGATACATGTCATAGCCTACGGTCATCATATGGCCGGACTGCTCCGCGCCGAGCAGATCGCCCGCGCCGCGGATCTCGAGGTCGCGCATGGCGATCTTGAAGCCAGAGCCGAACTCCGCGTATTCGCGGATGGTGTCGAGCCGCTTTTCCGCGATCTCGGACAGAACCTTCCCCTTGCGGAATGTGAGGTACGCATACGCGTGGCGGCTGGAGCGGCCCACGCGGCCGCGGATCTGGTGCAGCTGGGCAAGGCCGAGCTTGTCGGCGTCCTCGATGATGAGGGTGTTGACGTTCGGAATGTCGATGCCCGTCTCGATGATCGTCGTGCAGACAAGGATCTGGATCTCGCCGTTTGACATCGACTGCATGACGTCGCCCAGCTGCTCCTCGTTCATCTTGCCGTGGGCAACGGCGATCTCCGCCTCGGGGATGCGCTCTTTGATCCTCGCCGCGCACTGGTCGATGGATTCCACGCGGTTGTGGAGATAATAAACCTGCCCGCCGCGGGAAAGCTCGCGCCGCATGGCCTCGTCCAGAATGCCGTCCTGATGCTCGAGGACGAACGTCTGCACGGGATAGCGGTCCTGCGGCGGCTGCTCGATGGTGGACATGTCGCGAAGGCCGGACAGCGCCATATTGAGCGTGCGCGGGATGGGCGTTGCCGATAAGGTTAAGACGTCCACGCCGCGGGAAAGTTCCTTCAGCCGCTCCTTGTGCGTCACGCCGAAGCGCTGCTCCTCATCGACGATGAGAAGGCCAAGGTCGTGGAAGTGAATGTCCTTCTGCAAAAGCTTGTGCGTGCCGACGATGAGATCAGTCTTGCCGGTCTGCAGGTCAAACATGGTCTTCTTGATCTGCGCGGGCGTGCGGAAGCGCGAAAGCACGTCGATCGTGACCGGGAACGTCGCGAAGCGGCGCATGGCCGTCAGATAGTGCTGCTGTGCCAGAACGGTCGTCGGGACCAGGATTGCCACCTGCTTGCCGTCCAGGATGCACTTCATGGCCGCGCGCAGCGCGACCTCCGTCTTGCCGAAGCCGACGTCGCCGCAGAGCAGCCGGTCCATGGGCGCGGGTGACTCCATGTCGCGCTTAATCTCATCGATGCAGCGCAGCTGGTCGTCGGTCTCCGCGTATTCAAAGCTCTCCTCAAACTCCTGCTGCCACGGCGAATCCGCTGCGAAGGCAAAGCCCGGCAGCCGCTTACGCTCGGCATAGAGCTTGATAAGGCCCGCGGCCAGATCCTTGGCCGCGGCCTTGGCCTTCGCCTTTGTCTTCTGCCACTGGTCGCCGCCGAGCTTGTTGAGCCGCACGGGCGTATCCTCGCCCGCGCCGATATACTTGCTGACAAGATCGAGCTGCGTGGCCGGGACATAGAGGCAGTCCGTGCCCTGATAGGCGATCTTGACATAGTCCTTCGTCACGCCGCCGACCTTCAGCTGCTCCATGCCGACGTAGCGGCCGATGCCGTGATGCTCGTGTACGACGAGATCGCCGGGCGTGAGGTCGGTAAACGAATCAAGCTTTTTGCGGTTCGTCGCCTTTTTCGGCGCGCGGATCTTCTTGCGTTCCTGCCGGACGGCGATCTGCCCCTCTGTTAAGATGGCAAATTTCAGGGTTGGGTATTCCAGCCCCGCGGGCAGCGAGCCGCCCGCGATCAGGATCTGCCCTTCCTGCGGCAGCTTCGTCAGCGGGAACGCCAGCAGGGCGTTCAGGCCGCTCCGCGCCAGCAGATCCTTTAAGATCTCGCCGCGCCGCTGGCCGCCGCACAGGACGATCGAGCCGTAGCCGTTGGAGCTGTAGCTCTTGAGGTCGGCCGCCGCCGTCTCCAGACTTCCGCCGTAGCCCGGCAGCTGCCGGGCCGTGAAGGACAGGAGCTTTTTGGGCGGCAGGCTCTCGGGGTATCTCGCGGCAAGGAATCCGTCGCAGTAGATGACGGCCCGGCCGCGCAGGCAGGCGGCCAGCTCTTCAAACGAGCAGTAGAAATCGCACAGCTCGCCGCAGAGCGTGCCGCTGGTCAAGAACGAATCGAGCAGCAGGCCAAACTCCTCCGACCGGTCCTTTTCCGCGCGCTGCAGATTGCCATGGTCGCAGAACGCGACCACGGCGTCCTGTGACAGATAGTCGGCAGCCGTCGTAAAGTCCGGGTAAATGAGCGCCATATAGCGGTCGGCGCTCGCGAAGAGCGTCTCGTTCTCCAGCGCTTCGCAGTCCTTCTGCAGGGTCTGGATGAGCGCCTGATTGGGCGTTTTCCGGCGCTGCTGGCGCTGGATGAGCGCGCACAGATCGCCGCACAGGCCTTCCACTCCCTGCGGGTGCAGATGTGCTTCCGTCTCCGCCACGGGCAGAAGGACGGCTTCGTCCACGTTTTCCGTGCGCCGCTGGGTGATGGGGTCAAAATAGCCCATGGTGTCCAGCTCGTCGCCGAAAAACTCCGCGCGCAGCGGCTTTTCCTGCGCGGGCGAATAGACATCCAGAATGCCGCCGCGCAGCACGAACTGCCCCACGCCCTCGACGAGGCTCGCCCGCGTATACCCCGCGCGCGTCAGCCGCTCGATCAGCTCCTCCACGCGGTATTCCGCCCCGCACTTGAGCATCACGGACGCCGTAAACAAAACCTCCCGCGGCATCGTGCGCAAAAGCAGCGCGTCAAGGCTCGCGACCAGCACCGGCACGCGGCCCTGCGCCAGATCGTAGAGCAGCCGCAGCCGCTTCTGCTCCCACTGGCGCGACACGCCGATCGCGCCCGCAAGCGTCAGCTCGCGCGACGGCAGGATCGGCGGCTGCTCGCCAAGGAATGCACCCAGCTCCGCCGCCAGCCGTCCGGCCGCCAGATCATCCTGACACACGGCCACGAGCGGCCGGCCCGAATGCTCATGCAGCGCCGCAAGCACATGGCTGCGCGGCGCCTGACTGAGACCGGAGACAGCCGCGGCCTGCCGCGCCTCCACGGTTTGCAGCAGCTGCATGTAATCCGGGCTTTTTTGCAGGAACTGAAGCAGAACGTTCATGGTTTTCTCCTAAAAACAAAAAATCAGAAATTTTCAGATAAACAGGCAACGCGCATAGGAGACGTTTCTCCTATGCGTCATGTTTCCCCGGAAAGCGCCTTCAGAACAGCTTTCCGTTATATTCCGCGGCCGCTCTTTCGCAGCCGTTTTTTACGATGCAGAGCGCCGCGTCGGCCGCGTGCTCCATGGCGGACTGGTAATCCGGCCATTCACGCTTCGACACGGTGGACAGCACCCAGTCGGCCAGATCATAGTCCGGGTGCGGCTTGGCGCCAACACCGATCTTGACCCGCGGGAACTGGTCGGACCCGAGGCTCGAGATGAGGGACTTGAGGCCGTTGTGGCCGCCGGCCGAGCCGCTTTTCCGGATGCGGAGCTTGCCGACCGGGAGAGAGATATCGTCAAACAGGACGATGATCCGCTCCGGCGGGAGCTTGTAATAATGTGCGGCAGGCTCGACAGACAGGCCGGACGCATTCATATACGTCTGCGGCTTGACGAGCAGCAGCTTCTGCCCATCATAGACGGCCTGCGCCGTCTGCGCCTGAAAGCGCTCTTTGGAAACCTTGACCTGCAGGCGCTGGGCCAGCAGGTCAAGGGTCATGAATCCGGTATTGTGTCTGGTGGATGCATACTGCTGCCCCGGATTGCCGAGACCGACGATCATCCAGTCATAATTGGATCTCTGAAACAGCATAAATAAAAATCAGAACAGAACAGACATCGAGTTTTCTTCGTAAATTCTCTGAATGGCGTCCGCGAAAATCGGGGAAACGTCCAGATACTTGATCTTGCTGCATGCGCCCTCGAGCGGCGGGATGGTATTGAGGAAGGTCAGCTCCTTGATGCAGCTGTTTGCAATGCGCTCGTTGGCCGGGCCGGACAGAACGCCGTGGGTCGCGCAGGCGTAGACCTCGGTCGCGCCGCCGATCTCAACGATGGCCTTGGCTGCATTGCAGAGGGAACCGGCCGTGTCGACCATGTCGTCAAAGAGAATGCACTTCTTGCCTCTGACGTCGCCGATGACGTTCATGACCTCGCACTGGTTGGCCTTTTCGCGGCGCTTGTCGACGATGGCAAGATTCATGCCCATCTTGTTGGCGAACGAGCGGCTGCGGGCGACGGAGCCGACGTCCGGGGAGACGACGACCATCTCTTCCGGATGCTCGAATCTGGACATGTAGTACTTGACGAAGATCGGGTTGGAGAACAGGTTGTCGACCGGGATATCAAAGAAGCCCTGGATCTGGGCTGCGTGCAGGTCCATGGTCAGCACGCGGTCCGCGCCGGCAGCTTCGATCATGTTGGCGACGAGCTTCGCGGAGATGGGGTCGCGGCCCTTGGCCTTGCGGTCCTGACGGGCATAGCCGAAATACGGGATGACAGCGGTGATGCGGCCGGCGGAAGCACGGCGGCAGGCGTCGATCATGATGAGCAGCTCCATCAGGTTGTTGTTGACCGGCTTGCAGGTGGACTGAACAAGGAAAACGTCGCTGCCGCGGACAGATTCATTGATGGTCACGGAGACCTCGCCGTCGGCAAACGTGGTCACGGTGCAGTCGCCCAGAGGAAGCCACAGCTTGCGGCAGACACCCTCGGCAAACGGACGGTTCGCGTTTGCGCAGAAGACCTTGACGTTCTTACCATGAGAAATCATATGAAATTACCCTCTCTCTTGTGTATATTCTGTTCTGATGGTGGTTGATTTTTTATCTGCAGGCGGCGCGCGCCGCCGGGGATACGTGTTACTTCTTTTCCTTCAGCTTGTGCTTCAGCGCCCAGTCGCGCTTGCTCTGCTGGCGGGCACGGGCGATGGCGAGGGCGTTTGCCTGCACATCGTCGGTGATGGTGGAGCCGGCTGCAATATACGCGCCCTCGCCCACGTGCACGGGGGCGATGAGGTTCGTGTTGCAGCCGATGAAGGCGTTGTCATCGATGACGGTGCGGAACTTCCGCGCCCGGTCATAGTTAACCGTCACGGTGCCGCAGCCGAAGTTGATGTTTTTGCCTACGTCGCTGTCGCCGATGTAGGTCAGGTGAGAGATCTTTGTCCCGTCGCCGATGGTGGAGTTTTTGACCTCGACAAAATCGCCGCAGCGGACATGATTGCCAATGCGTGAGCCAGGACGGACGTAGGCGAACGGCCCGACGGTCGTGTCGCTGCCGATCTCGGAGTCATAGACCTGCGAGGCGTTGACCTTCGTCCCCTCGCCGACTTTGACGTTTTCCAGGTAGCTGTTCGGCCCGATGGTGCAGCCGTCGGCGATCGACGTCGTGCCGCGCAGGATGGTGCCGGGCAGGATGGTCGTACCCGCGCCGACAAAGACGGTCGGCTCGATGTAGGTGTTGTCATAGTCCCAGATCGAGACGCCGGCCGCGGCAAGGTTATAGAGGATCCCACGGCTTAAAATCGGCTGCCACTCGGCCAGCTGCTGCATGCTGCTGACACTGTAGACGCCGTCGCGGTCGGTATACGGTGCGCCGTGGTCCTTCAGAAAATCGGTAAAGATAAACGTCTCGTCGAGCGCGTCCATGAGCGCCTGCCGGCTGACCGAGGTCACGTTGCTGACGACCGGCGTGCCGGAGAAATCCTCCTCGTGCGTCTCAAACGGGTCGATGATCGCGGGGCCGGTGACGACGATAACGTCCTCCTCCTGTTCATCCGCGGTGGATAAAAACACGTGCAGCTGGTCGGCCGTCTCCTCGAGACGCGCGCAGAGCAGCTCCGCGTCCTCCGGGAAGCAGGCCTTGGCCTCCGACAGAAACCGCTCGTGGCAGACCAAAAAGAATCGCCCAACGCCGCCTGCGGACAACGAGCGCGCCAGCCACGACAGCAACGGCGTCCCCATAATTGCCTGCAGCATCATTGGACGGGCATATCCGGTTTTGACAGTATCATCCGGCACAAAGACAACGGCAGATAATCCGGACACGCTGCATACACCCCTTTCCTCAGCCTCCGGCGTGCATCCGCGCCGCCTTCCGCTGGACATTCCGCTTGTATTATAGCAGACATTCCTGCATTTGTATAGGAAGCAACCCGAAATTTTTCAGAAAAAAACAAAGAAAGTTTTGTGGAAAAATCGGGTAATAATTGCACAAATGAACAAACTATGCTATACTAACTCAGCGTAATTACGAAATAAAAGAGGATTCAACATGCTGACACTGAAAAATATCAGTCTCACGGCCCCAGATGCACAGGGCCGCGCGGACATTCTGAAAAACGTCAGTCTGGACGTCGCGGACGGCCGGTTTCTTGTCGTCACCGGCCCGAACGGCGGCGGCAAGACCACGCTCGCCAAGCTCATCATGGGGCTTATGACGCCGACTGCCGGACAGATCTTCTTTGACGGCGAAGACATCACCGCCCGCTCCATCACCGAGCGTGCCCGCCTCGGCATCAGCTATTCCTTCCAGCAGCCGCCGCGCTTCAAGGGCATGAAGGTCTCCGATCTTCTGACCATCGCGGCCGGCAAGACGCTCTCGCACGACGAGGCATGTTCCTACCTGACGCAGGTCGGCCTGTGCGCGCGCGACTATCTCGGCCGCGACGTCGATACCAGCCTCTCCGGCGGCGAGGTCAAGCGCATCGAGATCGCCACGCTGCTGGCCAAAAACTCGAAGCTCATGATTTTTGACGAGCCGGAGGCCGGCATCGACCTCTGGTCCTTCGCCCGCCTGACCGAGACGTTCCGCGATCTGCACGAAAAGGGCGGCCACACGATCATCATCATCTCCCATCAGGAGCGCATCATCCGTCTGGCTGATGAGATCGTCCTGCTGGCCAACGGCGAGATCGCGGGCCGCGGCACCGCGGACGAGCTTTATCCGCGCCTGCTGTCCCAGACGGTCGCGGGCTGCAATCTGCTGGAGGTGAACGGAACATGCTGAACGAGATCCAGAAAAACATCCTGAAGACCGTCTCGGACATGGTCGGCATTCCGGACGGCGCCGTCAACATCCGTCTCGACGGCCAGAAGGAGTTCCGCCAGAACTCCGAACACATCCAGATCATCTCCAAGACCGACAAGGACGGCATCGACATCAGGATCGCGCCCTTCACCAAGAGCGAAAACGTCCACATTCCGGTCATCCTGAGCAAGTCCGGCTTTCACGATATGGTCTATAACGACTTCTTCGTCGGCGAGGGCGCAGACGTCACCATCGTCGCTGGCTGCGGCATCCACAACTGCGGCGACTGCGACTCCGAGCATGACGGCATCCACACGTTCTATATCGGCAAAAACGCGAAGGTCCACTACATCGAAAAGCACTACGGCGAAGGCTCCGGCACCGGCAAGCGTGTTCTGAACCCGCAGACCATCGTCTATCTGGAGGAGGGCGCGTCCATCGTCATGGACACCAGCCAGATCGGCGGCGTCGACGACACGAAGCGCTATACGAAATGCGAGGCCAACGGCGCGAACGCTGAGGTGCAGATCAACGAAAAGCTCCTGACCGAAGGCACGCAGCACGCCGTCAGCGAGATGGACGTCATCCTGAACGGCGCGGGCTCCCGCACGCGCGTGGTCTCCCGCTCGGTCGCGAAGGAATCGTCCACGCAGGTCTTCTATCCCCGTGTACAGGGCAACGCCCCCTGCTTCGGCCATGTGTCCTGCGACTCGATCATCATGGGCGCGGCCAAGGTCCGCTCCATCCCCGAGATCTCCTGCAACCACGTGGACGCAACGCTGATGCACGAAGCCGCCATCGGCCGCATCGCGGGCGAGCAGCTGCTGAAGCTCGAGACGCTCGGCCTGACGCCGGAGGAAGCGGAGGAAAAGATCCTGGAGGGCTTCCTTCGGTAAAATCCCCATTTTCCCGCGTTAAATCTTGGTAAAATTCCTTGCTTTTCCGGATTTTCTCCCCTATACTGTATTTGTAACCGGAAATAAAAGATACCCTGCCACAGGAGCAGGAAGAGAGGAGTCAAGGAATGATGAATCTGGAAAATTTGAGAGACCGTAAGGGCTTTATCTGCGACATGGACGGCGTCATCTATCTCGGCAATCAGCTGCTGCCGGGCGTGACGGAATTTGTCCACTGGCTGAACAAAAACAACAAGCAGTTTTTGTTCCTGACCAACTCGTCCGAGCGTTCGCCCCGCGAACTGCGGCAGAAGCTGCTGCGCATGGGACTGGACATCGGCGAAGAGCATTTCTATACCAGCGCGCTTGCCACCGCGGCATTCCTCCACAAGCAGGCGCCGGGCTGCACTGCGTATGTGA
This sequence comes from uncultured Oscillospiraceae bacterium, assembly GCA_934613505.1. Taxonomy (GTDB): domain Bacteria; phylum Bacillota; class Clostridia; order Oscillospirales; family Oscillospiraceae; genus CAG-170. The sequence continues at coordinate 22,153 of CAKTTB010000012.1, read as the reverse complement.
TCGGCGCGCCGGGGCTTCTGAACGCCCTGTATGACGTCGGCATCTCCATGAACGATGTGGACCCCGATTACGTCGTCATCGGCGAGACCGCGACCTATAACTTCGAAATGATCACCAAGGCCGTCCGGCTGGTCCTCGGCGGCGCGCGGCTGATCGCGACGAACTCCGATCTGACCGGGCCGACGGAATTTGGCATCGCCCCCGCCTGCCGTTCACTCGTCGCGCCGGTCGAGCTTGCCACCGGCAAAAAGGCCTATTTCATGGGCAAGCCCAATCCCCTCATGATGCGCACAGGTCTGCACCTGCTGGGCGTCCACTCGGAGGAGGCCGCCATGGTCGGCGACCGGATGGACACTGACATCATCGCCGGCATGGAGTCCGGCCTTGCTACCGTCCTTGTCCTGTCCGGCTGCACCAGCCGCGCAGACGTAGACAACTACCCCTACCGCCCGACCTACATTCTGAACGGCGTCGGAGAAATTCCGGAATAATGAACAGCGCCCCGCACCGGATGGTGCGGGGCGCTGTTTTTACAGCGGGCTTTTCTTGATCTTTGCAAATGCGCGGGGGTATTTGGGCGGGGTGGGCTTTTGCTTGCGGATGATAACGACCTTGTGGACAGCGTCCTGGATAGGGTATTCATAGACCCGCTCGATCGTTCCGCCGAGCAGCGCGATGCCGTGTTTGGCCTCGGCCATCTCCTCGTCGGCCAACGCGCCCTTCATCGCGAGAAACGCGCCGCCCACCTTTACATACGGCAGGCACAGCTCCGCAAGGATTGGCAGCCGCGCCACCGCGCGGGAGACCGCGAGGTCATACTGCTCCCGGCAGGTCTGCACATACTCCTCCGCGCGCGCCGTGACGACCTCCGCTTCCACGCCGAGCTGCGGCAGCAGCTCCTGCAGCCAGTGCATGCGCTTGGCCAGCGAGTCGAGAAGCGTCAGCTGCATGGACGGCTCCGCGATTTTGAGCGGTACGCCCGGGAAGCCAGCCCCGCAGCCGACGTCAATGACGCGCTTGCCCTGAAACTCCGCCGCCTGCAAAAGAGTGATGCAGTCCAGAAAATGCAGCTCCGCCACGGCCTGTGGCTCGGTGATGGCCGTGAGGTTCATCACCTTGTTTTTTTCGATCAGCGCCTGCCCGAACGCGCAGAGCGTATCGATCTTCTCCGGCGAGAGGCCGGAGCGCTCTTCCAGTGTCTGTCTCATGCATTCGCCTTCCGGATGAACAGCACGCCGATCGTGCCGGGGCCGCAGTGGCTGCTGACCGTGCAGCCGGCACGGGTGACGTCGATCTCTTCGAACTTCTGTAAACTTTGCACAGTTTCCACAGCCTTTTGCACCGTCTGCTCCGGCAGGCCGGAGTGGGTGATGAACACGCGGCGCAGCTCCAGATCCGTCCGGCCGCTGAGCTTGTCGGTGATATACTGGACCAGACACTTTTCAAAGCTGCCGCGGTATTTTTTTCCGACGCCCATTTTGCCGTCCCTGACCTCGATGCACGGGCGCAGGCGCAGAAGATTCGCGCCCAGCAGCGTCACAGCCGAGCAGCGGCCGCCCATTTTCATGTAATCCAGCCGGTCAAGAATGAAGCTGGCCTCCACGCGGCCGGTCAGCGCCTCGAGCGCGGCCACGATGGCCTCCGGCTCCATGCCCTCGCGCGCCATGCGCTCCGCTTCCAGCACGACAAGGCCGTGGCCTGTGGACAAATTTCTGGAATCGATCACGTAGACATTGTCAAAATCCGCCGCAGCCAGCTTTGCGTTCTGGTAGCAGCAGGAAAAATCCATAGAGATGCACACGTGGATCACAAAATCGTTTTTCGCCGAAAGCTCGGTGAACGCGCGGACATAGTCTGCCATGTTGACCGCCGCCGTCTTCGGAAGCCCGCCGCCGGCGGCGACGTGGGCGTAGATATCGTCCGGCTTGACGTCTACGCCGTCGCGCAGCGTCCTGCCGTCCATATCCACGTACAGGGAAAGCAGTCGGATGTTATATTTTTCCAGCTGCTCTGGGCTGAGATCACAGGTAGAATCTGACGTGATCTGATAACGCATATTGATACCATCCTTTAATCATCTGCGCCCTCCATGGGCGCGCCTGTCAGTTCTGGCGCCGCGATCGGCGCCGTCTTCCGTCTGCGCAGCGCCCGGAAAAAGTCCCGCAGCGCCTGCGCGCAGTCCTCCTCCAGAACGCCACCCTGCACCTGCGGCTGAAAGCAGCCCGGCAGATGCAGAAGATCGATGAGACTCCCGGCCGCACCGGATTTCGGGTCCTTCGCCCCGTAGACGACGCGCGGCAGATGCGCGTTCAGGATTGCTCCCGCACACATCGGACACGGCTCCAGCGTCACATACAGCGTACACTGCCACAGCCGCCAGCCGCCAAGCGTCCGGCAGGCCTCGGCGATCGCCTCCAGCTCTGCGTGCGCCAGCGCGGTCTTGTCCCGTTCCCGGCGATTCCGGCCTCGGCCGACGATGCGGTCTCCCAGTGTTATCACACACCCCACCGGGACCTCGCCCTCCTCGGCCGCCTCCTGCGCAAGGCAGAGCGCCTCGCGCATCATTGCTTCATCCAAAACCGTTCACACACCTCCACGGCAGGATTTGTATCATAATACCTGAAAAGTTAGGATTCGTCAACACCCCTGTATCCGCCCGGTAAAACGCAAAAAAGGCCTCCGGTCAGAGCGTCTGGCCGGAGGAAGATTGGGGTCGTGGGATTTGGCTGCGGCGCTGCCGCAGCCCGGGATATGAAGTGCGCTCGCATTGGATAAGCTGTATCCATACCATACCGCAGGCGCGTCAAAAAGTCTGCCGAACACTGTCGCGCCGGAAATTTTTTCATGTGCGGGCCGGTCTTCTTGCAAAGACTGGCCTTTCCTGATAAAATAAAAAACTAAATGACCCGAATTGGAGGGATCCCTATGGAATTTGACGCTGGCCGGTATGACGTGGCCGTCATCGGCGCGGGACACGCCGGCATTGAAGCCGGGCTTGCCTGCGCGCGGATGGGCTTGCGGACCGTTGTGTTTACGATCAACCTGGACGCCGTCGGCAATATGCCCTGCAACCCCGCCATCGGCGGCACAGGCAAGGGCCATCTCGTGCGCGAGCTGGACGCGCTGGGCGGCGAAATGGCCAAAGCGGCCGACCGCTCGTGCATCCAGTACCGGATGCTGAACCTCGGCAAAGGTCCGGCCGTCCACTCGCTCCGCGCGCAGGCCGACCGCCGCCGCTATCAGGAGGATATGAAAAGGACGCTCGAGCGGCAGGAGAATCTGGACCTCAAGCAGGCCATGGTCACATCCATCCGCCTGACGGACGGCCATGTCTCCGCCATTGTGACGCGCCTCGGCGCTGTCTATCGGGTCAGTGCCTGCGTCATCGCCTCCGGCACGTATCTCGATGCCCGCATCATCACCGGCGACTGCGCCTATTCCTCCGGCCCGGACGGCATGCAGGCGGGCATTGGGCTTGCGGAGCAGCTTGCTTCTCTCGGCCTTCGCATGCGCCGCTTCAAGACCGGCACGCCGCCGCGCGTCAACCGCCGCTCGGTCGACGTTTCTCAGATGGAGCTGCAGCCGGGCGATGCACACCCGGTCCCCTTCTCGTTTTCCACAAAAACGCCGCCGGAAAACAAGGCGGTCTGCTATCTCACCTACACGAACGAAAAAACGCACGAGATCATCAAGGCCAACCACGACCGGTCGCCGCTCTTCAACGGCATGATCGAATCCGTCGGCCCGCGCTACTGCCCATCGATCGAGACGAAGATCGACCGCTTTCCGGATAAGCCCCGGCACCAGCTGTTTGTCGAGCCGTGCGGCTTATATACGGACGAATTATACATTCAGGGCCTTTCCTCCTCCCTTCCCGAGGATGTGCAGCTCGACATGCTCCATTCCATCCGTGGGCTGGAACACGCGGAAATGATGCGCCCGGCCTACGCCATCGAATATGCCTGCGTCGACCCGACGGAGCTTCTGCCGACGCTCGAAAGCAAAAAGATCCCCGGCCTCTACGGCGCGGGACAGTTCAACGGCTCCTCCGGCTATGAAGAGGCCGCCGTGCAGGGCTTTGTGGCGGGCGTCAACGCGGCGCTGAAGCTCAAGGGCGAAGATCCGATGGTCTTAAAGCGCTCCGACGGCTATATCGGCACGCTCATCGACGATCTTGTCACCAAGGGGACCAACGAGCCGTACCGCATTATGACCTCGCGCTCGGAATACCGGCTCCTGCACCGGCAGGACAACGCCGACGAGCGCCTGAGTCCCATCGGCCACCGCATCGGGCTTATCTCCGACGAGCAGTATGAGGCCGTACTCGCAAAATACCGCACTGTGGCTGTGGAGATCAAACGATTGGAAGCCACCGGCGTACCGGAAAGCGAAGCGCTGGGCGCCATGCTCCGCGCGCACGACACCGCGCCGGTCGAAGGCTCCGCCCGCCTGTCCGATCTTGTCCGGCGGCCGCAGCTGTGCTATGACGATCTGGCTCCCTTTGACCCGGAGCGTCCGGATCTGCCGCCCGTCATCCGCGAGGCGGTCGAGATCCGCATGAAATACGCGGGCTATATCGCCCGCCAGCAGAAGCAGGTCGAGGAATTTGCCCGTGAGGAATCCCGCCTGCTGCCCGAAACGATCGACTATCTTTCCATTCAGGGTCTGCGCGTCGAGGCGCGGCAGAAGCTCAGCGAGATCCGCCCGCTCTCCATCGGCCAGGCCAGCCGCATCTCGGGCGTTTCGCCCGCGGATATCGCGGTGCTTCTCATCTGGCTGGAGCAGAATAAGGAGTAAACCATGTATTTTGATTCACACGCACATCTGACCGAGGACTGTTTTTCACAGGACTTTGACACCGTTGTGGACAACATGAAGGCCGCGTCCGTCACCGGCATGATGGAGATCGGCTTCGATCTGCCGTCGTCGGAAAAGGCGGTGCAGCTGGCGGAGCGCTTTGACTGGGTCCACGCCGCCGTCGGCAGCCATCCGGACGACGCAGAGCAGGTGAACGAAGCGCGGATCGCGGTCTATCGCGGGCTTTGCAAAAACCCGCGCGTGAAGGCCATCGGCGAAATTGGTCTGGACTATCATTATGAAGAGCCCGGCCGCGAGGTACAGAAGCGCGCCTTCCGCATGCAGCTGGCGCTCGCGCAGGAGCTGTCCATGCCCGTCGTCATCCACGAGCGTGAAGCGCACGAGGATGGGCTGCGCATCCTTGAGGAGTTTCCGACCCTTCGCGGCGTGTTCCACTGCTTCTCCGGCAGCTACGAGATGGCGAAGGAGCTTATAAAGCGCGGCTGGTACATCGGCTTCACAGGCGTCGTGACGTTCAAAAACGCGCGCAAGGCCGTGGAGACCGCCGCAAACATCCCGCTGGACCGTATCCTCATCGAGACCGACTGCCCCTACATGGCGCCGGAACCCTTCCGCGGCCGCCGCTGCGACCCGAGCCTTGTCCCGTATGTCGCAAAAAAAATTGCAGACCTCCGCGGCCTCTCCCCGGAATCCGTCGCCGCCGCGACCGCCGAAAACGCCAAACGCTGCTTCCGGATATAAAAAACAGGAGACCTTGTGGTCTCCTGTTTTTGCGATTATTTGAACTTCCGGCTTTCGATGACCGCCTGCTCGTCGCAGCGGTTATTTTTTTCGTTCGATTCGTGGCCCTTGACCCAGTGGTAGTGCAGTTCGTGCTGGCTCACAAGGCCGAGGAGCCTTTCCCACAGATCCGGGTTGAGGGCGGGCTTTTTGTCGGACTTGATCCAGCCCTTTTTCCGCCAGCCCCATGCCCAGCCCTTTTCCAGCGCGTCAATGACGTATTTGGAATCGGAATACAGCTCCACCACGCACGGCTCCCGCAGGGCCAGCAGCGCCTCGATGACGGCTGTCAGCTCCATGCGGTTGTTGGTCGTGGACGGCTCGCCGCCGGAGATCATTTTTTCGTGGCCCTGATACTCCAGGATTGCGCACCAGCCGCCGGGGCCAGGATTGCCGGAGCAGGCGCCGTCGGTGTAGACGGTGACGGTCTTCATGCGTCTTCCTGCTCCGCCGTCTCGCCGTCCGTCTCCGGCGAAAGACGCTCCACGGAGATCACGCGGCTGCCCTGCTCGATGCGCATGAGAATGACGCCCTGCGTATCGCGCTTGTAGACATTGATATCCGCCGCTGCCATACGGATAAGCACGCCGCCGCTCTCGATCATCATGACGTCGTCACTGTCTTCCACGATGGCGACGCCCGCGATGCGGCCGGTCTTGGCGGTGATGTTGTAGTTTTTCAGGCCCTTGCCGCCGCGCTGCTGCGGACGGCGCTGGCCGTCCTCGCCAAGGCGCATATATTCCTCAATCTGCGTGCGCTTGCCGTAGCCGAACTCGGTGACGGTCAGCAACTGCTTGCCCTTTTCGGCAATGCCTGCGCCGATGACATAGTCGCCTGCGTCCAGCGCGATCCCGCGCACGCCTGCGGCATCACGCCCCATGACGCGCACGTCGTTCTCATTAAAGCAGATGGCCATGCCGTTCGCCGTCGCGAGCATGATATCCTGATTCCCGTCAGTCTTCATGACGGCGATCAGCTCGTCGCCCTCGGTCAGCGTCAGCGCGCGGATGCCGGCCTTGCGTGCCGTATTGAGGCTCGAGAGCGTCAGGCGCTTGACGACGCCGTTCTTCGTGACGAAGACGAGATTATCCTCGTCAAATTCGTGGACAGTGATGCCCGCCGTGACCTTTTCGCCAGGCTCAAACGGAAGGATATTGACAAGATTCGTGCCCTTGGCCGTGCGTCCGGCCTCGGGGATCTGATAGCCCTTGCGGCGGTGGACCTTGCCGAGGTTCGTGAAGAAGAGGATATAGTCATGCGTAGAGGCGGAGAAAACGCCTTCGACAAAGTCCTCTTCCTTCGTCGTCATGCCGGTAACGCCGCGGCCGCCGCGCTTCTGGCTGCGATAGGTCGAAGCCGGGACGCGCTTGCAGTAGCCCGCGTGGGAAAGCGTAAAGACGCACTGCTCCTCCTCGATGAGATCCTCGATGTCGATCTCATCCTCGACGTCCTGGATCTCCGTCTTCCGGTCGTCGCCGAACTTATCGCGGATGGCGATCAGCTCGTCCTTGAGGACGCCCTTGAGCATCTCCTCGTTGGACAGAAGCTCGCGGTAATACGCGATGCGCTTTTCAAGCTCCTCGTATTCCGCTTCGAGCTTTTCACGCTCGAGACCCTGCAGGCGCTTGAGCTGCATGTCGAGCACGACCTGTGCCTGAATTTCGGACAGATTGAAGCGCGCCATCAGGCGCTCTTTTGCGTTGTCATAGCTCTCACGGATAGTCTTGATGACCTCGTCGATGTTGTCTTCGGCGATGAGCAGACCCTGCAGCACGTGCTGCCGCTCGAGCGCTTTTTTGAGATCATACTGCGTCCGTCGGGTGATGATCTCCTCCTGGAAGGCCAGATACTCGTCCAGCATGTGACGAAGAGACAGGATCTTCGGCTGCTGCTGGTTATTGACCAGCGCCAGCATCGTCACGCCAAAGGTGATCTGCATCTGCGTCTGGGCAAAAAGACGGTTCAGAACGACCTGCGGGTTCGCATCCTTTTTGAGTTCGATGACGATGCGCATGCCGTTGCGGTCAGTCTCGTCGCGAATGTCGGAAATGCCCTCGAGCCGCTTGTCGCGCACCTGCTCGGCCATGGCGGCGATGAGCTGGCGCTTGTTGACCTGATACGGAAGCTCGGTGACGATGATGCGTTCGCGGTTCTGGCCGAACTCTTCAAATTCCGTTCTGGCGCGGACGGTGATCTTGCCGCGGCCAGTGGCGTAGGCGGCACGGATGCCGCTGCGGCCCATGATCATGCCCTTTGTCGGGAAGTCCGGCCCCTTGATGTACTCCATGAGGTCGGCCAACTCCGCCTCGGGATTGTCCAGAATGCAGACGCAGGCGTCGATGACCTCGCGCAGGTTGTGCGGCGGGATATTGGTCGCCATGCCGACGGCAATGCCCGACGAGCCGTTGACCAGCAGATTCGGGAAGCGGGACGGCAGCACGCGCGGCTCTTTTCTCGATTCGTCGAAGTTCGGGTCCCAGTCGACGGTATCCTTATCGATATCGCGCAGCATTTCGTTGCAGAGCTTCGACATTCTGGCCTCGGTGTAACGGTAGGCCGCGGGGGGATCGCCGTCAACGGAGCCGAAGTTGCCGTGGCCGTCGACCAGCGGATAGCGCATGGAAAAATCCTGCGCCAGACGCACCATCGCGTCATAGACCGACGCGTCGCCGTGCGGATGATACCGACCCAGTACGTCGCCGACGCAGGTTGCCGATTTCTTGAACGGCTTGTCAGAGGTCAGACCATCCTCGTACATGGCGTAGAGAATGCGCCGGTGGACCGGCTTCAGACCGTCGCGCACGTCCGGAAGCGCACGCCCGACGATGACGGACATAGCATAGTCGATATACGAGCTTTTCATCTCATGGACAAGCTCTGACTGCACGATATGCTGCTCCGGGAACAGAATGTCCTCGGGCTTGTAATCTTTTTTATGTGCCATAAAACATGGGTCTCCTTTTCAGGGTAGGAGTTCGGCTTCCCCTCCGGGGAAACTGGCACGGCGAAGCCGTGACTGATGAGGGACTGTATGCACCGAATATCTGCTTTGCAGTGTCGATCGTGCCTGCAATCCCTCATCCGGCGCTGCGCGCCACCTTCCCCCGGGGGAAGGCTTTTTTATGCTCAGATATCGAGATTCACAACATACTTCGCGTTTTCCTCGATAAATTCCTTGCGCGGCTCGACCTCTTCGCCCATCAGGATGGTGAAAATCTGGTCGGCCTGCACGGCGTCCTCAAGCGTAATGCGGCGGAGCGTACGCGTGGTGGGATCCATGGTGGTCTCCCACAGCTCGTGTGGGTTCATTTCGCCAAGACCTTTGTAGCGGGAAATATCGATCTTCGCATTCGGGTTATCGGCGCGCATCTCCGCGGAGATCTGATCGCGCTCGGGGTCTGAGTACGCGACGCGCTGCGTCTTGCCGCGCGAGAGCTTGTAAAGGGGCGGCACGGCAGAATAGACATAGCCATGCTCTATAAGCGGCCGCATGAAGCGGAAGAAGAACGTCAGAAGAAGCGTTCGGATATGGCTGCCGTCGACATCGGCATCGGCCATGATGATGACCTTGTGATAGCGCAGCTTCTCAAGATTAAATTCATCACCGATGCCCGCGCCCAGCGCCGTGATGACGGGCTGGAGCTTGTCGTTGCCGTAGACCTTGTCGGCTCTGGCTTTTTCCACGTTCAGCATCTTGCCCCAGAGCGGCAGGATCGCCTGGAACCGGGAATCGCGCCCCTGCGTGGCCGAGCCGCCTGCGGAATCGCCCTCGACGATGTAAATTTCGGTAAGGGCCGGATCCGTGTCGTTGCAGTCGCGCAGCTTATCCGGCATCTGGCCGGATTCGAGGCCCGTCTTGCGGCGGATGGCTTCGCGCGCCTTGCGCGCAGCTTCCCGCGCTCGGTTGGCCATCATGGCCTTATCAAGAATGATCTTGCCGATGGTCGGGTTCTCTTCGAGGAACTCTGTCAGCTGCTGCGTGACGATGTTGCTGACGAGCGTACGCATGGATGCGTTGCCGAGCTTGGCCTTCGTCTGGCCCTCAAACTGCGCTTCTGTCAGCTTGACGGAGACGATGGCGGTCAGACCTTCGCGCACATCGTCGCCGGAGACCTTATCGTCGCCCTTGATATAGCCTTTTTTGACGCCATAGGCGTTCAGGACATTGGTGAGCGCACGCTTGAAGCCCTCTTCATGCATGCCGCCCTCCGGCGTATGGATATCGTTTGCAAAGGAAACGATCGTTGCGTTGAACGAGTCGTTATACTGCAGCGCGACCTCCGCCGTATCGTCGCCCTTGGTGCCGGACATATAGATGACCTGCTCGTGCAGGGGCGTCTTGTGGCGGTTGTACCACTGGACAAACTCGCGGATGCCGCCCTCGTAGCACATGGCGTCCACGCGCTCCTTTTCGGGCTTTTCGGCGGATTCGATGCGCTCGTCTTTGATTGTGATGTGCAGGCCCGCGTTTAGGAATGCCTGCTCGCGCATGCGGGTATGGAGCGTTTCGTAATCATATTCCAGCGTGTCGAACATCTCGGGGTCCGGCTTGAAGGTGACCTTCGTGCCGTGATCCTCCGTTGTGCCGATCACGCGCATTTCCTGGGTAATATGGCCGCGGGAGAATTTCATCTGATAGATCTTCCCGTCACGGCTGACCTCGACCTCCAGCCACTCAGACAGGGCGTTGACGACCGACGCGCCGACGCCGTGCAGACCGCCGGAAACCTTATAGCCCCCGCCGCCGAATTTGCCGCCGGCATGCAGGACGGTATAGACGACCTCCAGCGCAGGTCTTCCCGTCTGCGGCTGGATATCGACCGGGATGCCGCGGCCATCGTCGGTGACGGTGATGGTGTTGCCCTCATTGATGGTCACGACGACATGTTTGCAGTAACCTGCGAGCGCTTCGTCAATGGCGTTATCCACGATCTCATAGACCAGATGGTGCAGGCCCGAGCTGCTCGTCGAGCCGATGTACATACCCGGGCGTTTGCGCACAGCCTCCAGACCCTCGAGGACCTGGATCTGACTGGCGTCATATTCCTTTTCCGCTTCGGTTATGTTCCTGATTTCTTCACTCATACTGTTTCTCCTTTTGCCGGGATGAGGTTCCGCCGGCCTCCTGGATGCGTTTTTCCAGAATGGCGGCGTTATATTTCGTCAGATAGACGCGGCTCTGGCCGTATTCGCTCGTCACAAGAAAGGACTTCGGCAGCTCGTCCGTCGCTTCGACGACGGCGCCGGCCTTCTGCGCTTCCGTGAGGAATTTCCGCGTCCATTTGGAGCAGGTGGTGTTATCCAGATCAAAGACGCCGACGATGGTCTCGCTGCGGACGGAAAAATCTCCGCCGATGTTCAGATACATGCTGCATCCTCCCGGATCTGCCCATGCTCGATCAAAATCTTCTTTCCGACGTCCGTCAGCCGTTCCGGCTCGCAGCAGGTAATGAGGACCTGCCCCGTTTTGATCTGATTGAGAACAAAATCCTGCCGCTTTGCGTCCAGCTCGGACAGTACATCGTCCAGCAGCAGCACCGGCTCTTCCCCGGTGTCCCTGCGGAACAGCTCACGCTCGGCGAGCTTCAGACTGATGGCCGCTGTCCGCGTCTGTCCCTGCGAGCCGAAGGACTTGACGGACAGCTCGCCGAGCTTCGCTTCAAAATCGTCCTTGTGCGGGCCGGACAGGCACTGACCGGACTCCAGCTCCGCACGCGCGTGCTGCTTCTGATGCTCCGCCAGTTGCGCAAAGAGGACGGCCTTTTCCGCGAACGGATCTGTGATCGTCGAGACTGTCTGATAATCCAGCGTCAGCGTTTCGCGGCCGCCGGAAAATTCCTCGTGATACAGCCCCGCCTGTTGCGACAGCTCTCGCAGGTATCTGGCGCGGTAGGAAATGAGGATCGCGCCGACCTGCGCCATGCGCAGATTAAATTCCGGCAGCGGCTCAAGAAGAGACGGCCGGTCGTGGTAATCCTTCAGAATTCTGGCCTTGCTGTCCAGCAGCTTCTGATATTCGCCGAGTGCCTGCGCATAGCCGGGCCGCAGCTGACAAAGGGCGGTGTCGATGAGCTTTCTTCGGCAGGCGGCGCCGCTTTTCAAAATCAGAAGGTCGTCCGGGCAGAACAGGACCGTCGTCAGAACGCCCGGCAAATTGGCGGCCGAGCGCTGCTTGACGCCTCCAATATAGATCTGCCGCGGCCGGCGGCCGGAAAACAGCACAGCGCGCAGCGACTGCTCTCGCCCACCGGACTGCAGGCGGCATTCAAGATCTGCAAATTCCGCCCCGAAGCGGATCAGCTCCTGTCCGCGCGCCGTCCGGAAGCTCCGGCCGGTCGATAAGTAAAAGACCGATTCCAGAAGATTCGTCTTTCCCTGCGCATTTTCCCCTACGATGAGATTGACGCCGGGGTGCAGATGAACGGCAGCCGACGCATAATTGCGGAAATCATACAGCTGCAGCGCGTCGATCTTCATGCCTGCTCCTGTGTGACGAGCCAGGTGTTCGCCATAAACGTGACCTTGTCGCCGGGATGCAGCTTTTTGCCGCGCATGGTGCAGACCTCGCCGTTCACGAGAACATCGCCCTCCTGAATAAAGGTCTTGGCCATGCCGCCGGACTCAATCGCGTTGGCAAACTTCAGAAAATCCTGCAGCTTGATAAATTCTGTATGGATAGGGATCTCAATGGGGCTGTCCGCCAGCTTTTTCGTAACTCTGACCTTCATCTTATTCCCCCGCTTTCAGCCGTACCGGCAGGACCATATAGCTGTACCGGCCGGAGCCGTCGCACGGATTCATGACGATGGGGCTCAGTCCGTTGACCAGCTCGAGCGAACATTCCGCATCCGGGATCGCGCGCAGCGCGTCGAGCAGATACCGGCAGTTGAAGCCGATCTCCATATCCTGCCCATCGCCTGCGATCTGGCAGACGTCGTGCGCTTCGCCGATGGTGGAGACAGAGCGGAAATCTGCGGTATTTTCGCCGAAGCGGCAGCGGACCGGGCTTTTGAGCTTTTCCGAGATGATGAGGCCGACGCGCTCGATGGAATCGGTCATTTTTGCCACGTTGACCGCCAGCTTGATTGGCTGGTTCTGCGGAAGAACGCGCCGCCAGTCAAGGAACTCACCCTCGAGCAGCCGGCAGACGAGCGTCGCCTCGCCGATGGTAAAAAGAATATGCTTGGAGCCAAGGTAAAACGTGCAGTTTTCGTCCGTATCGCCGAGGATTTTTTCCGTTTCCTTCAACGCTGCGGCCGGAACGACAAATTTTAATTTCCGCCCGATCGGCTCTTCCGTCGTCCAGCGGCGCAGCGCCAGACGGTAGCCGTCGACGGCAACGACGGTGATGGATGTGTCGTCCACCTCGAACAGGCACCCGGTATGGATGGGACGCGCCTGATTTTCGCTGACGGCGAAGCTCGTGCCGCCGATCATGGCTTTCAGTTCGTTCTGCGGCAGCTGGATTCCCTTTTCCGAATCGACCTCCGGCAGCTCCGGATAATCCTCGGAGGACATGGCCGTGATGGAGAACGAGGAAATGCCGCCGCGGATGGAGACCTTGAAGGAGGAATCCACGCTGATGGAGACCGTATCGTCCGGCAGCTTGCGGATGATATCGAAGAACAGGCGGGACGGCATGATGCAGGCGCCGGTCTCTTCGATGTTGGCGTCGACGGAAATGGTGATGCCCGTTTCGAGATTATAACCGGAAAGCGTCAGCTTGACACCTGCTCTGATGTAGATTCCCTCGAGCGCGGGAATGGTGCTTTTCTGCGCGACCGTGCGGGAGGCGATGGAGATCGCGTTGACGAGCGCGGTTTTTTCACAGGTAAATTTCATGAAAACTCCTCCGTTTCTTCTTTCAAGAGAAAGAAAGGATTTTTTTTAGAAGTACGTAGCAGTAGGGAAAATTTATGTGGAAAAGTGGTGCAGAGCCTGACGCGGCAATGCTTTTTTCTCCACACCCTCATGTGGAGGATTCAAATTGTTATCAACAGCCAATTTTGTGAAACATGCGTTTCACAGCTTTCAACAGGGAGACTCTGTGGATTCCACAGCCGGGTGTTTATAAATTACAGCTTACTGTTGATATTTGCCGTAATGTCCCGGATGTTGTCCTGCAGACCGCCGGTGCCGGCGGCAAGCTGCTGCTCGACCTTTTTGAGAGAATGGATAACGGTCGAGTGGTCGCGGCCAAATTCCTTGCCGATATCGGGAAGCGAGAGATTCGTGAGCTTCCGCACCAGATACATGGCGACCTGCCGCGCTTCGGCAGTGTTTTTATTCTTGAGCGTGCCGCGGATGACGGATTCCTCGATGTTATAGAAGCGGGAGACCTCTCCGATGATGAGGCTCGGCGTCGGCAGGCTTTCGGCCTTTTCGCGGTTATACATGTCCTTGATGGCGCGGGACACATTCGGGACGGTCAGCTCCATGTTGTCAAGATCGTGGTAGGCGCGGATCTTCTTGACGGTGCCCTCGAGAAGACGGACATTGGAGGTGACGTTTTCCGCGATGAACGAGCACACATCGTCCGGCAGTTCAAAACCGAGCGAGACGGATTTATTTTTGATAATCGCCATGCGCGTCTCATAGTCGGGCGGCTGAATGTCCGCGATCAGGCCCCACTCGAACCGCGTTTTCAGACGGTCTTCCAGCCGGAGCATCTCATTGGGCGGCCGGTCGGCGGTCAGGACGATCTGGTGGTGGTTCTCATAGAGGTTATTGAACGTATGGAAAAATTCCTCCTGCGTGGATTCCTTGCCGGCAATAAACTGGATATCGTCGACGAGGAACAGGTCCGCATTGCGGTATTTGTTGCGGAACTCGTTGTTGCGGCCTTCCTGCAGGGCGGCGATCAGCTCATTGGTAAACTGATCGCCCTTGATATAGACGATGTTGTAGCTGGGATGATTTTTATGAACGACGCTCGCAATCGCGTAGAGCAGGTGTGTCTTGCCGAGGCCGGACGGACCGTAGATGAAAAGAGGGTTATACGTCTCCGCCGGATTGTTGGCGACGGAGATGGCTGCGGCGTGCGCAAAGCGGTTGGAAGAGCCGACAACAAAATTATCGAACGTGAACTGCGGATTAAACTCGATAAACTCCGGCTTCTGCTGCCGACCGCGATAGGCTTCGATCTCCGTCTCATCCAGAACGGTCACGGTGACGTCCATCTGGAAGATCTCCTGCATCGCTTCCTTGATATATCCCTGGCAGCGGCGGAGGATAATGTCCTTGCGAAACGACGACGGGGAATAGAGAACCAGCTGATTGTCGGTCAGCTCGAGAATTTCAGTATCGTCAAACCAGGTGGAGACCACCTGCGGCGTCAGTCTGGCCTCCATATGGCCGAGGACCTTGGCCCAGACGTAAGCGGATGAATACATGCGCAGCTCCTTTCCAACTTCCATGCCGCGCGGGCAAAAAAATCACAAATTTATACACAATAATCATAACACAATTGTGGACAGTTTTCAAGGGGAGTACCGCCACACTCTTTATATAAATAAAAAATATCCTCCGGCAGCCTTATGCCGGAGGATAAAATACTCAAAAGACAAAGCGGATGAGAAGCATATAGACAATCGTGCCGCCCGCGATCGAAAGGAGCATCTGCCGCTTCCAGAGATGCAGGCCGGCCGTCACGAAAATGGCCAGAAACTCCGGAAGTCCGTAGCTGTACTGCCGGAGCGAGACGGATTTCAGGCAGTACACGACCAGCATGGCAAAAATCGCGCCGGGCAGGACCCTGCCGAGATACTGGACAAAGGCGGGCGTCTTTTTGTTTTCATTGAAAATAAGAAATGGCAGAAAGCGCGTCAGCATCGTGCCGAGCGCGCACAGTCCGATGGTAATGATCTGCTGCATAAGTGTCATGACAGGTCTCCAAACCTCGATTCGATCGGTTTTTTCAGGAAGGACAGCGCGGCCAGAATGCAGATCATGGTCGGGATCATAAAATTGTCCGCGCCAAAGATAAGCAGGCACCCCACCGCCGAAATCAGCCCAATCAGCTCACTGAAATGATGCTTCTCCTTCATCCACTGCTCCATGAAAATAACGACGAACATAGCCGTCATCACAAAATCCAGCCCGGTCGTGTCAAAATGGATGAGACTGCCGAGCAATCCGCCGATCGTCGCGCCGCTGACCCAGTAGATCTGATTGAGGAGCGAGACAAAGAAATAAAACCAGCCGCGGTCCACGCCGTCCGGGATCTTTGCCGTGTAGTTCACGCTGAAGGTCTCGTCACACATGGCGTAGATGATATAGAGCTTCTTTGCGCCCAGATGCTTATACTTATCCAGCGTCGAAATGCCGTAGAACAGATGCCGCGCCTGGATCATCAGCGTCATGAGAAACGTCTGCACCGGCGCGAAGGGCGAGAGAAGCATGCTGACCGCGACAAATTCCAGACTTCCGCCGTAAATAATCGCGCTCATCGCCATCGGATACCAGAAGCTGAAGCCGGAGACGTTCATATAAATGCCGTAGGCCAGCGCGAGGAACCAGAAGCCTGCGAAAATGGGGATCGTATACGGGAACGCCGCTTTCAGCGCGTTCCATTTGAGACTCTTCTGCATGGGTGTCTGTTTATCCCTCCAACGCGGACAGTTTTTCCTGCAGCCGCTCATAAAACCGGCCCAGATGTACGCCGTCGATCAGCCGGTGATTGACCTCTATAGAAAGGCCAAGGACCTCCCGGTCGCCTTCTTTCACATACTTGCCCCACGTGATGCGCGGGATGGCGTCGTCAACGTTCACCTTCCGCTCATTCGTGCAGCACGTCAGATCGAACCACGGCAGGCAGGAGAGATAGATGAGATCGTCCGTTTCCGAAGCCGGGTCCAGAAACGCGGTCTGCCGTTCGGTTTTTTGTGCTTTATAGTCTAGCAGATTTGTCGGAAAAAGAAAAGCCATTTCCCACGCAAAAGCCCCGCGGACGATGCAGAAATCGTCCGCGGGGAACTGTGCTGTTTTCGTCAATATGTCCGGATAACGGCCTTGACCTTGCCGAGGATCTGCGCCTCGGTCCCGTCGATCGGGTCATAGGCCGGGTTTTCCGGCATCAGCCAGATGGTCGCGCCGACCTTGCGGAAACGCTTGACCGTGGTGGAATCGTCCAGCAGCGCCACAACAATCTCGCCGTTGTCCGCCGTCTGCTGCGGGCGGACGACAACCTTATCCCCGTCGAGAATGCCGGCATTGATCATGGAATCGCCGCGCACGCGCAGCGCATAGCACCCGCGCTCGCCGTCCCACGGGATATAGCCCTCGATGTTTTCAACGGCCAGGATCGGCACGCCGGCTGTGACCACGCCGACGACCGGGATCCGATCCGCCCGGCGGCACTCCGGCAGGGAGATGGCACGTTTTTTCATATCGTCCATTTCGATGAGACCAGCGTCGCGCAGCGCGCTGAGGTGATAATGGACTGTTGCCGTTGACTGCAGACCGACGGCGGTGCAGATCTCACGCACCGATGGTGCATATCCGTTTTCACAGACAAACTGCGTCAGAAATTGCAGAATTTCTTCCCGTTTCTTGCTTGTTCGTGCCATTTTGACAGCCCCTTTTCAGATGGTGCATCCAGTATATCACATCCCACACAGAAAAGCAAACGTTTGTTTATAATCCTTCAAGGTTAAATTCAGGGATGTAGTCCGCAGATGCCGCGGAAAAATCCTGCGTATACCCATGATCCAGCTCCAGAAGATACAGGTATGACAAAACCGCGGCATATTCCTCTTCCGTGATCCGCCGGTCAAAGGGCGGCAGATCTTTTGCCTGGCTCATGGGCACATACTGGCTCATGAGACTGATGAGCACGTCCTTTTTTGGGAACGAATCCGCGATCCAGTCGAGCACGCCGAGGGAATTATCGATGCACCCCGGCAGAACCAGATGCCGGATGATGACGCCCCGCGTCATCTGCTCGTCTTCAATGACCGCGCCGCCGACCTGCCGGTACATTTCCTGAATCGCCGCAGCAGCTGTCTGCACGTAGTCCGGCGCGCGGGAGAGCTTCGCCGCAAGGGCATTGTCGCTGTATTTATAGTCCGGCAGATAGATATCGACCAGTCCGTCCAGCTCGCGCAGGGTCTCGACTGATTCATATCCGCCGCAGTTATAGACGACTGGGACAGGCAGCTTCGGCGTCAGCGCCGGGAGAATCGACGGCAGAAAATGTGTCGGCGTGACAAGGTTAATGTTCTGACACCCCTCGTCGATCAGCCTCTCAAATGCTTCGCGTAGCTGCGCGGAGGAAAGCTCCTTTCCAAAGTTCTCCTGCGAGATCACGCCGTTCTGGCAGAACGCGCACTGCAGCGTGCAGCCGGAAAAGAAGACAGCTCCGCTGCCGAAGCTGCCGGAGATCACCGGCTCTTCCCAATAATGAAGCGCCGCGCGCGCCGCGCGGATGCGGTCCGGCATCCGGCAGAAGCCGAGCTGCCCTGCGGTCCGGTCGACCCCGCACCGGCGCGGACAGAGCGTGCAATGGCGGTAATCCAGCATTTCTGTAATCCTCCGATCCTGACAGTATGAGCCAAGTATAGCGCGTTCCCCGTCTTTACACAAGCTTTTCCATGTGCTAGAATACCGAAAAAGGAGGAATATATGATGAAGAAACTGCTTGCAGCTTCCCTGGCTGCTTTTTTCTTATTCACCGCGGCGGGCTGTGCCCAGAAGCCACAGACACAGGAACCGGCCGCACCGGTCGAATCTGAGCCGCAGACGCAGGAGCAAACCGACGTGCAGCAGCCGGAACCGGCAGAGAACAACGTCATCCAGATCACCCCGAACCAGCAGCAGATGCCCGTCGACAACAGCGACTGGAGCTGGCTCGACGAGCCGGAGACCATCCAGACCGACCTTGAGGAGATCGTCACCTGTACCTATACCCTGCCGCACCTGACGCTTTCGTCCGACGAAGCATCCGCCGTGGCCAACGCCGTCTTTGATGACCTTTCCCAGACTGTCCTGTCTTACGCGCAGGAGACGGTCTACCCTGCCGCACAGGAAAAGCAGGCCATCGGCTACGTCAACGGCGGCTACAGCATTTCGGAAGGGATTGGAGAACTGACCGTCGACTATACGCTCTCCATTTCTTATTCGACTGAAAATGGGGACCAGCAGTTCCGCCATACCTATACGATCAGCCTCTCGACCGGCGAGCTTCTGAAGGAGGAGTGAATGTTTCACGTGAAACATTCAAAACAGAACCATGTCTGATTTCAAACGAGGCGACAGCCTGACTGTTACAATTGAATCCGCCACGATCGAGGGTGCGGGCGTCGCCCGGGTGGACGGGCAGGTGCTGTTTGTTGCAGGCGCACTGCCGGGCGAGCAATGCACCGTCCGGATCGCACACATCGGCAACCGCGCGCTGTTCGCGGATCTCGTCTCTGTTCTGACTCCGTCGGAGCATAGGCAAAAGCCGGACTGCCCCTATACCAGCCGCTGCGGCGGCTGCAGCCTGCGGCACATGGACTACGCACAGGAGCTGGAGCTCAAGCGGGCGCATGTGCAGAATTGTCTCACCCGCATCGGCGGGCAGACGATCGAAGACCTGCCCATCACCGGCGCGCCGGAGCTGGATGGCTACCGGAACAAGGTCCAGTTCCCCGTGCAGGAACAGAACGGCAAGCCCGTGATCGGCTTTTTCAGCGCGCGGACGCATACCGTCATTCCCATCGACGACTGCCGCATCCAGCCGCCCTGCGCCGGACGCATCCGCCGCGCCCTGCTCGACTGGATGCAGACCTACCGCATCCGCGCGTATGACGAAAAAACGCACACCGGCTACATTCGTCACCTCTATATCCGCACCGGCGCGGAAAGCGGGCAGATCCTCGTCTGCATCGTGGCAAACACCGAGCAGCTGCCGAAGAAAAAGCAGCTCGTGCAGACGCTTCTGACTGCCGAACCCGGCATCACGAGCATTGTCTTCTCTCCAAACTGCAAAAAGGGCAACACCATCCTCGGCACACGCTTTGAGCCGCTCTATGGCGGCGGCACCATGACCGATACGCTCTGCGGCCTGCAGTTCCGCCTGTCCGTGCCGGCCTTTTATCAGGTCAACCACGCGCAGGCCGAACGGCTGTATGAAAAGACCGTCAGCCTTGCCGGGCTGACGGGCAAAGAGACCGTCCTCGACCTCTACTGCGGCACGGGCACCATCACGCTCTGCCTTGCCCGGCGCGCGAAGAAGGCCGTCGGCGTGGAGATCATCCCGCAGGCCATCGAGGATGCCAAGTTTAACGCGGCACAGAACCGGATGGAAAACGCGGAATTTTACTGCATGGACGCTGGTTCCGCGGCAAAAATGCTGGAGGAAGCCAGGACAAAGCTGGACGTCATCGTCGTCGACCCGCCGCGCAAGGGTGTCAGTCAGGACGTGATCGACGCAATTTCCGGCATGCGCCCGCAGCGCGTCGTCTATGTCTCCTGCGACCCGGCGACGCTTGCGCGCGACGTGAAGCTTTTGACCGCGGAGGGCTATGCCCTCACCCACGCGGAAGCCGTCGACCTCTTCCCGCGCTGCGCGCATGTGGAGACGGTAGTCCTCTTGTCACGGGAAACAAATCCACTGACGGTTGAGGTCAGAATGGAAGTGGAAACCGGCGAGGTCAAGGAGCATCCGACCTATAAGCGTATTCAGGAGTATGTGCAGGAGAAGTACGGCTTCAAAGTCCATACGGCATATATTGCCGAGGTCAAGCGTATGGTCGGACTGGATATGCACAAAGCGCCGAACGCAGTGGAGCAGAGAAAACATGAGTATCATCCCTGCCCGCCTGAGAAGGTCGAGGCGATCAAGGATGCGCTGCGGCATTTTGGTTTAATTGCTGAGTGAATTGACTATGAGGCAGTAAAAACGCCGTGCTAAAATCGGGCGTAGTGAAAACAGCAAATTTCTTTCTTCTTGCGCAAAAAATATATTAGAAAGCAAAGCACGATAGAGTGTACGCGGTATGCTTCTGCGCGTGAAATTTTGCGAAACAGTACATTCCCACGCCACGCAGCAAAATGCGAAAGTGCTATCTGCAAGCAGCGCATTGTTTTATCTGCTGAAAATCGCTGTAATCAGGAAAAGCCCAGCATCACGTCAAACGGCGTGGTGCTGGGCTTATTTTTGTCGTGCTTCGGGGCTTTTTTGATGATAAAACCGCCTGTGTGCCGTTTGCTTTTCTTTGCCATATTGACACGCTGCCCTCTGTTCGTCGTGGCGACTGTGCGTTTTCGGGATAGAAAATGGACACTTATCTTTGTATAGGGAGAAAGCAAGAGAGGAAAAAGAGAGTGAGCGCAGGCTGTGGGAACGGTGCGTAAACCGCTTGCGGTTTTCCACGGTTTCCATAGCCGCAGCGAGGGAGAAAAAGGAGAGGTGGCTTTCTCGCTCAGGCGGTTTGCCGCCGCTCTTTTGCTCTCCCTTTTCTCCCTGAATATCAGGGATTATTCTGCGTCATTACTCGGCGTAACAGGACGAGAGTCCTCCTGAACCCCTTCATTGAGGTCAAAGCACATGGTTTTTGCATCAGCAACCCAGAAGCCACGCACCTTGTAACGCTTGCCGGGAATCCAGTCCTCGCCGGTGACAGCGCGAAGCGGGTCAAGCAGATTCTTGTTGGAGATCGTAACAACACCTTTCTGTTCGCCTCTCGGCTTGGAGAACTTGAAGCCCTTCGGTTCGTTGCTCTTGCAGGAACGGATCGCAAATACCCTCGCTTTCGCATCCAGCAGACACAAAACAAAGGCGGGATAGGGTAAGTAACCTGCCCCTCCGGGTTGTCCATTCTTTGTTCAATCAATTTTAGGAGGGATTCTTATGGACAAAGTAAATGGAAAGCTGACAATATTTTTTGAGGAGCCGTTTTGGGTGGGGATCTTTGAACGCATCGAAGATGGTAAACTTTCTGCGGCAAAGGTAACATTTGGTGCAGAGCCAAAAGATTGTGAAGTACAGGAATATATTCAAAAGTGGTACTTCAGTTTGAAATTCAGTCCGGTTGTTGAAACTGTTGTAAAGGATATCAAAAGAAATCCGAAACGGATGCAGCGGGAAGCAAAGAAGCAGATGCTGGAAATAGGCATTGGTACAAAATCGCAACAGGCGTTGAAATTACAGCAGGAACAGAACAAGCAGGAACGCAAAGAGAAAAGCCGCAAGAGAAAAGAGGCAGAAGAGCAGCGAATGTTTGAACTGAAACAGCGCAAGAAATTGGAAGAGAATGCGAAGAAGTAAAGAACTGATTTTCGGTTTTAATGCGAATTCCCCAGCATAATAAGGTCGAGTGCATGGGAGGCAGGCCATCAGTTAGGGCTAAAAATAGCCGTTGACCTGTTCTTTGTAGGAAGAACGGACAAGGTTGAGACGATGGCGGGTCCTCGCAAAATTTGACTTTTATGTTTGAATCACTATAAAGGTAAGCTGCCGCCCATCTTGAGCGGCAGCTTGCTTTTTATAGAATCTACTATCCCTGATACCTTATTCTTTCAACCAGCGTTTCCTTTTTCAGATTACTGCTTAAAACGAGGGAAAGCACAATCT
>CAKTTB010000011.1 GCA_934613505.1 uncultured Oscillospiraceae bacterium | reverse complement strand
CGCTTCAGCGTGTCTTTTTTTATTGGTGCGAAAGCGGTCTGCTGCGCAGACCGTCGCCTGCGGGCGGGAATTGAACGCGAAAGGAACCCCTGATGGGTTCCTTTCACACTTTCTTCCTTTCCGAAAACATAAATCTCCACGTTCATCTATAGTGTAGTGAAAACACATCGTCGCTGCGGACTGCATATCGTTCGCAGCGACTTTTTATGCTTTGCATGAAAAGTCACTTCTCACTCATTCCGTCGCAGCTCCTCTCAAACTCGCAATCGCTTCGCTGGATTGCGAGTTTGTTTTTTGAATTGGCAGTTGATTTATAAGTGTTCACGTGGCACAATAAAAACATGCTGTGGCGTGTCTTTTTTATATCTGCAGGCACAAAAGCTGCCTTTGAAATTGCACCAGGGAGGTACCCCATGCGGATCGTTGGAATCGTACCGGGCGCGAAGCTGTTCGGCTCGGAGGATCTGTATGCAGATCAGTATTTATTTGTCAACGGCTATCCCAAGCGGATCAGCGAAAACGGCGGCACGCCGGTCGGCGTGCTGAGTAATGACGGCTATGTGATCCCCGGCTGTCTGGATGTGTGCGATTCGTTTGTGTTCTGCGGCGGCGCAAAGTTTTATCCGTACCATTTTCAGGTCATGGAATACGCTGTCCGCTCCGGCAAGCCGGTGCTTGGCATCTGCCTTGGCATGCAGATGATGAACACCTACTTCCTCGTGGCCGAGGAGGCAGAGCGGCGCGGATGGACAGGGGAGCTGCTGGCCCTGTTCGAGCAGATGAAAAAGGAGCACTACATGTTCACCGAACCCGTGGACGGCCACTGGAACGGCCATATCACCCGCGATGCGGTCGATAGCTTCAAGCATCCCGTCCACGTGACGCCGGGCAGCCGTCTGGAGCACCTGACCGGCAGACAGATCATCCTCGGCGCGTCCATGCATAACTATCGGATCACGCACGCGGCGCAGTCGCTCACCGTCTCCGGCCGGACGGACGACGGCACGATCGAAGCGCTGGAATACGGCGACCAGCTCCTCGGCGTCCAGTTCCACCCGGAGGCCGACAGCAGGAACGACGAACTGTTTCAGGTCGTACTATAAAAGAAAACGCGCCCGCACAGCTACGGCTGTGCGGGCGTTTTTGTGTTCCAGTTCAGAATACCACGACCAGCAGCATTTTGAACTGTTCTTGCCCGAAGACCGCATGCGGATGGCGCGCGGGCATGACGATCGACTCGCCCTCGTGCAGCACATGCTCCACGCCGTCGATGGTGACGCGGCCGACGCCGTCCAGACAGGTAACGAACGCGTCGCCGCCGGACTCGTGCGTGCTGATCTCCTCGTTCTTGTCAAACGCGAACAGCGTCACGCTCAGTGCGTCGTTCTGCGCGAGCGTCTTGCTGACGACCTGGCCGGGCTGATAGGCGACCTCGTCCTTGAGCGTCAGAACCTTGGACTTTTCCATATTTTTAATTGCGGACATGACAGATCCCTCCCAAGCATAAATATAGAAATAGCATACCCGTTTCCCACCGGAAAATCTGTTTGATTTCCAACAAAACGAATAGTTCTGCGACGCATCCCGCACGCCCGTGGGCGAAGCCGCGTATGCTGGCAGAGGGGGCGATGCTATGTGTGTCAGACCGGAGCGGGTCGGACTGCTTCTTCTGGGGATCGGCGTGGGACTTCTTGCGTCGTTTGCGCTCTGCGGCTGGTTTCTGCGGGCGGCAGCTGCGCTGGCGCTGATCGTGATCGGACTTGTGCTTCTAAACTAACATATCCTTGTCCGGCTCTGCGTATACATGTCATAGAACATACAAGGAGTTGAGACTATGGAGCTTGCATTTGAACAGAAACAGGCCTCCTGCCTGCGCCGCACGGCGCATCTGGCGCTTGCGCAGGAGCAGACGCAGGAGCTGATCATACCGGACAGCATGCCGGACGCTTCCCGTACCCTCATCTGCTATGCCCAGCCGGAGCTGCAGAGCAAGACCAGCCGGGCCGGGAGCCTACTCGTGACGGGGAATCTCCGCACGAGCTGCCTGTACACGGATGAGGCCGGCGGCGTGCAGCTGCTCACCGCCGAGCTGCCGTTTACCGTCAAGCTGGAGAGCGGAGAGCTGCAGGAGACGACACAGACGACGGTCCGCTGCACCGTCCGCAGCGCGGACAGCCGGCTCATCAATTCGCGCAAGGTCCTCCTGCGCGTCAGCGTGCTGGCGCAGGCCGACGGCTATGAGCCGGACACGCGCACCGTGCGCACGCTCAAGGATCCGCCTGCCTGCCTGCAGCTGAAGCAGCAGACCTATTCCGACCTCGTTCCGGTCGAGCTGGCCGAGCGGATGTTCCAGCTGAGCGAGGAGCTGACGCTGCCCGAGGGGCGGCCGCCGGTCACGCGTCTGGCGGACTGCAGCCTGCAGCTGACGGTGACGGAGCAGAATCTTGTCGGCAGCAAGGCCGTCATGAAGGGGACGGCGCATCTGCGCCTGAGCTATCTGGAGGAGCAGGGGAAGCTCTGCACGGTATCGCTTTCCGTGCCGTTCTCGCAGTACTGCCAGCTGGAGGGCGATTATGAGGACAGCGAGACGCTCAGCGTCACGCTCTGCGTGACCGGCGTGCAGCTGGAGCCGGTCATGAACGAGCAGTCGCAGAAGCTGCTGTTCGGCGCGGGAATCCTTGCCCAGTGCGTCGTTTTGCAGCCGCAGCAGCTGACGGTGTGCGAGGACGCCTACGCGACGAGGGGCGACTTCCACCCGGAATGGCAGGAACAGGAACGGCTGATGCGGCTGGACTGCCAGACGCTGCGAGAGCCGGTCCGGCAGTCGTTCCCGGCGCAGGCCGGCGCGGTGCTGGACTGCCGGGTCTATCCGGATGCGCAGGCCATCGAACGCACCGCGGACGGCGTCATTATCCATACGCCGCTGCGCGCCGACGTGGTCTATACCGATGAAGACGGCGCGGTCCGCGCCGAGACCTTCCGGACGGAGGTCAGCTGCCAGACGGCGCTGTGTGAAAACGGGATCTGCGAAGCATCTGCGGAGCTGACGCCGGAGGTCTATGCCGCTGCGGCCGGCGGCGCGATCGAGCTGCACTGCGACGCAGTCTTCGCCCTGCAGACCTTCTCCCGGCAGAAGCTGCAGGAACTGTCCGGCGGCACGCTGGAGCCTGCGCCCGCGCGCGGGGCCAACAGCCCGTCTGTCGTCATCTGCCGCAGCCGCGCGCAGCAGGACCTGTGGAGCCTTGCCAAGCAGTACCGGACGACGGCGCAGGCCATCCAGTCGGCCAACCATCTGACGCAGCCGGAGGTCGAAGCGGGACGGCTGCTGCTCATCCCCATGTGACGGCGCAGGAGGGCAGGAATATGGAACAACACTCGATCTACGAACAGATTGCCGGCCGGACGAACGGCACGATCTACATCGGCGTCGTCGGCCCGGTGCGGACGGGAAAATCAACGTTTATCAAGCGGTTCATGGAGCAGCTGGTGCTGCCAAACATCGAAAACGTCTACGAGCGCGCCCGCGCGACCGACGAGCTGCCGCAGTCCGGCTCTGGCAAAACGATCATGACCGCCGAGCCGAAGTTCATCCCGAATGAAGCCGCGCGCATCAGTCCGGACGGCAAAACGACGCTGCAGGTCCGGCTCATCGATTCCGTGGGCTATATGGTGCCGGGCGCGGTCGGCGATACGGAGGACGGCAAGCCGCGCATGGTCACAACGCCGTGGGCCGCGGAAGAGATCCCGATGGCGCAGGCCGCGGAACTCGGCACGCGCAAGGTCATGGAGGAACACAGCTCCATCGGCGTCGTGATTACGACCGACGGCAGCGTGACAGACCTGCCGCGCGAGGACTATGTACAGGCCGAGGAGCGCGCGATCGCGGATATGCAGAAGACGGGCAAGCCCTTCGTGGTCGTCGTCAACTCGCAGTCGCCATCGCAGGAGCAGGCAGCGTCGATCTGCCGGAGCATCCGCAGCCGCTACGGCGTCGAAGCGCTGGCCATGGACTGCATGACCATGCAGACGGGCGAAATTCAGGAGCTGCTGTCCGCCGTTATGTACGCGTTCCCGGTGGAGGAGCTGCGGTTCTTCCTGCCAAGCTGGGTGCGCGCGCTGCCGGACGATCATCCGGTCAAGGCGGTGCTCTATGACGCCATGCTGGCGCGCGCCGCCGAGCTGGGCAGCCTGCGCGAGGCCGAGAGCGTTATGGGCAAGCTGCAGGAGCTGGACTGCGTCGACGCGTTCCGCGTGCAGGCGGTCGACCTTGGCACCGGGACGGTCAGCTGTGAGCTGCAGCTGCCGCAGACACTGTTCTATGAGGAGCTTTCCCGGCAGGCCGGCATGGAGATCAGCGACGATGAATCGCTCATGCAGCTGCTGCGGGAGCTCGCACAGACCAAAAAACTTTACGACAAGGTGCAGACCGCATTGGAGCAGGTCCGCGCCACCGGTTACGGCATCGTCATGCCCGGCGCGGAGGAGCTGAAGCTCGAAAAGCCGGAGATCATCCGCAAAAACGGCAATTATGCCGTCCGCCTGCGCGCCAGCGCGCCGTCCATCCACATGATGCGCGCGGAGATCGAGACGGAGATCAGCCCGATGGTCGGCGGCGAACAGGAATCGCAGCAGCTCATCACGTACCTGCTGAACGAGTACGAGGAGGACACCGAGAAGCTCTGGCAGAGCAATATTTTCGGCAAATCTCTCTACGAGCTGGTCTCGGAGGGCGTCACGGCAAAGATCACCCGCATGCCGGACGATGCCCGCCAGAAGCTCACGCGCACCCTCGGCCGCATGATCAACGAAAACACCGGCGGGATGATCTGTATTCTTCTGTGAGTAAAAAACAGCCGCACCCGAAAAACCGGGTGCGGTTATGCCTTCGGCGACCCTGTCTTTTCTCTCGCAAGAGAAAAGACAGGGGAGAAAAGAGTGCGTGGGGACGCGGGGCTTGTGCTGCAATGCGGTTTAAGCAGACAACGAATTTGTTAGTCTCTTCATTCGCATTCAGTCACCTTACGAGCGCTTTGGTACGCGCCGCACGTTAGGTAAGAATCAAATTTGTTAGCTGCTGCCTTTGAATGGGTGCAGTCAATAGAAACTGCCACCAAAATTTGCTGAATGGTACGTATTTGCATAGACCCTTGGCTCTCCCTCTGGGAGAGCTGTCGCCGCAGGCGACTGAGAGGCAAGTGATGCGCGTAAAGGGGATTTTTTACGCCTATTTGTCAGTCTTCGCGGGAAAGATCCAAGAAAACCGAAGCGGTTTTCTTGGTCGGTTCAAGGGAGTCTGAGGGGAAATCGAAATCCCCTCAGGCTCGTTTTCTTTTTGCCACTTTTTCTTTTGGAGAAGCAAAAGAAAAAGTGGGACAGCAGTCGCAAATTTGTAGGAGACTATCAACCTTGCAGCAATGCAATTCCTTCTTTAATACGCTCAATCGAAGTTTCCTTACCCAGCAGCGCGCAAAGCTCCGTTGCGCCGCCGGGCGTGGACGCCTTGCCGGATACGGCTACGCGCAGCGGCCACAGAACGACGGAGTTCTTGACCTCCAGCTTTGCCGCCAGCGCGACGAGCGCTTCGTAAAGGCTTTCATTCGTCCATGTATCCAGCCCTTCCAGCACCGGCAGAATGGCCTGCAGGGAGGCAAGACTGTTTTCCAGCGTCGTCTTGGACTTCTTGTGGATGTAGAGATCGGTCGAGTAGTCCGGCAGCTTGTCGATGAAGTCGACGCGCTCGGGCAGGTCGGACAGGATCTCGCAGCGCGGCTGCACCAGCGCGGCGACGGCGCGCAGATCGATCGCGGGATCGTGGATGACAGACTTCAGGACCGGCTCGGCCTTGGCGTAGAACGCGTCGGGTCTGAGCTTTTTCATATATTCCGCGTTCATCCAGCGCAGCTTGTCCAGATCGAAGACAGCCGGGGACTTGGAAATGCCGGAGATATCAAAGATCTCCGCCAGCTCCTGCAGCGTGAAGAACTCACGCTCCGCGTTTTCGCCCTTCGGACTCCAGCCCAGCAGCGCCACATAGTTGAGAACGGCGTCTGTCAGATAGCCCTCGCGGATCAGATCCTCATAGCTCGGGTCGCCGTTGCGCTTGGACATCTTGTGCTGTGCGTCGCGCATGACAGGGGAGCAGTGGACATACGTCGGGATCTCCCAGCCGAACGCCTCATACAGCAGGTTATACTTGGGCGCGGAGGACAGATACTCGCTGCCGCGCACGACGTGCGTGATGCCCATCAGATGATCGTCGACGACGTTTGCAAAGTTGTACGTTGGCAGACCGTCGGATTTCAGAAGCACCTGATCCTCCAGTTCTTTATTTTCCACCGTGATATCGCCGAAGGACGCGTCGTGGAACGTGGTCGAACCCTCGTGCGGGATGCGCTGCCGGATGACGAACGGCTCGCCGGCCTCGACGTGCTTTTTCGCCTCCTCCAGCGGCAGATCGCGGCAGGCGCAGACATGCTTTTTGATCGCGCCCGGCTCTGCGGCGTCCTCTTCCTCTTCGGATTTCTGGCAGAAGCAGTAATACGCGCCGCCCTTTTCGCACAGGAGCTTTGCGTACTTGCCGAACAGCTCGCGCCGCTCGGACTGGATATACGGGCCGACGGGGCCGCCGACGTCGGGGCCTTCGTCGTGGTCAAGCCCGCATTCGGCCATCGTCTTGTAGATGACGTCGACCGCGCCCTCGACCAGGCGGCCCTGATCGGTGTCCTCGATGCGGAGAATGAACTTGCCATGGTTGTGGCGCGCGATCAGCCATGTATACAGGGCCGTGCGCAGATTGCCGACGTGCATATAGCCTGTGGGGCTGGGAGCAAAGCGGGTGCGGACCTCGCCGTGCGGGATGCGCGCTTCCATCTGCTCAAAAAAATCCATGATGACTGTCCTCCAATAAATATAAATACAGTGTGAACATTATATAGTTTTTTTCAGAAACAGTCAATCGTTGATTGCGGATTGTAACCATTTGTGGTATGATACTCACAACTATGTAAAACAGAAAGAAGGACGTATCATGGACGAAAAAAAACGTATCTTTTCCGGTATCCAGCCCAGCGGTGATCTGACGCTCGGGTCCTATATGGGAGCCATCAAAAACTGGGTCGCGCTGCAGGATGAATATGAGTGCGTCTATTGCATCGTCGATATGCACGCCATTACCGTCCGGCAGGTGCCGGCCGATCTGCGCCGCAGAAGCCTTGAGCAGCTCGCGCAGTATATCGCCTGCGGCCTTGACCCGAAGAAAAATATCATGTTCATCCAGTCGCACGTGCCGCAGCACGCGGAACTCAGCTGGGTGCTGGGCTGCTATACGCAGTTCGGCGAGCTGTCCCGCATGACGCAGTTCAAGATGAAGTCGCAGCAGCACGCCGACAATATCACGGCCGGCCTCTTTACCTACCCGGTCCTCATGGCGGCCGATATCCTGCTCTATCAGACCGATCTCGTCCCCGTTGGCGAGGATCAGCGCCAGCATGTCGAGCTTTGCCGCGACATCGGCGCGCGCTTCAACAATTCCTTCCCCGACACCTTCAAGCTCCCCGAGGCGTTCATCCCCAAGATGGGCGCGCGCATCATGAGCCTCGGCAACCCCGAAAACAAGATGTCCAAGTCCGACCCCGACGGCTGCGTCTTCCTCATGGACAAGCCGGAGGACATCATGCGAAAGTTCAAGCGTGCCGTCACCGACTGCGAGACGGCTGTCCGCTTTGATAAGGACAACAAGCCCGGCATTTCCAACCTTCTGACCATCTACTGCGCCGCCACCGGCAAGTCGGTCGACGAAGCCGAGGCCGAGTTTGCCGATCAGGGCTACGGCGTGTTCAAGCCCGCCGTCGGCGAAGCTGTCGTCGAGCTTGTCCGTCCCATCCGCGAAAAGACCGAGCAGCTGCTCGGCGACAAGACGTACCTCGAGAGCATCTACAAAGAGGGCGCCGAGCGCGCCTCCTATCTCGCCAACAAGACCCTCCGCAAGGTCTACAAAAAAGTCGGCTTCGTCGCGCGGTAACGCACGGAGTCTGCTGCTTCCCTGTAGGGGCCGATGCCCACATCGGCCCGTTGGGAAGCTGCGAATTCGCCGTAGATTTCCGTAAAAACGGCCATATTCTGCCGGGGCGATGTGGGCATCGGCCCCTACATGAGCAGAGCGTCGGCCTCCAACAAGGTTAATCAATCATTATGACAACAAAACAAGTCGTTTACATGCTGCTGGCGATGCTCGTCGCCGCAGCCGTGTCGTTCGCGTCCACGCCGATGGTCAAGGCGCTGGCCTGCAAGGTCGGCGCGATCGACGTGCCGAAGGATAACCGCCGCATGCACAAGGTGCCGATCCCCCGTATGGGCGGCCTTGCGATCTTTCTGGCGTTTTTGCTGTCCGTGCTGGTCTTTGCCGACATTGAGCGGCAGATGCAGGGCATCCTGCTCGGTGCGGTCATGATCGTGATCCTCGGCGTGCTGGACGATATCATGGCGCTCAAGGCCCTGCCGAAGCTGCTCGTCCAGATCGCCGCGGCCGGCGTCGCGGCGTGGCACGGCTGCACCATCCAGTTCGTTTCCAACCCGAACGTCTTCTCCGAGGCGACGTATCTGAACCTCGGCTGGCTGACCATCCCGGTGACGATCATCTGGATCGTCGCCATCACCAACGCCGTCAACTTCATTGACGGCCTCGACGGTCTTGCCGTCGGCGTGTCCGCCATCTCGACCGCTTCGCTGATCGTCATTGCCCTGATGGTCAAGGAGATCAATATTGCCATCATCCTCTGCGCGCTTTTCGGCGCATGCCTCGGTTTTATTCCGTACAACATGAACCCCGCCAAGATCTTCATGGGCGATACCGGCTCGACGTTTCTCGGCTATATTCTGGCCACGCTCTCCATTACTGGCCTGTTCAAGATGTACGCGATCATCTCGTTTGCCGTGCCGTTTTTGATCCTCGGTATCCCGATCTTCGATATCTGTTTTGCCTTCCTGCGCCGCGTGGCGAAGGGGCAGAACCCCATGAAGGCCGACCGCGGCCATTTCCACCACCGGCTCATCGACATGGGCTTCTCGCAGAAGCAGTCCGTGGCCATCGCCTATATGCTCTCCGGCATTCTGGGTCTTGCGGCCGTGCTGCTGACGTCGTCGGGCGAACTGAAGGCACTCATCCTGATCGCGGCCATTTTCGTGGTCAGCGCCATCGGCTTTAAGGTCATTTTCGCCAGGCGCGACCCGGACGAGGATGCACAGGAGGATGCTCCGGAAGAGGAAAAACAGGAGGAACCGCATGAATAAGCTGAAAGTCATGTCCGTCTTCGGCACCCGGCCGGAGGCCATCAAAATGGCGCCCCTTGTCAAGGCGCTGCAGGCGAACGACGAGATCGAAAGCGTCGTCTGCCTGACCGGCCAGCACCGGGAAATGCTCGATTCCGTCATGGAGATCTTCCGCCTGACGGGTGACTATGATCTTCATATCATGGAAAAGCGCCAGACGCTCTCCACCATCACGACGAAGACCCTTCTCGGCATGGACGAGGTACTCGATACCGTCAAGCCAGACCTTGTCCTCGTCCACGGCGACACGTCCACCACGTTCGCCGGCGCGCTCGCCGCGTTTTACCATCAGGTGAAGGTCGGCCATGTCGAGGCTGGGCTTCGCACGTGGGATAAATACTCGCCCTTCCCCGAGGAGATGAACCGCACGCTCGTCGGCGATATCGCCGATCTGCATTTCTCACCGACGAAGGCCAACGCGGACAATCTCCGCCGCGAGTCCATCATGGGCGATATCTTCATCACCGGCAATACGGCCATCGACGCCATGCGCTACACGGTGAAGGACGATTTCACCTTCCCGACGGCGCTTCTCAACGAGCTGGATTTCAAGAACCGGCGCATCATCGCCGTCACCTGCCACCGGCGGGAAAACTACGGCAAACCCATGGAAGACATCATGCACGCCATTCTGGAGGTCGTGGATACGCACCCTGATGTCGAGGTCGTCTATCCCGTTCACCTCAGCCCCGTCGTGCGCGACTGCGTCTTCCCGCTGCTCGGCGGCCACGACCGGATCCATCTGATCGACCCCGTGGACGTGGAGGAAATGCACAACCTCATTGCCCGCTGCTACATGGTCATGACCGACTCCGGCGGATTGCAGGAGGAGGCGCCGGCTCTTGGCAAGCCGGTCCTCGTCATGCGCCGCGAGACCGAGCGCCCCGAGGCCATCGCCGCCGGGACGGCGAAGCTCGCCGGCGTGGAAAAAGAAGAGATCGTAAGACTCGCAAACGAGCTGCTGGACGATCCGGCGGCCTACGCGGGTATGGCAAAGGCCGTCAACCCCTACGGCGACGGCCATGCAAGCGAACGCATCGTGCAGGCGATCTTGTGGCATTTCGGCCGCACGGAGCAGAAGCCTGCTGACTTTATGGCATAATTGCTCTTTTCAGAATGCTTCCGGAAAGGACGGTGACGGACAACGGAGCAGAACCGGAAAAATATGCGCACGCTTCTGCTGTTCGTGCTGGCGACGCTTGTCGTCATCGGCCTGATCACGGGGCTGTTTCTCGGAAATCTCCGGCAGAACCAGCGCGAGTCGATCGTCCTGCCGGACGCCGCGCAGAGCGCGCAGACAGGCGAACAGCCGCCCGACCAGCCGGAGGCTGCACTGCTGGACGTCACCCGCGAGAATGTCCAGAGCATCGTGCGCAGCCTGCACCGCCCGCAGTACTACCACCAGACCTATACCGTCACCCGCCGTCTGAACGGCGTCGGGCAGGACAGTGAGGTCGAGCTGTGGGTGTCGGATCATATGATCAGCGCGATCCTGCGCAGCGGCAGCCGGGAACGGCATATTCTGACGGACGGCCAGACGCGCTATGTCTGGTACGCGTCTGACCCTTCGGTCCGGCAGCTGCCGGTCACGGAGGATATGACGATGGACGATCTGATCGGCATCCTGACCTATGAGCAGATCGACATTCTTCCGCCGCTGAGCATCACGGACGGCGAGTTTATCACCGACGACCGCTATGACTCCGGCCAGCAGATCTTCGTCGCCGCGGAGGAGGACACCGTCCGCCGCGAATACTGGATCAGCCTCGATTACGGCCTTCTGACCGAGGGCATCATGAAGCTGCAGGACGAGATCGTCTACGATGCGCTGCAGACCGGCCTTGAGATTTTGGCCGCCGGCGATGAAGCGTTCCAGGATGTCTTCGTCCTGCCGGACGGCACATCGCCGTTCACCTGATCACGACAGTAAAAACGCTGCGATCGTCAGAATGACGGACAGCGAATCCTCTTCCTCACCGTCCACGGCGAGCAGGATCAAAATCAGCAGGACCAGCAGATCTCCCGTGTCCATCCCGCGCGGCAGAAACCGCTCGAGAAGACCGGAGAGCGATCTGCGGCCCGGTTCCGCCGCCAAAGCCGGCGGCGGAGGCGGAAGGGGAGGCGCGGCCGGCTGTACAGGCGGCTGCGGCGGTGTGTCCGGGATATCCGGCACCGTCTCCACAGTGGTCTGCCGATAGACGCCGGCGGCGTCCGGAACATAACGGTTATACATCATGGCTTCTCCTTTGATCCAGGCGGCTCCTGCCGGGATTTCAGCGCCAGACTGGCGAGGCTTGCCAGCCTTGCCGCGTGCAGGGCGCGTTCAACCTTTTCCTGCCGGTCCTTGCGCAGGAACGGCTTGATGGCGAGCAGCAGATTTTCCTGCCGTTTGTCCATCCACCCGGCCTGCCGCAGAAGGGCGGCCGCCGGTTCCGGCGGCGTGGGCGGCTGCGCGGCAAAGACGGGCGCGGAAGGCGGAGCAGCGGGCGCTTCCGGTACCGGCTGCGCCTCCTCCGGCGGCGAAAGCCCCAGAGCCCCCGCCAGCGACCGCAGCTGCTCCATCTGCCCCGGATCGGATAAGACGGCGCGCAGCGCGCGCTCCAGCTCATCCATGGAGCTGCCGCAGCAGCGCCTGTGCCTGCTCCGTGTCCAGAATGGGCTGCAGGAGCGCATAGGCCTGCGCCTGATCACCGGCTTTGATCGCGGCTGCCGCCTGCCGCAGCCGCTCTCCATTGCCGGACGCGAGAAGCCGCAGCAGCTGCTGCCCGGCCTCAGAGCCGAGGATGCGGCGGAGCTGTGCAGGATCGGGACCGGGCGTCTGGCCCGGAGATGAAGCGTTCATAGAATGCCCCCTGTCTCAGTGCTTGATTTTTGTTACAGTATATGCGCGCGGCGCATGGAAAGTGACCTGTATGAAGCTGCTTGTTTTGTCGGATACGCACCGGAGCCTCGGCTTTGCGTATGAGGCAATTGAAAAAGAATCGCCAGACGCCGTGGTGCATCTGGGCGATCATCTGTCCGACGCGGAGGATCTGTCCTTCGCCTTTCAGGGGCCGGATTTTTATTACGTCCCCGGCAACTGCGACTACGCGCCGACGGTCCCGCCGTCGCTGACGCTGGAATTTGACGGCGTGCGCGTCTTCCTGACGCATGGCCACCTGTTCGGCGTCAAGTCCGGGCTGGATACGCTCGCCGCCGCGGCGAAGGACATGGGCGCGCAGCTGGCCCTCTTCGGCCATACCCATCAGGCGCTGCTGGAAGAGCGGAACGGCGTCACGCTCCTGAACCCCGGCGCGGCGGGCCGCTTTGGCCGCAGCAGCTATGCGGTCGTGGAGCTGAAAAACGGCAGCTTCTCCTGCCGCCTGGAAACGGATATAGAATAACATGGGAGGAATACCATGATCTTAGCGATCGATATCGGCAATACCAACATCGTCCTTGGCTGTATGGAGGGGACGCGCATTCTCGTCGAGGCGCGCATGGCGACGGATCTTCTGAAAACATCCGACCAGTACTGCGTCGAGTTGAAGAACCTGCTGAACCTGTACGAGGTGGAGCTTCCCGCCATTGAGGGCGTGATCATCTCCTCCGTCGTGCCGCCGGTCCTCAATTCCTGCAAGACGGCCGTGCGGAAGCTGACCGGCAAGACGCCGCTCGTCGTCGGCCCCGGCATCAAAACAGGCCTTAATATCCAGATGGAAAATCCGGCGCAGATCGGCAGCGACCTGATCGTCGCCGCCGTCGCGGCGCTCAGCCGCTTCACGCCGCCCCTCATCATTGTCGACATGGGGACGGCAACCACCATGACTGCGATCGACAAGACCGGCACCTACGTCGGCGGCTGTATCAGCCCCGGTCCGAAGCTCTCGGCGGAGTCGCTCAGCACGCGCACCGCGCAGCTGCCCGCCATCAGTCTGGAGGCGCCGAAGCATGCCATCGCTAAAAATACCGTCGACGCCATGCGCAGCGGCGTCATGCTCGGCTCGGCCTGCATGGTCGACGGGATGATCGCCCGCATGGAAGAGGAGCTGGGCGGGTCGGCGACCGTCGTCGCCACGGGCGGCATTGCGCGCTTCGTTCTGCCGATGTGCCGCCACGAGATCGCCTATGACCGCAACCTTCTTCTGAAGGGCCTCGCCATCCTCTACGAAAATAACCGGAAAGAGAAGTGAACAGACGGTGAAGGAAACAGGCGCGGCGTCCGCATTCCTGCCGGCCAGAAAGCTGGCCGCCTTTCTGGGCTGGACACCCACACCGCTGTTTTTGTATGACGAAAAGAGTCTTGTGCAGACTGCGCGGACTCTTTTTGCGTATTTTGCATGGGAGCCGGGCTTTCTGCCGCTGTTCCCGGTCCGAATGAATCGGAACCCGGCCATCCTGCGTCTTCTGTGCAGTGTCGGCTGCGGCGCCGTGTGCCAGACGGCGGAGGAGCTTCGGCTGGCTGCCGTCTGCGGCTTTTCCGGCAGCCGCCTGCGTTATCTGCCCGCCCTGCCGGACGCAGAGGCGGAGCAGCTGGCGCATACGCTGGGCGCCGTCTTCGTGCTGGACGATGTCCACGTGCTGCCGGAACGTCCGCCGGAGCGGGCAGTCCTCCTGCTGCGGCCGGATGGCCCATTGCGCTATGATGGCCGCGCGGTCACAGGTCTCCCGGAGCTGATCTCCGGCATGGACCGGCCTTCGCTGCTCCAGACGGCGCGCCGCCTGCACACCTACGGGGCGAAGGTGCTGGGGCTTGGCATGCAGACCGGCGATCTGTGCATGGACGGGCGGCTCTATCCCGCCATTGCACAGACGCTCGCGTCCTGCGCGGCCGAGCTTCTGCAGAAGACCGGCATCGCAGCGGCTGCGATCGATCTTGGCAGCGGCTTCGGCGTCAGCTACCGGCCGGGCTATCCGGCTCCCGATATGGCGGACTGCGCGCAGGCGCTCCGCAGGATCTGGGACACACTACCGGAGCCGCTTCGCGGCATGCAGCTGCGGATGAGCCCGGGGCGGTACCTCGCCGCAGCCAGCGGCGTTCTGATCACCCGCGCGGCAACCGTCAAGCCGATGACGCCGCCGCTCGTGCTTCTCGACGTGCAGCAGGCGCAGTGCCTGCGCCTGACGAAAAGCGGCGCGTATCACGCCGCGCACGTGCCGCTGGCCGAGAACCGGCGCAGCCTTCTGCAGCAGCTGACGGCCTGCGGGCCGGTGCAGTCCGGCACGATCCTCCGGCAGGTGCTGCCGGAGATCCGTCCAGGCGACGCGATCGTCTTTGAGATGCTGGGCGCGGACGGCAGCAACTGCGCGCTTGCAGGCTGCACGCCCTGCACAGAATACCTCCTGCACACCGACGGCACGATCGAGCGGGTCTGAGATCTCACAGCATGCTGATGACCAGCCCCAGACACACCAGAAAGCCTGCCCCGATGCAGACGGTCACAGCCGCCTCCACGCCGGCCACGAGCCTGCGGCAGCGGCGCTCTGTGCGCCAGAAATCTCCGCGGATCGCCGCGGATGGAGCGGCCTCCTCGTGGGAACGCTGCAGATAGGGATACAGCTCAATGACAGATTCAGTACGCATGATAACGGCCTCCTTTTGTTTTCTGAGGCTATCATACAGAAGTTGTTGTACAATAAATCGGACTTTTTGAAAGGAGAACATCTCATGGAAGAATTTTACCTCGATTCCTGCGGCGGCGGCCGCCTGCACTGTGCCGCCTGGAAGCCGGATGTGCAGCCCAAAGCGGTGGTGCAGCTCATCCACGGCATCGCGGAGCATATCGCCCGCTATGACGATTTTGCAAACTTCCTGACCGCCCACGGCTATGTCGTCGCTGCGGACGATCACATGGGTCACGGCGGCTCCATCGGCAGCGGCGTAAAGGGCTATTTCCGCGGCGGCTGGCTGTCGGCCGTGGAGGATGAAAAGCGGCTGCACGATGAGATGCAGAAGCAGTATCCGGAGCTTCCGTATTACTTCCTCGGTCACAGCATGGGCTCGTTCCTGCTGCGGACGTATCTGTACACGTATCCGGATGCGGCGGACAAGGCCGTTATCTCCGGCACTGGCTGGGAAGATCCCATGAAGGTCCGGCTCGGCCTTCTCGTATGCCGGATGGAAGAAAAGCGCGTCGGCGAGACGAACGTCAGCCCGCTTGTCACCAAGCTGATGTTCGGCAGCTATAACCGCGCGTTTGAGCCGGTCTCGTCGCCGAACGCATGGATCTGCTCTGACGAAGCCGTCGTCGCGGCCTATGACGCCGATCCGTACTGCGGCTTTGACGCAACGGTCGGTCTTGCGCGCGACCTGCTGACCGGTGTGCGCATGAACGAGCAGACGGAGAATCTGGAAAATATGAACAAGCAGCTGCCCGTCCTCTTCGTCTCCGGCTGCAAGGATCCCGTCGGCAACATGGCCAAGGGCGTCCTGCGCTGCATCGACGCATTCAAGCGCAGCGGCATGAAGGATATCACCATCAAGCTCTATCCGGAAGGCCGCCACGAAATGCTCAACGAACGCAACAAGGCCGAGGTCTATCAGGACATTCTGGACTGGCTGGAGCGCTGAACAGGGCGTGCGGTATCAAAAGGTTGCAATTTGTAATCAAATCTGATACAATACGTGTGATTCAAGATTTGAAAGGAGCGTGACGGTATGAGATCCGGAATGCGAAGGCTTCTGTGGATCCTCACGGCATGTTTGATCCTGCTGACAGGCACCCTGCTTGTCCGCGCAGAGGGGGAGATGTTTTCCGACGTCCCGTATGACAGCTGGTTTTATGAGGATGTGATGGCGCTGACAGACTCCGGCGTCATCGGCGGCTATCCCGACGGGACCTACCGTCCGTCCAAAAATGTCACCACCGGCGAAGCACTCAAGATGATCCTGCTGGCGTCCGGCTATCCCGAGCCGGAGCAGGTCTCGTCTCACTGGGCAAGAGGATATCTGAATTTCGCCATCGATCAGGGCTTTCTGACGCGCTATGAGGATATTTCCGATCTGGACGTTCCCATGACGCGCGGCCTTGTCGCCAAGCTGGCGGCCAACGCCCTTGGCCTGACGGCGGACGGCGTGACCGGTACGTTTACCGATACCGACAGCAGCTACGTCGAGGCGCTTTACGCCGCCGGGATCGTCGGCGGTTATCCGGATAGGACGTTCCGTCCCGGCGCGTCTGTGACGCGCGCGGAGATCGCCGCCATCGTACATAGAATTTATAACAGCCGCGAGCCGGTACAGCCGGTCGACCCGGATATCACACCGGAGGAGATCCATCTCCGCACCAGCGAGCAGCTGATCGCCCTGCTCAAGCAGAAGGAGGGCTTCCGCGCCACGGCCTACTGGGACTATGCCCAGTATTCCATCGGCTACGGCAGCGCCTGCACGAAGGACGAGTACCCGAACGGCATCACCGAGGCGCAGGCCGATATCCTGCTGCGCGAAATGCTGCAGAAGTTTGAGACCTCGCTGGACAAATTCCTGCAGGACAGCAATCTGACACTGACGGACAACCAGTATGACGCCCTCATCAGCCTGACCTACAACATCGGTGCCGGCTGGATGAAGGACACGCGCCTGTCGAAGCTCCTGCAGTCCGGCAATTACACGAATAACGAGATCGCCTCTGCCATCGGCATCTGGTGCCACGTCAAGGAAAACGGCGTGACCAGCATCCATAACGGCCTTGTCTCCCGCCGCATTGCGGAGATTAACGTCTTCCTCTACGGCGATTATTCCGGCTCCGACAGCGGCTTCTGCTGGGTGAAATTCACCTCCGACAAGGGCAGCTGCGAGCGCGATATCGCGTTCTATGAGACCGGCAGTACCTGCAATCCGTTCTTCACCGCGGAATGCGACGACGGCGACGTATTTGCCGGCTGGTACACTTCGGACGGCGAGGAGCTGACCGCGGACATGACCGTCTGGCAGAACCTGACCGTCACGGCCCGCTGGCAGAGCGAAGAGTTCTGGTATTAACGCAAATAAGTCCGGATTATCGGACAGCTGACATGGTATC
Source organism: uncultured Oscillospiraceae bacterium (assembly GCA_934613505.1). Taxonomy (GTDB): domain Bacteria; phylum Bacillota; class Clostridia; order Oscillospirales; family Oscillospiraceae; genus CAG-170. The sequence continues at coordinate 55,061 of CAKTTB010000011.1, read as the reverse complement.
CTGTACACAGAAAACCGAAAGGAGACTGTGTCATGGAATACAGAATGCGTTATGTCAGAGGTCACGTAGAGGTCTATACCGCAGGCGGAAACTTCCTGTTTTCCGCTGATACAGAGGCGGAAGCGGCCGCCATGCTGGAGGAATCATGAACATTCAGATCTTTGGAAAAAAGAAGTGCTTTGACACGAAAAAGGCCGAGCGCTGGTTCAAGGAGCGCCGCATCAAAATGCAGCAGATCGACCTGCTCCGCTTCGGCCTGTCCGGCGGCGAGTTTGACAGCGTTCTGCGTGCCGTCGGCGGCGTGGATAATCTGATCGACTGGAGCATCAAAAGCCCAGAGATCGACCTCATGCGCTATACCGACGACAAACGCGCCAAAGAGGACAAGCTCTTCGACCATCCCGAGCTGATGAAGACACCCATTGTCCGCAACGGCCGTCAGGCCACCGTAGGCTACTGCCCGGAGATCTGGGAGACGTGGGAATAAGGAACCGGCGGAACACCTCGTGTTCCGCCGGTTTTTATCTGCGCTTTTTCGGCTTCTGATCGGTCAGATCATACATGGCCTTGCTCTTGCGGGCAAAGTGGCCGACCTTCGGCATGCCCTGCGCGATGGCAGGGTAGAGGTTGTCCGTGTCGGCAGTCTTCTGGATGTTGTACGTGCCGTACTGGTTGACCATGTCAAAGCAGTCGTCCGGCTGGCCGGGAAATGCATGGTTCATCGGCGTGGGATCATAGCGGAAGGTCTCCTCGTTTTTCATAACACTCACCTCAGAGACAGCCTTTGCAGAAACCGCGGAGATTATACGAAAGAGGAGCGGCATCATACGATGCCGCCCCTTCTGCATGATAGGAGTTAATTATTTGTCGTACATGTCGACCAGCTTGAGCAGGTGCTCGTAGCGCTCCTTGGCGTTCTCCTCGTTCTTTGCGAACAGAACGGTCGCACGCTCCGGGAACTCGCGGGTCAGACGGCTGTAACGGGCCTCGTTCATCAGGAACTCCTGATAACCGCCGGCGGGAGCCTTGGAGTCCAGCGTGAACTTCTTCTCGGCAGCCGGGTTGAAGCGGAACATGTTCCAGTAACCGCAGTCAACGGCCTTCTTCATTTCCTTCTGGCAGTTCTGCATGCCGCCCTTGATGGAGTGCATCTCGCACGGTGCATAGCCGATGATGAGCGACGGGCCATGGTAAGCTTCTGCTTCCTGAATGGCCTTGAGGGTCTGCGCGGCGTTGGCGCCCATGGCGACCTGTGCAACGTAGACATAGCCGTAGCTCATTGCGATCTCAGCGAGAGACTTGGACTTGGTCTCCTTACCGGCAGCCGCGAACTGTGCGACCTGACCGATGTTGGAAGCCTTGGAAGCCTGTCCGCCGGTGTTGGAGTAGACCTCGGTATCGAAGACGAAGATATTGACGTCTTCACCGGAAGCGAGGACATGGTCGACGCCGCCGAAGCCGATGTCGTATGCCCAGCCGTCGCCGCCGAAGATCCAGACGGACTTCTTGCTGAGGTAATCCTTATTGGACAGGATGTCCGCGCCCAGCTTGCAGGCGTCGCAATCGCAGTAGGTCTCACCCTTGGCCTTCAGCTCGGCAGCGTGTGCTGCGAACTTCTCGTTTGCAGCCAGCTCGTCAACGGTCGCGACGTTCTCTTCCAGAGCTGCGACATAAGCCTTGGTGGCTTCTGCGTTGGCCTCGAGATCGTTGACGGTGTCGAGGTACTTCTGTGCGGCGGCCTTGAGGTCGGCGTTGGTCCATTCAACCGCGATGAGGGCCTTGGTCTTCTCAATCAGGCTGTCACGGATGGCCTTCTGGCCGAGGTACATGCCGAAGCCATGCTCCGCGTTGTCCTCGAACAGGGAGTTGCACCATGCCGGGCCGTGGCCTTCGGCGTTCGTGCAGTACGGGTTGGTAGCGCCCGGGTTGCCCCAGATGGAGGAGCAGCCGGTGGCGTTGGAGATATACATCTTGTCGCCGAACAGCTGGGTGACGAGACGCGCGTAGCTGGTCTCGGCGCAGCCTGCGCAGGAGCCGGAGAACTCAAGCAGCGGCTTGCGGAACTGGCTGCCCTTGACGTCGGGCGTCTGGAGGGCCTTCTTGTCTGCGACCTTGGCCACGCAGTAATCGAAGACTTCCTGCTGATCGAGCTGGGTCTCCTGCGGGACCATCTTGATGGCCTGGACCTTCTCGGGGCAAGCGCCGACGCAGACGCCGCAGCCCATGCAGTCGAGCGGGGAGATGGCCATCGTGAACTGATAAACGCCCTTGCCCTTGCCGGCCTTGACCGGGACGATCTTGGCAGCTGCGGGTGCGTTCTTGGCTTCCTCATCGGTCAGAGCGACCGTGCGGATGGTAGCGTGCGGGCAGACGTAAGCGCAGTTGCCGCACTGGATGCACTTCTTGGAATCCCATTCCGGAACTGCGACTGCAACGCCGCGCTTCTCATAAGCGGCAGCGCCCAGCTCGAACTGGCCGTCGACGTGATCCAGGAACGTGGAGACAGGCAGGGAATCGCCGTCCATCTTGTCAACCGGGAAGAGGATGTTCTTGACCTGCTTGACAAGTTCTGCCTTGCCCTCGAGCTTGTGGTCAACAACTGCGTCTTCTGCGTTCGCCCAATCAGCGGGAACGTCGATCTTGACATAGGCGGTAGCGCCGGCATCGATGGCCTTGTGGTTCATCTCGACGACGTCCATGCCCTTCTTGGAGTAGGACTGCGTTGCCTTTTCCTTCATGTACTTGATGGCGTCCTCTTCCGGCAGGACCTTGGCCAGAGAGAAGAACGCGGACTGAAGGATGGTGTTGGTGCGCTTGCCCATGCCGATGGACTGGGCAAGGTCGATGGCGTTGATGGTGTAGAGCTGGATGTTGTTCTTGGCGATGTAGCGCTTGGAAGCGGCATCGAGATGATGCGCCAGCTCTTCCGGCGTCCACTGACAGTTGATCATGAACACGCCGCCCGGCTTGACGTCACGCACGATGGGGAAGCCCTTCGTGATATAGGACGGGTTGTGGCAGGCAACGAAGTCAGCCTTGTTGATATAGTACGGGCTCTTGATGGGCTTGTCGCCGAAGCGCAGGTGGCTGATGGTGACGCCGCCGGTCTTCTTGGAGTCGTACTGGAAGTAAGCCTGCACGTACTTGTCGGTGTGGTCGCCGATGATCTTGATGGAGTTCTTGTTTGCACCGACGGTGCCGTCGCCGCCCAGACCCCAGAACTTGCACTCGATGGTGCCTTCTGCAGCGGTGTTCGGGCAGTTCTTGTCCTCTTCGAGAGAGAGGTTCGTGACGTCGTCAACGATGCCGATGGTGAACTCGTGCTTCGGCTGATCCTTCTTCAGCTCGTTGTAAACGGCGAAGATGGAAGCGGGAGGCGTATCCTTGGAGCCGAGGCCGTAGCGGCCGCCGATGATGGTAGCCTGTACGCCGGCGTTCGCCAGAGCGGTGACAACGTCCATGTACAGAGGCTCGCCCAGGGAGCCGGGCTCCTTCGTGCGGTCGAGGACCGCGATCTTCTTGGCGGTAGCCGGGATGGCGGCGACCAGCTTGTCGGCGCAGAACGGACGGTACAGGCGGACCTTGACGAGGCCGACCTTTTCGCCGTGGGCGTTCATGTAGTCGATGACTTCCTCAGCGACGTCGTTGATGGAGCCCATCGCGATGATGACGCGGTCAGCGTCGGGCGCGCCGTAGTAGTTGAACAGCTGGTAGTTGGTGCCGAGCTTTTCGTTGATCTTGCCCATGTACTTCTCAACGACTGCGGGCAGCGCGTTGTAGTACTGGTTGCAGGCTTCACGGTGCTGGAAGAAGATATCGCCGTTCTCGTGGCAGCCGCGGGCAGCCGGATGCTCCGGATTGAGCGCGTGCTGACGGAACTCTTCGACCGCCTGCATGTTGCACATTTCCTTGAGGTCGGCGAAGTCCCAGACAGCGACCTTCTGGATCTCGTGGGAGGTACGGAAGCCGTCAAAGAAGTTCAGGAACGGGACCTTGCCTTCGATGGCAGCCAGATGGGCGACCGGGGACAGATCCATGACTTCCTGCGGGTTGGTCTCGCAGAGCATGGCAAAGCCGGTCTGGCGGCAAGCCATAACGTCGGAGTGGTCACCGAAGATGTTCAGCGCATGGGTCGAGACAGTACGGGCCGAAACGTGGAACACGCAGGGCAGCTGCTCGGCAGCGATCTTGTACATGTTCGGGATCATCAGCAGAAGACCCTGAGACGCCGTGTAGGTGGTCGTCAGAGCGCCTGCGCCGAGGGAACCGTGGACCGTACCGGCTGCGCCGGCCTCAGACTGCATCTCAGCGACCTTGACCTTGGTGCCAAAGATGTTCTTCAGGCCTGCGGCAGACCACTGATCGACAAAGTCCGCCATCGGGGAGGACGGCGTGATGGGATAGATACCGGCAACTTCCGTATACGCATACGATACGTGAGCCGCGGCATTGTTGCCGTCCATGGTTTTGAATTTACGAACCAAAACAATTACCTCCTAAAAGTAATTACATATTCATGCACCTTGACTATATCACATTTTCTTGTCAATGTAAATCAAATTTGAAATATCCTTTTTGGATTTGGAGGAAATCTTTCGAAATGCCGCTCTTTCCACGGAAGGTTTTGAAAAAACTGTTGGTTTTTGACGCCGGATGCGGTATGATAGAAGAAAATCCGGACACGGAGGGATGCAGATGCTCAGTAAAATTCAGTCGCTCGGTCTGTCCGGCATCACCGGCTGCGAGATCGAGACGGAATGCTACATCGGCACGGGGCTTCCCGCGTTCGATCTGGTCGGCCTGCCGGACGCATCGGTCAAGGAAGCGCGCGAACGCGTGCGCGCCGCCATCAAAAACTGCGGCTTCCGTTTTCCCGTCAGCCGCATCATCGTGAATCTCGCGCCCGCCGGCATGAAAAAATCCGGCACGCTCTATGATCTTCCCATCCTTCTCGGCATTCTTGCCGCGTCCGAGCAGGTGCGCATGCCGAAGGAAAAGTGCGCGTTTCTCGGCGAGGTGAGCCTGCAGGGCGGCCTGCGGCCCGTCACGGGCGTTCTGCCAATGGCGCTCGCGGCAAGACGGCTGGGCTATACCTCCATCTATGTCCCCGCGGCCAATGCCCGCGAAGCGACGCTTGCCGCGCCCCTGACCGTCTACGGCGTCACGGACGTGCAGCAGCTGGCGCGGCACCTGTCCGGCGAAGCGCCGATCGAACCGGAGCCTGTCTGGCAGCCGGCGCAGACGGCGCAGGCGCTTCTCGACTTCAAGGACGTCAAGGGGCAGGAAAATGCCAAGCGTGCGCTTGAAATTGCCGCCGCGGGCGGGCATAATATCCTTCTGGTGGGGCCGCCCGGCTCCGGCAAGAGCATGCTCTCCAAGCGCCTGCCGTCCATTCTCCCCGATATGACCCGGCAGGAGCAGCTGGACGTGACGCAGATCTATTCCGTCATGGGCCTTCTGCCGCCCGAGCATCCGCTCATCACGGCGCGGCCGTTCCGAAGCCCGCACCACACGGTCTCAGCCGCGGCGCTGGCCGGAGGCGGCGCGACCGTGCGGCCGGGCGAGATCTCGCTCGCGCACAAGGGCGTTCTGTTCCTCGACGAGCTGCCGGAGTTCCGGCGCGACGCCATCGAGGCCATGCGCCAGCCGCTCGAGGACGGGAAGGTGACCATCTCCCGCGTACAGGGGTCGCAGACCTACCCGTGCGAGTTCATGCTGGTCTGCGCGATGAATCCCTGCCCGTGCGGCTGGTACGGCGACCCGAGCGGCCGCTGCACCTGCTCCCAGACGGCGGTCGACCGCTATCTTGCCCGTATCTCCGGCCCCATGCTCGACCGCATCGACATGATCGTTGAGGTCAGCTCCGTGAAATTTGAGGAGCTGCGCTCACGCGCCGAAGCCGAACCGTCCTCCGCCGTCAAATCGCGCGTCGACGCGGCCAGGGCCATCCAGAACGCCCGCTATGACGGTACGCCTACCCGCTGCAACGCGTATATGCAGCCCGCGGAGCTGCGCGCCTTCTGTCAGCTGGACGAGGACTGCACCGTTTTGATGAAGCAGGCGTTCGACGCCCTCGGCATGACCGCCCGGAGCTACGACCGCGTCCTGAAGGTTGCGCGCACCATCGCCGATCTAGCAGGAAGCGAGACCATCCGCCCCGAACACATCGCCGAAGCCGTCCAATACCGCTCCTTCCAGCTCGGCGGCGAGAAAGCACGATGACCTCCACCCTTGGCTCCCCTGAAAGGGGAGCTGTCAGCGAAGCTGACTGAGAGGTTGCAGCAGGCAGCTGCATTGGGCAGAAGACCTTCGGCGAAATAATAATGAATAAAAATTTTTTACAGATAGGACACACATTATGAAAGAACTGTTTTTACTGAAGCTGGGCGAGATCGTCCTGAAAGGGCAGAATCGCCGCGTGTTTGAGGATAAGCTCAAGACCGTCACCCGCCGCCGCATGACAAAATTCGGCGAGTTCAAAATTTCCATCGTCCAGTCCACGCTCTACGTCGAGCCGCTGACCGACGACTGTGATCTGGACGGCGCGTGGGAGGCCTGCGGCACCATCTTCGGCGTCGCGCAGATGTGCCGCTGCCGCGCCTGTGAAAAGGAGCTTGACGCCATCTACAACGCCGTCTGCGATTACCTCGGGGACGAGCTTTCCACGGCCAAGAGCTTCAAGGTCGAATCCAAGCGCTCGGACAAGCGCTTCCCGCTGAACTCCATCCAGATCTCGCAGGAGATCGGCGGCCGTCTCGCCGAGGCATTCCCGAACGTCGCGGTCGACGTCCATGACCCGGATTATACCGTCAATATCGAGGTGCGCGAGACCGCGGCCTATGTCCATGGCCCGTCCGTCCCCGGTGCGGGCGGTCTGCCCACCGGCACGGGCGGCCGCGCGGCGGTCCTGCTCTCCGGCGGCATCGATTCGCCGGTCGCGGGCTATATGATCGCCAAGCGCGGCGTCGAGATCGAGTGCATCCATTTCTTTTCGTATCCGTATACCTCGGAGCTTGCGAAGGAAAAGGTTCTGGAACTGGCGCATATCATGACGAAGTTCTGCGGCCGCATGACCGTCGATATCGTCGGCTTCACCGAAATTCAGGAAGCCATCCGTGACCACTGCCGCGAGGAGTATTTCACCATCATCATGCGCCGCTTCATGATGCGCATTGCCGAAGCCATCGGCCGCGACCACGGTGCGAAGTGCCTCGTCACGGGCGAAAATCTCGGTCAGGTCGCCTCGCAGACCATGGACGCCATGGCTGTGACCGGCGCAGTCGTGCATATGCCCATTTTCCATCCGCTCATCGGCATGGATAAAGAGGAAATCGTTACCGTTGCACGGAAAATCGGCACACTCGAGACCTCCATCCTTCCGTATGAGGACTGCTGCACCGTCTTTACCCCCAAGCACCCGAAGACGAAGCCCGTTCTTGCGCAGGTCGAGGCCGAAGAGCAGAAGCTGGACGTCGAAGGCCTCATCGCGCGCGCCATCGCCAACACGGAAAAGACCCAGATCCGTTATTATGAAGATGAACGCAGGAGCTGAGGAAGTTATCCAGCGCCTCAAGGCGCAGGGCCTGACGCTTGCAACGGCGGAGTCGTGTACCGGCGGCCTCATCGGCGCGATGCTGACCGACGTGCCGGGTGCGTCTGCTGTCTACAAGGGCGGCGTTATCAGTTATGTAAACGAGATCAAGCACTGTCTGCTCGGCGTGGAGCAGGAGACGCTCGACGTCTGCACCGCCGTCTCGCGCGAGACCGCGCACGAGATGGCGCGCGGCGCGCGTGAGCGCTGCCGGTCCGACTGCGCTGTGTCCGTCACCGGCCTTGCAGGGCCGGACGGCGACGGCACCGGCCGCCCGGTCGGTCTGGTGTATATCGCCATCGACGCGCCGGGCTTCTCCTTCTGCCGGGAGCTGCACTTATCCGGCTCCCGCGCCGAGATCCGCCGCCAGGCCGCCGAAGCCGTCCTGCAGATGATTTTGGAATTGATGTGATTTTCTACAGTACTGCCGGGCGGACAGAGACGTCCGCCCCTACACGCAGCCAGCCGGTTCTACAAGAATTGGAGCCGGGCGGGAGTATCCCGCCCGGCTCGAGACTGTCAAAAAACCACGAAAATGAGCTGGGAGACAGAGCAGCAGGGGAAGAGTGAAGGGGGCAAAGAGCCCCCTTCGCGTTCAATCAACCAGTTTTTCGAACTTTGAAAAAGTTCGAAAAACTGTCTCAGCGGGGCGAAAATACTTTTTCGACACGCTGAAGCCGGGCGGGAGCATCCCGCCCGGCTCATGCTTTACTTGCTCCAGAGAAGTCCCGCGGTCTCCGCAGTCGGTGCGGCTGCGAGGAGCAGGCGTGCGGCCTCCCGTCTTGTCAGCGGCGCTTCATAATCCTCGGCGCTGAGCGGGATCCCGGCGGTGCTGAGCGCGCTCACGGCGCTTCTGGCCCATGCCGGAACAAGGGACTCGTCCTCGCCCGCAAATACGGCGGCGTCGCCCGGCAGGCGCAGGAATTTCTGCAGCATCACGGCTGCTTCCGCCCGGCTCAGGCTTTCACCCGGACGGAAAACCAGCCCCGCGTCTGTCGGTGTGCCGGAGATCAGCCCGGAGCGGTAGGCCGCCGTCAGATACGGCTGCTGCCACGCGGGCGTCTCCAGCTCGTCGGCAAACCCGGTCGAGACGGTCCCGTCCGCCTGCGGCAGCCCGGACAGCTGCATGCACGCGATCAGAAACTCGCTGCGGCTGACGGCGCTGTCCGGCTCAAAGCAGAGATTGCCCGCGATCTCGCAGCCGGTGTAGATGCCGTTTTCCTTGAGCCACATGGCGGCAAACTCATCCGCGTCACCGCGCATGTCCTGATACGTGGCCTTGTCCGCGGGCTTGAGGATCCTGATCTTGACGCAGGCTTCGTTCGAGACGTTGCCCGCCGGGTCGGTCGCGGTGAAGACAAAGCTGTCCCGTCCGACCTTGTTCTTGTCCGGCGTATAGGTGAAGCTGCCGTCGCTGTGCAGCTCCACCGTGCCGCGCTTCGGCTCCCTGACGAGCTGATAGGTCAGCGCGTCACCTTCCTTGTCCGTAGCGGTGAGCGTGCCGGAATTTGCGATGTTCTTATAGGTCTCCAGCGTTCCGTCGCTGCAGACCGGGGCGGTGTTCGTGCCGGAGAGGATGCGCAGGCTGACCGTCACGGCGTCGCCCAGCGTTCCGGACGAGATCGGGCAGTAGACCAGCTCGCAGTCCGCTTCGCCAAGGCAGACCGGCTTCAGCTTCAGCTTTTCCAGCGCAGCCGCGGGCAGGATATCGCCCCGGCGCAGCACGCGGCTGCCGACGCAGAGTTCCGCCTGATACGCCGGCGGGACGGCGGAAATGTAGACGCCCTCCAGCTCGGCGGAATCGGAAAAGTCGGCGGCGGTAAACTGGTATTCCGAGGTGTAGTCAACGGCAATCTCCGCCGCGCAGACCGGCAGGCAGAGCAGGGCAAACACCAGCGCCGCAGCAAACGCGGCGCGAAGCGTACAGGTGCGGTGTTTCAAAGGGAAAACCTCCTTAAATTTGATTCGGAGGTAGTTTCTGCGCAGGGCGGGAAAATATGCAAACAAAAATAAAAAAGCTCTCTTCTGTGAAGAGTGCTTTGCATGATCAATAGGATTGTTTGTAGGGGCGGACAGAGTCGTCCGCCCCTACAGGACTACGCGAAAACATGCTTTTTGTAAATGATCACGGCAACGGCGGCCGGATATATCTCGCGTTGATATCCGGCGCGGGCCGCATGTTGATGCCGGAGACGATGCCCATGGCAAAGAACATGGTGACGAGTGAGCTGCCGCCGTAGGAGAAGAACGGGAGCGTCAGGCCGATGACCGGCAGAATGCCGATGCACACGCCGATGTTGATGAACACCTGCGCAGTCAGCATGCCGGCAATGCCGACGCAGATGAGCCGGTTCATATAGTTGCCGGACTTGATGCCGACGTGGATGATGCGGATGATGATGGCCGTCAGCAGAATGAGAACGGCCATGCAGCCGAGCATGCCAAGCTCCTCGCCGATGGACGAGAAGATCAGGTCGGTGTGCTGCGCGGGGATGGAGCCGCTTTGCACCATTGCGCCGTGGTAAAGACCCTGCCCCGTGACACCGCCGTTTTGCAGCGCGCGCAGGCTTCGGTTCATCTGATAGCGCTCGTCCTGTGCCAGCGGGTCGATCCGCGGGTCAAACAGGACAAGGATCCGGTTCTGCCGGTCAGCGGAAAGATACCGCCACAGGATCGGCGATGCCGCCACGACGACGGCCAGCGCGCCCAGAAACCAGAAAATGCTGATGCCGCCGACAAACGCCATAATGACGAAAATAAACAGATACTGCAGCGCAACGCCTAAGTCTTCCGATGCCACGACGATCAGGCCGAACATGAAGATCGTGATGGCGGCCAGCCGCAGAACGGTCGAGATGTGCGAGATCTTGTTCTGCCGGATGCTCATGGTCTTGGCCAGAATCATAATAAACGGAATTTTGCAGATCTCCGCCGGCTGGATGGAAAACGGTAGGAAGCTGAATGCAAGCCATGACCGGTTGCCGCTTCTGGTATCGCCGAAGGGGAAGAGCAGCAGAATAAAGAGCGTCGAGAGAATCAGCAGCAGCTCGCGCCGCTCGGCGATGATATCCACGTCGATGAGCGTGAACAGGACATACAGAATAATGCCGAGAATCAGCGCCATGATCTGCACGCGCACGAACTGCGCGCTGCCCTTGACGTTCGTGGCGCTGGAAATGACCACAATGCCGAAGACGCTTGCGGCGACGCAGAGACTCAGCAGCACCATGTCCGCCCGCCGGACAAAGCTGCTGATCGCTTTCCATATCCCGTGCATACCGCCGCCTCCTTCAACTGGTCAACAAAATCTGATTCAGTTTTACAGTATATCAAAAAATAACGGACCTGTAAACCTGTTTTTTGGGACCGGCAGATCAGAAAATGCCGCGGTTATATTTCAGCTGCGCATACAGGATGAAGGCCAGACCAATCCCGAGACCTGGAAGCATGATATAGTCGATGATCGCGGCATTCCGGAAGGTCACGAGATACGATACAATAAATGCCACGCCGATCACAAGCGTACCTGTGCCGACGGTCCGCCCGTACTGGGGGATGTCCGATTCTTTGACCCTTCTGCGGTTCCACGCGTGTATCGTGCTGATATTGCCCCTGATGTTGACGAGACCGAGTGTGGACAGGAGGATCCCCATGACCAGCAAGCCAAGATATTTCATATGTCCTCCTAAAAATAGAATAAGTCCTCAAATTTCCGATCCAGTGCGATGCAGAGAATGAGCGCCAGCTTGGCTGTGGGGTTGAATTGCCCTGTCTCGATCGAGCTGATCGTGTTCCGGGAAACGCCGACCAGCTCCGCCAGCTGCGACTGGGAGAGATTTTTTTCGGTACGCGCTTCCTTCAGCCGGTTCTGCAGCTTCAGCTCTTCCTTCATCCCGCCGTCTCCCTCAGCCGCAGAAGAAAAAGGAGCAGAAAGAGCAGACACATCGCAAGATATAAAATCGTAAGGACAAGATCGGTCCGCCGCTTCAGCTTCTGGAATTTTACCAGTGCATGCGTGCCGAGAATACTGAAATAAATGACCCACGGGCCAAGCGGTATCATATGGACGGCCCGGACAAACAGGACCGAGATGAGACAGCACGTGCCTGCGCCGATCCGCGCCGCAAGACTGCCTGCCTGCACCGCTGCGTCCAGCTCGGCCAGATCCCGGTTCTGATGCTCTTTGCGGCTGATCTCCAGAATTTCCTCTTTTTGCATAAGGAACACCTCCTTGCCAAGTTTCCTTGTCATCATGATAACACTGCCAAGTTTTCTTGTCAAGCCATTCTGTCAAAACTTTGGTCGGCCGCCGCCGATTGCGCATTGATTTTAAGCGCGGAATATGGTATAATGCCACGGATAAAATGGGCAGGATAGGGGGCTTTACGATGCAGATCACCACGCACAGCGCAGACGAAACGCAGGCGCTGGGAGAAAAGCTGGCAGAGCGCCTTCGTCCCGGCGACGTCATCGCCTATTTTGGAGACCTCGGCGCCGGCAAGACCGCCCTGACCCGCGGCATTGCGCGCGGCCTCGGCATTGAAGACCCCGTGACCAGCCCGACCTATACCATCGTCAACGAATATCTCTCCGGGCGGCTGCCGCTGTTCCATTTTGACATGTACCGCCTGTCCTCGTCGGACGAGCTGTTCGATATCGGGTGGGAGGATTATCTGGCCCGCGGCGGCGTGTGCGCCGTTGAGTGGAGCGAGAACGTGGTCGACGCCCTGCAGGATGCCATCCGCGTCACGATCGAAAAGGATCCGCAGCAGCCCGACACCCGTCATATCACCATCACAGGAGGGGACCGCTTTGAAGCTCCTTACCTTTGAATCCTCCGCCAAAGCGGCCAGTACGGCGCTTTTGTCCGACGGCGCGCTGCTGGCAGAATATACGCAGAACTCTGGCCAGACCCACAGCCGCACGCTCATGGAGATGGCAAAGGACATGCTGGGCAACTGCGGCCTCACGCCGCAGGACGTTGACGCCGTCGCTGTGGCCGCCGGTCCCGGCAGCTTTACGGGCGTGCGCATCGGCATGGCCTGCGCCAAGGGCTTTGCATGGGGGCGGCAGCTGCCGCTCTACGGCGTGTCCACGCTCGAGGCGATGGTGCGCGGCGCGGCCTACGCTGACGGCATCTGGTGTGCCTGCATGGACGCGAGAAAGCAGCAGATCTATAACGCTGTCTTCGCCATGGAGCAGGGCGTCCTGCGCCGCGTCACGGAGGACCGTGCGCTTGCGATCTCCGAGCTTGCGCAGGAACTGGCGGGGGAAAAAGTGCCCATCTGGCTCGTCGGCGACGGCGCAAAGCTGACCGCCGAAACGCTTGCCGGAAGCGGCCTTCCACTTCGCCTTCTGCCTGAGCAGCTGCGCCAGCAGCACGCGTCCGGCGTGGCGCTGTGCGCGATGGCGCGCATCGAAGCGGGCGACCCGGGCGACGCAGCCGCGCTCAGCCCCAATTATCTGCGCATGGCGCAGGCCGAACGGACGCGGCAGAATGATCACGACTTTTATTTGAAAAAATAACTGAATACTGCAAACCAGAAAAGAAAAGGAGCCTTATCATGAGCACGAACGCATTTGGAGAGCACGTACACGTTATGGACCATCCGCTTGTTGCGCACAAGCTGACGATCATGCGCGACAAGAACACCAGCGTCAAGGATTTCCGCGAGCTGGTCAGCGAAATCGGCATGCTGATCACCTATGAGGCGACCCGCAACCTTCCGCTCACCACCAAGACCGTCGAGACCCCGATCTGCACCGCAGAGGAGCCGACGCTGGCCGGCAAGAAGATCGCTGTTGTTCCCATCCTGCGTGCCGGCCTCGGCCTCGTCGACGGCGTTCTGCGCATGGTCCCGTCCGCCCGTGTCGGCCATATCGGCATGTTCCGCGACGAAGAAACGCTCGAGCCGCATGTCTACTTCTGCAAAATGCCGAAGGACATCGCCGAGCGCGATATCATGATCGTCGACCCGATGCTCGCCACCGGCGGCTCTGCCGACGCTGCCATCGCCGAGATGAAAAAGCGCGGCTGCCACAATATCAAGCTCATGGTCCTCGTCGCGGCTCCCGAAGGCATCAAGCTCATCACCTCCAAGCACCCCGACGTCGAGCTGTACTGCGGTGCGGTCGACGAAAAGCTCAACGAGCACGGCTATATCGTTCCCGGCCTCGGCGACGCGGGCGACCGCATCTTCGGTACGAAATAAGCGTGTTTCTTGACTTTATTTCCGGGAAAGCTTATAATACGATCGTTAGAATAGCCAATTCCGGCTTTTACAATTCTTGAAAGGAAGACCTGTATATGATCTATACTGCAGAAGTCAAGCATATGTGCCCGGTTGCCAAGGGCGCGTATCACGGCCCGGCTCCCATCCCCGAAGAGGGCAAGTGGGTGCAGGCAAAGGAAATCAAGGATATCTCCGGCTTTACGCACGGCGTGGGCTGGTGCGCACCGCAGCAGGGCGCATGTAAGCTGAGCCTGAACATCAAGAACGGCGTCATCGAAGAGGCGCTGGTCGAGACCATCGGCTGCTCCGGCATGACCCATTCCGCCGCTATGGCTTCCGAGATCCTCATCGGCAAGACCATCCTCGAGGCCCTCAACACCGACCTCGTCTGCGACGCCATCAATACCGCCATGCGCGAGCTGTTCCTCCAGATCGTCTACGGCCGCAGCCAGTCCGCCTTCTCCGAGGACGGCCTTGCAGTCGGCGCTTCTCTGGAAGACCTCGGCAAGGGTCTGAGAAGCCAGGTCGGCACCATGTTCGCCACCAAGGAAAAGGGTCCGCGCTACCTCGAAATGGCAGAGGGCTACTGCTCCAAGATCGCTCTCAACAAGGACGACGAGATCGTCGGCTATGAGTTCATCAACTTCGGCAAGATGATGGACTTCATCAAAAAGGGCGACGAGCCTGCCGAGGCCATCAAGAAGGCGACCGGCCACTATGGCCAGTGGGACACCGCGGCGAAGTATATCGACCCGCGTCAGGAATAAGAGAAGGAGGACACGAAAATGGCTTTGTTTGAAAACTACGACAGAAGAATCGACAAGATCAACGGCGTCCTCAAGCAGTACGGCATCGAGTCCGTCGAGGCCTGCCGCGAAATGTGCCAGGCCAAGGGCTTTGACCCGTATGAGATCGTCAAAGGCATCCAGCCCATCTGCTTTGAGAATGCATGCTGGGCTTATACCGTCGGCGCAGCCATCGCCATGAAGAAGGGCGTCAAGACCGCTGCCGAAGCCGCTACCGCCATCGGCGAGGGCCTGCAGGCCTTCTGCATCGATGGCTCCGTCGCCGACGACCGCAAGGTCGGCCTCGGCCATGGCAACCTGGGCGCTATGCTCCTGTCCGAGGAGTCTGAGTGCTTCTGCTTCCTCGCCGGCCACGAGTCCTTCGCAGCCGCTGAGGGCGCCATCGGCATCGTCAAGAACGCCAACAAGGCTCGTAAGAAGCCCCTGCGCGTCATCCTGAACGGCCTTGGCAAGGACGCCGCCCAGATCATCTCCCGTATCAACGGCTTCACCTATGTCCAGACCCAGTTCGACTACTACACCGGCGAGCTGAAGATCGTCCGCGAGATCCGCTACTCCGAGGGCGAGCGCGCCAACGTCCGCTGCTACGGCGCTGACGATGTCCGCGAGGGCGTTGCCATCATGCACAAGGAAGGCGTCGACGTCTCCATCACCGGCAACTCCACCAACCCGACCCGCTTCCAGCATCCGGTCGCCGGCACCTACAAGAAGGAATGCGTCCAGATGGGCAAGAAGTACTTCTCCGTCGCTTCCGGCGGCGGCACGGGCCGTACCCTGCACCCGGACAACATGGCTGCCGGCCCTGCTTCCTACGGCATGACCGACACCATGGGCCGTATGCACTCCGACGCCCAGTTCGCAGGCTCCTCCTCCGTCCCGGCACACGTCGAGATGATGGGCTTCCTCGGCATGGGCAACAACCCCATGGTCGGCGCGACCGTCGCAGTTGCAGTCGCAGTCGAAGAGGCTATGAAGTAAGTATTTTTCAGATTCAAAAAGCTCGCTGCCATCCGGCAGCGAGCTTTTTTGCGCAGTTTGATGGAATTGTGATCGCCGATGGCCTGACGCGTCTTCGGCGGCCCTGCCTTTTTTCTCGTAAGAGAAAAGACAGGAAAAAAGCGTGCCGTGGGATGCGGGCCTTACAGCTCATACACGGCTACGAACTCGTTGCCGCACATCTCTCCGTTTTCTGCAAAGCCGTATTTCCTGTAAATGTCTCTGGCGTGCGTATTTTCAGGCTCGTAAGAGAGCCAGACCTTTTTTGCCTCGCCGAAAGGGAACGTCCGGATCAGCGCCATGGCGGCGTCCAGGGTCTGCTTTCCAAGTCCCTGCCCCTGATATTTTTTGTCGAGCATCAGCCGCCAGAGAGAGTAATTCTCCTTGATCAGTGTGCTTTCGTCTTCATTGCCCACGGTCCCCTTGCCGATCATAACGAAGCCGATCAGGTCCTCATCCCGATAGACCGCCAGCGGAAGCGCGTTATTGCCCTCGTTTCTCGTCGCATAGGCCTCGGCGAGGCTCTGTATATTTTCTGCCACGAAGTCCTTCTGCTCGTCAAACGGCTCCAGCATGCAGACCTTCCAGATATTCGCGTTTGTGATCTCTTCGAAGTGTATCATCACAGTCTCCCTCCTCAAGCTTCGGCTTTTTTCTGCACAGGCGCAGCGGACAGATACGAAAGCGGCGCACCGCAGACGCGCAGGCTGGACAGTCCCTGCGCCGCGGCCCAGTCCTGTGCAGCCCGCACCAGCACCCGGGCAATACCCTGATTGCGGAACGCCGGTTCGACGTAAAGATCGTCAAGGATACCGATGTCCTCACAGCCGGAGGTCGAGAAGCAGCGCGCGGCGCTGCACATCCCGACGGCGCGATAGCCGCGCTTTGCGAAAAAAATGGTGAGCCGCCCGTCCCGGACGGCCTGCGAGAGCCGCGCCTGCTGTGCTTTGGTCATGCGCGGCGCGCCGATTGCCTGACGGAAGCCGCTTTCCAACCGCCGCAGCTGCCAGTCCTCCGGGTCCGACAGGCGTTCGGCGGTGATGGGGAGCGGAGCTTCCGGCGGCAGGAGCATCAGCGGCTCGCCCCATTCGTCCATGCCGTTCGGGATGAAGCCGACGCGCGCCCAGAACCGTTCCCGGCGCGCATCGCTGCCGTAATTCAGCTCGGCATACTGTGAGCCGCGCGCCTTCGCCCACTGCAGAAGCGCCTGCGCGCACTGTGTTCCCGTGCCGCCGCCGCGAAATTCAGGAAAGACACAGAAGTCCGTGAGAAAGCACTTGCCGTCCTCCGACGTGAAGATTACCGGCAAGGCAAAGCCGATATCCGCGCCGTCCCGCACAAAAAACAGGTACCGGCACCGGTCCTGCGGCCGGTCGTGGACGGCCTGCATGTGCGAGCGGTATTCGCCGCCGAGAAAATGCGCCCGTGCCTCGTCCTCCGGGTCGGGCAGGATGTCCCGCCTGTAATAGGTATACAGCTGCGCCCAGAAGGCTTCGACGTCTGCCTCTGTGACAGCCTCGCGGATGATGATTTGATATTGCATTCTGTTTCCTCCAAACATGATTTCGGAGGGTTAGGAAGCGTGAACCCTCCATACACGATCCATCTTCATAATCAATCACCCTTTCTTTCAGAAGTTACATGGCCGCATTTGGCCAGATACAAATTCAGTATACCATACCAGCCGCTTCCATGCAATGCCGCGCTGCCCGGTTGTCACGAAACCGCGCATTTGTGTATATCCTGTACCAAGGAAAGGGGAGTGCACCCATGGAAGTGCGGCGGATGAGATTGGATACGGTAATGCCGGGACAGAGCTGTGTTCTGCGCGAAATTGAGCTTCCCGCGACGCAGCGGGCGCGGCTGGAGGAGCTGGGGCTGCTGCCCGGGACGCAGATCCGGTGCCTGTACGCCGCGCCGTGCGGGACACCTGCGGCGTATGCGATCGGCGGTGCCGTCTTTGCGCTGCGGCGGAAAGATGCGGCGCAGATCGTGACGGAGGCCGTCCAGTGACCCGGCAGGAGCTGCCGCCGCGTGCCGTTGCGCTGGCCGGGAACCCGAACGTCGGCAAGAGCAGCATTTTCAACGCCCTCACGGGCCTGCACCAGCACACCGGCAACTGGCCCGGAAAGACGGTCGCTGTGGCGCAGGGTGAATATTTCTATGCCGCGCAGCGCTACGCCGTGACAGACCTGCCGGGCGCATATTCCCTGCGCACCGGCTCGGAGGAGGAACATATCGCCGCGGACTATCTGCGCGCGCACACCGACGCCTGCATCGTTGCAGTCTGCGACGCGACATGCCTCGCGCGCAGTCTCGCGCTGGCGCTGCAGCTGATGCAGCGCTGCGCCCGCGTGATCGTCTGCGTCAATCTGATGGACGAAGCGGCTGCGCACGGCCTCCGGCTGGATCTGCGCGCCCTGCAGGCGCTGCTCGGCGTACCGGTCGTCGGCACCTGCGCCGGAGACCCGGAGGATATGCGCCGTCTGCGGCAGTGCATCCGCGACGTGACAGACGGCTTCGTGACCGTCCGTCCGCGCATACCGGAAGCGCTGACGCCTGCGGCTGCGGTCGTATACGCGCGCCGGCTTGCTGCGCAGATCGTCTCCGGCAGCGCGCAGACGACGCGCAGCGCAGGGCTGGACGCCGTCCTGACGGGGAAATACAGCGGCCCGCTTCTCTTTGCGGCTTTGCTGTTTGGCCTGTTCTGGCTGACGCTGATCGGCAGCAACACCGTCTCCGACTGGCTGCAGCTGGGCTTTGACCGGTTGCAGAGCGTGCTTCTGCGCGCCTGCGCATCGTGGCCGCCGCTGTTGGCAGAGGCCATCCTGAACGGCGTCTATGCGACCACGGCGCGTGTCGCGGCCGTCATGCTGCCGCCGGCTGCGATCTTTTTTTTCCTCTTTTCCCTGCTGGAGGACGCGGGCTATCTGCCCCGCGCGGCCTTCCTGACCGACCACGCGTTCGAGCGCTGCGGTACCTCCGGCCGGCAGGCGCTCACGATGTGTATGGGGCTTGGCTGCAACGCCGTCGGCGTGACCGGCTGCCGCATCCTGCCGACGCGAGAGGAAAAATGCATCGCGGCCTGCACAAACAGTCTCATGCCCTGCAACGGCCGCTTTCCGATGCTCCTTGCGATGGGCGCGGTGCTTTTGCGGCGGGAATCGGCCCTTCTGCAGGCGCTGCTTCTGACGGCGGCGGTCGGCCTTGGCGTGGGCAGCACGTTTGCGGTCTCGGCCATTCTCAGCCGCATTCTGCACAAGCGGGACCCCGCGCCGTTTATATTGGAGCTTCCGCCGTACCGGCGGCCGCGCATGAAAAAGATCCTGACGGACGCTCTGCTTGATAAGACGCTCCATATTCTCGCCCGCGCGGCAGCCGTCGCGGCTCCGGCGGGGCTGCTTCTCTGGGGACTTGGTACGCTCCGGACGGACGGCGGGACGCTTCTGGAGCAGCTGGCCCGCGCGCTGGACGGGGCAGGGCAGGCGCTCGGCATGAGCGGGAGCATTCTTGTGGGCTTTCTGTTTGCCCTGCCGGCCAACGAGCTGGCGATCCCCGTCATTCTGATGCAGCTGACCGGGCAGGACGCCCTCGGCGGCCAGCAGGGACTCGCGGCGGCCGTACAGCTCACCGCCTGCGGTGTCACGGCCAGGACGGCCGCCTGCTGCCTCGTTTTCTGTGTTTTTCACTGGCCCTGCAGCACGACGCTCCTTTCCATCCGCCGCGAAACCGGAAGTCTCGGCTGGACGCTCCTGTCCGCTGCCATTCCGACCGCCATCGGCGTATTGCTGTGTCTGCTGATCAATTGGCTGTTCTGACACGCGGGCAATGCATACGGAACGGCTCATTTGCAGAGGGAAATTATGCAAAAAAACACGCTGCACGGATGTGCAGCGTGTTTTGAGCTTACAGTAAGAGATCTTACTTGATCTCGACCTCTGCGCCAGCTTCCTTGAGTTCGGCAGCGATCTTCTCGGCTTCGTCCTTGGAGACGCCTTCCTTGAGGTTCTTCGGAGCGCCGTCAACGAGTTCCTTAGCTTCCTTCAGGCCCAGACCAGTCAGAGCGCGGACAACCTTGATGACAGCGATCTTGTTGGCGCCAGCGGCCTTCAGAACGACGTCGAACTCGGTCTTCTCTTCCTCAGCAGCAGCAGCGCCGGCAGCGGGAGCAGCAACAGCAGCGGCAGCGGCGGAAACGCCGAACTCCTCTTCCAGAGCGTGAACCAGCTCAGCCAGCTCAAGAACGGTCAGAGTCTTAACTTCTTCGATCATAGCAGTAATCTTTTCGGATGCCATTATAGTTACCTCCAGTAAATTGTATCAGTCGAATTTATAGATTTTGAATGGATCAAGCCTCTGCGGGAGCTTCTTCCGCGGGGGCGCCGCCCTTCTGCTCGAGGATCTGGTTCAGAACAACTGCCAGAGAGGAGATCGGGGCGAGGAACGTGCCGAGAACCTGTGCAACGAGTGCGTTCTTGGAGGGCAGTTCGCCGAAGGACATGAGTTCGTCAACAGACAGAACCTTACCTTCAACCATGCCGCCCTTGATCTTGACGACGTTCTTGTTTTTCTTTGCGAACTCACAGATCACGCGAGCCGGAGCAATGGGATCGTCGGCGGTGGAAGCCATGGACGTCGTGCCGTTGAGAACCTCGTCGAACTCGGTGTAGCCGGCCTTGTTGGCGGCAAACCGGGTCAGGGTGTTCTTGACGACAGAGTACTCGACTCCCGCAGCACGGAACTGATTGCGAAGCTCGGTATCCTGCGCGACGGTGATGCCCTTGTAGTCAACAAATACAGCAGCGGTAGCGTTCTGGATCTTGTCAGACAGAGCATCAACGACGGTTTTCTTGCTTTCAAGTACCTTTGCGTTGGGCATGAATGTCACCTCTGAAAATAAAATGTCCTCACGCCAAAGACGTGAGGACACAAAAATGTTACCATTTGTGCGAAACCTCGGCAGGAAGGATGACTCCTTTACGGCACAAGGCCTCCTGCTGTCTTTGGCAGCTTGTCTATTATAGCAGAATCTGCGCGAATGTCAAGACCTTTTTCAGATCTTTGCGGTAGCGACCTTGATGCCGGGGCCCATGGTGCTGGCGACGGTGCAGCTTCTGATATACTGGCCCTTTGCAGCGGCCGGCTTTGCCTTGATGACGGCGCCCATGAGAGCGTTGAAGTTCTCAGCGAGCTTCTCGGGACCGAAGGAAGCCTTGCCGATGGGGCAGTGGATGATGTTGGTCTTGTCGAGACGATACTCGATCTTACCGGCTTTGATCTCCTTGACGGCGGCAGTGACGTTGGGGGTCACGGTGCCGGCCTTGGGGGAGGGCATGAGGCCCTTCGGGCCGAGAACCTTACCAAGACGGCCGACGACACCCATCATATCCGGGGTAGCGACGACGACGTCGAAGTCGAACCAGTTTTCCTTCTGGATCTTCTCGACCAGTTCCATGCCGCCTGCGAAGTCGGCGCCGGCCTCTTTGGCCTCGTCGAGCTTGGCGTCCTTGGCGAAAACGAGGACCTTGCGGGTCTTGCCGGTGCCGTTCGGGAGAACGATGGCGCCGCGGACCTGCTGGTCAGCGTGACGGGAGTCGACGCCGAGCTTGATGTGGACTTCAACAGTCTCATCGAACTTGGCGGAAGCGGTCTTTACAACAAGATCCATGGCAGCGGGAACTTCGTACTGCGTAGCGCGGTCGATCAGTTTCGCGTTGTCCTTATATTTTTTACCTCTGAACAATGTAATTTCCTCCTTAGTGGTGATTCGGAATGATTCCTCCCACGTATTTATGAGGCTCGGCCTGTTGCCGATATACCTCGGTCAAGCTGTTATACGGTCGGTCTTCAGTCAACGACCACGATGCCCATGCTGCGGCAGGTACCTGCGATCTGGCTCATGGCGGCTTCGATGGTGTTGGCGGTCAGGTCGGGCATTTTGCGCTCGGCGATTTCCTTGACCTGTGCCTTGGTGATGGTAGCGACCTTGTCCTTGTTAGGCACGCCGGAACCCTTTTCGATGCCCAGAGCCTTTAGAATGAGGGTCGGGGTCGGGGGAGTCTTGGTGATGAAGGAGAAGGAGCGGTCAGCGTAAACCGTGATAACGACCGGGATCTTGAAACCAGCCTGATCCTTGGTACGCTCGTTGAATTCCTTGATGAACTGGGAAATGTTGACGCCGTGCTGGCCGAGAGCCGGGCCGACAGGGGGCGATGCGGTTGCCTTTGCAGCCGGGATCTGCAGCTTGATATAACCTGTTACTTTCTGTGCCATGATAAGCACCTCCTGAATAAATGTGGTGATACGCGCACGCGCGTATATTTGGCGGGGGTCAAGCCCCTCCCACGTTCCGCTCTTGCTGCGGGGTTAGTCGGTGACCAGTTCGACCTGATCAAGTTCAAGCTCGACCGGCGTCTCACGTCCGAACATGGAGACGATGACGCGGACCTTGTTCTTGTCGATGTCGATCTGATCGACCGTTCCGATGAAGGAGGTCAGCGGGCCGTCGTTGATGCGGACGCTGTCGCCTTCAGAGTACGCGACCACGATCTCATGCTTTTCGATGCCCAGCTGCTGCACTTCCTCCTCAGTGAGGGGAGTGGGCTTCGTGCCGGAGCCGACAAAGCCCGTCACGCCGCGGACATTCTTGATGATGTACCATGCCTCGTCGGACATGATCATCTTGATGAGAACGTAGCCCGGAAATACCTTGCGGTCGTACGTTTTCGGCCCGTTGTCGGTGATCTCGGTCACGGTCTCCATCGGGATGGAGACGATGTGGATCAGATCCTCGAGATGACGGGTCTCAATGGTTTTCTCGATGGTGGCCTTGACGGTGTTTTCGTAGCCGGAATAGGTATGCACGACATACCATTTTGCTGCTTCCGCCATGCCTTAGCCTCTGACCAGGGTAATGAGACCGTTAACGACGACGCCGCCAACAGCATCGAAGACCCAGATGCAAATACCGACGATCAGCGTGCACACCAGAACGATGACGGTGTTGTTGACCATCTGGCTCTTTGTCGGCCATACGACTTTTTTCAGCTCGCTCTTCATTTCACGGAACCAGCGGCTGATGCGCTTGCCGGTGCGGGCAAAGAAGTTTTCCTTTTTTGCTTCTGCCATGATGTTCACCCTTTCTGCCTGTCCGATGTGTTACTTCGTCTCGCTGTGCAGGGTCTGCTTCTTGCAGAATCTGCAATACTTCTTCAGTTCGATACGGTCGGGGTCGTTCTTCTTGTTCTTCATGGTGTTGTAGTTTCTCTGCTTGCACTCATTGCATCTGAGCGTGATCTTAACTCGCATGTTCGGCACCTCCTTAAATCATTGCCTCCCTGCATAACTGCGGCTATACATAAAATTTAGATGACGCCGAAACTACATAATGGCGTCCCGCAGCTTGAAAAAATGGGCGCAAAAAAATAAGACCCTTTTTCACAGGTAGGGTCATATTATCACAAATCTGCCGTCCGGTCAACAGCTATTTCATAAAATCGGAAGAAATTTTTCCCGCGTTGCAGAACCGGGAAAAACCTGATATAGTATAGAAAAAATTCGCGCAAAATTCAAGATGAAAAGGACAGGTCTTATGAAAATCATGGCCATCGATTACGGCGACGCGCGGACCGGCGTCGCTATCTCCGACAGTCTCGGCTGGATGACCGGCCGGACGGCTGTCATCCACTCGTGGAAGCCGGAAAAGACGGCGGAGGAGCTGAAGCGCCTCATCGCCGAGACCGGCGCGGAGCGCCTCGTCATGGGCTTCCCGCGCAATATGGACGGCACCGAGGGCCCGCGCGCTGCGCTCTACCGCGAGTTTGCGGCCCTTCTGGAACAGACGACCGGCATGAAGCCCGTCCTCTGGGACGAGCGCCGGACGACCATTGAAGCCCACCAGATCCTGAGCGAGAACAATTACCACGGCAAAAAGCGCAAAAACACCGTCGACGCCGTGGCGGCCAGCCTCATTCTGGAGGGCTATCTTGCCTATCTTCGCAATCACAAGGAGTAATGACCCATGTTTACAGGCTATTCCGACCGGACGGTCGACGTGTTCTGGGGCATCCGGTTCAATAACGACCGGATCTGGTTCGCAGACCACAAGCAGGAATTTCAGGACGCCGTCATGACGCCCACAAAGGCGCTGGCAGGGGAGCTGTTCGACTGGTTCCAGTCGGAGTATCCCGACCTGCACCTCAACCTCCATATCTCCCGCATCTACCGCGACGCCCGGCGGCTGTTCGGCCGCGGGCCGCTCAACGACCATATCTGGTTCTCATTCCAGAATGCGATCGAAAACCGGGGCGAAGCGCCGTGCTTCTGGTTTCAGGTCGGCGCAGACGGCTATGGCTGCGGCGCGGGCTGGTGGATGCCGGCGGCCTCCGGCGTGCAGCTGCGGCGGCTTCTGGACAATGACCCGAAGTGCGCAGAATTGCTCCTGAAAAAACTCGACGCCCAGCAGGAATTTGCGCTCTCCGGCCCCGCCTACGCGCGCCCGAAGGGCCACGCCGGCGAGATGGTCGGCAGGCTCTATAACCTGCGTTCGTTTTCCATCGAGAGCATGCACGCCTTTGACGCGCGCAGCGCGTCCGGCGAGCTGACGGACTGGGTCAAGGATGGCTTCCGCTTCCTTCTGCCGTACTATCGGCTCTTCGAGCAGGCCTACGGGATGGTTGACTAGGGTGTATCTGAAAACGCATGATGTGACCGGCAGCGAGGGATTTTTGCGTTGCGCAAGACATTTTTTCGCAGGAATACTGACGTATTTCAAGGAAAAATGACGCGGCGCACCGCAAAAAGGCCCGCTGTCCGGGTGCGTTGGGAGTTTTCAGATACACCCTAAGAACCGGCCTGTTTCCGCCCTTTCCAGAAGACCTCCGACAGTCCGACAAGGATGAGAAACCCGCCGAACAGCTTCCGCAGCAGCCCCGCGTCCACCCGCTGCGCCAGCAGCGCGCCGCCCGCCGCACACACGGCTCCGGCCAGCGCCGCGGGCCATACGGCACGCCAGACGATCTGGCGGTTTTTGATATGAAAGATCAGCGCGCATACGGCGCAGGGCAGAAAGTACAGAAGATTCACGCCCTGCGCTGTTTTTTGTTCCATGCTCAGGACTGCCGTCATCCAGACCATCAGAAGGCTCCCGCCGCCGATCCCGAACCCGGACAGAACGCCGCAGACGAGCCCTGCGGCCGCGGCGCCCAGCGCCCTCAGCATACGAGCAGGCGGACGCCGCCCGCCAGGATCACGCCGCCAAGGATCAGATGCAGCAGCCGCGCCGGCACCTTCCGGAACAAAAGCCCAGCCAGCACGCCGCCGCCCGCGCCGCCGATGAGATAGGGCAGGGCATCGCGCAGCGGCAGACTGTCATGTATTGCGTATACCGCGATGGAGACGGCGCACAGCGGCAATATCACCGCGATGGCCGAGGAGAACGCCGCCTTGTCCTCCAGCCTGCACAGGCGGATCAGGAGCGGCACGAGCACCATCCCGCCTCCGGCTCCAAAAAATCCGTTGATAATCCCCGCCAAGGCCCCGGCCAGCAGACAAAAGACGACCCGCGGCTTCCCGGTCTCCCGCATAAAAAAACACCCCTTCCCACGGCCTAGCTTGCCATGAGAAGGGGATTTTTATACACAAAGAAAAAATATGTGTTGGGCTGTCAAGAAACGTATTGTCCAATCTTTACTGAAAACATACTGATTTGAATGTAGGGGACGATGCCCACATCGTCCCGGCAGTACAGACCGATTTTACGGAGGTTTACGGCAAATTCGTAACCACTACAGCGGGCCGATGTGTACCGGCAAGCGGCAGACCCACATCCGTAACGCTCCTTCGTCGCGAACGGCTGTGTCCGGCATCGGCCTCTACACGGACGGTATATTTTTCGTACCGCATTGCAAAAATCGGACTTTTGACAAACTGAAAAACCGGCGAGACTGTCAAAAACCACGAAAAGGAGTTGGGAGACAGAGCAGCAGGGGAAGGGTGAAGGGGGCAAAGAGCCCCCTTCGCGTTCAATCAACCAGGTTTTCGAACTTTGAAAAAGTTCGAAAACCTGTCTCAGCGGGGCGAAAATACTTTTTCGACACGCTGAAACCGGCTGTCCATATGGGCAGCCGGTTCAATTTTTTTATTTCGTGGTGTACTTCATGCCGAAGGGAATGAGCGTGTAGCTGCTGTCACTGGTGACTTCGTCGTGCCATGCCGTATAATCGGCGCTGCGCAGGGCGTTTTCGACCAGCACGTCGCGGTACAGGGAGCCGAAGCTGTCGAAGTACATGACGTGGACGCCGTAGCTCGTCTCAACGATGCCGGTGTCGCCGGGCTGACGGCTCTCGTCAAAGCACCAGTCGTTGAACTCGGTGACCATCTGGCCCGGGGTGATGTTGGTGTACAGACCGCCTTCGTCGCCGTTGGAGTCGTCGGTGTATTCCTTGGCCAGCGCTCCGAACGCGTCTGCGGTGTGCTCACCGGCCTCGTACTCGGTCAGGATGCTCTCGGCCTTGGTGCGGGCTTCTTCCATCGCGGCCTCGTCCGTGGTGTCGCTGACGGAGATCAGGATGTGGCGCACGTTCGGCAGCTGATATTCGTTCGTGCTGCGGGAGATGTAGTACAGGACATAGTACACGCCGCTGTCGGAGACGATATAGGTCGTGTCGCCCTCGGTGCGGGCGCTGTCGAACAGCCAGTCGGCGATGGAGCTGTCAACGGAGGTGTAGAACGCACCCTCGCGCAGCGTGGCGCGGTCCTCTGCATAGGTGTCCTTGTCGGATTCCTTGGCGTTGTCATAGGCCGCGTCGATGAAGGCCTGCTCGTCGCCCTTGGCGTCCTCGGCCATCCTGGAGGCCATCTCTTCCTTCTTCGCGGTCAGCTCGTCCTCGGTCAGCTCAGCCGCGCCTGCCTCAACGTCCTCAGACGAGGTCTGGAACATGGGGTCGGAGACGAGGAACTGGCGGTAAGTGACGCTGTCATAGCTGTTGGGGTTGGCGGCATACTCGTCGGCGATATCCGCATCGCTGTAGGTGAAGCTGCTGCGGACCTGCTGTGCGTAGCTCTCGGCAACGGTGACGACCTTCAGATACTCGCGGAAGTTCTTCTCATTGCAGCCCGTGCCGTAGACAGCGGCGATATAGGCGTCGGTGGTGGTACCGTAGGTGGCGGCGTACAGACCGAGCGTGGAGACCTGCGTGTCGATGGTGGTCTGATCGGTCTCGGAGAGCGTGTAGCCGCTGGCCATGGCCTCGTCATAGAGGGCGTAGGCCTCGGCAGCCGTGGTCATGCCCTGCTCGGTCAGCATGTCGGCCCAGGTCGTACCGGCGGACTCGTCATAATACTGCTCGTCGAGCGGCGTATCGGAGTCGATGATGTAGTCCATATAGGTGCCGTAGGTATTCTGCAGGCTGGTGTAGGCGCTCTTGTAGAAGTAGTTGACCATGGCCGGGCTGAGGTTGTGCGAGCCGACGGTGGCGGCGGTGGTGTGGCCGGCAAAGAAGCCGCTGGTCAGCATATAGAAGAAAACGACGATGCAGACGATCAGAACAGCGCATACGGCGATCAAAGTCGTCTTAAGGCCCTTGCTCATGCCTTTCTTCGTTTCCTTGGCAGTCTCCGGGGAGGCTGTCTGTTCCTTGCGCTTGTTCTTTTCGCGGGATGCGCTCATTTGGGATCATTCCTCTCATAAGTCTGGGTTTTTGTCCTGCGGGCGCGCAAAAGCCGCCCTGTCAGGCAATTCAATGCGTATTATACCGAAAACAGCCGCCATATGCAAGAAGAATTTTTTTCAGGATGTGCAAAACGGCGCTCTTCGACAGAAGAGCGCCGCAGCATATTATATTAGGTATCCCCGCGAAAGCCGTGCGAATCCAATTATAACCTGCACGAAAGGGCAGGTGGGTCGCCTCTTTGCTGCTTCTCTGCTTCCAACGTCCACCACCGGTCAGAGCCGTGGGCGGGAGGCCTGCAATCGACAGCAAACGTATACAGCGTCCCGTAATTAAAATGTGGGTTTAAGTGGACCCGTCACGCACCCCGCAGGGACACGCAGACACGATATAACAGCCCGGGCTTTACGCCTCCGGCTCCTCTTCGTCCTCGTAGATCAGATCCATCAGCGCCTGATAGACCTCTTCCAGCTCGGCGTCATCCTCGATGGCCTCGAGATATTCCTCGCCGTTTTCCTCCACGGATTTCAGAATGCTGACCTCAAGGTCTTCATTCTCATCGTCTTCGCCGCTTCCGGCGGGGACCAGCGCCAGATACCGGCAGCCGTTATGCTCCAGCTCGGCCAGGACCTCAAGCTCGTACTCCTTGCCGTCTTCGTCGGTGATGCTGATGAAATCGTCGCCGTATTGCTGCTCCATGGGGTTCCTCCGTATCACTTGTTTGATGGCTCTATTTTACCCTGTATGGCCGGTAAAATCAAGAGGAAATTGCTGACCCGATTCCGCCCGCGCCGCGCGGGCACGTCAATTTGTCCGGAAAATGCCCCGGCTCCGCCTGTTTTCCGGCGTAAACCGCAGAAAATCGGAAAGAATGCGCAAAACACGAAAAAGACTGCATGGGATTCAAAATTTGTTTTCAAAATAATTGACAGATGTGTTATAATCATTCAGATAGAACGATATATGATGGCGCAATGCGCCGTTTACCTGCAACAGTCATAATGTATGGAGGGTCCATATGGCGAAACAAGAACGAAACGAAGCTGCAAAAAAAACCGGCGGGGCCAGACGGGTGCTGTGTACCATCGGCAAGGTGGTCGGCACCGTGCTTCTCACGGCGTTTCTGGCGTTTCTGATCTTTTCCTGCCTGTTTGCGGTCTATGTGAAGAACGATCTGTCCCAGCAGGCCGAATGGGCGGCGGACAGCTTCTCGCTCGACCAGACGTCGGTCATTTATTATGAGAATCCCACGACCGGCAAATACGAGGTCCTGCAGACGCTCTACGGCGGCTCCAACAGCACGTGGGTCGAGTATGACGACATTCCCAAGAACCTCATCCACGCCTGCATCGCCATCGAGGATAAGCGCTTTGAAAAGCATCAGGGCGTCGACTGGGTCACGACGCTGCGCGCCTGCTTCAAGATGTTCCTCGGCAAGAGCGAAGCCGGCGGCTCCACCATCACACAGCAGCTCATCAAGAACCTGACCGGCGAAAAGGAGGTCACCGTCCGCCGCAAGCTGGTCGAGATCTACCGCGCGCTGGAATTTGAAAAGACGCACACCAAGAAGGACATCATGGAGTGGTACCTCAACATCATTCCGCTCGGTGAAAACTGCAAGGGTGTGCAGTCGGCCTCGCGCGTCTATTTCGGCAAGGACGTCAAGGATTTGAGCCTGGCCGAGTGCGCGTCGCTCATCGGCATCACGAACAACCCGTCCCGGTACGACCCCTATATCAGCGCCGAGAATACCAGCAAAAACAAGGAGCGGCAGGAGGTCATCCTGGACCAGATGCTCAAGCAGGGCTATATCAATCAGGAGCAGTATGACGAAGCCGTGGCCGAGGAGCTGGTGTTCACCAACAACAGCCGCGAAAATGCCGACACGAGCGACGATTATTATTCCTGGTTCGAGGATCAGGTCATCCGCGACGTGGTCAGCGACCTCTGCGACAAGACCGGCTATGAATACGACATCGTCTACAAGATGGTCATGACCGGCGGCTATCAGATCTATTCCACCATCAATCCCGACGTGCAGGCCGCCGTCGACAAGGTCTATGAGGACCTCAAGAGCCTTCCCGCCACGGCCAGCTCCCAGCAGCTGCAGTCCGGCATCGTTATCGTCGACAATACGACGGGCGACGTCGTCGCGCTGGCCGGCGGTGTGGGCAAGAAGCAGGGCAGCCTCGTCTGGAACTGCGCCACGCAGAGCCTGCTCTCGCCCGGCTCCACGATCAAGCCCGTTGCGGTCTACGCGCCCGCCATCGAGCTGGGCCTTATCACCCCGGCAACTGTGCTGGACGACACGCCGTACTCCTTCACCGACACGGCAACGTGGCCCAAGAACCTCGATTCGACCTACCGCGGTCTTGTCTCCGTCAAGGAGGCCGTCGCGGAATCGCTCAATACGATCCCCGTCAAGCTCGTGGCGCAGATGACGCCGGAATACAGCTATTCCTTCGCCAAGGACAAAATGGGCCTTTCCACGCTCGTCTCGTCCTATACGACCAACACCGGCGAGGAACTGTCCGACGTGAACCTCTGGGCGCTCGCCCTCGGCAGTCTGACGAAGGGCGTGACGGTGCGCGCCATGACCGCGGCCTATGCCGCCTTCGCCAACGAGGGCGTATACCGCGAAGCGCGGACGTATACCGTCGTCAAGGACGCCAGCGGCCAGATCATTCTGGACAATACGCAGGAATCCCACGTCGCCATGAAGGACATGACCGCGTGGTATATCACTGACATGCTGACCGAGACCGTCCAGTCCGGCACCGGCGTGGCTGCGCAGCTGGATAATATGGCCGTCGCCGGCAAGACCGGCACGACCTCGCGCGACTTTGACCGCTGGTTCGCCGGCT
The DNA here is from genome assembly GCA_934613505.1 of uncultured Oscillospiraceae bacterium. GTDB lineage: Bacteria > Bacillota > Clostridia > Oscillospirales > Oscillospiraceae > CAG-170. The sequence goes on along the minus strand of CAKTTB010000011.1, from coordinate 24,902 downwards.
ATACACCGTATTATACCGGCGTGGTCTGGTGCGGCTATAACGACCCGGAGGAGATCGTACTGACCGACTCCGACACGAACCCCGCCATCGTCATGTGGCAGAAGGTCATGAGCCTCGTGCATGAAAACCTCAAGAACAAGGCGTTCCGGCAGCCGTCGAACCTCGTTGAGGTCACGGTCTGCCGCGACAGCGGCCTTCTTCCGTCCGACGCCTGCGCGCTCGACCCGCGTGGCGACCGCACCATGCGCGTGACGCTCAGCGCCCACGACGTGCCGACGGAGCAGTGCAGCGTGCACAAGCTGGTCGATATCTGCGACGCGTCCGGCCATGTGGCCAACGAATACTGCGCGCAGGTCCCCGGCAACTCCACGCATAAGGCTGCGCTGCTCGACGTGACGCGCGCCTTCCCGAAAAACGGCGTCGTCGTCATGGATCAGGCGTACGCCATCCTCTCGGACGATCTGCCGGCCGGCTATTATGCCGCCGTCTCGCCGGACGTCGATTCTATCAACGTCGAATGCTACGTCCACAGCGAGGACGATATCCCCGAGCCGGAGCCAGACCCGGAGGAAGAGGACGACACGGACGGCGACAGCGCCGACAGCGTCATCGACCGGGTCATCAACAGTCTGTTGAATCCCTAAAGATAAACCCCGAAAGAAACAGGAGAAGCGATATGTGGCTTGCCGATAACTGGAAGGACTATGAGGTCCTCGATACCTCCGCCGGAGAAAAGCTCGAGCGGTGGGGACGCTATATCCTCGTGCGCCCGGATCCGCAGGTGATCTGGAACACGCCGAAGGACGATCCGCTCTGGCGCAAATACGACGCGCGCTACGCGCGCTCGTCCACCGGCGGCGGAAAATGGCAGAATCTGCGCCTGCCCGCCCAGTGGCAGGTGCGCTACAAGGAGCTGACGTTCCAGGTCAAGCCCATGAACTTCAAGCATACGGGCGTCTTCCCCGAGCAGGCGGCCAACTGGGACTTCATGATGGAAAAGATCCGCAGTGCCGGCCGTCCCATCCGCGTTCTGAACCTTTTCGCCTACACGGGCGGCGCGACCATCGCCTGCGCCGCCGCAGGCGCGAGCGTGTGCCACGTGGACGCGGCCAAGGGCATGGTCCTCTGGGCGAAGGAGAACGCAAAGGTCTCCGGGCTGGAGGATCGGCCGATCCGCTGGATCGTGGACGACTGCGCGAAATTTGTTGAGCGGGAGATCCGCCGCGGCAAGACGTATGACGCCATCATCATGGACCCGCCGAGCTACGGCCGCGGTCCGTCCGGCGAGGTCTGGAAGCTGGAAGAGAACCTCTACCCGTTCGTCGAGCTGGTCAGCAGGGTCCTGTCCGACGATCCGCTGTTTTTCATCATCAATTCGTATACGACCGGCCTTGCGCCATCCGTCATGCGCTATCTGACCGAGACGATCGTCTCAAAGCGCTATGGCGGCTATACCCAGTCGGACGAGCTGGGCCTTCCCGTGCGCGATACGGGCCTGGCCCTGCCGTGCGGCGCGACCTGCCGCTGGACAAAGGAGAAGCTATGACCACAGCGATCGAAGTCAAAGACCTGCATTACGCCTATGAGCCGCAGGAAAACGAGCAGGCGCACATCGTCTTCGATGGTCTGGACCTGTCTGTCGCGCAGGGCAGCTTCGTCGCCGTCCTCGGTCATAACGGCTGCGGAAAATCCACGCTTGCCAAGCACTTCAACGCCATCCTGCTGCCCGCGGGCGGCAGCGTGACGGTCTACGGCATGGATACGAAGGACGAGCAGCAGCTGCTCGCCATCCGGCAGCATGTTGGCATGGTGTTCCAGAACCCGGATAACCAGATCGTCTCCAACGTCGTCGAAGAGGACGTCGCCTTTGCCCCGGAGAACCTCGGCGTACCATCGCCGGAGATCCGCCAGCGCGTCGACGACGCCCTGCGCACTGTCGGCATGTACGACTACCGCACCTACGCGCCGCAGCTGCTCTCCGGCGGCCAGAAGCAGCGCGTGGCCATCGCGGGCGTCATTGCCATGCAGCCGCAGTGCATCGTGCTTGACGAGCCGACCGCCATGCTCGACCCGCAGGGCCGCCGCGAGGTGCTGGACACCGTCGAGCGGCTGAACCGCGAAAAAGAGATCACCGTGATCCTCATCACGCACCATATGGACGAAGCTGTGCGCGCCGGGCGCGTCATTGCCATGTCCGGCGGAAAAATCATTGCCGACGGCACGCCAAAGGATGTTTTTGCACAGGAGAAGCTCCTCAGAAGCGTCGGGCTGGACGTGCCGCAGACCGAGCAGCTGCTGCTGGAGCTGAAGCGCCGCGGAATCGATATTCCGACCGACGCGCTCATGCCGGAGCAGTGCGCACAGCTGCTGTACCGCAGGCTGAAGAACGCCTGAACCAGTTCACCCGGAGGAAGAGACCTTGACGCCAATTTTAGAGATACAGAATTTATCGCATATCTACAGCCCCGATACGCCGTTTGAGCACGCTGCGCTTTCCAATGTCAGCCTGACGATCGGCCGGGGTGAGTTTGTCGGCCTCATCGGCCATACCGGCTCCGGCAAGTCGACGCTGGTGCAGCATATGAACGGCCTTCTGAAGCCGACGTCCGGCCGCGTGCTGTTTGAAGGCCGCGATATCTGGGAGGACGTGAAGTTCACCCGCCAGATCCGCTTCCACGTCGGTCTGGTGTTCCAGTACCCGGAGTATCAGCTGTTTGAAGAGACGGTCTACGCTGATATCGCCTTCGGCCCCAAAAACATGGGCCTGTCCAAAGACGAGATCGACGCCCGCGTCCGCCGCGCCGCCGGCTTTGTCGGTATCCGCGAGGAAACGCTGCAGAAGTCCCCGTTTGAGCTGTCCGGCGGCCAGAAGCGCCGCGTGGCCATCGCCGGCGTCATCGCCATGGAGCCGGACGTCCTCATTCTGGACGAGCCGACCGCCGGTCTCGATCCCGCCGGCCGCGAGAGCATCCTCGGCAATATCCGCGACTATCAGGCCGCGCAGCACGCGGCTGTCGTCATGGTCAGTCACTCCATGGAGGAGATCGCCTCCAATGTCGACCGGCTGATCGTCATGGACAAGGGGAGTGCCGTCATGAACGGCGCACCGTCCGAGGTCTTTTCCCACGCGGCGGAGCTGGTGGACATGGGTCTGAACGTACCCTGCATGACGCAGGTGCTGCTGCGCCTGCGCGAGCTTGGCGCCGATATCGATGCTTCCGCCTACACGGTGGAGCAGGCGGCCGATCTTCTCGAGCCGCTTCTGAAAGGGGGCAGGCCCGTATGCTGAAGGACGTGACGCTCGGCCAGTATTTCCCGGGACAGACGCCCATCCACAAGCTTGACCCGCGCACGAAGCTGGTGCTTGTGATCGTGTATATTGTCGCGCTGTTTCTGGCCAAATGGTTTGTCTCCTATGTGGTCGTGGCCGCGTTTCTCGCAATGGTCATCGCCATGAGCCGCATCCGGCTGAAGGTCGTTCTCAAAAACCTCAAGCCGCTGCTGTTCATCATCATCCTGACCGCCGTTCTCAACCTGTTCTACGGGCAGGGCGAGCCGATCGCGCAGTTCTGGATCTTCAAGATCACAAAGTCCGGCCTTGAAAACGCCGTTTTTATGGTGCTGCGCATCTCGCTGCTGGTCGCGGGAACATTTATGTTAACCTATACGACCTCGCCGATCGCCCTGACCGACGGACTGGAGAGCCTCCTTTCGCCCCTTAAAAAGCTGCACGCGCCGGTACATGAGCTGTCCATGATGATGGCCATCGCCCTGCGCTTTATCCCTACGCTCATCGAGGAAACGGACAAGATCATGTCCGCACAGAAGGCCAGAGGTGCGGATTTTGAATCCGGAAACATCTTCCAGCGCGCCAAGGCCCTCGTGCCGATCCTTGTGCCGCTGTTCATCAGCGCCTTCCGACGCGCCGACGAGCTGGCGACGGCGATGGAGTGCCGCTGCTACCATGGCGGCGAGGGCCGGACGAAGCTCTCCGAGCTGCACTATCAGACGCGCGACCGCATCGCCTACCTCGCGGGCGCGGGGCTGCTCGCCGTGATGATCGTGCTGCGCCGGTTCGGACTGTAAAAGGGAAGTCTGCTATGCGAAACATTGCTCTGACACTCAAATACCTCGGCACGGCCTATCACGGCTGGCAGGTGCAGAAGACGGTAACGACCGTCGGCGAGACGCTGGAAAACGCCGCCGCCGCCGTCGTGGGCCATCCGGTGCATATGACCGGCTGCGGCCGCACGGACGCGGGCGTCCACGCAAGGGTGTACGTCGCCAATTTCCGCACGTCTGCGCGCATCCCGTGCGACCGGCTGCCGTATGCCCTCAATACGCACCTGCCGGAGGATATCGTCGTGACCGGCGCGATGGAGGTGCATGACGACTTCAACGCCATCGGCTCCTGCGTCAAAAAGGAATATACGTACCTCATCTATAATTCCGCTATCCGCGACCCGTTTTATGTCAACCGCGCGTGGTTCTATCCCAAGCACCTCGACGAATCCGTCCTGCAGCGCGCGGCGGACTGCTTTGTCGGCACGCACGACTTTGCCGCCGTCCGCTCCGTTGGCACGGAGGTCAAGTCCACGGTGCGCACGGTCTATTATTACAGGGTCGAGCGCGACGGCGATCTCATCTCCCTGCGCGTATGCGCCAACGGTTTCCTCTACAACATGGCCCGCGCCATGGCCGGTACGTGCGTCTACGCCGCCGAGGGCAAATTCCCGCCGGAGGCCGTCTCGCAGATCCTGCTGGATGGCAACCGCACAGCCGCCGGGCCGACCGTGCCGCCGGGCGGCCTCTATATGACGAAACTCTGGTATGATGACGGGAAGGCGGTTTTCCATGTCGGATAATGTATCGCAGCTGCACGCCCCACAGAAGAAGGGCCTTGTCAAAAAGATCCTCATTTTTGTGCTGCTCGCCGTTCTGATCGCGGGCGGCGTGGCGGCCTGGGTGTTCCGGGATGAGCTGAACCTTGACGCGCTGCAGCGCTATGTGCGCTATCTGAACGTCTCGGACGACAGCAAGACCGGCCGCTTTACCTACGATGAAAGCAATTCCAACCAGTATGCCGGTCTGTCCGGCGGCCTCGCGGTCGCCTCGGCGACCGGCCTGAGCCTTTATGACAAAGACGGCGTCGAGACTGCCGCTATTCAGGCGGCCATGTCCGTCCCCGTCATCAAGACCGGCAGTGAGCTTGCGCTGGCCTACGATACCGGCGGCAATACGCTCGTGGCGGCCAGCCAGAAGAAGGGACAGGTCCTGCAGGTCGCGTCCCAGCGGCCGATCCTGGACGCGGATATCGCCGCGGACGACAGCCTGTGCTATCTCTCCAGCGAATCCGGCTACCGGGCGGTGCTGTACGTCTATAACAGCAGTCAGGAGCTGATCTACCGCTGGCTCTCGTCGAGCCAGTTCTTCCTGCGCTGCACTGTCTCCGGCGGCGCGAACTATGCCGCGGCGGCCGCACTCGGCCAGCAGGACGGCATGTTTGAATCCTCCGTCGTTCTTTTCCGGACGGATTCCGCGGAGATCTACCGGACGATCCCCATCGGAAACAATCTCATCTACGATCTGCACTTCGTCTCCGACAGACTTCTGGCCGTCCTGTGCGAAAACGATCTCTATTTCTACGACCTCGAAGGCCAGAAGCAGGGGAGCTACAGCTTTCAGGAGTCCTACCTGAAGGACTTCACGACCGACGGCTCCGGCTTCCTGACGCTCGCTGTGAACCTCTATAAGGCCGGCAACCGCTATACCGTCACGACCGTCGGGCAGGACGGGAGCGAGCTTGGCCGTCTGTCCGCCAACGAACAGATCCTCGACCTGTCCGCCGCGGGCAAATATCTTGCCGTCCTCACCAGCAGCACGCTCAGCATCTATGATCAGAACCTGAAGGAATATGACGTCTCCGACAATACCACCGGCGCATCCAGCGTCGTCATGCGCGCCGACGGGACGGCGATCCTGCTCGCCAACGGCCACGGAACGCTGTATGTGCCGTAGCTGTCATATTTTTTCCGAAAATCGTTTACAATTCTGCAACGATACGACGGCCTGCCTGTGCTATACTTCGTTACAAAGTATGATAAGGAGAAACCTCTATGAAACCGACCTTATGCTCAAGATGCAAAAAGAATCTTGCAGTCATTTTTATAACGAAAATCGACGGCGGCAAGACCGTCAACGAGGGTCTCTGCCTCAAATGCGCCAAGGAGATGGGCATCAAGCCGGTCGATGATATGATTGAGCGGATGGGCCTGTCCGAGGAGGATCTGGAAAACCTCAATGGCGAAATGACCGAAGCCATGAGCGGCCTTGAGGGCCTGCTCGGCCAGAACCAGAACGAAGACAGCGACGACGAGGAGAACGACAGCCAGACGGCGACGTTCCCGTTCCTCAACAAGCTCTTCGGCGCCGGCGGTCAGGGACAGGAGAATACGCCTGCCGTCCCCGAGCCGGAAAAGACCGAGAGCCGCCAGCGCGCCGGCGACAAGCCGAACGGCGCGAAGAACAAAAAGCATAAATTCCTTGACACCTACTGCCAGAACCTGACCCAGAAGGCACGCGACGGCAAGCTCGACAGCATCATCGGCCGCGAGGAGGAGCTGGAGCGGGTCATTCAGATCCTCAACCGCCGGCAGAAGAACAATCCCTGTCTCATCGGCGAGCCGGGCGTCGGCAAGACGGCCATCGCCGAGGGCCTCGCGCAGAAAATCGCCGCGAAGGATGTTCCCTATAAGCTGCAGAACAAAGAGGTCTATCTCATGGATCTCACGGCGCTCGTCGCCGGGACGCAGTTCCGCGGCCAGTTTGAAAGCCGCATGAAGGGCCTCATCGAGGAGGTCAAGAAGCTCGGCAATATCATTCTCGTCATCGATGAGGTGCATAACCTTGTCGGCGCAGGCGACGCCGAAGGCTCCATGAACGCGGCCAATATCCTCAAGCCCGCCCTCTCGCGCGGCGAGATCCAGGTCATCGGCGCAACGACCTTCAACGAGTACCGCAAGCACATCGAAAAGGACGCCGCGCTCGAGCGCCGCTTCCAGCCCGTCACCGTGGCCGAGCCGACCATCGAGCAGTCCATCGCTATCATCCGCGGCATCAGCCATTACTACGAGGCCTTCCACGGCGTCGTCATCACGCCGGAGATTGCCCGGCAGGCCGTCCTGCTCTCCGAGCGCTATATCACCGACCGCTTCCTGCCCGATAAGGCCATCGACCTCATCGACGAAGCCTGCTCGGACGTGAACCTCAAAAATAAGAACCTCGGCAAGCTCGAGGCGCTCAGAAAAGAACACGCTGACTATGACGTCGAGCTGAACCTGCTCACCGAAAACACAGAAAAGACACAGGAGGACTACGCCCGCATGGCGGAGCTGCGCAGCCGCAACCTGCAGCTCGATTCCGAGATCGCGGAGCTGGAAAAGCTGCCGAAGCCCGTCCTCACCATCGACAATCTTGCCCGCATCATCGAGCTGTGGACGAAGATCCCTGCCAGCAAGATCCGCGCGCAGGAATATGAGCAGCTGCTGAACCTCGACGCCGCGCTCAAAAAGCATATCGTCGGGCAGGATGAGGCTATCGCCTCCGTCGTCTCGGCCATCCGCCGCTCGCGCGTCGGCATCCAGACGAAAAAGCATCCGGTCTCGTTCATCTTCGTCGGCTCGACCGGTGTCGGCAAGACCGAACTCGTCAAGCGGCTGGCCAGCGAGATGTTCGAGTCGGTCGAATCGCTCATCCGGCTCGATATGTCCGAGTATATGGAGAAGCACAGCGTCTCCAAGCTCATCGGCTCGCCTCCCGGCTATGTCGGCTATGACGAGGCCGGCCAGCTGACCGAAAAGATCCGCCGCCGCCCGTATGCCGTCATTCTCTTTGACGAGCTGGAAAAGGCGCACCCGGACGTTCTGAACATCCTCCTGCAGATCCTCGACGACGGCCGCATCACCGACGCGCAGGGCCGCGTCGTGAACTTCGAAAATACGATCATCATCATGACCTCTAATGCCGGCTCCAACGAAAAGGGCGGCAGCGTCGGCTTCAGCCGCAGCCTGACCGAGCAGTCGAAGGAGAAGGCCATGAAGGCCCTCGGCGAGTTCCTGCGGCCGGAGTTCATCAACCGCGTCGACGAGATCGTCTGCTTCAATAAGCTCAGCGAAGAGAACTTCCGCGGCATCGCGGATATCATGCTGGGCGAGCTGCAGCAGGCGCTGGAAGGCCGCGGCATCCAGTTCACATGGGACGAGAGCGTCAAGGATTATCTTGTCAAAAAGTCCTACTCCGTCGCCTACGGCGCGCGCAACCTCCGCCGCGCCATCCAGACCGACCTCGAAGACCCCATCGCCGAACGCATCATCCAGAGCTACATGGAGCCCTTCCGCTCCATCAAAGCCACCTGCGAGGACGGAAAGCTCAAACTGGAAACCATGTAATAAAACTGCGCCTGACAGTCAGTCGGGCGCAGGTTTTATCACAGTATCACCAACCCGCAAGCTTGTCTTGCGGGTTGGGAAGGAGAAAGCATTTTCATTCGCATGCAGTCACCTCACCCTAGGGTGTATCTGAAAACTCCCAACGCACCCGGACAGCGGGCCTTTTTGCGGTGCGCCGCGTCATTTTTCCTTGAAATACGTCAGTATTCCTGCGAAAAAATGTCTTGCGCAACGCAAAAATCCCTCGCTGCCGGTCACATCATGCGTTTTCAGATACACCCTAGATACGTGCCACCCGTTGAATGGGTACAGGCAATAGAAACTGCTATCGAAATCAGTTGAATTGTACGTATTTGCACAGGCCAAACGGCTTCCCCTGGGGGAAGGCTTTGGGGTCGAAAAAATACGCCCGACTTACGTCAGGCGTATTTTTTACGATCGGGCCTATAAGCCGGGTTCTGTTGTAGACAGTCATCTATCTAGGCGTACCGTTGCCGGTACGCTCCAGCCACCTTCTCGGAAGCAGCCGGGCAAGCCTTGCTTCCTCTGCGGTGTTGCTCCGGATAGAGTTTACAGCGATGGACGCTTTCGCACGCCATCGGGTGAGCTTTTACCTCGCCTTTCCATCCTTACCGGAGACAGCTTTCACCGTCTCCGGCGGTTTATTTCTGTTGCACTTTTCCTCAGATCGCTCTGGGCGGGCGTTACCCGTTATCCTTGCCCTGCGGAGCCCGGACTTTCCTCATGCGCGGCCTTTCGGCGCTGCGCCCGCGACTGTCCGGCCCGGTCGCTGACATATTGTACTTTATTTGCGTGAAAAAGTCAAATGGATTGCAATTTGTTTCGGATTTGAATATAATATTTTTACGATAAAAATTAAAAGAGGCTTGTCTTATGAATCCGCTTGTCGATCAGTATTTTGATTCGCTTACCGATAAAAAGGTCGCCGTCCTCGGTATCGGCGTCAGCAACCGTCCGCTCATCCGCATGCTCCTTGCGCGCGGCATTCACGTGCTGGCCTGCGACAAAACGCCGCGGGAAAAGCTGGACGAGGAGGTTTTGCAGCTGGAAAAGGCCGGCGCGGCTCTGCACGTCGGCGAGGGCTATCTTGACGATGTCCGGGCCGACGTCGTTTTCCGCACGCCCGGCATGCACCCGGATATCCCCGCCCTGCGCCAGCTGCGCGCGTCCGGCGCGGAGATCACCAGCGAGATGGAAGCGTTTTTTGAGGTCTGCCCCTGCCGCATCATCGCCGTGACCGGTTCCGACGGCAAGACGACCACGACCACCCTCATCGCAAAAATTCTGGAGCACGCAGGCCACCGCGTCTGGATCGGCGGCAACATCGGCGCGCCCCTCCTGCCGCAGGCGGCGGACATGCAGCCGACGGATATCGCCGTCGTGGAGCTGAGCTCCTTCCAGCTCATGACGATGGAGCGCTCGGCGGATATCGCCGTCGTGACGAACGTCGCGCCGAACCATCTGGATGTCCACAAGGACATGGCTGAGTATGTGCAGGCCAAGAAAAACGTCTTCGAGCACCAGAACGAGACCGGCAAGGTCGTCCTGAACTACGACAACGATATCACACGCGCCTTTGCCGCCGACGCGAAGGGGACGGTCGAGTTTTTCTCCCGCCAGTCGCGGCCGGAAAACGGCGTGTATCTGCAAAGCGGCGTCATCTACCGCAACGGAAAGAAAATCATGGCCGCCGCCGATATCCGCATCCCCGGCGTTCATAACATCGAAAATTACATGGCCGCCGCCTGCGCCGTTGAGGGACTGGCTACCGACGAGGATATCGACGAGGTCGCCCGCACCTTCGCCGGGGTAGAGCACCGCATCGAGTTTGTCCGTGAAAAGGACGGCGTCAAATATTATAACGACTCCATCGCGTCCAGCCCCTCGCGCGCCATCGCGGGTCTTCATTCGTTCCACCAGAAGCTCGTGCTGATCGCGGGCGGCTATGATAAGAAGATCCCGTTTGACGTGCTGGGGCCGGAGATCTGCGCGCACGTGCGGCTGCTGATCCTCTGCGGCGCGACGGCGGAGAAGATCGAAGCTGCTGTCTGCGGCGCTCCGGAGTATCGGCCGGGCCAGCCGGAGATCCTGCACGCCAAAACGCTTGCCGAAGCGGTGCAGCTTGCGCACGCGCATACGGTCCCCGGCGATATCGTTACGCTCTCACCCGCCTGCGCGGCGTTCGACCAGTTCAAGAATTTCATGGTGCGCGGCGAAGCGTATAAATCGCTCGTGCAGGCACTGTAACAGGAGGACAGTATGAAGCTCAGTGAAGGATTGCGCAGGGGGATGGAGCTGAAGCAGAAGCTTCTGCATCCGTATTGCGCGGCCGTGATCGTTGCGGCCGGAACGTCGTCCCGCATGGGCGGCACGAATAAAATTCTGACCGTTCTGGAAAACCTCCCGGTCATCTGCCGGACGGTCGACGCGTTTGACCGCTGCAACCTGATCGACGAGATCATCGTCGTCACGCAGAAGGACCTGCTGGAAAAGGTCAGCCGCTATCTCAAGGCCTACGGCAAAATGCGCATGGTCGTCGCGGGCGGCGAGACGCGGACGGATTCCGTCATGGCGGGGCTTGCCGCAGTGTCCGACCGGGCGCAGCTCGTCGCCGTCCACGACGGCGCACGGCCGCTTGTGACCGATGAAGTGATTCGCAGGACCGTCGCCAAGGCAAAGAAATTCTCCGCCGCAGCGCCCGCTGTGCGCGTCAAGGACACCATCAAGGTCTCGACCGACGGCACGGTGGAATCCACGCCGGATCGTAAGACACTCTTCGCCGTGCAGACGCCGCAGGTCTTTGACCGCGACCTGCTTGCGGCGGCTTTGCAGAATGCAAAGGCGCAGAACCTTGCCGTCACCGACGACTGCAGCGCCGTCGAAGCGCTCGGCATGCCCGTGCAGCTGACGGACGGCGACGAGGAAAACATCAAGATTACGACGCCCCTCGATCTGGAGCTTGCCGCCCTGATCTTAAGACGGAGGGCAGACGCATGAGGATCGGCCACGGATACGATGTCCACCGGCTCACGGCGGGCAGAAAGCTCATCCTCGGCGGCGTGACGATCCCGTATGAAAAGGGACTGGACGGCCATTCGGACGCGGACGTGCTGGTGCATGCCATTATGGACGCCCTGCTCGGCGCGGCAGCCATGGGCGATATCGGCAAGCTCTTCCCGGACATCGACGACCGCTATCTCGGCGCGGACAGCATGGCGCTCCTGCGCGAGGTGAACCGTCTTTTGCGTGAAAATGGCTACCGTCTCGGCAATCTCGACGCGACCGTCATCGCCCAGCGTCCGAAGCTCGCGCCCCATATCCCGCAGATGCGGCAGAATCTCGCGGCCGCCCTTGGCACGGATATTTCCAATATCAGCGTTAAGGCCACGACCGAGGAACACCTCGGCTTTACCGGCTCCGGCGAAGGCATCGCCGCGCACGCGGTATGCTTGCTGGAACAGAAAGAATAAGTTGACATAAGACTGAAGGCTTTCTATAAACTTGCGGGTGCGGTCCAGCATTTTCTTTTGCTTCCCCAAAAGAAAATGCTGGCAAAAAAAGGGAATCTTGGGGGATTTCAATTCTCCCCCCGATTCCCCTTGAACCGACCAAGAAAACCCCTTCGGTTTTCTTGGCTCTTTCCCGCGAAATTTGATAGAGATTCGCTCTCAAGAAGTCTTTCTTTAGGCCGCTGCGAATACGTACAAATCTGCAAATTTAGAAAGCGCCTTCTATTTACGGCATTCGTTCAAAGGCAACTATCAACAAATCTGATGCCTACCTAACGGGCGGCGCGTACCATAGTGCCCGTGAGGCGACCTAGTACGAATGAAAAAGCTATCAAATTAGTTCCTTGCCTGAACTGCACTGCGGCACAAGTCCCGTACCCTCAGCACTCTTTTCTCCCCAATCTTTTCTCTTGCGAGAGAAAAGATTGGGCCGTCGGAGACATTGCGGCAAAAGGCGGATATCTGAAAAAACTCCGGTACAGCGCCGCTGCACCGGAGCATTTTATTATGTTTTTGCCGCTTTCCTGTCCGGCAGCTGCGATAGAAGGATCGCCGCGAACATGATCGCGCACCCAACCAGCTCCCGCGCGGAGAGCGACTGCCCAATCAGGAGCCACCCGAACAGGGCTGCAAATACCGATTCCAGACTCATCAGCAGCGACGCCAGCGTGGGCGGTACGTCGCGCTCGCCGATGATTTGGAAGGTGTAGGCGATGCCGCCGGAGAATACGCCTGCATATACGATGGGCCACCAGCACTGCAGAATGGAACCCCATTCCGGCGTTTCAAACAGGAGCATCCCGATCGCCGAAAGGGCCGAACACACGAAAAACTGCACACAGCTCAGCCGCACGCCGTCCGTATACGGGGAAACGGCGCTGATATAGCAGATATGGAACGTGAACAGAACCGCGCAGCCCAGCGTCAGCAGATCGCCGCCCGAGATGGAAAAGCCCGAGCCGACGCACAGCAGATACATGCCGAACACCGCGATGGCCGCACAGAGCCACACCTTCAGCCCCGCACGCTTGCCCATGAAAACGCCCAGGATCGGCACAAAGACGATATAGAGCGCCGTCACGAATCCGGATTTTCCGACCGTGGTGGAGAGCAGACCGAACTGCTGCAGAGACGACGCCGCAAACAGCAAAGCGCCGCATACTGCGCCCGCCAAAAACTGCTTCTTCCGTTCCTGCTTCGTGACCGGCCGGTTCTGTGACCAGCCCTTGCGGTCCAGCACGGCGATGACCGGCAGCAGCACGAGACCCGCCAGGAAAAACCGCGTCGCGCCCATCGTAAACGGCTCGACATACTGCATTCCCTCGCTCTGCGCGACGAACGCCGAGCCCCAGATCATTGCGCACAGGAGAAGAAAAATACTGCCCTTTGTCTGTTTCTGCATGCCTTTGCTCCTTTAGCCGAAAAAAGAATCCTCCATACTGTATCACACGCCCCGCCGAAAGTCAAACGAACTTGTTTATGCGGAAAAAATGTGGTATGATACACAAAAAAGGGAAGGAGAGACGGCTATGGAACCGCTGTTTTTACCGGTACTGCACAGCTTTGAAAATAATAATATCTTCACAGGGAGCTACGGTGCGCTCCGCTTCCGCGTCACGCCGTCCATCGTCATGCTGACGCAGAAGGAGGTCAATTTCGACGAAAGCTCCATGAAATGCGAATGCTGGCACGGCGAGTACTGCTACGAAAAGAGCGAAATGGAGGACGAAAAGATATTCCCCCTCTCCGAACAGGCCCGCGAAGACATGTACAACTGGCTTCTCGCGCACGTAAAAGAATGAAAAGACTGTTTCATTCAAAGCAGTACGAAACAAGTGCTGCACTTGTAGGGGCGGACGACCCTGTCCGCCCCTACAATCAAACCAGATAAAGTTCCAATGGAACAGACGAATACTGTTTTTAACAAAGCAAAAAGACGCGCAGCAGCGCGTCTTTTTGTTTTATAAACCGCCGGCAAGGTGGATAGAAGAAAGGGAGTTTCTTTTCCTGCCGGCGGCTGCAGCTCCCTGTTCGAGCTGACTACAGTATAGCACGGCGGAATTACAATGTAAAACTGTTGATTTTTGTGTATACTACAGGAAATACCTGTGATGGAGGCAAGACCATGAACCTGCAGACCATGGAATATATCTCTGCGCTCGCGCGCGAGCGCAGCTTTACCCATGCAGGCGGAGGACTATCCCGTTTTTCGGGATTGTCCGTTCCTCCTCGGCAGCCGGGCGCAGGATATCGCCGGCTTTGCCGCCCAGCAGGCGCTGCGGAGCATCGGCGCGCCGGTCCGCGTCCGCGCCCGGTCGGATAACGCCGATACCATGATCACGCTCTGCGAGCGCGGCTGCGGCGTGTATTTCTGCTCCGAGCTGCTCCTGCGCGCGCTGCGCAGCGGCAGCCAGCTGCAGCAGATGCTGACCATCCGCCTGCCAAGACGGCAAGCAGGCCAGATCCGCTTCGCCTACCGCAAAAGGCCCTACCAGTGGCAGCTCATCACCGCCTTCCTCCGCACCGCCCGCAATACTGTCCAGCCCGACTGAGATCACTGCGCCCCATGGTGAATTGCAAGCCCCCTCTGAGATCAAAGAATCTCAGAGGGGGACATATCGGAACGATATTCGTGCGGCTCTCTTTCCAGACCTTCGGGAGCACCGCCTGCGGTCATGCCTGCTGTGCGATCTGGTCGAGAAGAATCTTCTCTGTGTAGCCGCAGGCGCGGGCGACGGAGCCGGGTTCAAAGGGATTTTCCAGATTCGCGTAGCGCAGCGTCTCGAGATAGCTGCGGCTGCCGCCGGTTTTGCAGAGGTTCAGATAGTCCTGCCATGCGGCGGCTTTGTCCTCGGCATATTTCTTCTTGAACTCCATCGCGCCCATCGTGGTGAGCGTATAGTTGATGTAGTAGAAGGGATAGAGATAGATATGCAGTTTGTGGTACCAGTAGCCGCCGCGCTCCATGAACGCGTCATTTTCGTATCTGCGCCACGGCATGTATTTTTCCTCCAGCAGGTGCCACTGGTATGTCCGCTCCTTGGGCGTCAGCTCGGGATGGGCATAGCAGATATGCTGGAACTCGTCCACGGCCACGCCGAAGGGCACGATCGTGATAGGCCGCAAGGTAGCTGAAGCAGAACCAGAAGTCGTCACGTGAAAGAAGCTTTTCCCTCAGAGCATTGGCTTTTTCCTGTTCGCCCGCAAATTCCAGCAGAACGCAAAGACCGTAGACCGTCATGGCAAACTGCAAATCGTCTTCTTCCGTGTCCAACTCTGCCAGCATATCCTCCATCGGCACAGCCCCTGCCGCCACGCGCATGGCTTTTTCATACGCCGTGTGGTGTCCGACGTACATATCGGGGCGATACTGCTGCTGCAAGGTCTTTTGCGCCTCATCTGCTTTTCCCGCACGAAGCTGCGACAGAACCAGCCAGTAAACATCCGCAATATACATATCGTCGTCCTGCGACGCGATGGCAAGTGAATCGGAAAAAGCGGCGGTCGCCGCAGCATAGTTTTGCAGCATATACTGCGCCATGCCGACGCGGTAGCGTGACATCACGCTCACGCCGTCCGCCTGTTCGCAGCGTGTGTAATCCGCGAGCGCCTGTTCAAACTGCAGCGTATCGAGATACTTGGGCCCGCGCTTGCGGTAGGCCTCCATACGCTCCGGTTCCAGCCTGACCGCCTGCGTCAGAGCGTCGATCGCCTCCCGGAAGCGCAGCTGCCAGCACAGCGCGTCCGCCAGCTCCAGAAGCGTTTCATACGTCTGCGGCTTTGCGCGGCAGGCGCGGATCTCATCCGTGTCGGCAAGCCCGTGCGGCAGGTCCTGAAACTGGCTTTCATGCGACGCATGGACGTCTGCAAAGTATTTTCCCATGTTACTCCTCCGAAATGGTTTCCCTTCTGGCGGACAGCCAGAGACTGATCAGGTAAAATGCCAAGCATAGCAGCATGACGCACACGCCCGGTGCCAGCAGATATTGGTACGCACCCCGCAGAAACGCGCCGCGCTTGTACGCAAAATTGACCATCGTGCCCCACGTCGGGCGATAGAGATCGCCAAGCCCCAGAAACGAGAGCGTCGATTCCATCATAATGCAGCTGTTCACCCCGAGCAGAAAGCGCGACAGCAGCACGTCCGACAGGTTTGGCAGAATATGATGCAGGGCGGTATGTGCGCGGCTGTAGCCGAGGATGCGGCAGCTCTCGATAAACGGCTGCGTGTGCAGCTGCAAAACCTTCGCGCGCACGGCGCGCGCCGTGCCGACCCAGCTGAACGCCGCGATCAGAACGATCAGGTGCGCGGCGGAGCTGCCGAAAAACGTCGCCAGAACGATAAGCGTAATGAGCTTCGGAAGCAGAACAAAGATCTGAATAAGACCGTTGAAGATCTGCCCGACCAGACCGCGGAAGCTCCCAAGGATCCCAATCCCGGCCCCAAGAACCAGCGTCAGGACGCTGCTGAGCAGGCCGACCAGCAGCGTCTGCCGTGCGCCATAAACAAGCTCGGTCAAAATATCATAGCCCATCGCGTTTGTGCCGAGCAGATGCTCCCGGCTCATGGGGAGCCACTTCGTGAACAGCTCTTTTTGTCCGTAGCCCGTAAAAAGTCCGGGTGCAAACGCGGAGAGCGCAAAAACGGTCAGCAGCAGGAATCCCAGAATGAGCGGCAAAAGTCCTTTCTTTCTCATGCTTTGCCCTCCAATCTCCGCTTGGGGTCAAGGAGCAGACACAAAAAATCGGTAAGCAGAATCGACAGCACCATGATGCACGTCGTCACAAACAAAATGCCCTGCATGAGCGGATAATCGAGCGTATAGACCGCCTCTGTCAGAAGCGACCCCATCCCGCCAATGGAGAAAATCTTCTCGATCACGACCGAGCCGCCTACGCAGAGCGACACGCTCATGCCGAGCATCGTGAGAAACGGCTGCGCAATCGAGCGCAGGAGATAATCCCGGCGGATGACTCTGTCCGGAAGTCCCCGCTGCTTTGCGTACAAAATGTCCTTTCCGTCCGACGCGCTTGCCGCCATGTTGCGCACAAGCAGATACCGGCTGGGAAGCGCCGCCAGCGTTAAGGTTCCGACCGGCAGCAGCAAATGCAGAACTCTGTCCCATACATACCCGGCCGTTCCGCGCACGGCCTCCGGAGAATTGAGACCGGTATAGGGTAGCCACTGGTTCTGAAAGCAGAACACAATCATAAGCCCCAACCCGATGAGAAACGTCGGAACAGCGTTGAGGATGATCAATACCGTCGTGGAAAGCCGGTCGACGAGCGAATCCTTTTTGTACCCGCACCGAAGCCCCCAGAGAAGCCCGATCCCCGCCGAAAGCAGCACCGCCGGAACCGTAATTTGCAGCGTATAGCCGATCTTCTCGCCGATGAGCGCCGAGACGGCGGCGTCCTTTTTATACGAATATCCGAGTGTTCCATCCAGCAGCGTGCGCAGGTAGTAGCCAAACTGCACCGCAAGCGGCTTGTTCAGATGCAGCGCATCCTCGTAAAATGCGACCTGCGCGGGCGTCATATCCTGCTCGGAAAAGCCCGTCAGGTACGCCACAGGGTTGCCGGGCAGCAGCCGCGGCAGGAAAAAATTCAGAACCACGACCAAAAGAAAGAACACGAGCGCAAGCCGCATATTTTTTCTGTAATCCCTCACGCCCGCACCTCTTTCAGCCGGTGGTCTTCGTCAAATGCATAGACCGTATCACAGTAATGCTCCGTCAGCGCCCGGTCGTGGCTGATGAACAGCACTGACCCGCCGCCGGATACCATCTGCGCCTTTACAAGCGCCAGAAGATTTGCCTGCGTGGACACGTCCAGCATCGATGTTGCCTCATCTAAAATCAGAAGCTTCGGGCGCAGCAGCAGGCAGCGCGCCAACGCCACACGCTGCGCCTCGCCGCCGGAGATCTGTCGCGGCAGATGGGCAAGAATTTTAGGCGGCAGCTGCATCTGCGCCAGAACATCTGTAATCAGCGTTTCTGCCGCCTTCTTATTTTCCGCCAGATGATGATAGGAAATCAGCTCCCGCAGTCCCGCGCCGATCTTCTGCGATGGGTCGAGCGTGGCATACGGCTGCTGATAGACCATCTGGATGGAAAGCCCGCGCTTTCTGTCATACGCTTCTTTTTGGGACACAAGCAGTTTCCCGTCAAGAAAAACCGCTCCCGCGTCGGGCGCTGTCACGCCGCAGAGAATTTTTGCAAGCGTCGATTTTCCGATGCCGCTTGCGCCGGACACCCCAATGATGCTTCCGTCGGGAATGGTCAAGGAAACATCCTGCAAAACCGTCTGGTTTCCGAACGATTTGCAGCAGTTGTTGATCTCAAGCATGGCAGCACCACCATTCTGTCTTTCCGTCCGTATGTTTCTGCATCGCGCCGTTCAGACAGGTCGCATCCGCTTCCGGACAGCGCACGTAAAACGGGCAGCCAGATACACCTTCGCGCAGAATGGGCGACGGCTGCATCCCGTTTGCGACCTGCGCGGTCAGAAGCGCCTTCGTGTACGGATGGTGCGGAGTACCTAAAACAGCATCCACCGTTCCCGTTTCCAGCATCCGCCCGCCGCACAGCACCAGAACGCGGTCACAGCGCGCAGCGACGGAAATATCGTGCGTGATGATGAGCTTTGCCGCGTCCGGGAAAATCGTGTCCAGAAGCGCAAAAAACTGCGCGCGCCCAGCTTCATCCAAGCCGTTCGTCGGCTCGTCCGCGATCAGCAGCCGCGCCTGCGAGCAGGCCGCCAGCGCGATCGTCACGCGCTGCGCCATGCCGCCGGAAAGCTGAAAAGGATACTTGTCCAGAACCATCTCCGGCGCGTCAAAACCCGCAAGACGCAGCTTTTCTGCCGCCAATGCCGGGAACTCCTTGCGCGGCAGACCGAGTTTTTTCAGGCTGTCATAGAGCTGCCTGCGCACCGTGCGCGCGGACAGCAGAAACTCCGCGCCGTTCTGCGGAATATAAACAAGCTTGTCGCCGCACAGCGTTTGCAACTGTTTGCCGGTCGGAAGCGCTGTGCCGTCCATCTGGATACAGCCACCCTGCATCCGCACGTTCGCCGGGAGAAGCCCCAGAATGGACAGCGCCAGCATCGTTTTGCCCGAGCCGGTCTCGCCGATGATCGCCAGCCGTTCCCCGGATGATAACGAGAAAAAAACGTTCTGCAAAAGCACGCGTTCGCCGTGCGAAAGCTTCGCAAAGATCGTCCCGCAGGCATAGGAAAACGCCGGAGCTGATTCGGTTGTGTGCATCGGCGTTCCCTCCCTTCGCAATTTCAATTATTGTATCGTATCCGCGCGGCGCGCGTAACCCTCCCCGGGGGATGGAATTTGATAAAAACGCGGAGATCTCCGAAGAAATCCCCGCGTTTGAAAGGCCCCTTGATTATTTTGCCGTGATCGAGAACCAGGTGTTTGCGTTGTTGAGTCCAAACACCGCGTCTACGGTGAAATTCTCATATGCTGCGCTGTGGACAAGGATCTGGCTGTCCCAGTAGAGGGCAATGAGCGGTGTATGTGCAGCATACCAGTCCTGCAGGCTGCCCGCCGCTTTGGTGTATTCCTCCACTGTCTTCACCTCGCCCATCGCGGAAAGAATCGCCTGGAATTCTTCGTCAAACACCTGACAGCCGCCCTGCACGGGATGCGTGCCGTCGACGTAGATGGAGGCAAGGCCGTTCTTCATGCCCATACCGGCAGCCGTGTAGCCGTAGATCGCCGCTTCCATGGTGATATTGTTCTCAGAGAATTTGTTGCTGGTCTTGGCGTTGTAGCTGTCGCCGTCCAGCGTTTCGAGATCCACCTGAATGCCGAACTGCTCGAGCTGCGTCTTGACAAGCTCTGCATAGCCGACGTGGGCTTCCTTGCCTGCGTTGCAGGTGAGCGTAAAGACGCAGACCTCGCCATTCGCGTTCACATAGAAGCCGTCCGCATTCTTTTCTGTAAAACCGGCGTCCGCCATGTATTGTTCAGCTTTCGCCAGATCCTGACCGAGCGCCTCGGTCTCCTTATAGCCCACGGTCACGGGCGGCACGAAGCCGCGGTTGGGGTTCGAGGCATAGGCGCTGCCGAATACGGTACGGAAGCTGTCATAGTCCAGCGCATAGGAGACTGCCAGCCGAAGATTCTCATCTGCAAAGAGACCGTTCGCGTTGTTGAACGCCAGCACCGCCGGGGCATTTGCCGCCGTGACGGCTTCGAGCGTCAGCGTGTCGGTCGCAGCCAGCACATCCTGATACGAACCGGAAACACCCGTGGAGTATGCCCACGTCATGTCCAAATCGCCGTTCTGGAGCGCCAGATACATGGTATCTTCGTTGCCAAACAGCCGGTAGGTGAGCTTGCCGACATTCGGTGTCTGCGGATAATATGGATTCGGAACAAAGGTGAGCGTCCCAGCCTCCTTGTTGAAGCTTTCGAGCATATACGGCCCGCAGGTCACGCGGGCTTCTTCTTCCGTGACGGAATCCTTGCCCTCGTAGATGTGCTTCGGCATGACGCGGAAGGACGTCATGTTGGAAAGCTCACGCACGTTGGCCGACGAGAGCGTCAGGGAGATGGACATTGCATCGCTTGAAAGCTCATAGGATGCGTATTTTGCCTCCGTGACCTTGCCGTCTTCGTCCGTTTGAGAGACAAAATTGGCGCTGCCGTTCGCATCGTCATATTCAAGCGTAAACAGAATATCCTCTGCCGTGACTGGTTCTCCATCCGACCACGTCATGCCCGGCTCGATGGTGTAGACCCACGTGACGGAATCCGCGGTCTCGTAGGAAGCCAGCAGCGGATGGTAATTGCCCTCCGCGTCCTGCCAGACGAGCGGAAGCTCGCTCACACCGCTGGCAAGCATATCGAAGTTATACTCACCAAACGTCGCTGTCTCAATGGCAGCCGTCGTGCCGACCGTGAACTGCTCGATCGGAAATGTGAGCGCTTCCGGTTCCGACGGCTGCTCCGCCTGTGTCGGTTCCGTCGGCTGATCCTCAGCCTGTGCCGGCTGTTCCGCCGACTGCTGCGTCTGGGATTCAGGGGTGCTGCAGGCTGCCAGAGCAAATACGAGGCTCAGGCAGAGCAGCAAAGCAAGAAGTTTTTTCATTTGTGGTTCTCCTTTGTGTGAATATATGTCAAATCAGAGATTTGCAATTTTAGACGAGGTCTCAATCGACCTCCTCCGCGTCGACGAACAGATTCGTGACCTGCACGGGGATCGGCAGGCGGCTCTGTTTGACGGCGCGAAGCACCATATCCTTGAGCTCAGCGCAGCAGGGCTTGTCCATCGTGACGATGGTGACGCTTGCAACGTCGTTGAGACTGAAAATGTCCGCCAGCTTCACCGTAATATCAAAGTCGTTTTCCGGGCAGCAGATCAGCGGCACCCGTCCCTTGGACAGTGCGTCATGGAAGCCCGGATAGGAAAATGCCGAGCAGTCCGCCGCAATGAGCAGGTGGCCGTGATGGTAATAGGGCGAAAGCTTCGGCGCTTTGTAGAGCTTGATCGGCCACTGCACCAGGTCGCTGCTTTCCTGAAGCAGAGCCTCGGGGCTGAAGTCACGGACTCGTTTCCATGGGTCAAAATTCTTGTCGATCATAGCGTTCCTCCTCAGCGAATGTAGCGGTCAATGGCCTTTTTGAAATCGTCGAGCGTCTGTGTATCGCCGGACTGCACTGCGTCCACAACGCAGTGGTCGAGATGGTCTTTCAAAATCACCTTGGCGATGGATTGCAGCGCGCCGATCACAGCGGAAAGCTGCATCAGAACGTCTGAGCAGTCTTCTCCGCTGTCCACCATCGCGCGGACGTGCTGCAAATGTCCGGAGGCTCTCGCCAGCCGGTTCTGAACATATTTCGTGTTTTCATGATGGTGCGGATGCTTGTGTCCGTCCGTATGGTCATGTTCGTGCGGATGCGCATGCTCGTGGTCATGCGTGTGTTCATGTTCATGAAAATGCTCCTGCTCCAGTCCATCCACATACACCACCGCCTTTCAATCTTTTGTATTTTACAAAATTTCGCGCTGGCTCGTAAGCCTCCCCGGGGGATGAAATTTTGTGTGCGGCACAGAAATCGGAACCCCCTCCGGGGGTAAACTGCGAGATACACGCATCTTTTTTTTCGCGTGTTTGCTGAAATTGTGATTCAAATTGTGAAAATCGCCAAAACTCGTTCTTCATTTTTGTACGAAATATTCAAAACCAAAAACAGGATCCGGTGCGGGGGATGCAAAATGCCCTCCGCGCCAGCTGCGCGAAGGGCATTTGGAATGGGATCTGCTTTATTTTGCCATCAGGCGATACAGAATGGTGACGACCTGCGCGCGGGTCGCGGTAGCGGTTGGATTCAGATTGCTGCCGCTGCCCTTGACAAGGCCTTCGGAAACAGCCCAGATCATTGCATCAGACGCCCAGGATGCGACTGCGGATGCGTCAGAGAACGCAGCAAGATCGCCAGATACTGCGGGCTTTCCAGCATTGCGGTAAAGCATGGTGACAAGCTCCTGACGCGTGATGCTGCCGTTCGGATTCGTGCCGTCAGAAATGCCCTCGGTCTTTGCCCACTCCAGTGCTTTCTGGTACCACGGGCTGCCGCCGTCAACATCTGCGCCGGCTGCGCGGCCAAGTACTGCCCACAGCGCTGCGCGTGTCATGTTAGCGTCCGGACCGAAGGTTTCCTTACCGGTTCCATTGACGATGCTGTTCTCTCTTGCCCATTTCACGGCGTCGGCGTAATAGGCTGCTGCCTTAACATCGTGGAACACTTCGTCCGTTTTTTCCAGTGAAATGCGTCCCTGCGCACTGGCGTAGCTGCTGCCGATCACGCCGTTCAGCTGCTTCTGGATGTACTGCGCGACAGCGTTGCGGACCTTTACGCCATTGCCGTTGTTGGCGTAGGCTGCGCCGGCTTCCTTGGCTTCCTTCAGCGTGTAGTAGGTGTCATTGCCATTGATCAGGAAATTGTCGCAGACAACGGCGTAGGTCGCCTTGCTGTCAAATGCCTTACCATTTACGGAGGTGATAGTCACGCGGCTGACGGAGTCTGCACGGAAGAACTTGCCGTAGGCCTCGCCCGCGTCATATTCCTTGCCGGTATCGAGCGAGTAGGTCAGACCGGAAATCTGCGCAAAGCCCGGGCAGTTTTCCCGCTGCGATGCGGCCTCCAGCGTTTCCAGAAGCTGTGCGCCGGTCAGTTCAATGACACCGATCCCCATCGGGGAGAATGGCAGCGCCTTCAAAAGATCTGTTTCGGTGATCTCACCGGAATACAGGAAGTTGTCGCAGTTGCCGCCGTTCTGGATGGCGACCAGCGGGAGCTTCTTGTTGTAGCCGTCGATGTAGTTCTGCGCATACCAGCGCAGTGCGTCCGTCGTCAGATCACCGAGATTCGTCTCGCCGTTCCAGTTCGCGGAATCCGCGCCGGTCAGGATAACATCGGAGCGGCCGACCGTTTTACCGGCAGCTGCCTTCAGCGCGGCGGCACTCTTGGCGATCTCCGCGTCGCTGCCGCTCAGATCCGGCGTGAGCGAAGTCACGGTCTTGCTGGAATTGTCAATAACATACGCGCCGACCGTTTCTGCATTGCCCGCATCAATGACAAGATCGCCGTATTCGCTGCCGCTGACACCGGCGTTGGACAGGCAGATCGTCACGTCCGCGTTCAGCTTTACGGGCTTCGGCTCGGAAACGCTCAGGCAGCCGTCCTGCACATTCGCTGCTGCGGAAGTAGCGGTCAGGCCATAAAAGCCGACCTTCAGGCCGCTTTTTGTCGTAAGAACCGTACTGGCTTCAAAGGAATAGTATTCCGTATCGGAGGTTGCGTTGGCAGAAAGAACCGTGAATGTCGCAGCCGCTTTCTCCGTGCGGTCCGCCGTGACCTCGCCCTTCATGTCCTTGTTGTAGGTCAGCGTCGCGGCGTCTCTGTGCTGCCAGTGCGCATAGAGCGTATGCGCCTGCACATCGGAAACGATCGTTTCCGGTAAAATCTGCTCTCCGCCGTCCGGCAGCGTCTACCAGCCGTCAAACGCATATCCGCGCCGGACGGCCTCCGGCTGCGCGCCGTAGGGCTGACCGGGCGTAACGCTTGCGGACACGGTTGCGCTGTCGCCGCCGTTCGGATCATAGGTCACGGTAACGCCGGCTGCCAGCTGCTCGGTGTAGACTGCCGTGCCTGTCTGTGCCACAGATACGGAGGTATCCGGCTGTTCCGCCTGCGCGGTTTCATCCGGCTGCGGCGGCGTATCGGGCGGGGTCTCCTCCGCAGGAGGCTCCTCTTCCGACTCTTGCTCCGGCGGTTCAGGCTCTTCCTGCGCGGGCGGCTGCGGTTCTTCTTCCTGCGGCGGCTGCGCTTCCTGCTGCGCCTGCAGGACCGTGTCGGCCTGCGCCGGGTCTGCGATCAGGCGCACTCGGCAGGCGCACAGCGTGCCAAGGAGCGTCAGGCACAGAAAAATCAAAAATATTCGTTTCATCAAAATTCCTCGCTCTTTCACAGTGCAAGCCAGTATGTTGTCCAAAGCCGCTGCTTTTTGGAGAGCTTCTGCCAGACGAGCGGTGGAACGGTCTGCAAAAACGCGCGCATCTGCACACGCTGCTGCTCAGTCATCTCGTGCGTACTGTAAGAGGACTCCTGCCACAGTGGCAGAACCTGCAAATACTGCGTGGCGACCTCAGGCCCTAAAATCATTCCGATCCTCTCCGAATAGCTTGCGAACGGCACATTTTCCGGCTTCAGCCCGGCAAGCCGCAGCCAGCGCAGCACATAGCGGAAGCTGGCACAGATACACACGCGTGCATCTGCGTCCGAAAGTCCTGCCCGGTTTCGCGCCCGCTTCTTTTTCAGCCAGTCTATAGCAATTTTCAATAATACAGCAGAACGCTTTAACTTTTGAGAAAAAGTGATATAACAAAGGCAAAGAAGGTG
>CAKTTB010000010.1 GCA_934613505.1 uncultured Oscillospiraceae bacterium | reverse complement strand
CTTCGTACCGTGTTCCCTGCCTTTGAAAACATTGATTTTACTGACTTTCTTATGTTTTCTTATTAGGAGGCGAGGAACGGAACAGCCTGTTTTTTATGATGCTCAGTTGTGCTTTTCCTCCGGCACCTCGTGCAGGAGGTTCGTCATGCTCTTGAGACTGATCGCGAGCGTGGACGTGTTGTGCAGCAGCGCCGAGGTGGTCGGCGGCAGGATACCCGCTACGCCGAGCACGATCAGACCGAAGTTGAAGCTGACGATAAAGCGGTAGTTGCGGTGGATGCGCGCCATCAGCGCTTCGCTGATCTTCCGGAGCGTGACCAGCTCAAAAAGATCCTCGGATGCGATGGTGATATCGGCGATCTCGCGTGCGATGGCCGCACCGGTCGAGATAGCCACGCCCGCGTCCGCTTCGGACAGGGCGGGGGAGTCATTGACGCCGTCGCCGATCATGATGACTGTGCGTCCGGCGGCCTTTTCCTTACGGATGAAGGCGGCCTTGTCCTCCGGGAGGACCTCGGCGTAATACTCGTCCACGCCGACCTCGGCGGCCACGGAAGCGGCGGTCTTGCGGTTATCGCCGGTCATCATGACGACCTTGCGGATGCCGCAGGCGTGCAGCGCGCGGATGGCGTCCTTCGCTTCGGCGCGCAGCGGGTCGGAGATGCAGATGACTGCGGCCAGCCGTCCTGCAATGCACAGATACAGGTGGGAATACTGCGCGGGCAGGGAATCGAACTTCTCCTGCTCGCCCTCCGGCACGACGCAGCCCTCATCCTCAAAGACGAAGTGTGCGCTGCCGATGAGAACGGTCTCGTCATTGACCTTGCTGGAAATGCCGTGCGCGACGACGTACTGCACCTGCGAATGGTATTCCGCGTGCGACAGCCCGCGCTCCTTGGCCTCCTCCACGACGGCATTGGCCATGGAGTGCGGATAATGCTCCTCCAGACAGGCGGCCAGCCGCAGCATGTCGGTCTCCTGATAGCCGTCGAAGGTGACGATCCCGGCGACCTTCGGCATGGCGTAGGTCAGCGTGCCGGTCTTGTCAAAGACGACGGTGTCGGCCTTGGAGACGGCCTCGAGGAAGCGGCCGCCCTTGACGGAGATATGATGGCTGCTGCTCTCGCGCATGGCGGAGAGCACCGCAATGGGCATGGCAAGCTTGAGCGCGCACGAGAAGTCGACCATCAGAACGGCCAGCATCTTCGTGACGTTGCGGGTGAGCAGATACGTCAGCGCCGTGCCGCCCAGCGTATAAGGGACGAGCCGGTCGGCAAGGCGTGCGGCCTTGTCCTCGGCAGTGGATTTGAGCTTTTCGGATTCCTCGATCATGCGCACGATCCGGTCATACCGGCCGCTGCCGAGCGCCTTTTCCACGCATACGACGCATTCGCCCTCTTCGGCGACGGTACCGGCGTAGACATAGCTGCCCGCGTGCTTGGGCACCGGCATGGACTCGCCGGTGATCGAGGCCTGATTGACGGTCGCCTCGCCGGAGACGACCTTGCCGTCGAGCGGGATAAGGTTGCCGGTGCGGACGATCATCCGGTCGCCGGGCTTGACGTCGCCGATGGGGACGAGCAGCTCGGTCTCGCCGGACTGCAGCCACACCTTGTCGACGTTCAGCGCCATTGCGCCCGCCAGATCGGCGACGGACTTCTTGTGCGTCCACTCCTCCAGGATCTCGCCGAGCCGCAGCATGAACATGACGGAGCCTGCGGTATTGAAGTCGCCGCGGGCCATCGAGACGGTCACGGCCGTCGCGTCCAGCACGGCGACGGACAGCTTGCCGTGCAGCAGCGCGTGCAGGCCCTCGCGGATGTACTTGACCGACCGGACGAGCGCGATGGCCGACCGAACCGGCAGCGGCAGAAACAGCTGCGAGAACGCGCGGCGGGCGACCGTGAAGACCAGCTTGTCCTCATATTCGCGGTTCAGCGCGCGGGAGGTATGCTCCGGCGCGAGGGCGAGCGCCGCCTCCGAGGTGAAGCGGAACGCGGCCAGCGCCTGAATGACGGCCTTGCGATCGGGACCGTAGGTGATGATGGCGTCCTGCGTGCGGTCAAAGACCTTGACCGACACGACGCCGGAGACATTTTTAAGATAGTATTCGAGAATATCCGCTTCGTGCAGCGACATGCTCCGGCAGCAAAGGTGCACGCGCATGCGTCCGCGGGTCTCATGCAGGATTTTGCATTTCATATTGAACCTGTGAACCTCCGAATGCAAGAAGAGCCGCGGGACGCGCGGCTCTTCGGGTGAGCTGGGACTGTGGCTTACTCAGCGTCCTCGATGACCTCGGGGGCGGCCTCTTCGGCGCGGCGGTCGTTGATGGACTTGGCGTCGGCGTAGATATCGTCAGCGCCTTCACGGATGTTCGTCACGGTCTGCATGACGCAGTCCTTGGCGCGCAGAATGGCTGCGGTGGTGTGCGCGTAGACCGTCTTTGCTTCCTTGCTGCTGAGGATCTTGAGACCCGCGGTGCCGAACAGAACGCCTGCTGCAAATAAACCAAGATGTTTCATAAGAAATCCTCCTACGTAATAGTTTCAAAAAACCGTGGGCAATGCACACGGGAAAGAGTTAGACACGACTAACACATGGATGGCATCTAACGCTTTCGCTGATACACTATAGCATGCACACCGGAAAAATGCAAGGCCTGCCTGCACGATTTTTCGGCAGAAAGGTGCCGGAAAACTGGTCAAAACAGCAAAAACCGCCCCTGCCGAAGCAGGGGCGGTTTGTAAAAACGATCAGGCGATGGTGCAGTACATGAAGTACTTGTAGCCGAGCGGGTTGGAGAAGAAGCCGCTGACGTTGCTGGAGAGCATGTAGATATCCGTGTAGAAGTACAGCGGGACGATGCAGCCGGTATCCATCAGCATATCCTCAGCGAGGTGCATCATGGCGTAGCGGGACTCAGCGTCGGTGCACGACTTGATCGCGGAGATCAGAACGTCGTAGGTCTCAGCCCAGGTGCCGTTCTCGACCTTGGTGTCATAGCCGTAGGAGGTCAGGTCGAGGGAGTAGATCTTGGCGTCGGCGGCATTGCCTTTGCCGTACTGGACGTCGTTGTTGCCGGAGTTCGTGACCCACATGTCAAGGAAGCAGATCGGGTCATTGTAGTCGGCCAGCCAGCCGTTACGGGCGATGGAGTAATCGCCGGCCTTACGGGTGTTCAGGAAGGTGGCCCATTCCTGGTTCTCCAGGTTCATGGTGATACCGACAGCGGCCATCGCGGACTGCAGGTACTCGCCGATGGCCTTGTGGGCTTCGGAGGTGTTGTACAGGTAGGTCAGGGTCGGGAAGTCGGTGAACATGCCGGTGGACTCGTCATAGGTGTAGTACTTCTTCAGCGTCTCGACGGCGGATTCGAAGTTGGACTCGTAAGCGTCGACGGAAACGTCATAGTAGCCGTAGTAGTCGCTGCTGTCGCCGGCAGTCTGATAGAACTGCGTGCCGTCGGGGTTGGTCATGCCCATGGCGACGAAGGAGGAAGCCGGGACCTGACCGGCCTGGCCGATCTCTTCGACGATGTAGTTGCGGTCGAACAGCAGAGCGATGGCGCGGCGGATCTCAGCCTTGGCCTGTTCTGCCTCGTCGCCGGTCAGCGTGGAGGAAGCGGGGAGAATGTCCTCGTTGATGTTCCAGCAGACATAGTAGGTGCCGATCTGGCCGGCAATGACGAACTCGTCGGGATATTCGGCCTTCAGAGCGGCAATCTCGTTGGTAGGCACATCGTCGATGAGCTGCCAGCTGCCGTTCTTGAAGTTGGAGAGCATGTTGTTGGCGTCGTCGGACAGATAGAAATTGATCTTGTCCATGGTGATCTCGGCGGCGTCATAGAAGTTGGGGTTCTTGGCCAGCGTGATGACGCTGTTGTGTTCCCAGGACTCCATGGTGTACGGGCCGTTGCAGACGTAGGTGGAGGGATCGGTCGCCCAAGCGTCATTGGAGACGACATCCTCACGGACCGGGAAGTAGGTCGGGAAGGCGAGCAGCTCATTCCAGTACGCAACGTAGTTGGCGGTGGTGACCTCGAGGGTCTTCTCGTCAACTGCGACAACGTTCAGCTTGGCGTCGGGGTTCAGGTAGTTGCCGTCGTCGTCGGTCGCCCAGATATCGTTGTAGCCGTCAACGACCTCGAACATGTAGCCGTAGTCGGCTGCCAGATCGGTGGAAGCGGCGCGCTGCCATGCGAATGCGAAGTCGCCGGCCGTGACGGGCTGGCCGTCGGACCAGACAAGACCGTCGCGCAGGGTGTAGGTGTAGGTGACGGTGCCGTCGTCGTTGACGACGCCTTCGGGCAGCTCAGTCGCTGCGTCAGCAACGATCTGCAGGTTGCCGTTTTCGTCCTGCGCCCACTTGGCAAGACCGGAGAACAGGTGCGCCAGCATCGTAGCGCCGTCAACGGAGGAGTTCAGAGCCGGGTCAACGGTGTCAGGCTCGGAAGCCAGGCAGACGTTGATCTCGCTTGCGCCGGTGCCGGTCGTGTCAGCAGCGGTGTCAGCGGGGGTCGCGGCGGTGTCAGTGGCGGTCGTGTCCTTGGAGGTGTCGGCAGCGGGAGCGGAGCTGCTGCAGGCGACCAGGGAGAAAACCATGATCAGCGCCAGCAAAAGAGCGATCATTTTTTTCATTTTTTGATACATCCTTTCAATAATTTATCTCAATATGCAGTGCATATGAAGATCATAACAGAAACTTAATTGATTTCATCGACCCGGTGGCAGGCGACGAAGTGGCCGGCGGAGACCTCTTTGAACTCCGGCATGCTCTCGGCGCATTTATCGCAGGCGTACGGGCAGCGGGTGCGGAATGGGCAGCCGCTCGGGGCGTTCAGGGGGCTGGGGATATCGCCGGAGAGGACGATGCGCTTGTTTGCGCGCGCGATCTTCGGATCCGGGACCGGAACGGCCGACAGAAGCGACTTGGAATACGGGTGCAGGGGATGGTCATAGATCTCGTTGGCGTCGGCCAGTTCGACCATCTTGCCGAGGTACATGACGGCGATGCGGTCGGAGATATGGCGCACGACCAGCAGGTCATGGGCGATGAACAGATACGTCAGGCCGAATTTTTCCTGCAGCTCGGCGAACATGTTGATGACCTGCGCCTGAATGGACACGTCCAGCGCGGAGACCGGCTCGTCGCAGACGATGAAGTCCGGGTTGACCGCCAGCGCGCGGGCGATGCCGATGCGCTGCCGCTGGCCGCCGGAGAACTCATGCGCGTACCGCGCAGCATGTTCGGAGTTCAGGCCGACATAGCCCATCAGCTCCAGAATGCGGTCCTGCCGCTCCTGCTTGCTGGAATAGAGCTTGTGTACGTCCAGCGGCTCGCCGATGATATCGGCGACCGTCATGCGCGGGTTCAAAGAGGAATACGGATCCTGGAAGACCATGGATGCTTTGCCGCGGAAGGCCTGAATGTCGGCCTTGGTGCGGATGGGCTTGCCGTTGTAGATGACCTCGCCGGCCGTGGGCTTGTAGAGGTGCAGGATGGTGCGGCCGACCGTCGTCTTGCCGCAGCCGGATTCGCCGACCAGACCGAGCGTTTCGCCCGGATGGATGGAGAAGCTGACGTTATCGACGGCCTTCAGGGGCTTGGTGCGCAGAAGACCCATATTGATGTTGAAGTACTCCTTCAGGTTGCGTACCTCAATGATCGGCTGAGCAGTTTCGTTTTTCATGCGTCGGCACCGTCCTTCTGTTCCGGATTCTCAGCGTCCGACAGCGCGATGCTGCCGTCCTCAACGCCCAGTTTAACATTCATCCAGCAGGAGGCCAGATGATCGTCGTTGATGCGCATGCGCTCGGCGCGCTCACGCAGGCAGATCTTCATGGCTGCGTCGCACCGCGGGGCGAACGGACACCCGGCGGGCATGTTCAATAGATCGATCGGCGTACCCTTGATCGGCTCCAGCTTTTCGCCAATGTTGCTCGACGACGGGATGGAGCGGAGCAGGCCCTTGGTATATTCGTGGCGGGGATTGTAGAAGATCTCGTCCGCCGTGCCCTGCTCGCAGATGGAACCGGCGTACATGACGATGACCTCGTCGCACATCTGCGCCACAACGCCCAGATCGTGCGTGATGAGGATGATGGCCATGCCAAGCTCTTTCTGCAGGGATTTCATGAGGTCGAGGATCTGCGCCTGGATGGTGACGTCGAGCGCGGTGGTCGGCTCGTCGGCGATCAGGATATCCGGCTCGCAGGCGAGCGCCATGGCGATCATGACACGCTGGCGCATGCCGCCGGAAAATTCATACGGATACTGCTTCATGCGCTTTTCCGGCTCGTTGACATTGACGAGGCGGAGCATTTCGACGGCCCGGTCCCACGCCTGACGGCGGTTGCGGTTCGTGTGCAGGGTGATGGCCTCCATCAGCTGATGGCCGATGGTGTAGGTCGGGTTCAGGGAGGTCATGGGGTCCTGGAAGATGATCGAGACGCGGTTGCCGCGGACGGTCTTCATAACGTTCTCGCCCGCGCCGACCAGCTCCTGCCCATCAAGCTTGATGGAGCCGGAGACGATCTTGCCGGTCGAGGCGAGGATCTGCATGATGGAATAGGCGGTGACCGACTTGCCGGAGCCGGATTCGCCGACGATGCCGAGGACCTTTCCCTTGTCGAGGAAGAACGACACGCCGTTGACGGCCTTGACCTCACCGGCATCGGTGAAGAAGGAGGTGTGCAGATCATGGACTTCAAGCAAAGACATTGTTCTGTTCCTCCTTCCTTAACCGTTGAGCTTCGGGTCGAACGCGTCGCGCAGACCGTCGCCGAAGAGGTTCAGAGAAAGCACGATGAGCGAGATGATGAGCGCCGGGATCACCATGCGGTACGGATATGAGGTGATGCCGTTGAGCGCGTCGGAGGCGAGAGAACCGAGCGACGGCATCGGCGCGTTGACGCCGAGACCGAGGTAGGACAGGAAGCTCTCGGTGAAGATCGCGTTCGGGATCTGCAGAGCGGTGGAGATGAAAATGACGCTCATGCAGTTGGGGACAAGGTGGCGCGTGATGATCCAGCCGCCCTTGGCGCCCGTGGCCTGCGCAGCCAGCACGTATTCCTGCTCGCGCAGCGAGAGGATCTGGCCGCGGATGAGCCGCGCCATCGAGACCCAGTAGAGGACGGCGAAGACGATGAACAGGCTTATGATGTTGCTGCCGATGCGGGCCAGCGGCGTGCCGTCCAGCTTGTCGCCGAGCGCGACCTTCAGAACAGTCGCCAGCAGGATGACCATCAGGGTATCGGGCAGCGAATAGATGATATCGACGATGCGCATGATGATGAGGTCGACCTTACCGCCGCAGTAGCCGGCGATCGAGCCGATCGTCATGCCGATGATGAGCACGATGATGCTCGCGAAGAAACCGACGGCGAGGGAAATGCGCGTGCCGTAGACCACGCGGATGAAATAGTCACGCCCGGCGGCGTCGGTGCCGAAGATGTGCGGGAAGACCTTTTCACCGGCTTCGATCTTTGCCAGCTCTGTCTTGCCGTAGGTGAACGGGGCGAGGTTATTGTAGGAAGCGTCGACCGGCTTGCCGGGGCGGACACCGAGCTGCTGGTCATAGGAATAGGGCCAGAAGGCCGGGATGAGAATGGCGGAGAGCGTGATAATGAGAACGACGATCAGGCTGACGAGCGCGACCTTGTTCTTGCACAGGCGCTTGACGCCGTCCTTGAAGAACGTGGTCGAGGGACGCATCTGGACGATATAGGCCTTTTCCTCGTCGGTAGCGGGGATAAAGTCGTCCATGTTGACGTGGAGGCTGAATAATTTCTTCTTGTTCATGGTGCGCCTCCTTATTCCAGCTCGATCCGCGGGTCGACCAGCTTGTAAAGAAGGTCGCTCACGAGATTCATGATGATGATGAGACATGCGAGGATGATGGTCGTACCCATGATGAGCGGGTAATCACGGCCAGTGATGCTGTTGACGAACGCGCGGCCGATGCCGGGGACGGCGAAGATCTGCTCGACGACGAGCGAGCCGGTCACGATGTAGGCCAACATCGGGCCGAAGTAGGTGATGACCGGGATGAGGGAGTTTTTGAGCGCGTGGCCGAAAATGACCCGGAAGCCCGGCACGCCCTTGGCGCGGGCGGTGCGGATGTAGTCCTGCCCGAGCACATCCAGCATGGACGAGCGCGTCAGACGCGTGATATACGCCATGGGGTAGAGCCCCAGCGTGATAATCGGGAGCACAAGGCCGTTTTTCTCCGCGCCGTTGGCCGGCAGGATGTGCCACGTGACGGCAAATATGATAAGGAGCAGCGACCCCGCGATGAACGACGGCATGGAGACGAACGCCGTGGTGATGACCATGATGATCTTATCGATCAGCTTGTTGCGCTGCAGCGCCGCAATGGAACCCAGCACGATGCCGACCACGAGCGCGCCGAACGCAGCGATCAGGCCAAGCCTAGCCGAGATCTTCATGCCGTCTGCAATGATGTCGACGACCTGACGGCCGCGCTGCTTCAGAGACGGTCCAAAGTCAAAGCGCGTGACGATATCGCCGAGGTAGGTGATGTACTGCTCGAGGACGGGCTTGTCGAGGCCGTATTTTGCCTCCATGGCGGCCTGAACGGCTGGCGTCGTGGCCTTTTCACCCACGAACGGGCCGCCGGGGACGGCATGCATGACGAAGAACGTGATCGTGATGACCACCCAGATCGTCAGAATCGCCAGCCCGATCCGCTTGAGAATGTAGAGGAGCATCTTGGAGTTCATGGTTCATCCCACTTTCAATGACTGGAAACTGTCGCTTGCAGAAAGACAAGTGCCTTTTCCGTATTTGATACTGTGCTGTTATGTTACTATAAATGATGAAAGCGAAAAAAGCAACGATTATTTGCAGGAAATGAATCGAAAGACGTTTTTTCCTGCATTTCCTCTGGGCAAAATCAGAAGAAGGGATAAAATCCGGCGGCAGCGGGAAAAGCTGGCTGCTGCGGGCAAAAACCGCGGCACGTGCGCGGCAGGTGGGCAGGTGTCGTCTGCACATGGGATTTTGGTTTTTTATATCATGCGGGATTTTCTGCGATTTTGCAAGATGCAATCCGGAAAAAATCAGAGAGAATTGTTCTGTATTTTTATTGAAATTCACAGAAATTCCCGCTTTTCTGAAAAAAATGCCGCGCGGCCCATTTTATGGGGCCGCGCGGCGGCGATTTCAGCGGATCATCCGGCACGCTCAAACTGGCTGTTGTAGAGGTCGGCGTAGAAGCCGCCCTTCTGCATGAGCGTCTCGTGCGTACCGCTCTCGATCACGTCGCCGTCCTTCATGACGAGGATGAGATCGGCGTTCTTGATCGTGGAGAGCCGGTGGGCGATCACGAAGCTCGTGCGGTTCTCAGTCAGCCGATCCATGGCTCTCTGGATGAGCAGCTCCGTGCGCGTGTCGACGGAGCTGGTCGCTTCGTCCAGAATGAGCATCGGCGCATCCTGCAGCATGGCGCGGGCGATGGTCAGCAGCTGCTTCTGACCGGCGGAGATGGAGGAACTGTCGGACAGGACGGTGTCAAAGCCGTGGGGCAGGGAATGCACAAATTTGTCAAGCCCGCAGGCGCGGCAGACCGTCTCCAGCTGCTCGTCCGTCACATCCGGCATGTTGTAGACCAGATTTTCCCGGACAGTTCCTTCAAACAGCCACGTGTCCTGCAGCACCATGGCGAACATGCGGTGCACATCCTCACGGCGCAGCTCGCTGGCGGGCGTGCCGTCAATGCGGATGCTGCCGCCGCAGAGCTCGTAAAAGCGCATGAGCAGGTTGACCATGGTGGTCTTACCCGCACCGGTCGGGCCGACGATGGCGACCTTCTGGCCGGGGTTGACTTCGGCGGAGAAATCCTTGATGATGATCTTCTCCGGCGCGTCGGGATAGCTGAAGCGGACGTGCTCAAAGCTGACGGCACCCTTGACCGCCTGCGGCGCGGGCGTCTTTTCGCTCTCGTCGGGCAGCTCTTCACTCTCGAGGAAGTCAAAAATGCGGTGGGCCGCCGCGGAAGCGGTCTGCATGTTCGTCATGCCCTGCGCGATCTGGGTCAGAGGCGACGTGAACAGGCGCACATACAGGATGAACGAGACGATGACGCCGATGTCGATGATGCCCTGAATGGCCAGGATCGACCCCAGCACGCACACGGCGACATAGGACAGGTTGCCGATGATGTTCATGAGCGGCTGCATGACGCCGGACAGGAACTGCGAGCGCCAGTTTGCGTCATAGACGGCACTGTTGAGCTGGTCGAATTTCTCGCCGACTGGCTCGCCCGCACGCGAGATGCGCACGACCGCGTGGCCGGAGTACATCTCCTCCACATAGCCGTTCAGCGCGCCGAGGCTTTCCTGCCGGGCAGTAAAATACTTCTGCGAGCGGGACATGATGAGAATGACTAGCAGAAGCCCGACGAGCGTGACCGCCAGCGAGACGAGCGCCAGCCGCCATTCGGTCACGAACATCATGATGAGACACCCGACAAACTGCGTGGCGGCCGAGATGATGGTCGGCAGGCTGTTGGTCAGACCCTGCTGGAGCGTGGAAACGTCGTTCGTGATGCGGCTGAGAATGTCGCCCTGCGAATGGAAGTTAAAGTACTTCTGCGGCACGCGGTTGATCTTTTCCGAGAGCTCGCCGCGCATCCGGTAGGACATTTTGAGCGTGACGCTCGCCATGATATAGTGCTGCGCAAAGCCGAACAGGGCGCTCAGGCCGTAGATCACGGCCAGCAGGATGCCGACTTTTGCCACGGCGGCAAGATCGATGCCGGTCATCAGTCCCTCGGACATGAGTGTTGCGATCTTACCGACCTGATCGGGACCGATGATCGTCAGGACGGCGCTGAGCGCCGCGAGGACGAGCGCGAAGATCAGAATGCCGAGGCTCTTGCGCAGATACGCAGTCAGCCGCCGGAGCGCGGCCTTCAGATCAGTCTTCTGGACAGGCTGCATATTGGGTCTCATTTGCGTTCCCCTCCTTCTGCAAGTTCTTCCGCGCTCAGCTGTGACAGCGCGATCTCCTGATAGACGCGGCAGGTCTTCATCAGCTCGTCGTGCGTGCCGTGGCCGACAAGCTCGCCGCGGTCAAGCACGAGGATCTGATCGGCGTGCCGGATGGTGCTGATGCGCTGGGCGACGATAATTTTTGTGGTGTCGGGCAGCTCACGGGCAAGTCCCTCGCGCAGCGCGGCGTCCGTCCGGTAGTCCAGCGCGGAGAACGAATCGTCAAACACGAGGATCTCGGGGTTTCTCGCCAGCGTGCGGGCGATGGACAGCCGCTGTTTCTGCCCGCCGGAGACGTTCCGGCCCAGCTGGGCGATGGGGTGCGCCGCGCCCTCGGGATAGCAGCTGACAAATTCGTCGGCCTGCGACAGCTGCAGAGCGGCGCTGAGCGAAGCATCGGTGTCCTGCGCGGCGCTTTCACCGAAGAAGACGTTCTCGCGGACCGTACCGGAGAACAGGACGGCCTTCTGCGTCACGTAGCCGAGCTTATTATAAAGTGTGTCAAACGTATACTCCTTCACGTCGACACCGTCGACCAGCACGGAACCCTCCGTCGCGTCATAAAAGCGCGGGATGAGGCTCACGAGCGTCGACTTGCCGCTGCCGGTCGCACCGATGACGGCGAGCGTCTGGCCGCGGCCGACGCGGAAGCTGATATGCTCCAGTTCGTTGCCGGCGGCGTTCGGATAGCGGAACGAAACGTCGCGGAACTCGACCGTACCGGTCTCGCGGCCGCTGGTCTCACGGCCCTCGCGGATGTGCGGCTGCGTGTCGAGGACTTCGTTGATACGCTCTGCCGAGACCTGCGCCTGCGGCAGCAGCATGAAGATCATGACCAGCATCATGAACGACATCACGACATAGGTCGCGTAGGTGCTGAAGACCAGAACGTTCGTGAACATCGTCAGCCGCGTGGCCGGATCGGTCAGGGCGATGCTCTCGACCAGTGCCGCGCCGATCCAGTAGATCGCGAGCGACAGCCCGTTCATGCCAAGCCCCATGGCAGGCTGCAGAATGGCAAACAGCTTCTGGTTCTTCATCTGCAGCTCCATCATGTCGCGGCTCGGGCCGTCAAATTTGCGGTTCTGATAGTCTTCGGCGTTGAAGGCGTGGACGACGTTGATGCCGGTGAGATTTTCCCGCGCGACGCGGTTGATCTCATCCGTCTTCTTCTGCACCCTGCGGAACCGTGGCAGGCAGCTGGTCATGATGAGCAGCACCACCGTGCAGAGCGCCGCGACAAAGCCCGCCGTGACGACCGAAAGCTCCCAGCTCTTGCCGAGGATCTTGATGACGGCCCAGACAGCCATGATCGGCGCCTTCATGAGCATCTGCAGGCCCATGGCGACGATCAGCTGGATCTGGGTGATATCATTGGTGGTCCGGGTGATGAGGCTCGGGACGGAGAATGCATGCATCTCCTCGCTGCCGGCGTCCATCACGTGATGGAACAGATCGCCGCGCACGGCAAAGCTGAAGCCGGAGGCCGTCTTCGCGGCAAGGTAGCCGCAGGCGATGGCAAGTACGGCACTGGCCAGCGTACACAGGAGCATCTGTCCGCCGACGGACAGCACGTCGGCCATTTCGCTGCCGGGCGTCTTGATGAGGGTGGTCAGCTGCGTCATATAATCGGGTAGCTTGAGGTCAAAGTAGACCTGTACAACAACGAGCAGCGCGCAGATGAGCGCCATCAGCGCCTCCCGCTTCCGCATGCGTTTGAGAAGTTTTATCATGGCTGTGTCTCCCTTCGTTTACACGTTTCCGTGCGGATCCTTTCGATATTGCGGTCAAAGACGGCGATGCAGCGGCGGAAATGCGCCAAATCCTCCTCGCTCAGTCCGCTTGCGAGCTGCTCGGCGAACGAGTGCTGCAGTACGCGGCCCTGTGCGATGATGGGCGCGGCCTTTTCGGTGCAGAGGAGCATCGTCTTCCGCCGGTCGCCCGGCACACCCTGCCGCAGAAGATACCCCTCC
The DNA here is from genome assembly GCA_934613505.1 of uncultured Oscillospiraceae bacterium. Lineage (GTDB taxonomy): Bacteria > Bacillota > Clostridia > Oscillospirales > Oscillospiraceae > CAG-170. The sequence goes on along the minus strand of CAKTTB010000010.1, from coordinate 59,447 downwards.
GTCACCAGCCGATCGACATGGAACGACACGATGCCCGGCTTCAGCCCGCGCATGCGGCAGACGGCCGCAGCCGTGTCGTGTCCGGGATTGTTCGCAAGAAACAGCAGGATGTCCACCGCGGCGGGCGGCAGCTGCGTCTTTTCGCAGAGCGGCGCGATGACGGCGTGGTAGGCGTCTGTGAATCTGACTGCGTTGGCAAACATCGCGGACGCAGTCAATGTCAGCTCCGACATAAGTGATACCTCCAATATCGAATAGTTCAATATTGAACTAAATTATATGCAGAAAAAAGAAAAAGTCAATGAACGCTTTGTGAACATTCTCTGACTTTTTCTGAAACGCCGGGCGCGGCGATTTTTCATATTATTATTGATCTGCCGGGGTGAACATCATGGCGAAGCTGACGAACAGCAGCACGCAGCAGGCCCAGATGGCGCGGGCGTCGATGAACTCGGTCACAAGGCTGCCGAGCGGAGATTGCCGATGCACATCGTGCTGGCATAGATATGGCCGCGGACCTTGTGGAACGTCTGGACCTGCATCGCGCAGACGAACGAGACGAGCGCGTTGGCCAGCGGGTCGAGCTTGTGCGGCAGGAAGCCGATGAGGAACAGAAACGCGATCTCAAGCACCAGCACCATCTGCCGCCAGTGGAACTTCTCGTGGTTCCGGAAGCGCATGTGAATGGCCTCGGCCGCCATGGTCCCGAGAATAAAGGCTGTGATCGGGATCAGATATTTCAGACACACGCTACATTCGCCGCGCAGAAGCGCCGCGCTCAGAAGAACGATGTTGCCGGTCTGCGCGTTGGCAAAGACCTGCCCGCGGCAGATGTAGGTATAGGCGTCCTGAAAGCTGCCGGACAGAATGACGAAGATCGCCGCGCGGAACGTATCTGACATCTGCCCGTGGAAGGGATGTTTCTGATGCATGGCGCACCTCCGGGAGTATTTTGCATGACAGGTTTCACAAACGACCCTATTATAGGCCGGTATGCGAAAAAAGTAAATGCATATTTTTTTATGTCGGTATTTGTACGTGCGATTGACTTTGCAACTGTTATAGAGTTTATAATATGGGCTGAAAGGTGAGGCAAATTCGGAATGGAAAAATCTGACACGCGGAAGCGCATTGAAAACGGTCATCAGCTTCTCGCTGCCGTATCTGCTGTCCTATTTTCTGCAGACGCTCTATGGAATGGCAGATCTGTTCATCATCGGGCAGTATGAGGGCGTGGCCAGCACGACGGCGGTCTCGATCGGCTCGCAGGCCGTCGTCGCGGCTGTCCAGTTTGCGGCGGAGCCGCTGGTCGGACTGTTCACGCCGGATGCGGCGGTGGCCGTCTCCGGCGGGCAGTATCTGCGCGACTATGTCTGGGACAGCTTCTTTGCCGGTGTCCAGTTCAGCTTCAGCGGCTATTTCTGCGCCTGCGGCAAGTCGGAGCTGTCGTTCCTGCACAACTTCCTGTCAAGCCTTCTGGTGCGCATCCCCGGCGCATATCTGGTGTCCCGCCTGTTCCCGCAGACGCTTCTGGCGATGGGACTGTCCAACGCGGCGGGTTCGCTGTTTTCCGTTCTCGTCTGTGTGATCGCCTTCGCGGTGCTTCAGCGCCGCGCGGCGAAGGAAAGAAGCCTGCATGGATAAGACCGGCCTGCATCCCGCAGGCTTCTCCCGCGAGATCACCATGATCGACGCCGGCTTCACCAGCGCCGTCAACCAGTATGCCACGCAGATCACGATTCCAGTGGCAGACAACAGGCACAGCAGTATCACCTGCTGCGCCTGTTTTGTATCATTAAATTCCGTACAAACATCCTTTGCCTCTCCCTTTGGGAGAGGTGTCTGAGCGAAGCGAAGACGGAGAGGGGAAACCGTGACTGCCAAGTGCCAGCTCAGTCGTCTGCGGCGAAAGCTCTCCCGGAGGGAGAGCCAAGAATCATGAACTGCTTTGTGGCAACGCATCAAATTGCGGCGGAAACTTCCGAAAACTTTCTTCTTTCATGCACTTGCGGACAAGAGGAAATTGGAGTATAATTTACATCATCTATAAGTATCAGTGGGAGAATGACCCTATGGCTGCATTACGAGAGTTCTTCCAGAATCTTCTGTATCAGATCCCCAAGATCGGGATTTCCGATATTGTCGATATCCTGGTGGTTTCGATTATCTTCTATACGCTCCTTCGGATGATCCGGTCTACCAGCGCCGCGCGCGTGGCACGCGCGATCCTTCTGCTGCTGGCGATCACCCTTCTGACGGACGTACTGAATCTCTATACATTAAACTGGATCCTCAACAAGATCCTTGAGGTCGGCGCGATCGCGCTCATCATCGTCTTCCAGCCGGAGCTCCGCCGCGCGCTGGAGCGGGTCGGCGCGCAGCTGCATTTCCATCTGCTGTCCACCGAATCCGGCGCGTCCATCGAGCAAAGCGCTGTGGCGGCGACGGTGCAGGCCTGCGAGATCATGTCGAAGGAGCGCGTCGGCGTGCTGCTCGTCTTTGAGCGCGAGACGCCGCTCGATGAGTATTTCAAGACCGGCACGCTGGTCGACGCGCAGCTGTCCGAGCAGCTGCTGCGGAACCTGTTCTTCAAAAACTCGCCCCTGCACGACGGCGCGGTCATCGTCCGCGGCGGGCGCATCGCGGCCGCCGGCTGCGTCATGCCCCTGAGCGACAATCCGCACCTGCCGAGCGATCTCGGCACACGCCACCGCGCGGGCGTCGGCACCAGCGAAGTGTCCGATGCCGTGGTCGTCATCGTGTCCGAGGAGAACGGGACGATCTCGGTCGCCATCGGCGGCATGCTCAAGCGCCATCTTGCCCCGCAGACGCTGCAGAAGCTGCTGACCAACGAGCTGATCGCAGACGGGGAAGAGAAGCAGTCGCTGCTGCGGCGGCTGGCTGCGCATTTTGGCAGGAAGGACGGTCCCAATGAAAAGTAAGCTTTTTGCCATGATCGTTTCCGTCCTTGCGGCGATGTGCCTGTGGGTCTATGTCGTGACCGTCGTCAACCCCGACGGCGATATGGTGATCGGCAATATCCCCGTGACGTTCTCCGGCGCGGAGGTCCTGCGCGAGGATCACGGGCTGGTCATCACCGGCGATTATCAGGAATTTGTCTCCGTGCATTTCTACGGAAAAAATACCGACCTCAAAACGCTCGACCAGCATAAGGACGAGATCAAGGCCGTCATCGACGTATCCAAGGTGCGCAGTACCAAGGAATACACCATGACCTACGATATTACGCTCCCGAGCGCCGTCTCGGCGTCGTCCATCACGAAAATGGACAAGAACCCCTCCTCGATCACCTTCCGCGTCGAGCGGCAGATCACCAAATCGGTCGAGGTCAAGGGCGACTTTGCAAACGTCAAGATCGCCGAGGGCTACATGCTCGACAGCACGAGCTTTGACTATGATTCCGTCACCGTGGAGGGGCCGGAGTCTATCGTCAGCACCATCGATTCCGCACAGGTCACGCTCGACCGCAGCAATGTGGACAAGACGATCACCGAGTCGGTCTCCTATGTCCTGCTGGACAAGAGCGGCGAACAGGTCGACCCGACGGAGCTGACGCTCAGCACCGACGCCATCGAGGTCACGATGAAGATCGTCAAATATAAGGTCGTACCCATCGAGGTACAGCTGCTCTACGGAGACGGTCTGCAGGAGCAGGACGTCAGCTATGACTACGAGCCGAAGGCCGTGACGCTTTCCGGCGATTCTGCTGTGCTGGACGGTCTCAATTCCATCCAGCTCGACCCGATCGACCTGTCCATGCTCACGAGCAACGACGAGACGGTCACGCAGACCATCCTCATCCCGAACGACGCGAAGAACGTCTCCGGCGAGGAAAATGTCTCCGTCCGCATCACCATCACCGGTAAGCAGATCAAGACGCTGCGGACGACCAACATCGTCTTCATCGGCGTCGACGAGACGCAGTTCAAGGCAACGAGCCTTTCCCAGCAAGTGCAGGTCACCATCCGCGCTGACGCGGCGGACGCAAACAAGATCACCGCGAACAACATCCGGATCGTGGCAGATATGAGCGCCTACACACAGACAGGGACCTATCAGGTGCCTGTGACCGTCCGCATCGACGGCTACCAGAGCGCCGGCGCGATCGGTCAGTATTCCATCGCCGTCAATCTCGCGGCGGCGGACACGGAAACGGAATAAGTGGGAGGAACAGACATGATCAGAAGTATGACCGGTTACGGCCGTGCGGAAAAAACGATCGACGGCCGTGAGATCACGGTCGAAATGCGGGCGGTCAACAACCGCTATCTCGATCTGAACGTCAAGCTGCCGCGCGTGTTCGGCTTCGCCGAGGACGCGGTCAAGTCGGCGGTCAAAAAGAACGTCGCCCGCGGCAAAATGGACGTTTTCATCACCGTGAACGTCACCTCCGACGAGAGCATGCGCATTTCTCTCAATAAGCCCGTGCTTGAGGGCTATCTCGCGGTGCTCGGCTCGATCGCTGCGGATTACGGCGTGCGGGACGATGTTTCCGTGATGTCGCTCGCCCGCCTGCCGGACGTGTTCGTCGTGGAAAAGCAGGAGGAGGACGAGCAGAAGCTCACAGACGATATCCTGTCCGTCGTGCAGGAAGCGCTGGACAAGTTCAGCGCCATGCGCGAAAAGGAAGGCGCGGCCATGGAGCAGGATCTGCGCAGCCGGGCCAAGACCGTTCTGTCCCTTGTGGAAAAGGTCGAGGCCCGCAGCCCCATCACGCTCGCGGAATACCGCGCGCGCCTGACCGAGAAGATGCAGGAGGTCCTTGGCCAGACGAATATCGACGAGGGCCGTATTTTGCAGGAGGCCGCCGTCTACGCCGACAAGATCGCTGTTGACGAAGAGACCGTCCGCCTGCGCAGCCATCTGAACCAGCTCGAGCAGATGCTGACGAACGGCGGCGCGATTGGCCGCAAGCTCGATTTCCTGCTGCAGGAATTTAACCGTGAGGCCAACACCATCGGCTCCAAGGGCAACGATCTCGAGCAGGCAAGGACTGTGGTCGAGCTGAAGGCGGAGCTGGAAAAGATCCGCGAGCAGACGCAGAACATCGAGTGATCGGAGGATGCCATGAAGCTCATTTCAATCGGCTTCGGCAACGTTGTCGCCGCCGCGCGCATTCTCGCGGTCGTCAGCCCGGATTCCGCGCCGGTCAAGCGCGTGGTGCAGGAGGCGCGGGAGCGCGGGATGCTGCTGGACGCGTCCTTCGGCCGCCGGACGAAGTCCGTCCTGCTGATGGACACCGACCATGTCATCCTGTCGTCCGTCACGCCGGAGACCATCGCCGCGCGCATGGAAGAAAAGAATGCAGAGGAGACGATCACGCAGCCATGAAGGGAAAACTGTTTGCCATTTCCGGACCGTCCGGCGTCGGAAAAAATACGGTCCTGAACCGCGTCATGCAGCTGCGCGAGCATGTGCAGTATTCGATATCCGCCACATCCCGGGCCATGCGCCCCGGCGAGGTGGACGGAAAAAGCTATTATTTCGTGACCCGCGCGCAGTTTGAGCAGATGATCGCTGACGGCGAGCTGCTCGAGCACGCGGAGTACGTCGGCAACTATTACGGTACGCCCATCCGCCCGATCCGAGAAGCGCTCGAGTCCGGCACGGACGTCGTGATGGACGTCGACGTGGTGGGCGCACTCAACATCCGCAAGCGCCTGCCCGAGGCGGTGCTGGTCTTTCTGACCGCCCCATCGCTGGAGGAGGTCCGCCGGAGGCTTCAGAAGCGCGGCGACGTCAGCCCCGCGGCGATGGAAAAGCGGCTGGAACGGGCAAAATGGGAATACAGCCAGGCATATCAATACGACTATCTGGTCGTCAATGATACGGTCGAGCATGCGGCGGACGAGCTGCTTGCGATCATGACCGCAGAAAAGTGTAAAATGATGGATCGCATCCATATCATGAAGGAGGAACTCTAATGCTTTACCCCGCAATGTCGGAACTTCTCAAACATGTTGACAGCCGCTATCTGCTCGTCAATGTCGTGGCGCACCGCGCCCGCCAGCTTTCGATCGAATCCGAGCTGACGCACGAGCCGCTGGAAGAAAAGCCGGTCACGCTCGCCATCCGCGAGGTCGCTGAGGGCAAGCTCTCTGCGGAGCTGGACGATAAATACAGACACTGAGTATCGCATACACACCAAGGCGCGGGCATTCCGCCTGCGCCTTGGCGCGTTCTTTTCCATCGCCCGCGCCGCGGGCGGTGCCGGACCGGGAGGAGGATGAAGGCAGATGATCGCACAGCTGGCAGTCACTGCCGCCGTATATGCCATCGACAGACCCTACTCCTACCGCGTGCCGGAGGGCATGACCATCCGACCCGGCATGCGCGTGCGCGTGCCGTTCGGACGCGGCAACCGCCGCTCGGAGGGCATCGTCCTCTCCATACAGGACACATATCAGGAGGGACTGAAGACCATCGAGCAGGCGCTGGACGATGAGCCGATCCTGACCTACGCGCAGCTGCAGCTGGCGGCCTTTATGAAGGAGCGGTATTTCTGCACGTTCTATGAAGCGGTCAAGGCGATTTTGCCTGCCGGCTTCTGGTTCGGGCAGAAAACGACGCTGACGCTGGCCGCCGGTGCGCAGAAAAAGCTGCCGGCCGGCATGGCCAATTCCGATGCGGCGCGGCTCTTGCAGCTGCTGCATGATCTTGGCGGAAGCGCGCCGGAAAAGACGCTCCGCAGCCAGTTTGAAGATCCCGCCGCGTTCGACGCGGCTGCGCAGACGCTCCGCCGGCGCCGTCTTCTGACCGCCGACGCAGAGTTTCTGCCGAAGAGCAGCGAAAAGACCGTTAAAATCGCTGCCCTCGCGGTCCCGCAGGAGGAAGCGGAACAGTTCGCCGCCCGCAAGCAGGCGTCCGCGCCGCTGCAGGCCGCCGTGCTGCGGCTTCTGTGCGCGGTCGGCGCAGGCCCGTGCCGCGAGCTGTGCGACCTGACGGGCGCAAGCATGGCGACGGTCAATCGGCTGCAGAAATTAGAGCTTCTGACCATATATGAAAAGCCGGTCCCTCGCACACCGAAGCGGGAGGAGACGGCGCCCGCCGGTCCCATCCGGCTGAATGAAGAGCAGCAGACCGCCTTTGATGGCCTGCACGCACAGATGCAGGCGGAAAAGCCGGGCGCGGCGCTTCTCTACGGCGTGACGGGCAGCGGCAAGACCGCCGTCTATCTGGCACTCATCCAAAAGGCGCTGGAGGCGGGCAAATCGGCCCTGCTCCTCGTGCCGGAGATCGCGCTGACGCCGCAGCTGCTGGGCAAGCTCAGCGCGCAATTCGGGAAGACGGTCGCCGTCCTGCATTCAAGCCTGCGCGTGGGCGAGCGTTGCGACGAGTGGCGGCGCATTGCGCGCGGCGACGCGCGCGTCGCGGTCGGCACACGCTCGGCCGTGTTCGCGCCGGTACAGGATCCTGCCGTCATCATCCTCGATGAGGAGCAGGAGCATACCTATAAATCCGAAAATGCCCCGCGTTACCACGCGCGGGAAATCGCGCTCTACCGCGGCGCGAAGGAGGGGGCGCTCGTTCTCTTTGGCTCCGCGACACCGTCTATCGAGACGATGTATCTGGCAAAAACGGGGGTTTATACCCTTTATACCCTCAAGACCAGGTATAACGGCCGCGCGCTTCCCGATGCGCGCATCATTGACATGAAGCAGGAGCTGCGGGCGGGAAATGACCTCGATATCAGCCGCGAGCTGGAGGAGGGCGTCCGCGACGCCATTCTGGACGGCAAGCAGTCCATCCTGTTCCTGAACCGCCGCGGCAACAGCCGGTATCTGGTCTGCATGGACTGCGGCGATGTGCCGCAGTGTCCGCGGTGCAGCGTCCACCTGACGTATCATTCCTCCGGCCGCCGCCTGATGTGCCACTACTGCGGCTACTCACGGCCCGCGCATGCGCGCTGTGAGAACTGCGGCGGTGCGATGAAGGCCATCGGCAGCGGCACGCAGAAGATCGAGCAGGAGCTGAAGGCGCTCTTCCCGGATACGGAGCTTCTGCGCATGGACGCCGATACCGTGGCGGCCTCGGGCAGCCATGAAGAGCTGCTGCGCACGTTCCGGGAAAAGAAGATCCCGATCCTGCTCGGCACGCAGATGGTCGCCAAGGGGCTGGATTTCCCGTCCGTGACGCTGGTCGGCGTGCTGGACGCGGATATGAGCCTGTACGTCGATAATTTCCGCGCGGCGGAGACGACGTTCTCCCTCATCACGCAGGTGGTCGGCCGCTCGGGCCGCGGCGCGGACAGCGGTACGGCCATGATCCAGACCATGACGCCGGAGCATCCCGTTCTGCAGCTGGCTGCAAAGCAGGACTATGACGCCTTTTACGAGCTGGAGCTGCAGATGCGCAGGCTCCGCGGCTGCCCGCCGTTCTCTGACCTTTTTACCGTCACCATCGCGGGACTGGAGGAGCGGGGACTGGTGCAGGCGGCGGTCCGCCTGCGGGACGCGCTGGCGGCCAATCTGCAGAAGGAGCCGTATGCCGCGATGCGCGCGCAGCTGCTCGGCCCCGCACCGGCGAGTGTCGCCCGCGTCAACTATTCCTACCGCTACCAGCTGACGCTGGTGTGCAGAAACTCCGCGCCGCTGCGGAAGCTGCTGGCATTTTTGCTCGTGGAGTTTTCCAAGGACAAACAAAATAAGGGCCTGACGGCCTTCATCGATATCAATTCGTACAACTAAGGAGCGATTGCGCAATGGCACTGAGAAAAATTGTAACGGTCGGCGACCCCATCCTGACGAAGGTCTGCCGCCCGGTGACCAGATTCGATCAGAAGCTGGCCATCCTGATCGAGGATATGATCGAGACCATGCATGACGCCAACGGCGTCGGTCTGGCCGGCCCGCAGGTCGGCGTGATGCGGCGGCTCTGCGTCGTCGATACCGGCGAGGAGGATGTGGAGCTTGTGAATCCCGAGGTCGTCGAGGTCAGCGAGGAGACGCAGACCGGCATTGAGGGCTGCCTGAGCCTGCCTGGCAAATACGGCATCGTCACGCGGCCGGAGCATGTGGTCGTGCGCGCACAGGATCGCAACGGCGACTGGTACGAATACGAGGGCGACGACATTGTCGCCCGCTGCTTCCTGCATGAGATCGACCATCTCGACGGCCATATGTACACCGAGATCGCCGAAAAAATGCTCACGCCGGAGGAGCTGGAAGAGCTGACCCGGCAGGAAGAAGAGGAGGACGGGGAATGAGACTCGTCTTCATGGGCACGCCGGACTTTGCAAAGGCGTGTCTCGAAACGCTCCATGACGGGGGCTTTGACATTGCCGCCGTCTATACCAAGGTCGATACGCCCAAAAACCGCGGCATGAAGCTCATTCCGTCGCCGGTCAAGGCGTATGCGCAGTCGGTCGGTCTGCCGGTCTATCAGCCGCAGTCCTTCCGGGACGAAGAGACGGTGCAGCAGCTGCGGGACCTGAAACCCGACCTTCTCGTCGTGGTTGCCTACGGCAAGATCCTGCCGCAGGCCGTGCTGGACATCCCGACCTATGGCGCGATCAACATGCACGGCAGCATCCTGCCGCAGCTGCGCGGCTCCGCGCCGGTGCAGCGCTCGATTTTGAACCACTGCGACGAAGCGGGCGTCACCGCCATGTATCTGTCCGCAGGCATGGACGAGGGCGATATCATCGAGATCCGAAGGACCGTCATCCAGCCGCTTGAAACCTCGGAGGAGCTGATGGCGAGACTCGCGCAGATCGCAGCGCCCCTCTGCGCCGATACTGTCCGCGCGATTGAAGCCGGTACAGCAGTCCGGACGCCGCAGAACGATGCCGAAGCGACCTACGCGCCGATGCTCAGCAAGGCGGAAAGCCCGATCGACTGGGACCAGCCCGCGCGGTATATCGTCGATCAGGTGCGCGGCCTTGTGCCGTGGCCGGTGGCGACGGCAGCCTTCGGCGGAACGGAGTTCAAAATTTACCGTGTAGAATATACCGACCAGAAGACCGACAAGGCACCCGGCAGTCTGGTCGCGCTGACGAAAAAAGGATTGCTTGTGGCCTGCGCGGGCGGCGATGTGCTGCTGGTGCGCGAGCTGCAGGCGCAGGGCGGCAAGCGGATGCCCGCGCCCGATTATTTCCGGGGTCATCCGATCACGATCTGATCTGAGGTTACTATGAACGCAAGAACAACGGCGCTTTCCGCGCTCATCGCCATCCGGCGGCAGAACGCGTGGGCAGACGGCGCGATCAAGGAATATACGGCCCGCGACCGGCTGGACCGGCGCGACGCGGCGCTGGCCGCCAGACTGCTCTACGGCGTGGTGCAGAACCGCATGCTGCTGGACTATGACCTGTCGCAGGTCGTCTCCGGCGGGCTTGGCCGGCTGCAGCCCGTCGTGCTGGATATCCTGCGGCTGGGCGCGTACCAGATCCTGTTTCTCGATAAGATCCCCGCTTCCGCAGCCGTGAACGAGGCGGTCGAGCAGGCCAAGGCCTACGCCAATCCCCGCGCGGCGGGACTGGTCAACGGCGCGCTGCGCGCGCTGGTGCGCAGACGCGATACACTGGAAGCGCCGACAGATCTTGCAACAAAATATTCGCACCCGCAGCCGCTTGTCGACTGCCTGCACGCGTCGTTTGACGAGCAGGCGCTGGAAGCGTTCCTTGCCGCCGATAATGAGATCCCCAAGACGGCCCTGCAGGTCAATCCCCTCAAGGCGTCGCCGGAAGAGGTCACGGCCGCGCTCGACGCGGCGCAGATCGCCTATGAGCCGCATCCGTGGCTGGCGGGCTGCTATCTCGTCTCCGGCACGGGCAATCTGGAGGCGCTGCCGCTGTTCCAGTCCGGCGCAGTCTATGTGCAGGATCCGGCGGCGAAGCTCGCGGTCTTGGTCTCCGGCGCGGCGCCCGGCATGCGCGTGCTCGACTGCTGCGCAGCCCCCGGCGGCAAAAGCTTTGCCGCGGCCATGCAGATGGAAAACCGCGGCAGCATCCTGTCCTGCGATCTGCACGCGCATAAGATCGCGCTGATCGAAAAAAACGCCGCCCGCCTTGGAATTTCCATCCTGAAGGCGGAGCAGCGAAACGCGGCGGAGTTTGACGCGGCGCTGGAAAATGCGTTCGATCTTGTCATCGCCGACGTGTCGTGTTCCGGCCTCGGCGTCATCCGGAAAAAGCCGGATATCCGCTATAAGCCGCTGGACGCGATCGTGCGCCTGCCCGAGGTGCAGCGGGCCATTCTGGAGAACGTCAGCCGCTACGTAAGGCCCGGCGGCACGCTGCTCTACAGCACCTGCACCGTCCGAAAAGAAGAAAACGAAGCCGTGGCGCTGTCCTTTGCGCAGGCGCATCCGGCGTTCACGCCGGAGCCGTTCGCAGTCCCGGAGGGGCTGGAGCTGCCGAACGAGGGCTATGCGACGCTTCTGCCGCAGCTTCATGCGGCGGACGGCTTTTTCATCTGCAAGCTGAGGAAGCACACATGAAACAGGACATCAAATCCATGACGCTCGAAGAGCTGCAAGCCGCGTTCGCGGTCATGGGCGAGCCGAAGTTCCGCGCGAAGCAGGTCTTCGTCTGGCTCCACCGCGGCGCGACCGGCTTCGACGCCATGACGAACCTCTCCAAACCGCTGCGCGAAAAGCTGGACGGCCTCTATTTCATCACCGCGCCCACCGTTGCGCGCAAGCAGGTCTCAAAGCTGGACGGCACGATCAAATACCTCTGGCGCCTGGCTGACGGCAACTGCGTCGAATCCGTCGTCATGCAGTATCACCACGGCAACACCGTCTGCATTTCCTCGGAAGTCGGCTGCCCCATGGGCTGCAAATTCTGCGCGTCCACGATCGGCGGCCTTGTCCGGCGGCTGGAGCCGTCGGAGCTGGTCGATCAGGTGCTGTTTTCCCAGCTGGATTCCGGGCTGCCGATCTCCAATATCGTCCTGATGGGCATCGGCGAGCCGCTCGATAATTTTGACAACGTCATGCGTTTTCTGGAACTCATCAACAGTCCCGACGGCATGAACATCGGCATGCGCCATATCAGCCTTTCCACCTGCGGTCTTGTCGACAAGATCGAAAAGCTGGCAGAAAAGGATCTGCAGCTGACGCTCTCGGTGTCTCTCCATTCCCCGGACGACGAATCGCGCAGTAAGATCATGCCCGTCAACCGCCGCTGGCCGGTCGATACGCTGCTGGCCGCCTGCCGCGATTACTTCGCGAAGACCGGCCGCCGCATTTCCTTTGAATATACCATGATCGACGGCGTCAGCGATTCGCCGGAGCAGGCGGAGCTGCTGGCCAAAAAGCTCGCGGGCATGGGCGCGCACGTCAACATGATCCCCCTGAACAACGTGACGGAGAGCGGCCTGCACACGGCATCCCCGCAGGCCATCCGCCGCTTCCAGACCATTCTGGAATCCCACGGCATCACCGCGACGCTCCGCCGGACGCTCGGCAGCGACATTGACGCGTCCTGCGGACAGCTCAGAAGAAAATACGAATCGACATAAGGAGGAAGCGCCATGCAGACATGGGGACTGACAGACCCGGGCAACATCCGGCAGCAGAATCAGGACGCGTATGCCATCGTTCCGTTCGGACGTGACCGCGTGCTGATGATCGTCTGCGACGGCATGGGCGGGGCAAAATCCGGCAACGTGGCAAGCTCGCTTGCCGTGGAGATCTTCACGGACGAGGTACGCCGGACGCAGAAGGCCGGCATGTCGCCGGAAAAGGCGTCCGCGATGCTCAGAAGCGCGCTGGAGCTTGCCAACCGTGCGGTTTTTGAACAGTCACAGCTGAGCGAGGACTTCACCGGCATGGGCACCACGCTGGTGGCGGCCTGGCTCAACCGTGATCTGGCTGTCATCATCAATGTCGGCGACAGCCGCGCCTATCACTTTACAAAAGAGGATGTCCGCCTTGTCACGCGCGATCATTCCATGGTCGCCTACATGGTCGAGCGCGGCGAGCTGACGCAGGAGCAGGCGAAGCTCCATCCGGGCAAAAACGTCATCACCCGCGCCGTCGGCACCGAGCCGGAGGTCGAGGGCGACGTCTTCACCTGCCGCCTGCGCAGGGACGAATGCATCCTTCTGTGCTCCGACGGCCTTTCCAACGAGATGGCCGATCAGGAAATGCTCTTTGAGGTCGTCCACGGTCTCAACAAGAGCGACTGCTGCCAGCGGCTTCTGCATATTGCCCAAAAGCGCGGCGCGCCGGACAACGTGACCGTCACGCTGGCGGCGGTCTGAGAGGTACGGCCGGTATGAACGATTCTGCAAAAAAGGAGCGAACCTGATGGACCGATACATAGGTAAGCTATTGGATAACCGCTATGAGATCCTGGAGAAGATCGGCTCCGGCGGCATGGCGGATGTATATAAGGCGCGCTGCCACCGGCTCAACCGGCTCGTGGCCATCAAGATCTTAAAGGAAGATCTGTCGCAGGACGCGGAGTTCCGCCGCCGCTTCCACGCCGAGTCGCAGGCGGTCGCGATGCTGTCCCACCCCAATATCGTGAGCGTGTACGACGTTTCGCACTCGGACAATATTGACTATATCGTCATGGAGCTGATCGAGGGCATCACGCTCAAGCAGTATATGGAGCAGAAGGGGACGCTCAACTGGCGCGAGGCGCTGCATTTTGCGACCCAGATCTGTAAGGCGCTGGAGCATGCGCACAGCCGCGGCATCATCCACCGCGACATCAAGCCACACAACATCATGATCCTGAAGGACGGCAGCGTCAAGGTCGCCGATTTCGGCATTGCCCGCGTGTCCTCCGCCCAGAATACCCTCACGCGCGAGGCGCTCGGCTCCGTCCACTATATCTCGCCCGAGCAGGCGCGCGGCGCGCAGGTCGACTGCCGCGCGGATCTGTACGCGCTGGGCGTCGTCATGTACGAAATGCTGACGGGCCGGCCGCCGTATGACGGCGACACGCCGGTGTCCGTGGCCATCCAGCATATCAACGGCCACCCCACCATGCCGCGCGAGATCAATCCCTCCATCCCCGTCGGGCTGGAGCAGATCACCATGCATGCCATGTGTGCGGATCTGGCAAGCCGCTATCCGTCGGCAACGCGGATGCTGCACGATCTGGAGGAGTTCCGCAAGGAGCCGAATATCGTCTTCGATTTTTCCGCCGAAGCTGACAGCATCGACGTGCAGCGGCTTCTGAACGATCCCAATTATATGCCGCAGAACCTCGGCCGGACCAACGCGGTCAAAAAGCCGCTGGCCGAGGCCGTGGCAAAGAAAAAGCAGGAGGAGCAGGACCGCAGAGCCGCGCAGGACGCCTCCCGCCGCGGCAGCCGCATCGCGGTGATCGCCGGGATCGTGTGCATTGCGCTGGCGGTGCTCGTGATCTGCTATTTCCTGTATAACTACTTCTTCTCCGGTCTCTTCAGTAAGACCGAGGAGAAGCCTGTGCCGAACTTCGTCGGTATGACGGCCGACAGCATCCGGCAGGAGGATTATCCCGACTTCACCATCTCCATCGACCGCTATGTGGTGAGCGAGAAGTATGAAGCCGGCGTCGTCGTCGATCAGTCGCCCGAAGCTGACCGGCAGGCGAAGGTCGGCAGCACGATCAAGCTGACCGTCTCCAGCGGCGCCAATGAGATCCAGATGCCGCCGCTGGTCAATCTGACCCGCCAGAACGCGGAGCAGACGCTGAGCGCGTTGGGACTGAACCTCAATATCCAGATCGACGAACGCAAGAACGATATCTACACCGAGGGCTACGTGATCGAGACCGACCCGGCCTCCGGCACGCCGCTCACCGAGGGGCAGACCGTGACGCTCATCGTCTCGCTCGGGCCGGATGTGGAGCTGGTGGAGGTCCCGACGCTCGTCGGCGAGGACGTGGACGAAGCACTGAAGATGATCGCGAAGGCCGGCCTGCAGAACGGCAGCATCCGCAACGACGAGAGTGATCTGCCCAAGGGGACGGTCACGTTCCAGTCGGTCGAGGGCGGCCAGATGGTCAAAAAGGACACCGTCATCAATCTGCGTGTCTCCAAGGGCCCCGAAGAGGCAGCCACGCCGGTCGTCACCAACCTGACGCAGGACCAGGCGGTCCTGCAGGGGGACGAGGTCACGCTGTCCATCTCTGCCTATGCCTCCGACGACGGGACGCTCCGCTATGCGTGGTACAGAAGCGAGGACGGCATCTATGACAATGCCGCGCTCGTCTCGCGCAGCAAGGAGGGCAACACCACCTGCAAGGTGGATACCGCGGAGCCGGGAACCTATTATTATTACTGCATCGTGGAAAACTCGCTCGGCGACGATACAAAGACCACCAAGTCCAACATGATCGAGATCGTCGTGCAGGAGAAGGCGGTGGAGAAGACCATCGAGGTCGTGATGCCGAACACCAACGGCCTGTATGAGGTCACGGTCTATGTGGACGGCTCTTTGCAGTACGGCCCGACGTCCGTCTCCATCACGGATAACACCGCCGTCATTCTCGAGGTGACCGTCAAGGGCAAGGGAACGCTGCCGGTCGACGTGTATCTGGACGGCGAGATCTATGATTCGCAGCTCATTTCGTTTGGGTGAGAGATATGGAAGCTTACAGGATCATCAAAGCCATCAGCGGCTTCTATTATGTGCAGACGGAAGACGGCGTGGTCGAGTGCAAGGCCCGCGGCCGCTTCCGGCGGCAGGAGCAGTCGCCGCTCGTCGGGGACTTTGTCCGCATCACAGAGCAGGAAAGCGGCAAGGGCGTACTCGAAGCGCTGCTGCCGCGCAAAAACGCGTTTATCCGCCCGGCGATCGCGAATATCGACCAGCTGATCGTGCTGGCCTCCTGCGCCATCCCGGTCACGGAGCCGTTTCTCATTGACCGCGTGCTTGCCATTGCACAGCTGCAGAACGTCCCGTCCGTGGTCTGCGTCAACAAGGACGATCTGGCCCCGGCACAGCCGCTGGCGGAGATCTACAAAAAAGCCGGGATCCCCGTCCTTGTTACGAGCGCTGCATCGGGCGAGGGGATCGGGGAGCTGCAGGCGCTTCTGGCCGGGAAGCTCTCGTGCCTGACCGGCAATTCCGGCGTTGGAAAGTCGAGCCTTCTCAACCGCGTCTGCCCGGCACTGCAGCTGCCGGTCGGCGAGGTCTCGGAAAAGCTTGGCCGCGGGCGGCATACCACGCGCCATATTGAGCTGTATGCCCTCGGCGCGGATACCTTCGTCGCCGACACGCCGGGCTTCTCCGCGTTCGACACCGAACGGATGGAGCTGGTACACAAAGAGCGGCTGCAGGACGCTTTCCCGGAGTTTGCGCCGTATCTCGGCCACTGCCAGTTCCCCGACTGCGCCCACCGCAAGGAGCCGGGCTGCGCCGTGCGCAAAGCGCTGGTCGAAGGCAAGATCGGCCGGACCCGCTACGACAGCTATGAACGCCTGTACGAGATGGCCAGCCAGATCAAAGAATGGGAACTGAAATAAAAAGCTCTATCCTGCAAATGAACGGGTCGCATGAGACAGTGAACAGGCACAGCGGAATCATCTGCTGTGCCTGTTCTTGTGTCATTTGATGTTGTGCGAGCGACCCTTGCCTCTCCCTTTGGGAGAGGTGGCCGAGCGAAGCGAGGACGGAGAGGGTATACCGTGACTGCCAAAGCCCTCTCAGTCACCTGCGGTGACAGCTCTCCCAGAGGGAGAGCCAAGGATCCATCCAATGCAGGATGGGGCTTTTTCGGCGAACATTCAGAACAACCCGGAAGCTGCCGCGAGCTGGGTCAGGGCGTAGACGAGCGGGATGGTGGCGAGACACAGGACCGTCGATAAAAAGCAGACGGTCGAGGCAAACCGCTCGCAGCGGCGGTACTGGATGCAGAACAGGCCGAGCGTGGCCGACGCCGGCGCGGCGAAGCCCATCGTGACCGCGACCATCTCCGACGCGGTAAAGCGGGCCAGTCCGCTTGCCTGCACGGCGCATACCGCCCCGAGGGCGAACGCGGGCGCAAGGACCATCCGGATATGGTCATGACGCTGACGGAGATCAGGACCGTGGAGCCGGTTCCGGCGTAGATGGACTGCAGAACAGGCATGGCGAACAGCGTCAGCTGCCCGACAGCGCAGAACAGGCCGCAGACCTTTGCGTCCCGCCCGGCTGCGCGCCGGAACAGAAGCGTTCCCAGCGCGTAGAGAACGGCATACAGTGCGAACGAGAGCGCCAGCACGCCAAGCTCCGACAAAAATTCCTGCGTATTGAAATCCGACATGAACGCGTCGAACGCCATGCATGGCACGGCAAGCTTCCAGACAACCGTCGTGAGCGCGTGCTTGTCCCCGGGGCCGAGAATGTCTGCCCGAAACAGCGCGCAGCCGGCCGCGATAAGGATAACAGTCTGAAAAAACGCGCGCAGAAATCCGCCCTGCGTCAGGATCTGGTTCATGATCTGCAGCATAACATAAAAGTCCGTTCCTCTTCTGCCCCAGAGCATTGTAGCGCCGATGCGCGCGGGAATCAAGCCCCTTGCGCGAAGGCCGTGGAGGATGCTATACTGTAGGCACAGAATAGTTCCCGGAAAGAGAAAAAGGGAGGACGCAGCCGTGCGCTCAGTCAAGGATATCATCATCGGCTTTCTTCTGATCCTGATCGGTTTCGCCCTGTCGGCCTACAGCCTGCCGGTCTCCATCGCCGTCGCGGTGGGCGGGCTTGCGATGGTCGTGCTGGGCGCGCTGCCGAAGGGCATCGGAAAGAAGCGGCAGGAAGAAACGCCGCCTGAACCGCCGGCCGGGGCAGAACCGGAGCCGGACGCCCTGCAGCCGGAGCTGCTGCCGGATATCCTGACCGATCTTGCGGAAAAGCCGGAGCCTGCGCCTGTGCCCGCGCCCGCACCGCCGGTGCAGCCGGATACGGAGCTGCTCTACCAGACGCTCAGCGAAGCATATACCCGGATCGATGCGCTGCCCTGCCGGGGAGCCGCGTGGATGCTGGAGCGCGATATTCGCCTGTGCGGCGCGTTCCGTGAGCGCTGGGACGGCGCGCGGCAGCAGCCGCCGTTTGCAGCCCTTCTGCGGTCGAAGGCGCACTATAACGATTATTCCGATGAATTTCTCCTGCCCGGCTTCGGCAGGCACGGCAGGATCCCGGGCCGCCGGAGCTCCGGCGATCTGCTGGACGATCTGAGCGGCGCGATCTTGAAGCGCGTCGCCCAGCAGCAGACGGCGCTGCAGGCAGCATTGCAGGCACAGAAATGGTTCGAATCCGTCCTGAAGCGCCTGCCGCCCGTGCAGCCAGAGCTGCGGGAGGCCGCGCCCGCGCCGCCCAATGCCGATTGGAAGCTGCCGGAGCCTGCGCCGCTGACGCGCGGGATGAGTACGGAGGCGCTTGAGACCTTCTTCGTGCTCGCGTGCAAGACGACCGGAAAAAGCGCGGCGCGCGACGAGCTTGTGCAGCTGGCGATCCTGAAATTCCGGCTTTTTTCGCCGCAAGCGCTGCTTTGCACCTGCTTCCGGCCCGAAAAGGGGCTGACAAAATATGCCCACGAATCCGGCGTTACCGACAGCATGGTGGAGAACGCGCCCGCGATCGGGCAGGCGCTGGCGTCTATCGACGCATTCCTGGACGGCGGCGCGCCGCTGGTGCTGTTCCACCCGGAGCAGCTCGCGTTTCTGGCCGCCGCGGGCAGCCGCGCGTTGGACGGCCGCGCCGTCTATGACGTGAAGACGCTGGCCGGACAGAAAACCGGACAGAAGGTGCAGACGCTGGACGATGCGTTCGGTGCGCTGTTTTCGTTTGCGCCGGAGCTTGGCGGGGCCGGGCAGGAAGCGTTGGCCTGCGGGCTGGTCTTCTGTGAGCTGTGCGACCGCACGCTTGGCCTGACACGGTAATAAAGCCAATAGAAAACGCCATGTACCGCTGAATGAACAGCAGTACATGGCGTTTTGGCCTGTTATCTTGATTTTCCTCTGCAGGCGATGGGGAGCGTCCGGATCACCTTGCCGTTTGAGACGAGATAGGCCGTATCATACAGGTTGACTGTGGGACACACGTGGCTCGGAATGACCTCCACCTTGTCGCCGACGCTGACGAGGGTTTTGAATTTCTCGCTGTTCAAGACGCCATGCTCGTCAAACAGGTTCTCAATGGTGATATCCTCCGCGCCCTTGATCGCGCCGAAGCCTGCCGTCGCGCAGATGCCGGTCGGCCGGTTCTGGGAGACGAGCGCCTTTGCGCCGGTGTCCAGCACGACGCGGTTTCCCTCCGGCTTGGAGATGACGGACGCCAGAACGGTGGCCGCGCAGCGGCTGAAATCGTGGATCGCGTTCGACTGGCCGACGTCAAAGAAGATATACGTCCCCAGCCGCAGCTCTGTAATGCCCTCAAAGCTGCTCCCGTTCATGACCGAGGGCGTCGCGCCGATGCTGACCGTGTCAATGTTCGCGCCGAGACTGCGGATGATCCCCGCCGCGCGCACGGTTTTTGCATACGCTGCCTGCGCCTTGGCGCAGCAGTCGGCGATGCTGTCTGCCTTGTACGTGTGTCCCTCGTGGGAGAAGATCCCCTTCAGAACGACATGCTTGCTGCTCTGGATGGCCTTCACGAGCCGGGTCAGCTGCTCGTCACTGGTGACGCCTGTCCGCACCTCGCCGACCTCGTATTCGATGAGGACCTCCAGCGGCCGCGCCTCGGTGGCGAAGACCTTCTCCATCTGCGCCAGCTGGACCTCGTTGTCAATGCCGATCCGCACATGGATGCGGCGGTGCAGCGCCTTGAGCCGCTCGTATTTGTCTTCGCCGATGACCTCGTTGGCGATGAAAATATCACCGATCCCGTTGTCTGCCATGACCTCGGCTTCGCCAATTTTTGCGCAGGCAATGCCGCACGCGCCGGCCTCCATTTGCAGCTTTGCAAAATACGGCATGCGGTGCGTCTTGATATGCGGCCGCAGCTTCAGCCCGAGATCGTCCGCCTTTTTCTGCATCATGGCGATATTGGCAAGCGCAATATCGTTGTCAATGAGCAGGCTCGGTGTTTCCAGATAGGAATACGGGGATGTGATCATAGGAATTCTCCTTTCTGTGTGCATTCCGCGACGGCTTCAATCTCGACCAGACAGCCGAAATGAAGCTCGTTGACCGATACGATAATTCTGGCTGGGCAGTGCGCGCCGAAGAAGGCTGCGTATTCCTCGTTCGCCGCGTCCCAGTTGTCCATGCCGACAAGATAGATCCGGCACTGCACGACGTTCTCCCGCGTCAGACCGGCTTCGCGCAGCACGGCGTCCATGTTCCCGAGCGCCTGCTGCATGTGCGCGCGGATATCACCCTCCGCGACTTTTCCGGTGTCCGGATCCAGCGACAGCTGCCCCGAGATATACAGCATCCCGTTGGAGATCATCCCCGGCACATAATGTCCTTTGTTTTCCCGCTTTGTGCGCAGTGTTACCGCTTCCATGCCGCCCTCCTGAATATATATTTTTTTCTTTCTCTGTATATCTTTTTATATCACCATGTCCTGCAGCTGTCAATCTGTTTCTTTGAATTTATATAATTTTTTATACAACAGAAAAAACCGCCGGAAACGATACCGTTTCCGGCGGCTCGCGCGGTCACTGCGGAAAGTCCACAAAGACCTGCAGGGTCTCATTTTCATAGGCCGCCCAGATGCGGCCGCCCATTTTTTCTGTCAGCAGCTTTGCAATGGACAGGCCGAGACCGGTGGAGGCGTTGGCGGCCTCCACGGTGTAGAAGCGGTCAAACAGCCGCCCGGCCTGCACGCGGTCAAGCCCCTGCACGCGGCTGGAGATCGTGACGCGGCCATCTCGCGTCAGGCGGACGGACAGATCGCCATCCGTGTACTTTGCGGCGTTGCTCAGGATATTATCAAAGACCCGCCGCAGGAACAGAAGCTTCAGAAGCAGAAAGCCTGCGGTAAGCGCAAGCGCTGCGGTCAGCATGATCCACCAGCTATCCATGAAACGACCTCCGTTATTTCAGACCTTTTTTTCGGAAAAATACTGCGCCGGTCAGGCTGGTCAGAAGGACGATCCCCGCCGAGCAGCAGAGAGACAGAACCGGCTGTGTCAGCTCCTGATTGGCGAGCAGAATGGCCATGCAGCCCGCCATGGCGGCGATGAGCGACGAGAAATAGACAGCCGCGCGGCTATGCCCGGCAATGAGCTTATTGCGGAGCGTGCCGTCCTGATACTCGACAACGAGGAACAGACTGATGAACGCCGCATGCAGAATGGGCAGGAACGGGAAAAGCTGCAGAATCGCGTCGTCCAGCGCATAGGCCTCGCTGCTGCTTCTGGCTATGCCGAGCATGGAAACGGAAGAGAGCGCAAACGCGCCGGACATGCACAAAAGAAGCGGCCAGCTGCGGCGCAGCCGGAGGAAATTTGCCCGCAGGAGCTTAGCCATGATGCACGCCTCCCACGAGATTCATATAGAAGCTCTCCAGACTTTCGTCCTGCTCTGTCACATGCAGCAGCTCACAGGTCTCCGTGTCCAGTGCGTGTACGAGCGTCGTGACAGAGAGCGGACTGTAGACCCGCGCCGTCGTATCGGACAGGATCTGATATTCTGCGCCGAGCTTGTCCAGCACCATAGCGAGCGAGACCGTGTCCGAGACCGTCAGCTGCAGGCACTTGCGTGAAGCGGATTCCAGCTCGTCCGCACTCAGTTTGCGGACGATGCGCCCGCTGTCAATAAAGCCGTAGTGCGTGGCAAGCTTTGCAAGCTCGTCAAGGATGTGGCTGGAAATGAGCACGGTAATGCCGTGCTCCCGGTTGAGCTTCAGAATCAGCTCGCGGATCTCAATGATACCCTCCGGGTCGAGGCCGTTGACCGACTCGTCAAGCACCGTATGCGAAGCGGTGTCGGGCGAAAGCCTGCCGCAGGTATAGACGCAGCCAAGCGAAGACGCCGCACGCTCCCGCAGCCGCACCGCCACGCACGCTCCAACAGCTCCTGTTCAAGATCGCCGATCGCGGCGTCGTCGTCAATGATCCAGATTGTCTGCATGTGTGTGTTCCTTTCTTACTCCGGGAACAGCTCGTTCGCCGTGATCTGCCAGCCGGTGATCGTCCGGAGCAGCAGGACGGCGGCGCTTCCCGTGTCGCGCTTGCAGATGAGATTCACGCTGCCGTCCGCGTTCCGGCTGGCCGAGAGCATACGGCAGCGCGGGTCGATCGCGTCGCTGTGTACCAGATAATATGCGTCAAAGTCCTTTAAGTACACGAACTGGTCAAGCCCGACCTGCTCCGTTTCGTCCAGCGTGAGACCTGTGAGCATTTGCAGCACCTCGTCCATCTGCGTGCGCGTGATCTTGATGATGTCCAGATGGTCAGCCAACGGGTTTTCCTGACTGACGGCTGTGCGTTCCTCCTCGGTGATCACGTTGGAGGCATCGTAAAGGCCGTTATAAAACAGCTTGGATAGGTCGATCTCCCGCGGATCCCGATAGGAGCTGGTCAGCAGCATGGCGTAGAGGTTCCTGCCGTCGTTGTTTTCAGAGACGTTCGTCCGGAACCATTCGGCTGCGGACAGGACGGCTTCATTTTCGTCGCCCAGCAGCTCATCCGGCGCGACGCACAGATCGTGCGTCACAACGGAATAATAGAGCGACATACCCCCTTCGTCCTGCGTCATATTCACCCGCATGATCAGTCCGTCCGCCATCATGTCCCGTGTCCAGACCGCGTCCTCCGCGAGGAAGCCGCGCTGATCCGGCGCGGAGACGAAGAAAGCTGCCAGCGCCTTATAATAGTGCGGATACTGCCCCACGCCCCAGCCGTCGCGGTAGTCCGCGGCTTCAAAGCTGCGGATCTGATCCTCATAGTCTTCTGTCATGGCATGGTTCCAGCGCGCATAGGCCAGTTTCTGCTGCACCTGATAGCTGATCGTCTCAGGATCATCCGCGGGCAGGGCAGGGAACTGGACCATGTCTAGTTCGCCGATCTCGATTTCCGCGCCGCCGGTGCCGCTGAGATGGTAGCGGTAGTTCGTCTCGTCATAGCTCGTGATGCGGTACGGCCCGCGCGGATCGGCGTCCGTCAGTATGTGTTCGCCCGTCCCGTCATAATACTGCGCGCCGCTAACTAAGTACAGGGGCGCGGTGCAGTCCCACATGTTCTGCACGGTATATGGTGCGGTCACATCCGCCCTGACCCAGCCGCGCGTGTCCGCAGGGGTGTCAAACGGCGTGCATTCGACCAGATACCAGAGTTCCCCGTCCACCGTCCGCTCGGTCAGCGCCGTGACGTATTCGCCCTCCTGCAGCAGTCGGCAGTCGCAGAGCTTCGCAGTGTCTGCCGCGTCCTTCCGCATGGCCGTCTCCTGCGTGAGAAGAAGACCGAGCGGGTAGCTCGGCTCCGTCGTTGGGATGGGGTCTTCCACCGGCAGCGCGTCTGCCGGAATTTCAAGCGTAAAGGACTTGATATACCAGTTATCGCCGTCCTTCTCCAGCCGCAGCATGACCTCGCCGGGGAAGCGGGTCGACCGGCCATAGAGCTGCACATACTCCCCGAACGCGTCAAGCGAGCCATAGGTGCAGGTAAAGTCGCCGGGGCTGTAGTCGCTGGTGGTGTTATAGAACGCATCTGTGCTTTCCAGATACGTATAGCCGGAGAACGGCTCCTGCATATCCTTGAGGTCGGCAAGCCCGATGCCCGCAAAGCGGCGCAGGACGCCCTCGACCGCGGACGCCGGATAGCGGTGGATCGGCAGCGGGAAATCCTCCACACGGTCAACCCGGAAGCCCCATTCGGCGTTCAGCTGCGCAAATTCCTCCTCCGAGATATCCTCCTCGCCGTATTCACCGAAATACGCGAGAAACTCCTTGAGGTTCAGCTCGCGCACGTCCTCATACGTCGAGGTGAAGAAGCCGTTGACCGCAAAATGCCCGAGCGTCTCATCCTTGCCCGACGTGTCATAGGTAAAGGCGGCGTTGACCGCGTCGATCTGCTCCTGTGTGAGCGAGATGTCGGTCTTCAGGACGCTCTTCAGCGCTTCCTGATGTGCGGCTTCCGGGTCTTCATGTTTGGCCGTCAGCCGTGTAAATGAGCATCCGGCAGCCGTCACGGTGAGAAGCAGCGCGAGCAGCACGCACAGGACGCTCGTGCGCTGCTTTTTTGACAAAAATACGATGCGCTCCCTGACCGGCGGCCCGGCAAGGCTCAGGGCCGCCGCCTTGCGCGGGGCCTGCGCCAGAATGGCACGCGCGTAGGCAAGCCGCTGCTCCGAAGAGAGCTTCGCGGCGACAGCTTCGTCGCACGCCAGCTCTGCGTCGCGCTTGGAGACGATCACGGCGAGCCAGATGAACGGATTCCACCAGTATACAATGACCGCCGCCGTGCGGCAGAGCGACCACAGCGGATCCAGATGCCGCAGATGCGTCAGCTCGTGCTGCACGATCAGCTCCGCCGCGTCCGACTGCGGCACGTCCGCAGTCAGATAGACCGCCGGAATGAGCCCCGCCAGACACGGTGATTTCATGCTGCCGGAGACATAAATGCGCGTCTGCCCGCGCCTGCCAAGCAATTGCCGGTCTTTATACAGCCGAACCGTAAAGACCAGCCACGTGACAAGCAGCCAAAGCCCCAGCAGCACACTGCCGCCGAACCAGACCAGCAGCACCGGCGCAGTCACGAGCGGCGCGCGTACCGGTTTTGCCGTTTCCTGCGGCTGTGTCTGTGTTATTGTCTGCGCAGGCGCCTGCGGCAGCGTCACGGTCTGCGCGGGCTGCTGCACGGCGGGCGTGGCATGCACAGGTGTTTCGGCCTCGACCTGCTGCACCGGTGCTGTCGCTTCTTCCGCAGGCAGGAGCGGAAGGGAGACCGCCGTCCCCGGCAGGCAGAGCTTCAGCAGCACCACCAGCCACAAAGCATAGACCATCCGCTTCGGCACGCGGCTCTTGAATATCGCCCGCACCAGCAAAACCACCGCGATCAGCGCCGAAATCGTCAAAGCATCTCTCAGCATGGCGTCTCCTCCTGTTTTTCCGCCGCATCCAGTATGGCCTTCAATTCCCGGATCTCCTGCTCCGACAGCGCGCCGCGCCCGACAAGGCTCGAGACCATCATCCCCACGCTTCCGCCGTAGACCTTTGACAGAAACGACTCCGTCTCCTCCGGCTCCACGTCGGCGTAGGTGATGGCCGCGCTGTATTCCTGAAATTTTCCGCTGTCGTCCATCGTGACCGCGCCCTTGGCGATCAGCCGCTTGAGCATCATGAAGATCGTCGCCTTCGTCCAGCCGGTCTCCGCGGCCAGCGCGGCCACCAGCTCCGCGATCGTCTGCGGCTGCCTGGCCCAGAGCGTCTTCATCAGCTTCCATTCTCCGTCCGATAACCGAATATGCTCCATGGTTCCGCCTCCTGATAGAAGTTAACAACTGTTATGCATCGAGCATACCACAAAAGTAAACACCTGTCAACCGGCATCGGAAAAAGAACCGGAGAGGCGTCCTGATGCGCCTCCCCGGTGAAGCTTATCCGGTTTCCGCGCGCAGATCATAGATGCACGTCTGCAGCCGCTGCAAAAAGCGCCCCGCGTGCGCGCCGTCCATCTGCGTGTGGTGGAACTGGAACGAGAGCTTCAGCGTCGTTTTGAAAAGCCCCTTGTGATATCTGCCCCAGATGAGAAACGGATTATTGAAAATGCCGCTGTTCATGCCGACGGCGCCGTCGATCTCGGTATCCACGATGGCGGAGGTGCCGATCACCATGCTGTCTGTCAGATCGTGGTTTTCGCAGCGCTCCGCCGTCCCGCGCGTCAGGCGCAGATAGTCGGCATTGAACGCGGCAAGGCTGTCCGAAAACGGCACATCGCAGGAGCTGACCTCGCCGGTCCTGTTCTTCACGATGGTATTGACCGCGATGCTGTCATACTGCAGAAGCTCGCGTCCCACGGGGAGCAGATAAAACTCCTTGATCTCGCTGGCTGCTCTGCCGATGCACCAGCACAGGAGCATGTTGAATTTCAGCCCGCGCCTGCGGCTGAGACGGACGAGCGGCGTCACGTCCAGCGTCTTGAAAAATGTCACCATCGGGTTGGGCGCATCCATCCAGAGCGCATAGGCTTCTGCGCGCGCAGTCGTTTTGGGGTCGACAGCGATCGGTCTCATTCTGCATGCTCCAGTGTGAGATTCATGAGGTCATAATCGACCGCTTCACCGCGGATCTTGAAAAACGCCGGGAAGGTGCAGAGCTTCCGGAAGCCGTATTTCTCGTACAGATGAATGGCGCGGGCGTTGTCGCTGCGTACCTCAAGATTCACCTGCTCAAAGCCGTTTTCTTTGGCGAAGACGAGGATCGCCTCCATGAGCGCGGATGCCGCGCCGCAGCCCCACCATGCCTTTTTCAGGCTGATGCCGAACTCTCCGCGGTGGCGCATCCGCCCGGGCTTGCGGTTCAGACTGGCTGTGCCGATGATCTCGCCGTCCACCTTGGCAAGATACTGCGCATTGTCCGCCGAACCGCACTGCGCGCGCAGATAATCCTGCTCCGCTTCGACGCTCAGCGGCACGCCCTCCGGGCCGAAGCTGAGATTGTCCGTCTCGCCGCCGATGATCTTCAGATAGTCCAGCAGCGCTGCGGCATCCTCCGGCCGCGCGCGTTCGATGGTATAGGCAGATGTCATGATAGTCCCTCCGTTTTTCCGGTTTTCCAGATGAAAAAACGCAGTGCATGATCGGTTTTCGGATCAGCACTGCGTCTTGGCGTCTGGCTCATAATTATATTATTATCATACGCCGGACAGCTTTGCTTGTCAAGCAATGGACACTATGGCTCAGAAAAACATGCGGAACCGCAACGCCTCCCGGTCAGGGATTGTATCTGGCTTTTTCAGCGGTAATGTCGAAATGCTCCGATTTTTCTGCTATAATTCTCCTGAACCCGTGTAACCTCCCAGTTCCAAACGGTGCTTATCCGGGTGAAGGCCCTTCAAACCAACAGGAAAGGAGCGAAAAGCCTTGGACGATGATCAGATCGTTGATTTGTACCTGCGGCGCGACGAAGACGCGATCCGGAACACAACGGAGAAATACGGCAGCCGCCTGCGCGCGCTGGCACATGGGATCGTTTGCGACCGGCAGACCGCGGAGGAATGCGAAAGCGATACCTATATGGAAGCGTGGAACACCATCCCGCCCCACGAGCCGCGGAGCTATTTCTACGCGTTCCTCGCGCGGATCGTGCGCCATCTCTCCCTGAATTGCTGCCGCGACCGCAGCCGGCTGAAGCGCAGCGCGTTCATCTGTGAGCTCAGCGCGGAGATGGAGCAGTGCATCCCGGCACCCGATGATGCCGCGTGCCGCATGGAGGAGGGGATGCTGCGCGACGCGATCAACGGGTTTCTCGGCAGTCTCAGCGCGGAGAAGCGGAACATGTTCCTCCGCCGGTACTGGTATCTGGATCCCATTGCAGACATCGCCGCCCGTTTCGACTGCTCTGAAAGCAAGGTAAAGGTCACGCTGTTCCGCTGCCGGAATGGGCTGCGGACATATCTGGAACAGGAGGGTTACACGATATGAGAGGAAACGAGCTGCTGGACAAGCTGGAGCTGGCTGATCCGGCCTATGTGGAAGCTGCTGACAGAAAGCCGCTTCGGAAAAGACGCGGCTGGATAGCATGGGCGGCAGCCGCAGCCTGCCTGTGCCTGCTCCTTGCGGCGATCCCTGCATTTTCGCAGAAGCCGTCGACCCCGCAGGAGGGAACGACCGACTACGGCGGCCCTCCGCGCGTCGCGGTCAACGGCAGAACGTATGTGATCTCATCGCATCTGGCCAGCTCCGAGGAGCTGCCGGACGGCTTCACATATGCCGGGACGACCGACGTTGACAATGGCTTTGAAGATTGTGCATATTATACCAACCCGGATATCCCGGAGTGGATCTATGTATATCAGGAGGTAAGAACCGACGGAACCGTCGACGAAACCGGGACGCTCGTCAGCACGCCGCCGCATAACGCCTACACCCGGTACGTGGACGAACGGCTCCGCGGGAAAAAGCTGGTGTGCTTTGACGGGAATTACTATATTTCCATGTGGAGCGCGTGGTATTCCGGCGAGGACCCGGACGTGATCGAAGCGTATTATGAGAAGATCTATGAGCAGTACGGAATACAGATCGAGGGAGCCGTGCCGGACGGCTTCACGCTCGCGGGAACAGCGGCGTTCAGCGGAGACGATACCGTCCCGAAGGGCACGCTCGCAAGCAACGATGGTGAAGTCGAGGTCTATTACGACGCTTCGAACCCCGAGGTCATCCTGGTAGAAGCGCGCTGGTTCACCGTGCAGGGCGCGCATGACGGCTTCGATGTCTATATCCTCTATGACTGCCCCTTTGCCGACCAAAATTAACGCAACAGCATATCGCGCCGGAGCGGATGAATTTACATCCGCTCCGGCGCTTCTTTACAGTCTGCCTGCCCACTTTGCCTTATTCAGTTCATCCAGCATCGCGGTTCTGCGCGGATAGCGTTCCTTCCAACCCTGCAGCAGCCG
This sequence comes from uncultured Oscillospiraceae bacterium, assembly GCA_934613505.1. GTDB lineage: Bacteria > Bacillota > Clostridia > Oscillospirales > Oscillospiraceae > CAG-170. The sequence goes on along the minus strand of CAKTTB010000010.1, from coordinate 31,000 downwards.
GGCGATCGTCCGGTCTTCGCCCGGATAGCGCCGGAGGATGCGGACGCGGTCGATCGTTCTGTGGTAAGAATCCCGGTCATACGCACGGGCCATCTGCGTATCGATCAGGCGGGAAAAGAGCGCCAGCGTTTTTTCGGCGTCCCACGCCGCCAGCCGCCCGGTATTCTCTGTCCGGCGCTTTTTCCAGCAGGTCGTCGAGCAGCGCGAGATTTTTCCAGAGACATTCCGCGGGCCAGTCGTCGCAGAACAGGAGCTCTTCGAGCAGGTCTATGCCGAATGCGTCAGGGCGGCTGACGACCTGCTCGGCAAACCAGCGGTGCATCTCAACGCACTGACGCACGGAAGCAGCGGACATGAGATCGTGCCATGCATCTTCGCAGGGGTGCATCAGCAGATTCATGCCGCCGTCAGAGCTGTCCGCTTCCTCCTCCATCGCGGTGCAGTAGACCGCGCAGACGAGAGAAAATGCGGGCATGACGGCCTTCGCGCACAGAAGCGCCGGGAGCCGGTCTGTCAGGAAGCGGTTCAGCGCCGTGTAAAAAGCGTTTGCGTGCGCATAGTCGATCTCCCGCCGTCCGCCGCGGAAACGGCGGACGGTCTGCCGCAGCTGCGCTTCCCAGCAGTCCTGCAGCAAAGCCTCGCCCTGTCCCTGCCGGTATGACAGGAGCAGTACATGTCACAGACCATGCCGTCGTCCAGTTCAATCTCGACCTCGTAGTCCTCAGAGCCTGCCACAACAGCCTGTATGCCGTCCGGGGTGCGGTGCAGCTCCGCAACGTGACCCTGCTGCCAGTAGGCCTCACCGCGGTCAAGAATATGCGGCTTGAATAATGTCTGCCATCCGTTCGCAAGCATCCGGTGTCCTCCCTTCGGCTTTTTTACAGTATAGCCGGGAGGCGGCAGGAAAGTCAACCGGATGCCGCGTTTTTCACTCAGTCCGCGATCGAGACTGCGAGGTGCTCGGCGATCTGCTCGATGTCGGCGGTGGTCAGATACGCGCCGTACAGGCTGACGCTCGTCTTTGCGGTCGTGCAGTCCGCCCAGACGGTATCGCCGTCTGCGGTGATGAGAAATTCATACCCGTCTGCCGTTGTGTAATAATATGCTTCCTCAAACGTGCCGTCCACAATATAGGTCGGCGACATGTTCCATGTCGTGTCATGGACGATCTCCAGCCGTATCCAGCCGGTTCCGTCGCTTGCGCCATAGGCCGCCCAGAAGTATTCGCTGACGAAGCCGCCGTCCTCGTCCCGGATGATAAACGCCTGATCGTCCAGGCTGACGGCCTTGTAGTTTTCCGAGAGCCACGTCAGATCGAAGCGGATATTTCCGGTCAGCACGGGCAGAAGGGCGGCGGGATCGGCAGCCATGTACTGCATTTTCTCCGCGCCGTCCTCCTCGCGCGTGATGCGGCGGATGCAAAGAGCCGGATCGTCACTGATCAGCTCCGCATGATCCCACCCGCCGTACAGGTGCGAGGTCGTGCCGCCGATCTTTTCGCCGTTCCGCCACTCCTCCAGCGTGATCTCTGGGCCGTCGGCGAGCCGTTCGGCCAGCGTTTTCGGCGCTTTGCGGTCGCTCGCCGGTTCGGCCACGGCTACGGCCGTCGGCGCGTCGCCCGTCGGCTCCGGGATCTCGCTGAGATCCGAAATGAGGATGTCGTTCCGGAACTGGTGGATGACCGCCGCAGCCGCCGCCGTCAGGGTCAGCGCCGCTGCGATGATGATTGCCGCCACGGCCAGCCGCGGCAGATGTTTTTTCGGTTGTTTCACAGTAGAAGCCTCCTGTTCTTTCCGGTGGGAGGCGATCTGCGTGCGGATGCGCGCCCGGCTGCTCTCCGGCAGACGGACGGCGTCCGCGAGATGATTGAAGCTCTGTTCCATGTCAATCCCTCCCGAGTTGTTCGTTCAAAAGCTTTCGCGCCCGGTGCAGGCGCATGGAAACGGCAGAAGCAGTGATGTGCAGGAACCCCGCGATCTCGGAGAAGGAATACCCCTCCAGACAGTGCAGCACCACGACGAGCCGGTATTTTTCCGGCAGCTCCATCACGGCGCGAAAAAGCGCGCGGTCCTCCGGCTCCGCAGGCAGGTCAAGCTCGTCCGGCGGCTCCGGCGCGAACCGCTTTGCCGCCGAGAGCTGATTCTTGCAGTGGTTGACCGTCAGCTTTGTCAGAAACGCGCGTTCCCGCCCGGGCCAGATGGTCAGATCCTGCTCCAACAGCTTGCAGAATACCGCCTGCACCGCGTCCTCCGCATCATGCGTCGACCGCAGATACCCGAGTGCCACCCGGTAAACCCCGTCCGCATACGCATCATAAAGCGCCAGCACCTGTTCTCGTTTCATCGATCCCGTTTCTCCGTTTCTTTGAGGCCTCATCCATATAACAATCCAGCCGGGCGGATCAGCACATTTTTGTGGGCGCAAATAAAAAGCCCCCGCCCGGGACACCGGGGAAAGGCCTGCGGGCGGCTGGCCTTTCCCAAGCGTCCCTTCCGGGGGCTTGATGCGTTTGGGGTGATAGAATTACTGGAATTTTGTCAGCACGGACATGACCATCTTGTCGGGGTGCAGGTAGAATAGGCTGCGGCCGGCGGAATGATCCTCCAGATCATAGAGTGTCTCGCGCCAGCACTGCATCGGGCGGTTCGGGTCGATGCTGAAGATCTCCGCGGTCTGCGGATCGATCGCGCAATGGATCTGCATGGCGCAGAAGGCAATCGGAATCTTCAGATACGCTTCGCTGAACTCCGTCAGATCATGGACGCTGAAGTCCAGAGCTGGGATAGTACGGAACGAGGAGAGCGGGATCTCAAATTTGCCGAGGATGAGTGGATCGCCGTCGCCATAATACGTCCACGTCATGCAGAAGACCTCGCCGCAGACCGGATCGGTAGGGAACAAGCTCTGATAGGTGCGCGTGTCCTGAATGCTGACGTCGGAGACGAGCAGATCGACATGCTCGCAGCTCTGCGCGATCAGCTTCCGGAAATCGGAGACCAAATCGATTCTGTTTTTTAGTCTGCATGCGGAGGGATGACCGGACATACCGCGGCCATTGCGCTTGGAGATGCAGCCCTCCATGCGGAGCTGGTTGCAGGCTTCGCGGATAATGGCGCGGCTGACCCCATATTTTTTTGCGAGGTCGTCCTCGGACGGCAGACGCGTGCCGTTTTCCGGGAGCTGGCTGATGTAGCTGTAAAGCGCATCATACACTTGCTCGGACAGCGTCTTGCCGCGTTTGATCACATCATCAAACTTGTTCTCCATACTTGTCCCTCTGTAAGCAGTGTCCTGGCGGGAAGCTCCGGCCTGAAAAGCACAGATTCCCGCACCGAATGTACTAGATTTTCTGTAATTCTATCATTTTTTTCCGGCTATGTCAATTAAACAGCCTTTAATTCTATTTTCCATATACGTCAGGATCTGCTTTCCCTTTTCCGGGGTCGCGCGGGACGCCATGCCCATCTGCCCGTTGCCGGGTGCGATCTCGATCGTGTTCCAGCCGCAGTAGTAATCCTTCAGCTCCACGGGGTTGTCCATCTCCGGCGTTGCCTTCTCCGGGCGGACAGCTTCGGGCATGCCGTATTCCAGAATGGAGGTCTCCATTTCGCCCGCGTGGATCTCCAGTGCCAGCGGCGTCTCGACGTCGAGCTTCGCGCCGCGGAAGAACCACGGGCTCCAGAAGCTGATGGTGTAGACCTTGATCCCGAACTCGTGCTCCCACTCCTGCGCATAGGCTTCCAGCAGGGCGGTGTTGCCGCCGTGGGAGTTGATCACGGCCAGCCGCGGGATCCCGTGCTCCTTCATGCATTGCAGGATATCGCGGACGATGCAGACGATCGTGTCGCAGCGCAGGGAGATCACGCCGCGGTAGCCGATATGCTCATGGCTGTTTCCATAGTGGATCGCAGGCAGGCAGATCATCTGGTCGGGGATCTCCGCATCCTTGTGCAGCTCGTCCATCACGCAGCGCAGGATAAAATCGTCCGCGCCGAGCGCCAGATGGCGCCCGTGCTGTTCCAGCGCCCCGATGGGGAGCACATAGGTCAGCTCGTGCGGATCCAGCGCGGCAAATTCATCCCATGTAAAGCTGTTCAGATCTCTCAGCATGTCAGACCCTCCTTATTCCGCTTTCTTCAGCATGGTATCGACCAGCCCGCTTGCGTGTACGCGCACGGCTTCTTCATCAATGCCGAGCAGCTGCCCGTCCTCTACGACGACCTTTCCGTTGACCATGACCATCTTTGCCGGGCGGGAATAGCCGACGGTGCCGAGCAGGCACGCCGGATCCTTCTTTGCGCCGACAAGATCCGGGATATCGACGTCGATCATAAACAGATCTGCCGCCTTGCCGACCTCGAGACTGCCGATCTCCTTCTCGCGGCCAAGCAGCCTTGCGCTGCCCATGGTCGCCATCTTGAGAAGCTCATATCCGGTCGGCGCGTTGGCGCTTGCGTGCAGGCGGTGCAGCAGGTACGCGGCGCGGATCTCTGCCATCAGGTTGGAGCAGTCGTTCGAAGCGGAGCCGTCGACGGCCAGGCCGATGGGAACGCCGAGCTTCAGCATGTCCGGCACCCGGCATACGCCGGAGGCCAGCTTCATGTTGGAAACGGGGCAGTGCGCAACGCCGGTCCCGGTTCTGGCCAGAAACTTCAATTCGTCATCGTTAAAGTGGATGCCGTGCGCATACCACACGTCCGGGCCGACCCAGCCGCACGATTCCATATACTCCAGCGGCCGCATGCCGACGGCCTGAAGCGTGAAATTCTCCTCGTCGATGGTCTCGCAGAGGTGCGTATGGAGCCTTACGCCGAGCTGCCGGGCAAGCACGGCAGAATCCTTGAGCAGCTGCGTCGTGACGCTGAACGGCGAACAGGGAGCCAGCGCGACTTGGTGCATGGAAAACTGCGTGGTATCGTGGAATTTTTTGACGAGCCGCTCGCTGTCAGACAGAATCGTGTCGACGTCCTGCACCAGATCGTCGGGCGGCAGACCGCCGTCGCTTTTGCCGCGGGACATGCTGCCGCGTGTGGCGTGGAAGCGGACCCCCAGTGTGTCAGCCGCGCGGAACTGCTGGTCAATGAAGTGCTCGGAGCCTGTTCTGGGGAACACATAATGGTGATCCATGCAGGTCGTGCAGCCGTAGCGCATCAGCTCGCCAATGCCGATGAGCGAGCTGTCATAGATGCAGTCCTCGTCCAGGCCGCGCCAGATCTCATATAGTGTGACCAGCCACGGGAACAGCTCCATTTTCTGCACCTGCGGCAGATTGCGGGTGAACGTCTGGTAGAGATGGTGGTGCGTGTTAATAAGACCCGGATAGACGAAGCAGTGCGACGCGTCGATGACCTGATCGGCGGGCTGCGGTTCTGTGCCGATGTAGCGGATGACGCGATCCTCGATCAGAATGTTGGCGTTATGCAGAACGCGGTCCTCGGCGTCGACGGTGACGACGGCCTGCGCGTTTCGAATCAGCGTTTTCATAGCGGTGCGGTATCCTTTCTGTTTCAGTGTTGCAAAATGGGAGGAGCGGAGCGAGCCGGGTGGCTCCGGCTCACCCCGCTCCAATGAAAAAGATCATGCAGTCTGGACAGGGGAAGAAAACTCAGTTCTGATGATTGAAGCCAAGACCCTCATAATGACGGCTGACCTGCGGCGGGAAGAACAGATGCTCGGTGATGCCCTCTGCGAAGAACGGCTTGCCGTCAAGCAGGCAGCAGCGGGCGGTCGGACGGGAGTCGCGGCCGCGGAAGGCCATGACACGGCCGTCGACGATCACGAGATCGCAGCCGAACGGGTCGCCGCCCTCGATTGCCTTGAGTGCATCCTTGCCGCAGGAGCCCGGCGGGCAGTCGATGACCTGAAGGTCAGCCTCGCGGCCGACTTCGATCTTGCCGGTGTTCTGACGGTACAGATCGGCAGAGTTGCCGGTCGCCATGGCGATGCAGAGCTCAGCCGGGATGCCGTTGAGCGCGGAAGCCTTGACGATGGCGCGGTTGATCGCGCCGGGCAGGGATGCCTGACCGGTCGGCGCGTCGGAGCCGAAGACGATACGGTTCAGCTCGCCCTTCTTGCTCATGTGCTGCAGCATCTTGTTGAAGTTCACAAAGTTGCCGTTGACAACCAGCTCGAGCGGGATGTCGCTCTCGTCCATCAGGCGCTCAATGTGGTCGTATGAGACCGCGGTGGAGCCGCCGTTGGTGTGCGCGACCTTGTTGGGCTTCAGCTTCAGGATCTCCTTGGACGTGACCCAGGAGGAGCCGGGGATGGACGGGGGCGCCAGATGGACGCTGTAGAAGAAGTTGTACTTTCTGGCCCACTCCAGCATCGGCGCGACCTCAGCGGGATCGCTCAGACCACCGCCGCCGATCTCTGCGATCAGCCAGACGCCTGCGTCGGCCATTTCCTTGAAGTCCTGCTCGGTCAGACCGTGGACGAGAACCAGCGCGCCGCCGTGGAACTTCAGGGCGCCGCCCGGACGGAACCGCTCAAAGACGCGGTGGGAGAGAATGGCGGCAGCCTTGCAGCCGATCGGATCGTCGTAGAAGCGCGGCCAGCCGGGGCCCTGTTCGCCTTCGGAGAACATGGACGTGGTGCCGTAGTACAGCGCGTCCGCGTAGGTGCCGACCGCACCGCGCTGCGGCGCATAGTCGTCAAGGGTGTTGTGGATATGGCAGTCGATGAGACCGGGGCAGACCATCTGGCCGTCGACGTCGATCACGAGCTCAATGCCGGAGGTGTCAACTTCCTTTTCGTAGCCGACAGCGGCAATCAGGCCGTTGCGCACAACAACTGTGTCGCCGGCAGCAATGGGGTGGTTCAGGTCGCCAGTGATGATTTTGTCAATGTTCTTCAGGACGAGATCTCGCATGATAAATGCCTCCTTCAAAATTTGTAAGTCTGTATGGATTTGAATGCCTGCAAATCTGTTTTTCCCAAGGCGCGGGCGCAGTGGGTTTTGTCACCTCCAAGCAATGCAGACGTTTCAGAGCTTTTCCCTTTCGTAGTTCTCACCCAAAGCGGCCGGGCTGTGCGAGCGCTTTGCGGTGGCAACCATCACGAAGATCGTCAGCAGGTACGGCAGCATCGTCAGAAGCTGATAGGGAACGTCCACACCGACGGCCTGCAGCCGCAGCTGCAATGCGTCGATCGTTCCGAACAGCAGCGAAGCGAAAAATACCTGCCACGGCTTCCACTTGCCGAAAATCACGATCGCCAGCGCGATGAAGCCTCTGGACGCGGTGATATTATCGACAAACCGGTTAAGCGAGATGAGAGACAGGAAGCTGCCGCCGAGTCCTGCCAGTGAGCCGCAGATCAGCATGGAAACGTAGCGCCGTCTCTTTACGGGCACGCCCATCGTCTCCGCCGCGCGCGGATTTTCGCCCGATGCGCGGATCTGCAAGCCGAACTGCGTCCGGTTCAGGACAAAATAGGTCGCTGCAACGACGAGGATGGACAGATAGAACAGGAAATTCTGCTTGAACAGGATATCGCCCAGATACGGGATCTTCGCAAGCAGCGGGATCTCCAGCATGCCGACGTTGACGTCCGCCTTCGGGGGCGAGGTCGTCACGCCGAAAACCACGCGGTACCAGAAGCTTGTGAAGCCTAGCGCGAACATGTTGAGCGTGATGCCCATGACGCAGTGGTTGCTGCCCCAGCGGATGCAGCACAGCGCCATCAGCATGGCCATGAGGATCCCGGCCGCAGCGCCCGCGAGAAGCGAGAGCGCGAGACTGTGCGTATAATATCCGGCCATAAAGGCCGCGAACGCGCCGCAGAGCATCTGGCCCTCCAGATTGATATTCAGAATGCCGGAGCGCTCCGCGTAAATTTCACCGATCGCCGGCAGAAGGATCGGAATGGACATACGCACGCCTGCCGCGAGCAGGGCGACGATAAAGGTCGCGGAAAAAACAGCCGTCATGACCTCTGCACCTCCCTCTGCTCGAGCTTTCGGGTATGCCGCGCCTGCACGTGCGCGGTCATGCTCGGCATAATGAGAACGAAAACGATGATCAGACTCTGGATGACGTTGACGATGGACGTCGGAACGTTCAGCGAGATCTGCATGGAGTTCGCGCCGACCGTCAGAATGCTGATGAACAGACTGCCCGCGATCACCGCGAACGGGTTGAGCCGCGCAAGCAGCGCGATCAGCATGGCGGTGAAGCCGAAGCTCGTCGTGATGCCGTCCAGCACGCGGTAGTAGGTTCCGTAGACCTCCGCCATGCCGGCAAGGCCGCAGAACGCGCCGCTGATGCCGAGAATCAGGATGGTATAGCGGTTTTTGCGGATGCCGCCGTAGACGGCTGCCTCCGGCGCTTCGCCGACGGCTTCGATGCGGTAGCCAAGTGCGGTCTTTTTGAACAGGAACCATACGCCGAACGCCAAAAGGATCGCAATGACAAAGCCCCAATGCGCGCGCGTGCCCTGCATCAGCTTCGGCAGACAGTACGACGGCTGTAGCGCCCGCGTTTGCGGGATGCCGCCCGGCGCCTGCAACGGCCCGGAGACGAGCCAGGACGTGACGTACTGCGCAACATAGTTGAGCATGATGGTGATGATGACCTCATTCGTGTTGAATTTGGCCTTCAGGAATCCGGCCAGCGCGCCGTACAGCATGCCGGATACAATCGCGGCAGCTGCGCCGAGCAGCCAGATGAGGGGCGCGGGGAGCGTCTGCGGCAGGTAAATGCCGACGATCACGGAACAGACCGCGCCGACATAAAACTGCCCGTCTCCGCCCAGGTTGGACAATCCGCCGCGGATACCGATGGAAATGCCAAGTCCCATGATGATGAGCGGCGTGGATTTTGCAAGGATCTCAAAGATGCTGCTTGTTTTTCCGAACGCGCCGGACAGCAGCTTTCCGAACGCAAAGAAGGGATTGACGCCGAGCGCGGCGATGAAGATGATGCTCACAAGGAACGCCGCAAGAATCGCGATCAAAAAGACAAGCGGCGTTTTCAGCATGCCTGCGCGCAGCCGGGGCGTGTTATGCTTCATTCTCATCGCCTCCCTGTATGTCAGATCCGCCCATCAGCAGACCGAGATTTTCCATCGTAAGCGTGTCCCCGCGCAGCGGCTTGGAGAGCCTGCCGCCGGAAATTACAGCGACGGTATCGGACAGGGACATGATCTCCTCAAGCTCCGTCGATACCAGCAGCACGGACAGCCCTGCGCTGGCCGCTTCCAGGATCCGCCGGTGGATGGATTCGATCGCACCGACGTCCAGACCGCGGGTCGGATGCATGGCAACGAGCAGCTTGGGCTGCGCGCCGATCTCGCGGGCAAGGATGACCTTCTGCAAATTGCCGCCGGACAGATGGCTGACAGGGGCTGAGCGGTGGGAAAGCCGGATATCATATTGGGCAATGACGTCGTCCGTGTCTTCGGCGAGCCGTCCGTAGTCGATCAAACCGTGCTTACAGTACGGCGTGTGCGTCAGACTGCGCAGGATCATGTTCCGGTCGACCGAGAAGCTGTGGACGGAGCCGACCTTTTTGCGGTCCTCCGGTACAAGACTGACGCCGCTGCCGATGATCTCGCCCGGCGTCGCGTTTGTAATGTCTGTCCCGGACAGACAGATCGTTCCGGCGTCCACATGGCGCATGCCCGTGACCGCTTCGACCAGCTCCGACTGGCCGTTGCCGTCGACGCCGGCAATGCCGTAGATCTCGCCCTTGCGGATCGTCAGATCGATATTTTTAAGACAGGAAGCCAGCCGGTTTCCGGTGACGCACAGATCATGGATCTGTAGGACCGGCTCCGGCGTGATCTGCGGATTCATCCGCTTGACGGTCAGTACAACGTCGCGGCCGACCATCATCCGTGCCAAATCCTCCTTCGTGACCTCGGCAGTGTTGACGGTGCACACGTTCTTTCCGCGGCACAGGACGGCAACGCGGTCGCTGATCTCCAGAACCTCGTCAAGCTTGTGCGAGATGAAGATGACGGAAAAGCCTTTTTTCGTCAGGTGCCGGAGCGTGGCGAAGAGCTTTTCCTTTTCGAGCGGGGTTAGAACGCCGGTCGGCTCATCCAGGATCAGCAGCCGGCATCCGCGGTAGAGAACCTTTGCAATCTCGACCTGCTGCTGCAAACCGACGGACATCGTACTGATCGGCGCGTCCGGGTCGATCTGCAAGCGGTAGTTTTTCGCAAGCTCTGTGATTTTCTTTTTTGCCTCGGCGGGCTTCAGAATCCGCCGCTGCTCATCCTGTAGGCCAAGGACGATATTTTCCCAGGTTTTGAACGCCTGCACGAGCATGAAATGTTGATGCACCATGCCGATGCCAAGCGAAATGGCGGTCAGCGGACTGTCAATTTCCACTTCCTTGCCGTCAAAAAGGATTTTTCCGCTTGTGGGGCGGTAAAGTCCATATAGAATATTCATCAACGTGCTTTTGCCGGCGCCATTTTCGCCAAGCAGCGCGAGAATCTCGCCCTGCCGCACATCGATGGAAATGTTGTCGTTTGCTTTGAAGTCGCCAAATTTTTTGGTGATCTGCACCATATTCAAGCTATCTGGCAAAGCATACACCTCCGAACCACATACTGCGTGCTGGATCTGCCCGGCGGCCTGCGGGAGCAGGCCGCCGAAGCCTGTAAGAGACCCTGCGCGGCTTTAGCCGATCTTTTCGTCGATTCGATCGAGAATGTACTCAACGACAAGCTCACCGCTGCAAATTTTATCCTTCGCGTCTGTGACCATGTCCTTGATCTCCTGCGGGATCTTGTCCTCAAAGCTGTGGTAGTCGGTGATGTAGCAGACGCCGTCTGCCAGGCCCGGTTCCCAGAGACCGCCGAACTGATTGTTTTCGATCAGAGCGGCCTGCCGGATGATGACGTTCTTGTTGTCCGTCACGAAGCAGGTCATGATGAGGTCGGGGGCCATCTCATTCTGGTCGCCGCCGTAGCCGATCATCTTAATGTTTTTCTCAAGACATGCTTCGATCGCGCCGACACCGGTGGAGTCAGCCGATTGCGCGATGATATCGCAGCCCATGTCGATGAGCGCCAGCGCGGATTCCTTGCCCTTGGCCGGATCCTCATACGTGCCGGTCACAACGCCATAGACCTTTGCATCGGGATTGACATAGGCAACGCCCTGCACGAAGCCGGCCATGTCGGACAGCTGGGAGGGAATCTCAAGGCCGGCGATGTAGCCGATCATCTTGCTTTCCGTCATGCCGCCTGCAACGATACCGGCCAGGAACGCGCCCTCATACTCCTTCATATCCATGAAGCCGATGTTGGCGGGCAGACTGTCGACCGTGACGCCGTCGGGCATCTTGCCGCTGACGAAGAATTTCACGTTTTCAAATTCGGGTGCGACGCGCATGGCGGGCTCGCCAAATTCGAAGCCGTGGCCGATGACCAGATCGTAGCCCTCATTTGCGTAGTTGCGGAGCGTCTGCTCAATGTCGGCAATCGCGACGCTCTCGGTGAAGGCGACCGTGTAGCCCTGCGCTTGCAGCTCCATCAGACCAGCATACGCAGCAGCGTTCCAGCCGCCGTCATTCATGGAACCAGGTAAGACGAGTGCGATTTTCAGCTTTTCTGTGTCTGCGGATGTGCTTGGACTTGATGCTGGGGAATTGTCGGTGTTCGGCGCGGCAGAATTGCTGCATCCAGCCAACATGCCAATGAGTAAGACGAGTGCCAGTATAAGTGCGAGCTTTTTCATTGTTACATCCTCCTGTTTCTCCGCTTTATATTCCGAAAACAGTCGACCGTCGACGGTTTTCATAACTCAATTTTAACGGCTCTTGTCGAAATTTGCAATACATTTCGAAAAAAACTGAAATTTTATATATGTTGTACAAAACTTCGACCACCCAGAGCATCTTCTCGTCAATAGAGAAAGGCAAAGAGAAACTGTAGACAGCACTGCAGCGGAGTCTGTATCGATCCACGGTGATGAAAATGGAAAAAACAGGAAAAAACGGCAGATGCCTGTATTTTGCAAAGAAATAGCGGGAGGAGTTGTGATATTTGGAGAATGGTGCTATGATGATTGTACAATATATAAAAGAAATGAGATAAATTCATGAGATATCTTGCGCATATTGCCGAAGACGGCAGAGAGCAGACCGTCGAAGCGCATCTGCTGGGAACCGCGGAGCTTGCAAAGCGGTTTGCGGCGGCATTCGGCGCGGAAGCGGATGGGGCGCTTGCCGGAGGAAACCACGATCTTGGGAAATGCACCGCCGGGTTTCAGGCGCGGCTGCACGGCGGTGCGCGAGTCGACCATTCCACTGCGGGTGCAAAAGAGGCGTATGGCAAACGAAATCTCGCGGCAGCGCTGGCCATTGCAGGGCACCACGGCGGCATCCCGGACGCAGGCAATCCAAAAGGTGACCGCCCGGATGATCCGACCCTGTTCGGCCGGATCCAGCGGCAGGTCGGTTTTGACTGCGAAGGCCTGCAGACACTGCTGTCCACGAAATCGACGCCGCCGGTGTGGCTGCCCTCTGACTTTGTGCAGTATGCATTTTATACACGGATGTTGTTCTCATGTCTGGTCGATGCGGATTATCAGGATACGCAGAATTTTATGGACGGAACGGCGGCGCCGCGCGGCGATCATGCGTCTGTTTCAGAGCTGCTGCAGCTGGTGCAGCACCGTGTGGAACAGTTTCTTTCTGCCGATGAAAAGACGCCTGTGCAAAGCTGCCGGAACGAGGTCCTGCGTGCCTGCCGGACAGGCGGAAAGACCCTGACGCAGGGACTGTATACGCTGACAGTCCCGACCGGAGGCGGAAAAACATTCGCATCCTTGGCCTTCGCGCTGGAGCACGCCGCCGCACAGAAGATGGAGCGTGTGATCTATGTGATTCCGTATACCTCTATCATCGACCAGACGGCTGACGTGTTTTCAGAACTGCTTGGCGAGGAAAACGTGCTGGCGCATTATGCCGGTGCAGAGTATCAGACCGCAGAACCGGAAGAGCTGACACCGGAGCAATACCGGAAGCTCCTGGCCAGTGAAAACTGGGACGCGCCGGTGATCGTTACGACTGCGGTACAGTTCTTTGAATCTCTGTATTCCAACCGCAGCAGCCGCTGCCGGAAGCTTCACAATATTGCAAACAGCGTTGTTATTCTTGATGAAGCCCAGACGCTTCCGAATGACTATCTGCTGCCGTGCCTGTCCGCGATCACACAGCTGGTGCAGTTTTATCACACGACGGCGGTCCTTTGCACGGCAACACAGCCCGCGCTTACGCCGCTGCTGCAAAAGCTGGCTCCGACACTCAAACTGCGGGAGATCTGCCCGAATACAAAAATGCTTTACACATCGCTCCGCCGTACGACGATCCGGGATCTTGGCGAGATCACACAGGATGCGCTTGCGCAGCAGCTCTGCACACGGGCGCAGGTTTTGTGCGTTGTCAATCGCCGGGACACGGCGCAGCGCGTGTATGCTGCGCTTCCGCCTGACGGGAGCTTCTGCCTGACGACGCTTCTGTGTGCGCACGACCGCCGGGAACAGATTGAAGAGATCCGACGGAAACTGTCAGCTGGGCTTCCGTGCCGCGTGGTGTCAACGTCACTGATCGAAGCGGGCGTTGACGTGGATTTTCCGGCGGCGCTGCGCGAGGACTGCGGGCTGGATTCCCTTTTACAGACGGCCGGACGCTGCAACCGGGAGGGAAAACGCAGCGCGGCAGAAAGCATCGTATATCGCTTCCGGTTGGACGGCGGAAAGCTGCCGCCCATGCTGGCGAAGAACCTGAATTCGCTTTCCTATGCGGCGCGGAAATGCGCAGATCTGTCGTTGCCGGAAGCAATCCACGCATATTTTGCAGAGCTGTTCCAGCTGAAAGACGGGGCGCTTGACAAGAAGAATATTCTCGCGGCAGAGCGAGATGGCATTGACGGCTGTCTGCTTCCGTTTGCGCAGATCGCGGAACGCTTCCATCTGATCGAAGCGCCGACCAGAACTGTCTATCTGCCGATCGAAGAGGGCGCGGTGCTTTGCAGCCGCCTGCGTGCCGGTGCGATGAGCCGCGCTCTGCTGCGGAAACTTGGCGCATATAGCGTCGACTGTTATGAACCGCAGTTCCGCGCACTGGACGATGCAGGCGCATTGGAACTGCTGCCGGATGGGGCGGCGGTTTTGACCGATTTGTCAAAATACGATGAGAAAACCGGACTGGCAATGAATGTGGAATCGGGAATTGGCGTCTTTATTTGATGCAAAGGAGAGATTTGCATGTGGGTGCGTTTGCTTGCTGTCTTGAAAACAACGAAGAAAGGAGATGGTTGCCATGTCCATGCTGATTGAAGCGTGGGGCGACTACGCATGCTTTTCGAGGCCGGAAATGAAAACAGAGAGGGTCAGCTATGACATCATGACGCCGTCTGCTGCGCGGGGGCTGGTAGAAGCAATCTTCTGGCATCCGGGGCTGCGGTATTCCATTGACCGTATCTATCTGCTGAATCCCATCCGCTTCACGAACATCCGGCGCAACGAGGTCAAGGCGGCTCTCCTGGCCTCCGCGGCTCTGCGTGCAGCAAAAGGCGGGGAAGCCCCGGTACTGTACACATCGCAGGAGATCCAGCAGCGTGCGGCGATGGTGCTGCGGGATGTCCATTATGTGATCGAATGTCACTTTGACATGACAGACAGAGCAGCGCCCGGTGATAACCCGGGGAAATTTCAGGATATCCTGCGCAGAAGGCTTACAAAAGGGCAGTGCTATCACATGCCGTATTTCGGCTGCCGTGAGTTCCAGGCCAGCTTCCGCAAATGGCACGGCGGCAAGATCCCGGCAATTGATCTGACGCAGGATCTTGGCTGGATGCTTTATGATCTGGATTATACAGATCCGCAGAATATCCAGCCGCAGTTCTTCCGGGCCAGACTGGAGCATGGTGTGCTGGACTGCCGGAATGTGGAGGTGGTCACATGATCCTGCAGGCTTTGACTGCGTATTACGAAGAAATGCTGCGCAAAGGGGAAATCTCCGCACCGGGATGGGACGATGCGTTCAAGGTGACGTTCCTGCTGGAACTTGATGATTCCGGCGCACTGATCGACGTGATCGATAACCGGGAACTGACGTCCACAGGGAAAAAGCAGGTGCTGCTGCCGCAGGCGATGTGCGTTCCGGCGCATAAGCTGCGATCATCCGGAGTTGCGGCAAATTTCCTTTGCGATAATGCCAGCTATATTCTCGGCGCAGATGAAAAGGGAAAGCCGGAACGGGCAAAGGAGTGCTTCCAAGCGTGCGCTGCCCTGCATCATCAACTGTTGGATGGGCTGCACGATCCGGCGGCAAAGGCTGTGCTCGCGTTCTTTGATACATGGGAGCCGGAGCTTGCATCCTGCCATCCGCTGCTGAAGGATCGTTGGAAGGACGTGACGGGGAATGCCAACTTCCTGTTCAGCTATGATGATGGTTCCGGCCGCCATCCTGTCACACAGAATGCGCGGATACGGGAGGCGTGGGAGCGGTATTATGCCGCTGGCGATGCGAATGCGCCGGTCATGCAGTGTCTGATCACGGGACGAACAGAGTGTGCCGCGCTGATTCATCCATCCATCAAGGGTGTCAGAGGGGCGCAAAGCTCCGGTGCCAGTCTTGTTTCCTTCAATGCACCGGCGTTCTGCTCCTATGGACATGGACAGGGAGCCAATGCACCGGTCAGCGAATATGCTGCATTTGCCTACACCACGGCGCTCAATGCGCTTCTGGCGGATCGGAAGCACTGCAAACTCATTGGAGACACAACGGTTGTCTGTTGGGCGGAAAACGCTGGGCCTGCATATGCAGATCTGGGCGTATATGCGTTGTTTGGCCCTCCGGCAGACACTGGAGTTCAGGATGAGGACGTCAGCCGGGCGCTGGCGCTGCTGGCAAAGGGACAGGCCTGTGAGTTCCTGGAACAGACGCTCCTGCCTGATCAACATGTCTATTTCCTTGGCCTTGCGCCAAATGCCGCGCGGCTTTCTGTCCGCTTTTTCCTGCGTGACAGTCTGGAGCATTTTGCGGTGCATATCCGCGCGCATGAAGCGGCGCTGGAGATCATCCGGCCTTCCTTTGACACACGTATGAGACTGTCCATCTGGGATCTGGCGCGGGAGACGGCCCGGCGGGGCTCCGATGGGAAATATGCCGATCCCGCGCCGCAGCTGACAGGCGACCTGCTGCGCGCAGCCCTGACGGGCGGCCGCTATCCGGCGACACTGCTAAATGGCGTAACGATCCGCATTCGGGCAGAGCACGCGGTCACGCGCGGTAAGGCTGCAATTCTGAAAGCTTATTATACAAGAAATCCGTCACTGCTGGTTCCGAAGGAGGTATTGACTGTGGAACTGAATGAACAGAGCAGCTACCAGCCCTATGTGCTTGGGCGGCTGTTTGCGGTATTGGAAGCGATACAGGGCGCTGCAAATCCCGGCATCAACACGACCATCAAGGATAAGTACTTCAATTCAGCCTGTGCAACACCGTCGGTTGTCTTCCCCGCGCTTATAAAGCTGGCGCAGAAACATCTGCAGAAACTGGGGCAGGGAAGTAAGGTTTTCTATAACCGGCAGCTTACAGAGCTGATCGGCAGAATGACGCAGACATACCCGGCACGTATGACGCTCCCGGAACAGGGAGCGTTTGAGATCGGCTACTATCATCAGACACAGAAGCGCTATGAAAAGAAGGATAAGGAGGAAGAAGAACATGCGTGAGCCTATCAAGAATCGCTATGATTTCGTTGTTCTGTTTGACGTAGAGAACGGTAACCCGAACGGGGATCCGGACGCAGGCAATATGCCGCGTGTCGACCCGGAAACCGGCTATGGCATTGTCACAGATGTATGCCTGAAGCGGAAGATACGGAATTATGTCGAGACACTGAAGGAGGATGAGGAAGGGTATCGTATCTACATCAAGGAAAACGTCCCGCTCAATCGCAGTGACAGCACGGCTATCGAAGCGCTCGGTATCGACAAGGATCTGAAAAAGGCAAAACAGAAGGATCCGGAGATCGATGCGAAGCTGCGGGACTGGATGTGTGCGCACTACTATGACATCCGCACCTTCGGCGCGGTCATGACTACATTTGTCAAGGGAGCGCTCAACTGCGGGCAGGTGCGCGGCCCTGTGCAGCTCAGCTTCGCGCGCTCCGTCGATCCAATCGTTCCGCAGGAAGTTACGATCACCCGCATTGCGATCACAACAGAAGCAGACGCAGCCAATAAAAAGACCGAGATGGGCAGCAAGCATATCGTTCCCTATGGACTTTACCGCGCGGAAGGGTTCGTCTCTGCCAATCTGGCCCGTAAGACGACCGGTTTCTCGGAAGAAGACCTGGAGCTTTTGTGGCAGGCGATCCTCAATATGTTTGAGAACGACCACTCCGCTGCGCGCGGAAAAATGGCGGTACGAGAGCTGATCATTTTCAAACACGATTCGGAGCTTGGAAACGCGCCGTCCTATAAACTGTTCGACGCGGTCACGGTCGCGCGGAAGGAGGGTGTGCAGATCCCGCGCAGCTATCGGGATTATACGGTTACCGTGGCAGATACGCTGCCGGAAGGAGTGCACTGCGAAAGGAGATCCTGATGTACACCCCCGACGACTGTCTGATGATCTCCGGCCTGCAGCATTTCCGGTTTTGCAGGCGGCAGTGGGCGCTTATTCACATTGAGCAGCAATGGGCGGAAAATGTGCGCACGGTGGAGGGGGATCTCCTGCACGAGCGGGCGCATAACGAGCAGCTGCGCGAGTCGAGGGGTGATCTTCTCATCGTCCGCGGGCTGCGGGTGCAGTCGCTGACGCTGGGGCTGACCGGGCAGTGCGACGTGGTGGAGTTCCGCCGTGACAGCGCGCGCGGCGTGCCGCTGGCCGGAAAAACAGGGCAGTGGCTGCCGTATCCGGTGGAGTATAAGCGCGGCGCGCCGAAGGAGGACGGCTGCGATGAGCTGCAGCTGTGCGCACAGGCCATGTGTCTGGAGGAGATGCTCTGCTGCGAGATACCGGAGGGCGCGCTCTTTTACGGGGAACCGCGCCGCCGTCTGGCCGTGACGTTCACGCCGGAGCTGCGCGAAGAGGTCCGCGCGAGCGCCGCGCAGATGCACGACCTTTACCGCCGGGGATACACGCCACGCGTAAAGCCAACAAAGGCCTGTAATGCGTGCTCGCTTAAGGAGCTGTGCCTGCCGCGCCTGCAGAAAAGCGGCTCTGTGCAGGCCTACCTGCAGAAAAGCATGGAGGAAACGCCATGAGAAAGCTTCTCAACACGCTCTTTGTCACCAGTGAGGACGCATACCTGACCATTGATGGGGAAAACGTCGTCGTGAACCGGGAAAAACAGGAGATCGCGCGCTTTCCTCTGCATACGCTTTCGGGGATCATCGCGTTCAGCTACGCGGGCGCGTCGCCCGCGCTCATGGGCGGCTGCGCAAAGCGCGGCGTCAGCCTGACGTTCTGCACGCCGGCCGGGCGCTTTCTTGCCAGAAGCGTCGGCGAGGAGAACGGCAACGTCCTGCTGCGCCGGATGCAGTACCGCGCGGCGGACGATCCGGCACAGAGCTGCCGCATCGCACGCAATATGATCTTCGGCAAGCTCTATAACGCACGTTGGAGTATCGAGCGCACGAAGCGCGACCACGCGCTGCGCGTCGACCCCGCGCGGCTGCAAAACGCCATCGACCGGATCAAGGACCTCTATCCGGTCGTCGCGGAAGAGATCTCGCTGGAATCTCTGCGCGGCAGTGAGGGCATCGGTGCAAAGGCGTATTTTGACGTGTTCGACGAGATGATCCTGCAGAACAAGGCGGATTTTTTCTTCCATGAACGGAACCGCCGCCCGCCGCTCGATAACGTCAACGCCATGCTGTCGTTTGCCTATGGCCTGCGTGGCAATGACTGCGCCGCCGCGCTGGAGGCGGTCGGGCTGGACGCCTATGTCGGCTTCCTGCACCGCGACCGTCCGGGGCGTACGTCGCTGGCGCTTGATCTTATGGAGGAGTTGCGCCCGTGCTTTGCCGACCGCTTTGTGCTGTCGCTCATCAATAACCGCGTCATGCGCAGCAGTGATTTTGCACATACGGACAGCGGCGCTGTCCTGCTGACCGCCGACGGAAGAAAGAAATTCCTGCAGGCGTGGCAGGAACGCAAGCGCGAGACGATCACGCATCCGTATCTGAAGGAAAAGCTTGCGTGGGGCCTTGTGCCATATGTGCAGGCGCTGCTGCTGGCGCGGTATCTGCGGGACGATCTGGACGCCTACCCTCCGTTTTTGTGGAAATGAGGTGCTGCATATGCTGGTGCTCATCACCTATGACGTCAATACTGAGGACGCGGGCGGACGCAGACGCCTGCGTCAGATCGCAAAGCAGTGCGTGAACTACGGCCAGCGCGTGCAGAACTCCGTCTTCGAATGCCTGCTCGACGCCGCACAGTGCAAGCAGCTGCAGCACAAGCTTCGCACCATCATGGACGAAGAAAAGGACAGCCTGCGTTTTTACTATCTCGGCAACAAATACGAGACCCGCGTCGAGCACTTCGGCACGAATCCCGGCTATGCCCCGGAAGGCGCGCTGATTATCTGATGCGATCCCCAAGCGATCATCCCGCCCCCGGCCGGTTCGCACCGCCTTTGCCAAAACCGCGGCGCGCAGCCGGACAAAACCACGCTGCACGCCGCGGCAGATCCCCGGAAATCCCTATTACTTTTTGTAACCCATGCGCAAATCTGCAGCTCAAATTCCGTCAGATTTGCCGTCGCGCCCCACAAGGGGCGCGTGGATTGAAATGCGCCTCCGCGCTTGCATCCTTTGTTCCCGTATAGTCGCGCCCCACAAGGGGCGCGTGGATTGAAATATCGATGGTTTTCACCATTGGGGCTTGTCCGACGGTCGCGCCCCACAAGGGGCGCGTGGATTGAAATTTTTGAAGATATCATGAAGGAACAGGACGGAAAAGGTCGCGCCCCACAAGGGGCGCGTGGATTGAAATGGGAGCGGATCGTAGAGCGTCTGCGCCGTTGTCGTCGCGCCCCACAAGGGGCGCGTGGATTGAAATCTTGCGGACAGACTCGACGTCCTGCTTGACCAGCGTCGCGCCCCACAAGGGGCGCGTGGATTGAAATACCAATGGTAAACTTCCGTTCACGGACGTGCGTGGTCATGCCCCACAAGGGGCGCGTGGATTGAAATTTGACTTATACGGTATTACCGTATATTATAAAGTTGTCCCGCCCCATACGGAGCACGTGGATTGAAATACGATTGCTGCCGTCATGGAAGATGGTGCCGCAGAATGCTTGCCGGCGAAATTACATTAGAAGAATATCTGGCGTTGGTAATCAAGCGGTCGGAGGGTTGACAGTATGCCATACAGCATTGATTCTTCTTCGGACCACTGCTATCCTGGCACGAGCTGTCTGATCAATAAGTTTTTTAGCCGTCCGACGGTTGCCGCACACTACAAAAGAAGTGAGCCCGTAATCCCGGCAGGGATCCCGCCCCAGTTCCGATTTCAATCCACGCGACCCGTGAGGGCACGACCTGTTCCAGTGCGTCATGCTGGTGGTCGATGATATTTCAATCCACATACCCCGTGCAGGGCACGCCGCCGCCTATCTCTGGCAGACGATTGAAAACAAGCAGTTTTAATCCACGCGCCCCTTGCGGGGCAGGACGCAAATGGGGCGGCATCCCAACCGGCATCACCCAATTTCAATCCACGCACCCCGTGGGGGCGCGACACGTACTCGTCATTCGGCCCAATGTTCCGACAAATATTTCAACCCACATGCCCCGTAGGGCGCGACGATGATAGCGCCGGTTTCAGGGTCAAGGTTGTGATTTCAATCCACACGCCCCGTAGGGCACGACGCCGGATGGCAAGGCGAAGTACAAGTCTGTCTATGGATTTCAACCCACCTGCCCCGTGTGGGGCAGGACCTTGCCGCGCTCGTCAACCCGGCGTTCAATCACATTTCAATCCACCTGCCCCGTGTGGGGCAGGACAGCATAAATTCACAAAAAACAGCCTTGTGATTTATGCAACGCAGACAAATCGATCTGTCTGCGTTCGATCATGGCAAAACAGCATATGTACTGTCCTGCCAGGACCTGCACTTTTGTGTAGTCTCTTGTGGTGCGAACCGGTCTGATTTTTTCTGACTGCTTCCGCTTCGCACAAATAAATCTGCTTATATTCCTTCAAGGATCTCCGGTGTCAGACCGGGTAGCTCGTCGAGTGTGATCGTATAGTCCTCTGCGCTATTTGGGATAGCGGCAGTGTCCTTTGCCGCAACATGGACACTGCGGTGCACCCTTGCGGAAGAATACTGCCCGTCTTTGCAGTTATGCTGCCACCAGTAGAGCTTTACAACCTCCATAGAGCCTTCCGGACGCGCAGAGGAAGCATCGTTCACAAACAGTGTTCGCAGGCACTCCTTCACGACCTGCGCATCCTCCCGCGAGAATCCAGTCTTTTCCGCCAACTGGACATTGATGGATCCTTTGATCTCATACAGTCCGAAGCGGACAAAATGCTTCATGCCCATGGTGTCTGAGGCGCGCTTCTCACCCGGTTCTCCGTTGACACTCTTGGTGATCTGCATCGACTCGATCTCAACCGGGGAGATGCTGACTGCCTGATGAATGGAAACCGGGCCGCGGACGCCGACTGAAACGCCGCTCTTTTCATTGTTCTTAAATGCAAACACCTGCCCGAAGCTGCGCACATCCAGCCATTTTTCGCAGGCGGTCTGCGCATAGGTATCCCTGTCTTTGATCCCCTTGGTTGCGGCAGCCGCTCGCTCGCTCAGGCTCTTGAAGCCATCGCTGCAGCGGTCGTCTGACTGCACAAAGATCGCATATCCCATGTCCTGCATCCGGTTGCGGATTTTCCGTTTGATGCACACGTCGGAAATTTCCCCAATGCCGTTATAGTCTACTCTCGGGCGGTTGCCATTCAGCGGGTCGCCGTTTCCGTTTGCCTTTGTCACAGATACCAGCGCCAAAAAGTCGATCTTATGCTCCAATGCTGCCATGTTTATTCCTCCTCGTCCGTATTGCTTGTTTCTTTTCTTGCAAAAAACGCATTTCTTTGCAGGTCATAGCCCATCAGGTAGAGATCGGACAGCGGTTTGTTCAGTTCCTCCTCCGGGAACTCCCGTATGATCCCGATGATCTCGCGGGTCAGGCGCTCATATCGGTTTGCCTGCCAGGGTTCTATCCGGTTCAGATATGCCTGATGCAGATGGCGGTTGACCCGTTCGTATACATAGAACGGCCGCTGACGGAACTCACTCATAAATTTGATCGCGTTTGTCTGACGGCTCTCCTGTGTTTTGTAATAATAGTCCTGCTCTGCACGATCCATGACCGCCAGAAGCCGGCCATACTGAAAGCTGCGGTCCCTCTTGTCCAATTCCCAAGCCATTTCATCGCCTCCCTGTTTTGTGTCGTATCGATATTTTTGAATTGCGGAGCAGGCGGCGTGCAGGATTCGCCGCCAGACCGCTTCCTCATAAGCAAGCGGCATGGACGCCCGCTCTGCCAAAATCTTTACAATATCCTGCGGGAACACGCCGCCGCTCACCTTGCAGTTCAGCAGCCGCTGCAAATGCTGCCGCTGGATCCGATCATCGGTCTCCAGAAACTGTCCGCGCTGTGTACCGTATGCGCTTTCTACGATCTGGAACAGATTCGGTGCCTGAATGCCATACTTTCCGGCATACCAGCAGCAATGCGCGTCCCATGTCTGCATCCGCTCTAAAAATGTGCTGAGGGAAAGCTCGTTATAGTATGTAACGGAAAGACGTCCGGTTGTCGCGGCGTCAAAGCTCACAAGGATCGCAGAGTCCGTGCCGCGGAACTGCCGGTCCCTCCGAAAACTCAGCAGCGTACCTTTGAGCTGCTCATGATAATCGCTCGGCTTCCACAGTATCTCCGTTTCTGCACTGCGCAGTCTGCGCATCGGCTTTGGAATGGCTGTCCCTTGCGGGCTCCAGCACAGGAAAATGCGGTTGCCGGAAAACTCGCGTACCCCCTGGTCCGATGCCAGCCAGCGGATCGCACTATGCGCCTTCTGCGAGGCAGCGTACCCGACGCTCGCTGCCTGCCATTCTTCTGAAAAGCGCCCGCGGTAGGTAAAACCACTTGTATCGTTGGCGGAGATCAGCTTCGCGTTCCCATTTACGGGAATGATCCCCTTCGGGTGCTGCACCGCGGCCGGTGCTGTCTTTCCGTCGATCATGCAGAACCCGATGCCTCGCTCTGAAACTCGGCTGCAGTAATAAGCGACAAATGCGTCAAACAGATTCCTGTTTTTCCAGCAGGCGGGCTCTTCGTCCACAAAGCCGTGAACGCGCCAGCAAACCAGCAGCTTTTCATCATAGTGCTCTGCCGAATCCAGAATACCCGCTTTCGTCAGATCGCTAAGAATTGTTCCGCTTTCTGCGTAGGAGAAAACCGCCTGCAGGAACGGATGTGAATGCGGCGAACGCATCCATGCGTGCAGCGTCTGTAAATAAAGGGTATGCGCTTTTTCGTTGGTACAGGAGATGTATTTCAGCTGGTCACAAAGCGGATGTGCTGCCAGCCCGCTGGTGCGCCCACTGGAGTCTTCTGTGACGGGGATCAGTATTTTCGGCTCCGATTTTTCCACCCTTCGTGCCGACAGAAATACCCCCTGTGCATTCAGAGTGATCCCAATGCCTGCGTTCGTCAGAATATGCCCGATTGGCGCAAGCGGGTCGCGTCCCGCCTGATATACGCCGACCAGATCGGCATTCGCGTCATATGTTTCTACTGCTTTCAGCAAAAGGCCCATCACGTCACCTCGCCAAATTCCCGCAGACCTGAGAAGTTCTGCAGCTCTGTGCCGAACCGCTTCATTCCCATGCCGCAGATCGTTTTGCTTTGCGGGCACTGCTCCGGCGGCAGGAACGTGATAATGCCGTTTTTCATCACCGGGCTCCAGAACCGCACGGTCATCTTTCCTTTCGTTTCCTCGGAATACGCTTCGTCCGCATAGGTAATGCCATGGTACATCAGTCCGAATGCCAACACAGGCGTTTCGTCATAGGCGCCCGCGCCCTCACCGAATACACACGGCTCCACATAGCCCTGACATTCCCGGCAGCCCAGAAAAATATCCCGGCGGCCGCCCTTGCGGATCATTCTTTTGGCGATTTCATGGTGCTTGTTCTCGCTGCGGTCTGCAATCAGCTCCGGGCGGTTTTCGTTCCACTCAAAATGCGCGCGCACCTGATAGCGGCAGTCCTTCAGATAAGTATAGTAACTCAGATCGTTCCCGCCGTTGTACTTGATCGGGCGAATGCCCTTCGTCTCCATCTGAATAGGGTTCATCACCCGAACCGTATCGATCACCCACATAAATGTCGGCTTCCAGTAGACTGAGCTCAGGATGCCTTTGAGCGCTTCGTAGGTCGGCACCTGATAAGAGCACTTCTCACCGCCGATTCGTACGATGGGATCTGAAAACAGAGCGTAGCTGCCGCTCACCTGAAATTCCACAATGTTGTCATGCTTCGTATTCTTCATCTCACACCTCCCAAAAGCCAAGTGAATTTTGTTCTGCCTTCAAGCCAGCTTCGGCATCATAGAACCCCTCTGCCAGCACCAACGCGCATCCGCAGCAGACCGGAACGAGCGCCTGCGCCTGTTCCAGCTGCTTTTTCTGATGCTGATAAATACTGACGGAATATGCGTGCAGCTCCTTCAGGACTGCCGCGCGGCAGGATACGTCATATTGACACCGCTCCGAGCAAAGCTCTGCCACGAGCCGCCTGCCGTCTCCATACGGGACCAGAATGTCGGTTGTATCCTCATCAAATACGGAAAAATACTGCCCTGCCGTTTTGAATGCCTGCCGCAGAAAAAAGAATGACGCGTCTGCGCAGCGTTCGTCTGCATATTTTTTATTCAGCGCCATCAGATCAAGAAGCGTTGCCTTTTGATCCGGAATATAATAATCCTGTTCCCCTGCCGCCATATCCCGGTACAGCACAGAATAATAATATTGAATGGATGCATCTGAAAACAGGCTGCTGCCAAAGCGCTCCGGCGAAGCCCCGAATGCGTTCATCAGTGCCAGCGCAGCGTCCTTTCCTCGCTGAATATCGCGCAGCATGCCCAGCTTTTCGTCTGTACAATTCACAGCATATACCGGGCACGGCGTTTCAGATTCTCCGTTGCGGTTGCACCGGCCGGCAGCCTGCACGATACTGTCCATTCCGGCTGTCAGCCGCAGGACGGCCCCAAATGAGATGTCTACACCAGCTTCAATGACCTGCGTGGCGATGCAGAGAACTTTTTTGCCCTGTGTGAGCGTGGACTGCAGTTCGGACAGCACATCGCGCCGGTGCTGCAGGCACATCGCCGCAGACAAATGGAAGCTTCGGTATTCCGACGAACGGGTGTGCACCAGCAGATACGCTGCTTCGCTCTTTTTGTTGCACACGACGAGCAGACTGTCTGTGGTTTCCATCTGCGCGCGGATCAGATCGGGCAGTTCGTCTAACCGGCGGCTGCCGATCTGCTGAAGTTCCGTCCTTCGGAATGCCGCCCAAAGCGCCTTGTCATACGGTACGATATCTTCCGGCGCGAGCCGCAATGGGTGCTCTGCCTGCTCAAGGCATAGCTGCGTTGCAGAGCACAAAACAATGGTCGCGCGGCACTGCTCACTCAGAAACTGTATGGCAAGATTAAAAAGCGACAGCAGCTTGACCGGTACGGTCTGAATCTCGTCGATCACAATGACGCTGTCGCAAAGCGCCTGAAATCTTCGGATAGACGTTGTTTTTCCGTCAAACAGGGTATTCAGCAGCTGAACCAGAGACGTCAGAATGATCGGCGCGTTCCAGCTCTGCACCAGCAGCTCGCGCTCGTCAAGCGTGTCCTGCGAAACTTCCGTCTGCACGACATTGGAATGATGCTCCAGAATCAACCGGTCGTCTCCAACAAATGCCCGGATGACGTCGGCATTCTGCTCCAGAATTGACAGCAGCGGGGAAGTGAGAATCAGACGCTTTTTACCGAACTGCTTCGCATGTGCCAGCGCATACCGCAGAGAACTGAGTGTCTTTCCGCCGCCGGTCGGAATGTTCAGCCGGTAAATGCCAGGCGGTTTCTCCGCAAATGCCCTGCACGTTTCGGATATCTGCTGCCGTGCATGCGTAACCACCCCATCGCCCGGGAATTTTCGCAGCTTTTCTTCCAGATAGGCAAGCCGTGCCGCCCAGACCGGCGTCATGTCCTTCGGAAAGTCCTGCGGTATACAGCCACTCATAAATGCCGCCGTATCCTGCCGGTCGCCCTCCATCACAGCGGAAAGGAGCAGCCGCGCCAGCAATCCGACCACGAAAAAATATTCCTGATCGTCGGCGTAGCTTTCCTCCAACCGTTCTATGATTTGATCAATTTCTGCCATCGCGGCAGAAAAAAGCCGCTCTGCTTCCTGCTGGGAAATCTCCTGTGAGAAAAAGCCCGCTACGGACTCTTCATAAGAAATACCCTGCATCTCAGAGCGGTACTTCAACCCAACCCGCCGCGCAGAATCTACACAGTCAAAAAGCCCATGATGCGCGCCGACAGCAAACGCGAGCAGCTCGGACGCCATAATGGAGCGAACGGAATCGGTTTCATGATGAAATTGTTCCAGAAGGTACCGGCAGCCCTGAAAGCTGTGGATCACACGTCCCCGTGCGCTGCGATCGCCTGCGGCAAGATACTGCTGGAATGCGGCAGTGAACTTTCCAATATCGTGCAGCAATGCGGCAAGGTATGCGGCATTTTCCAGCCCGACCGGCCGCAGGCACTCCGCTGCCCGCCGCGCTGCGCCAAGCAAATGTGTCCAAACCGTCTGCCAAACGATCTGCCCGCCCGCCGTCTCGCGCTTGTGTGCATAATACTTCATTCGTGCTACCTGCTTTCGCGCTTTTGTAAAAATCGGTCATATGAAACAGCTTTTTGTAATTCCAGTATAACGTACTCGCTGAGAAAATCAATATTATATTCTAGATTTTTATAATATATTTTGTAAAAAGAAAACGTATTGAAAAACTGCAGAATTGACAGCCATGCAGTTTCGCATTGATTTTTATGTTTTGTTTGGTATACTATAGTAGTCTTGTATTATACAAGTGGATTGAAAATAGATATTTATAATATATGCATCCGCACGGAATAGTTCCGGCGGATGCATATGTTTTTGCTCATTTCAAAAACAGAGGGGCAGGGAGGATATCTGATATAAAAAGAATCACGAAAAACGAGACCGCGGCAAGATTTGAATGCAGAGGAGGCAAGTTCACTGTTAAGTACGGCAGATTGTCAGAAAAGAATTATAACGTGTTATGAGATCGACTTTGCAGCTGCGTCTATCGCCTGCGCAAGATTATCAAACTGGACAGGAGAACAAAGCTTTTCAATCTTCTTGAGAGAAATCGTCTTAAGCCCGTTCAGTTTAGGATCTGAGTTGATCCGTTGCGTACACAGAACGTAGAACCGCCACCAGTACATGTCGAGGATGTTCGCGCTTTTGTCTTCTGCGGTGAAGAATCTGCTATTCACAATCCGACCAATTCAATTCGCGCTCCAACAGGACTATGATCGGCAGATGCGGAAACTGGACGAGGATGCCGCAAGGAGGAAATATGCCGATTTCATTGAAAACACAGGCTGAGCGTACAGCTAAAACGCCAATCCCAGCCCGTCGCGCCCGTGACGGCAGTTTGTGCGGTTTTCACGGCGCAGCCGAGCGTGTGCCCGCCGTGCGGGCAGTTTCGGAGATTTGCGAGGGGGTTGTTGAGAGAGCAAAAATAGCACTCTTGGGGTCGTGATTTGAAAAAAAGCCTGCCGTTTCAAGGAAAACAGCGGGGTTGCACGAAAAAAGCGCGTAGAAACAGAACAAATATCGACAGGTGCGACGCTAGGTGAAACAACTCTGAATTTGCAGAGAAAAACAGCTTGCAAGCTCGAAAACTTGCAAGCTGCCTTCTAAAAAATCTACGCTTTACTGCACACGATACCCAGCCAGAATCAGGCTGACAATCACCTGCCAGAAATCGTGTTCCTCTGCGCTGTAATACCGGCTGTCTGGAATTTCGTGAAAGGACACAATGCGGTTTTCTTCATCCAGCCATGCTTCATTCTGCATACGCTTCGATAATTCCTCTCGAAGATTTCGTTTCCGTATCGCTCAGGTGCTTTCCGTACGCCATGCTTTGTCCATGCTGTCGTGGGTTATATGCTGTTAATTATAGAATTTCTCCTCGAGCTTTGTTACAACGCCGTTCTGTATGGTAAGCACATAGGGCTGGATGAGTAGTCTCTCGTCTGCCTGCACAGCCGTGACAAAATCCTGCCAGTTTTCAAAGGTATACAGCCGGTCTTCGCCCGCACCATAGACCTGTGAGATATCATAGATCGTGACAGGCGCGTCCGGGGCGACCGTATAGGTATAAGTTTTGTCGGAGATTCTTCGATAATAATATCCGTATTGGTAGTCCTCCGGTGGGATGTACAAATCGTTGAGCGTCTGCAGATCTTCTGCAAGGTACGAATTGAGCAGGATAATGTGCTCGGCTGTGACAGAATCTGCGGTCACGCTCCGCAGGAGGACAGGCTGAAGCACGTTTGGCCGATACCGGTCGATGAGCGTTCTCATAGTCTCTGATTCGTCTCTTGTGAGACGCTTCATGTAATATTCATAGTGATCGGCATCGATCCGTACGATCGTCTCCGCAAGCTCAAACGTTTCATCCAGCCGGTAGCTGCAATTCCGGATGTCAAACTGATACACGCATACGGACTCCCATCCGCCGGGTCTCATGGAATTGTCGGAGTAGATCTCCTCCACGGCCGCTGTATCCGCGTCGGACAGCGTGTATTTCTCGCCGGACGAAACGGTCAGCGTCATGTTCTGTGTCCGGTCGGCCATCACTTCTCCGGCCTGACTCATATCCTGCCAGTATGTTTCGCCATAAATTTGGATTTGGAACGCACGCTGCTGGACACGGGAAAAGTCGATGGATGCGCGCCATTGGCCGTCGGCATAGAAAGAAAGCATATAGAAGCTGTCGGCGATGAAATTCAGAACCGCGTAATCGTCCGCGCCATCGTAGCCGTAGACATACTGTGTCTCCCATCTTTTGAGCTCGCGGTCGGTACACGGGAATTGATCGAATACTTCGTTGATCGTATCGCCGAGGCAGATGCCGCGGAAGGCGGGTACATCCTGCGAGGTCGTATAGACAAGCTCATCGTTTTCCACGTTTGCGATCCAGATCATTTCGGTCAGCTTTGGTTCGCTTTCACTTTCGCTGCGATCCCAGAAGTTATAGGAAATGTTCTGGCTGTCCATTAAGATGCCGTTTTCGTTCTCGGTGAGCGGTCCCGTGATCGCTTCGACCTGCGCCTGCGTCATGCCGGTCTGCACGCCGTTGGTGCGCGCCAGCTCCCAGTCCTGTAAGGGCTGTGACGTATCATAGCTTCCGTCGTTGACAAGCTGCGGAGGCTCCTGCCCCGGCGCTTCCTGCTCGACCGGCAGAACCGCCGGGTCGTCCTGCTCGATCAGCGCATCTGCCGGTTCCGGCGTAGCTGCGGGCTTTGCCGTGACCGGAGCGTTTTCCGGCAGCGTGCTCTCTCCCGATTTCTGCCGCGTCAGCTCCGCAAACGAGCAGCCGGTCGCGGACACGACGAGTAGCAAAGCCTGAATCACACACAATACGCTGGTGCGATGCTTTTTCGTGAGAAACAAAATGCGCTCCTTGACTGGAGGTCCAGCCAAACTCAGCGCTGCCGTTTTTCGCGGTGCTTGTGCCAGAATCGCGCGGGCGTAGGCAAGGCGCTTGCTCTCCGGCAGTCTGGCGGCGACCGCCTCATCACACGCCAGCTCCGCGTCGCGCTTGGAGCAAATCGCGGCAAGCCAGATGAACGGATTCCACCAATACACGACTACCACCGCCATCCGGAAAAACGACCACAGGAAATCCAGATGCCGCAGATGCGTCAGCTCGTGGCGCACAATCAATTCCGCTTCGTCCGTTTGCGGCACGTCCTGCGTCAGATAGACCGCCGGAATCAGACCGGCCAGACACGGCGATTTGACCGCGTCGGAAACATAGATGCAAGTTCCGCCGCGCTTACCAAGAAAACGCCGGTCGCGGTGCAGCCGAATCGTAAACACCGCCCACGCGCCGAACAGCCAGAGTCCGAGCAATGCGCTGCCGCCGAACCAGACAATTTGGAGAATTTGTGCCGTCGCCAGCGGCTTTGCAGCCGGTTTTGCGGTTTCATGTGCCGGGGAAACCTGCTGCTGCGCGGGTGTTTGCGGCTGCATCACGGTTTGTGCCGGCTGCTGGATCACCGGCGTAGTCTGCGCGGGCAGCTCTGCGCTCTGTGCCGGAGCTGCCGCGTCCTCTGCCGGAAGAACCGGCAGAGAAAACAAAGTTCCCGGCAAACAGAACTTCAAAAGCACGACCAGCCACAGGCAATAGATCATCCGCTTCGGCACGCGGTTTTTGAATATCGCCCGCACAAGCAGCACAACCAGAATCAGCGCCGAAAGTGTTAGAATGTCTCGCAGCATATCAGACCTCCCGCGTTTCCGCTGAATCCAAAATAGCTTTCAGTTCTTGAATCTCCTGTTCGGACAGCGCGCCGCGCCCGACTAAGCTTGATACCATCATCCCGACGCTGCCGCCGTAGACCTTGGACAGAAACGATTCCGTTTCCTCCGGTTCGACATCGGCGTAGGTGATTGCTGCGCTGTATTTCTGAAATTTTCCGCTGTCATCCATCGTGACCGCGCCCTTGGCGATCAAACGCTTGAGCATCATAAAGATCGTCGCCCGGCTCCACCCGGTGTCCGCGTCCAAAGCAGTCACCAGTTCCGCCAACGTCTGCGGCTGCCCCGCCCAGAGCATTTTCATCAGTTTCCATTCGCCGTCAGACAGTTTGAGATGTTCCATTGCATACCACCCCTATCGCAAATGTTAACGC
>CAKTTB010000009.1 GCA_934613505.1 uncultured Oscillospiraceae bacterium | reverse complement strand
AAGGGCCACAAGTCCGTCGGCGGACTGCGCGCGTCCATCTACAACGCCATGCCGAAGGAAGGCGTGGAAGCGCTCGTGAAGTTCCTGCAGGACTTCGAAGCCAACTACGGCAAATAACCATAACCAAGCCAGTTTCCCTTTCCAGGCCGCAGGCCTGACGTGAGGAGGCATGCGTCAGGCCTGCGCCCATAAAAATGCGTTCCTTCTTTTCTTCCTGCCGCCTGCCCGGCGTTATGCAGACAGACGCCGGGCAGGCGGCAAAACTATCATGTTAAAGGAGATTTTTATCATGCGTATTCTCGTTACCGACGGAATGGACAAGACCGCCATGGCGCAGCTGCGCGAGGCCGGTCATGAAGTCGTGGAGCAGTTCTATGCCCCCGAAGAGCTGGGCGCAGCCCTGCGGGAGTTTGACGCGGTCGTCGTCCGCTCGAAGACGAAGGTCCGTGCCAACCACATTGACGAAGCCAAGGGCGGCAAGCTCAAGCTCATCATCCGCGGCGGCGTCGGCGTGGACAATATCGATGTGAAGTATGCAGAGGAAAACGGCATCACCGTGAAGAACACTCCGAAGGCCTCCTCCGAGTCCGTCGCGGAACTGGCCATGGGCCATATGTTCTCCTGCGCGCGCTATCTTTCCATCGCGGGCCACACCATGCGTGAGGACAAGTGGGAAAAGAAGGCCTACGGCAAGGGCATCGAGCTGCGCGGCAAGACGCTCGGCATCGTCGGCTTCGGCCGCATCGGCCAGCATCTGGGCGTCATGGCCAAGGCCATCGGCATGGACGTCATCGCGTTCGATATCTTCCACATCCCCGGCATCGAAGAGAAGCTGGGCATCCCGTACGTTGAGATGGACGAGCTGCTTGCCAAGTCCGACTTCATCTCCGTCCATGCTCCGGCTGTCGACGGCGGCGCGCTCATCAACGCCGAGCGCATTGCCAAGATGAAGGACGGCGTCGTCATCATCAACACCTCCCGCGGCACGAATGTCGACGAGGCTGCCCTGTTGGCAGGCCTTGAGAGCGGCAAGGTCCGCGCGGCCGGTCTGGATGTTTATGCAGACGAGCCTGCCACCAACAAGGCGCTCTATTCTCACCCGATGGTCTCCTGCACGCCGCACATCGGCGCTGCCACCGTCGAGGCCCAGAAGCGCATCGGCGCGGAGATCGTCGATATTATCTCGAACTCCTGACAGATTCTCTCCTTTTCCTTCCTGTCTCCGGCGCGGAGCCGGTTCCGCGCCGGAGGCCCCCCTCTTATTTTATCAGAAAGGATTGTGTACCGTATGAATCAGCCGGATCTGGCCCAGCATCTGTTCGACCGGTATCTCAAAGCCATGAAAAATAAAAACGCATTTTTACCCGCTGATATCCTGATGCCCAAGACCGATCATATGGAGAAATGGGCGGTGATCGCCTGCGACCAGTTTACGTCCGACCAGGGCTACTGGGACCGCGTGCGCAAGAACGCCGAGGGCGCTGTGTCCACCATCAACCTCATCCTCCCCGAGGCCGAGCTCGGCACCGAGAAGGAAGCCCAGCACACCGCCGAGATCAACGCCACTATGAAAAAATACATGGAAGACGGCGTGTTCACGGTCTATCCCAACAGCTATGTTTATGTCGAGCGCACGCTCGAGAACGGCTCCATCCGCGAGGGTCTGGTCGGCATGGTCGACCTTGACGCGTATGACTATACCCCGGGCGCGACCAGCGCCATCCGCGCGACCGAGCGCACTGTGCCGGAGCGCATCCCGCCCCGCCAGCGTGTCCGCCGCGATGCACCCATCGAGCTGCCGCACGTGCTGATGCTCTGCGACGACCACGACAAGAAGCTCATCGAGCCGATCGGCGCGAAGAAGGATTCCCTCAAGAAGATTTATGATTTTGACCTCATGGAGGGCGGCGGCCACATTACCGGCTGGCTCGTCGAGGGCAAGGACGTGGAAGACTTCAATAAAGCCCTGGCCGAGTACACCGCCACCGTCGGCGAAAAGTACACCGGCCTCAAGGGCACCCCGATGGTCTTCGCCGTCGGCGACGGCAACCACTCGCTCGCCACCGCCAAGAGCTGCTACGAAGAACTGAAAAAGAACAACCCCGGCGTCGACCTCTCGAACCATCCGGCACGCTATGCGCTGGTCGAACTTGAGAATATCCACGATCCCGCGCAGGTCTTTGAGCCCATCCACCGCGTCATCTTCAAGACTGAGCCGAAGAAGCTCCTCAAGGCCCTCGAAGACGCCTGCGGCGGCACCGAAGGCTTCCCGGTCAAGTGGTACATCGGCGAAGAGAGCGGCACGATCGTCCTCGACAAGAGCAAGGGTGAGCTGGCCGTCGGCATCCTGCAGCACTTCCTCGACGATTACCTCAAGGACCATGCGGGCGAGATCGACTATATCCATGACGACGACGCGCTCATCGAGCTGGCAAAGAAGCCCGACACCATTGGTTTCCTGCTGCCCGCGATGGAAAAGAGCCAGCTGTTCCGCGGCGTCATCGCCGACGGCGTCCTGCCGAGAAAAACCTTCTCCATGGGCCACAGCCGTGAGAAGCGGTACTATCTCGAGGGCAGACGGATTCAGTGACCGCCGCAGGCAGGCGTATCCCCGCTTCTCCCAGCGTAAACTGAAAGAACGGAGGCATTGTCCATGAAGCAGTATCTTGTTCCTTCGCAGCTGCGCGCTGCGATCCGGGCCGGTGCATTTACCGGCCGGACCCCCGGCCAGTGTCCGGGCTTCGTGCAGGCAAATCTGGCCATTCTCCCCGCGGATTACGCGGATTCCTTCGCACAGTTCGCAGCAAAAAACGCAAAGGCCTGCCCGATCCTTGAGCGGCTCCCCGCCGGTTCCCGCCGCATTTCGCGTCTGGCCGACGCGGCGGACGTCGCGACGGATCTGCCCCGCTACCGCGTGTTCGAGCACGGCGAGTTCCAATATGAATGCACGGATATCTCCGGTCTCTGGCGTGACGATCTGGTCAGCTTTCTGATCGGCTGCAGCTTTTCCTTTGAGGACGCGCTGGCCGCCGGTGGGATCCCCATGAAATACGGCGCCGACGGCAAAAGCGGCCCTGTTTACTACACCAACCTGCCCTGCGAACCGGCGGGGCCGTTCTCCGGAACGGTCGCGGTCAGCATGCGCCCGGTCAAGCGCGGCAAGGTCGCGGACGCCGTTGCCATCACAGAGCGGTTCCCGCACGTACACGGCGGCCCCGTCCATATCGGAGATCCGGCGGCGATCGGCATCTCGGACATTGGCGCCCCCGTCTTCGGCTCCCGGATCCCCATCGAGCCGGACGAGGTCCCGGTCTTCTGGGCCTGCGGCGTCACGCCGCAGCTGGCCATTCTCTCGGCAAAGCCGCCCATCGCCATCACGCACGCAGCCGGACACATGTTTGTTTCCGACCTGAAAAACAGCGAGCTGGAACAGACGCTGTTCGCATGAGCTGCACCGCAAAAGGAGGTTTCAGGAACCATGACTGATAATTATTTCGGCCGCTTTGTCCTGCCGGAGGATCTGCACGCGGCCCTGCAGAAATGCCGCTCGATCGCGTATATCGAGACGCAGGAGGAGCTGGACGAGCTGGTCTTCGGCCCGACGCATTCGTCCCGCTACGATGTGGTCTACAACATCGTCGGCAAGGGCACAGTCAAGGAGGCGGAGGTCATCCGCTGCAAAAATGGTGCGTCCGTCAACTTCATGGAGGACTACATGCGCCGCCGCGACCCCAATTCCATGGTCATCGGCGATAGTCTTCCGACCGACAAGCCGCGCTTTGAAGCGCGCTTTGGCTATCCGTTTGCAAAGCTCCGGCAGGAGACAATGGACTGGTTCTCCGATCAGCGCGTGATCCTGCTGCCGTTCAAGGCGGGCGATCCCGCGCACGGGTATGACAGCCTGCTCGTCTGCCCGGCAAACGCGGCGTTCTTTGCCTTGGCGCTTGCCAACATGCAGGGCTTCATCGCCATTCAGGATATCCCCGCAAATTACACCCCGCGCGCGATCATCTACGTCGCGCCGCCGTTCCGCCACACGCATTTTGACGGCAAACAGGTCGTCGTCCACAGCCGCAGCGAAACACTGCATGAGGTCTTCGCGTATAACCTCTATCCCGGCCCGTCGGCCAAGAAGGGCGTCTATTCCGTGCTGCTCGACATCGGCGAGCACGAGGGCTGGGTCTGCTGCCACGCGTCGTCCGCGCTCGTTGAGACGCCGTATGAAAACGAGACGGTCTTCATGCACGAGGGCGCGTCCGGCGGCGGCAAGAGCGAAATGCTCGAGGATTTCAAGCGTGAGCCGGACGGGCGTCTGCTCCTCGGCACGCATGTGATCACCGGCGAAAAATATTATCTTGATCTGCGCGAATCGTGCAGCATCTCCCCCATCTCCGACGATATGGCCATCGCCCATACCGCGTATCAGGATCCTGCCAGCGGCAAGCTGCAGATCGTGGACGCGGAAGCGGGCTGGTTCCTGCGCATGGACAGCCTGCACGCCTACGGCAATAACCCCATCTACGAAAAGGCGTCCATCCACCCGTCAAGACCCCTCCTGTTTTTCAACATGGACGGTGTGCCGGGCGCGACGTGCCTCATCTGGGAGCACGTGAAGGACTCCAACGGGCAGCCGTGCCCGAACCCGCGCGTCATTATTCCGCGCGACATGATCGAACACATCGCCCCCCGGGAGCCGATCCCGGTGGATATCCGCAGCTTCGGTGTCCGCATGCCGCCGTCCACGGCGGAGCAGCCGAACTACGGCGTGATGGGTCTTCTTCATATCATTCCGCCGTCGCTCGCGTGGCTGTGGCGGCTGGTGTCGCCGCGCGGGTTCAAGAACCCAAGCATCGTCGACGGCGGCGGAAGTATGAAGAGTGAGGGCGTCGGCTCCTACTGGCCGTTCGCGACGGGTCTGCGCGTGACGCAGGCGAATCTTCTGCTGCGGCAGATCCTGAACTGCCCGAAGACGCTGAACGTCCTCATCCCGAACCAGCATATCGGCGCATACAACATCGGCTTCATGAGCGAGTGGGTCGCGCGCGAATATCTTGCGCGGCACAACGGCGAGGTGAAGCCCAAGCATCTGACGCCCGCGAGGTGCCCGCTGTTCGGCTATGCGCTCGTCGACATGAAGCTCGACGGCCAGTATGTCCGCCAGACCTTCCTGCGCCCCGAGACGCAGTCGAAGCTCGGCGCGAAGGGCTACGACGCCGGTGCGAAGATCCTGACCGACTTCTTCAAATCGGAGATCCGGCAGTATCTGACGCAGGAACTGGACGAGCTGGGCAGGCAGATCATCGAATGCTGCCTGAACGACGGTACGCTGGACGATTATCTGAAGCTGACCCCCATGTAAGTCAAAAGCGCCCGGCTCACCGCCGGGCGCTTTTGGAAGCTTTCTCTGTTTTTAATAGCCGATCTCCTGCAGGATGCGGTCGACGATGCGTGCGTTTGCCATGGAGAAGGCCTCCGTGACGGCCGGCTGCTCGCCGCACAGGATGCAGCGGCCAAGCTGCTCGACCTCCAGCCGGTAATTCTGCGGCGTGGAGATGTGGCGGACGGTCTTCGTTCCGTCGGCCAGCGTGATCATATAGCTCAGATCGCCGTCGCCGTTAAATTCGAACCGGTTGCCGCTGATGGAGCCTTTGCTGCCGCAGACCGTAAAGCGGTCGATATGCCGCTCCTGCTCGGTCGCAAGGACCATACCGCAGGTGAAGCTCGCCCGCAGGCCGCCGGAAAATTCCAGCACGACCGACGTCAGCTTGTCCACACCCTGCGCCGAGAAGCACGCGGAGGCATGCACCTGCTCCGGATCCTGCCCCAGCAGGCGCAGGATCAGGCTCGTGTTATACACGCCGAGATCGTACGTGCAGCCGCCGAGCGTCTCCTTGCGCATGCGGATGTTCTGCAGATCGTAGTCCGACGTCATGTACGCGGATTCCATATACTGAAGCTCCCCGATCGTCCCATCCTCGATCTCCTGCCGGATGGCCGCGATATACGGGCTGTGCTGGTAGGCAAAGGCCTCCATGAGAAGCACGCCGTTTTCGCGGGCAGTCCGGAACATCTGCGCGGCCTGCTCCGCCGTCGGCGCGAGCGGCTTTTCGCAGAGGACATGCTTGCCCTTTTTGAGCGCTTTGATCGTCCATTCGTAGTGCATGGTGTTCGGCAGCGGGATATAGACCGCCTGCACCGCCGGATCATCCAGCAGCTCGTCATAGCTGCCGTAGCAGACGGCAAAGCCGTATTCCTTCTGGAACTGCTCTGCCTTTTCCCTGCTGCGTCCCGCGATGGCATACAGCTCGCAGTTTTCCGCCTGCAGCATGCCCGGAAGCGTGCTCCTGCGGCAGATAAACGCCGTTCCCATAACGCCCCATTTTACCCGTTCCATTCTGATACCCTTCCTTTCTTTGACTTCCACGCTTGCGTGATATTAAAATTTTAGCACGATATGTTCGAAAATTCTCTGATGATTCAGTCCTAAAATAGAAAAATTCCGCCGGATACGGTATGATCATACTGTTTCCGCAGGCAGGAGGCCTTTTTCATGAACCAGAACGCAAGCTTT
Source organism: uncultured Oscillospiraceae bacterium (assembly GCA_934613505.1). GTDB lineage: Bacteria > Bacillota > Clostridia > Oscillospirales > Oscillospiraceae > CAG-170. The sequence continues at coordinate 74,633 of CAKTTB010000009.1, read as the reverse complement.
GAGACCGATGCATATCAGATCGAAAAAATCGCCGGGATGACCGATGCGTATCCATACTGCATGCACCGGCGCGATCTGACGGATTTCGTCGTCCCGTGGCACTGGCATGAGGAGCTGGAGCTCGGGTATCTCGAATGCGGCGCGAGCGTCATCCAAACGCTGCATGCCGACTATGAGATCCATGCCGGCGAGGGCTTCTTCATCAACACCAACGTCATGGACCGTAAGTACAATGCCCGCCCCGGTACGCCGGTGCGGGAGATCAATCATATCTTTCATCCGGTCTTCCTCGGCGGGCATTTCCACAGCCGGTTCGAATGCAAATACCTGTATCCGATCCTGAAAAACCAGCAGCTCGAGGTCCATATCATCCGCCCCTCGCAGCCGTCCGGGCAGGCGCTACTGCAAAAGCTACGGGCGCTGCATGACTTGCAAGCGCTGCCGGACACGGAATTTCAGACGCGGAGCCTGCTCGGCGAATGCTGGCTGCTTCTGCTGCAGAACATCCGGGAAAGCAGCCCGCACGCGGAGCCCGCGCCGCTTTACGGGCAGGCGCGCATCCGGTCGATGCTCTCCTTTATTCATCAGCATTATCCTGAGCGGATCACCGCAGCGGAGATCGCCGCGAGCGCGCATATCAGCGAGCGCGAGGCGCTGCGCTGCTTCCAGCGGCTGCTCAGGACCACGCCGTCGGACTATCTGCTCGAATACCGGCTCAGCTTCGCCCAGCGGCTGCTGACAGAAACGTCGGACACCGTCACGCAGATCGCGCTCGCCACCGGCTTTTCCGACACAGCGTATTTCGGCAAATGCTTCAAGCGCTTCTGCCATATGACGCCGACGCAGTTCCGCCGCAGCGTGTTCTCTCCGCCCACGGAGGGCTGAGCTGCTTTACAGGTTCAGCGTATCCACCCACGTGCGGAGCGTTTCGGCGGACGCAGACGCGCTCAGGCGCTTGCCGGGCAGAACAGTCGCGCCCGGGCAGCTCTTTTTCAGGATCTCCGCGGTCTTGCCCATGGCGCTGCCGCCGGACGTGGCGAACGGGACGACAGTCTTGCCGGTCAGCTCGCACTGCTCCAGAAACGCCTGCACGATGCGCGGCGCCTCGTACCACCAGATCGGGAAGCCCACAAAGATCACGTCATAGGCCGCCGTATCCACCGGCGCGGAGCCGATGGCGGGCCGCGCCTGCTTGTCCTTCATCTCAATGGTGCTGCGGCTGGTCGGGTCGTTCCAGTTGAGATCCGCCGCGGTATAGGCCTTTGCGGGCTTGATCTCGTAGAGATCGCCGTCAACGGCGCCGCAGAGCGTCTTTGCAAGACCTGCGGTCACGCCGCTGGCCGAAAAATAGGCTACCAATGCTTTTTTCATTTGTACTGCCTCCTGTAAAAACAATTACATAAAGCTCGCGGTGGCCGTCACACACAGACGGCCGTCCGCATCAAACACGCGCGCGTTCAGAAACGCGACGCTCCGTCCCAGCTTTTCCATGCGCGCCTGCACCGTGACGGACCCGCGCGCGCGGACCGGGCGCATGTAGCTCAACCCCAGCGTCACAGTCGAGATCGTGCCGGTATGGCGGTAGAAGCGCGTCAGCGACCCCATGGTCAGATCGACCGTCGTCGCGATAATGCCGCCGTGCATCGTCCCCATCGGGTTCAGCATCCACTCGTTCAGCGGGAATCGCAGCTCCAGCGTCTGCTCTTCGGCGCTGCAGGAGACAAATTCCGGCTCCAGCATGTCGTTGACGCGGACCGGCCGGTCCTGTCCGCCCTCCGCCGGGCCGCAGGCCACGCGGAAGATCCGCTCCATATACTGCTGCGCCGGTTCCTCCTTCTGCCGCACAAGCGGGCTGGTCTCCATCTGTTCAAACGTGGTATAGTTCATGGGCTGGCTCCTTTTGTTTGATGGATACAGCATAGCACATTTATTCCGATTCTGCACCTTCTCCCAAAAAAACGCACAGCACCGCATCCGCAATTGTAGGGGCCGATGCCCACATCGGCCCGAGAAAGGTTGCGAATTTGCCGTAAGCTTTCGTAAAAACGGTCTGTTCTGCCGGGACGATGCGACGCCCGCAGGCTAGTTTCGAGGCGCAACCGCGCGCAGCGCGGCTCTTAGCGCCGAAGATGGGCATCGACCCCTACGGACAAATCAGATGAATCCCGTCTGCGAACCAACAGTGAAGGTTTCGGCAGCCTGTTGTCAATCCTGCAGGATCTTCCGGCAGACGGCGGCGGTGTGCAAAAGCTCCTGCTCGGTGTTGAAGGCGGACAGGCTCAGGCGGACGGTGCCGGTCTGCAGCGTCCCGGCGGAAGCGTGCGCCAGCGGCGCGCAGTGCAGGCCGGCGCGCACGCAGATCCCCTGCTCCGCCAGCTTCGCCGCGAAGGTCTGGCAGTCGCAGCCCGCCGCGCGCAGACAGACCGTACCGCTCTGCGCCGCCCCACAGAACAGCTCCAGCCCATCCGCATCGTCCAGCGCCGCGCAGAAGCGCTCACGCAATCGCACCTCGTGCGCCAGAAGCTTCTCGGGCGTCCGCTGCGAAACGAACCGCAGCCCGGCGGCAAGACCGCAGATGCCGCAGACGTTCTGCGTCCCGGCCTCGGCATGCTCCGGCAGCTCCGGCGGCATGTCGGGCAGCCGCGAAGCGCTGCCGCTGCCGCCCTCCAGAAGCGTCTCCGGCGTCCGGCCGCAGACGAGAAGTCCCGTGCCCTGCGGGCCATAGAGCGCCTTATGCCCCGGCATACAGAGAAACGCCGCGTCCAGCTCGCGCAGCGACACCGGCAGAAGCCCCGCCGACTGCGACGCATCGACGATCAGCGGCACCTGCCGCTCGCGGCACAGAGCCGCGATCTCGTCAAGCGGCAGAATATAGCCGAACACGTTCGACACATGCGTGCAGACGACGGCCTTCGTGTCCGCCGTCACAGCTTTGCGGAAGCTTTCGAGCGTATCCTCCGGGTCAAACAGCCGTGTCCCGGCGACGGCGGTCTCTGCGCCGATGTGGTACAGCGGCCGCGTGACTGCGTTGTGTTCAAAGCCCGAGATCACCACGCGGTCGCCCGGGCGGACGAGCGTCTTGATGGCAAGATTGAGCGCGTGCGTCGCGTTCATCGTAAAAACGACCTGCTCCGGCGGCGCGTCAAACAGCTGCCCCGCCAGCACGCGGCAGTCATAGACCGCTTCTGCCGCCCGCATGGCGGGCGCATGGCCGCCGCGGCCCGGCGTGGCGCAGCTGCGCATGGCGCTCTGCACGCGATAGGCGACCATAGGCGGCTTCTGGAGCGTGGTCGCACCGGAATCGAGATAGATCACAGCGCCGCCTCCTCGAGATATCCGTTCGGGTGCAGCCGGTAGACCCCGGAGATGGGCCGGAGCGCCGCGCGCAGAAGCGCCGCCGCCCGGAGTCCATCCGCCGCCGGCACGCGCACCGCCCACGCGCAGCCAAGGCTCGACACCTCCTGCGGCGCACGCTGGATCCGGGTCTCGATCCCGGCCCGGTAGAGATCATTCCGGCCCGACTGCACCGCCGTCAGGCTGCGGAATGTAAAAAGATAGGAAAACATGCTACTTCCCTCCCGCCCTATCGTATGCGCCGCAGGCGTGATCCGCCACTATTCGGCATGCGAATGCATAAACCCGCAAAATTGTTCAAATTTTATTCACAAACCTGTTGACATTTCCGGAAGTATCTGTATAATGGTGGGCAGTTATGATAGAGGCGCGGCAAACAGGAGTACGATGCGTTTTCCCGGCAGGAACCGGGCATCGGAAAGGGAATGCCGCCGAAGGGCCGTCCGCCGTTCCTGCGGCGAGGGTACCTGGGCCAGAGGAAAAGATCTTCTGGACTGTCACGCAAGTGGAGAGCTGTCATGTACGGGCATATCGGTTTATGTTGCGTCATGATAACGAATATCATGACGCAATTTTTATTGATTGGAGAGAAGATCATGAAGAAATCCCGTTCCAACGCGATCGTTACCGTGATCGCCGCCGTCGTGTTCATTGTCCTGATGATCATCGCGGGCGTCCGGTGTGCAAACGGTCAGCCGCTGGCCAACACGGCCTGGTCGCTGCTGCCGCCGATCATCGCCATCGTCCTGGCGCTCATCATCAAGGAGGCCTACAGCGCCCTGTTTGTCGGCATTCTGGTCGGCGCGCTGTTTACCTGCAACTTTGCGCCCGTCGCCACGCTGGATACCATCGTGAATGACGGTCTCATTTCCGCCCTGTCCGGCAACGCCGGTATTTTCCTGTTCCTCGTACTGCTGGGCATCATCGTCGCGCTGGTCAACGCCGCGGGCGGCTCCGCCGCGTTCGGCCGCTGGGCAGAAACGCACATCAAGACCCGCGCCGGCGCGCAGATCGCGACGTTCGTGCTGGGTGTGCTCATCTTCATTGACGACTATTTCAACTGCCTGACCGTCGGCTCCGTCATGCGCCCGGTCACCGACAGCCACAAGATCTCCCGCCCGAAGCTGGCGTACCTCATCGACGCCACGGCCGCGCCCGTGTGCATGATCGCGCCGATCTCCTCCTGGGCGGCGGCTGTCTCCTCCACGGCGGAGGATCTCAACACCGGCATGAGCGGCATCGAGCTGTTCGTCCGCGCCATCCCGTATAACCTCTATTCACTTCTGACGTTCGTGTTCATCATCGCGCTCGTCGCCATGAAGTTCGATTACGGCCCCATGCGTGCATTCGAAAAGAAGGCCGCGCAGGGCGAGCTGTCCGCGCTGGAAAGCGAAGAGGGCGAGACCGTCAATCCCAAGGGCCGCGTCATCGACCTCATTCTCCCGGTCGTTATCCTGATCGTCACCTGCACGCTCGGCATGATCTACGTCGGCGGCTTCTTCGGCGCTGACGCTTCCGGCTCTGCGGACTACGCAGGCGACTTCATCGGCGCCTTCGGCAACACCGACGCGTTCATCGGCCTGCCCTGGGGCGGTCTGATCGCGCTCCTTCTGACGGTCATCTATCTCGTCGCCCGCAAGGTCCTGTCCTTCAAGGAAGCCATGGCCTGCGTCCCCAAGGGCTTCATCGCCATGGTCCCGCCGATCATCATCCTGACGCTGGCCGTCTCGCTGAAGGCCATGATCAACTCCCTCGGCGCGGACGTCTATGTCCATGATCTCATGTTTGCTGCCTCCGCAAGCCTCTACAGCATGCTGCCTGCCGTCATCTTCATCGTGGCCTGCATTCTGGCCTTCGCGTCCGGCACGAGCTGGGGTACCTTCGGCATCCTGATCCCGATCGTTACCGCCGTCTTCCCCGCTGACAGCAATCTTCTCATCATCGGCATCTCCGCCTGCTGCGCGGGCGCTGTCTGCGGCGACCACTGCTCCCCCATCTCCGACACGACCATCATGGCTTCCGCCGGTGCGCAGTGCGAGCATCTGAACCATGTCTCCACACAGCTGCCCTACGCCGTGACCGTCGCCATCGTCAGCTTTATCGGCTTCATTGTTGCCGGCTTCGTGCAGAATGTGTACATCACCTGGATCGTCAGCTTCGCCCTGATGCTCGCCGTTCTGTTCGTCATCCGCGCGATCGAGAAGAAAAAGGCGTAATTGCATCCATAATCCCCTGCCGCGCACCGCTCGTGCGCGGCAGGAATTTTTCTTTACCCTCTTGCTTTTGCGGCTCGTTTCTGGTATAATATTGGCACACGTGCCATGTAATAATTGGCAGGTCGTATTGCAAGGGAGTACTCCCTTGCACGGGGATATCCCCGTGCATCGCTCCCGCTGTCTTTCCCTTTTCCATGGAGTACGGAAAAGGCACGCAACGAAAGCGAGGATGACCCTATGAAAAAACGACTGCTCAGCGTCCTGCTCCTTGTCTGCATGGTGCTGACGCTCCTGCCCACGGCGGCGCTGGCCGGGGACATGCACGAACACGAAGCGCTTCCTGCCGCCGCACACACCCACTGCTACTGCGGCGGCTCTGTCAACGCGGGCGATCATACCAGCCACGAGGACGTGACCTACACGGCTTACAATAACGCGAGTTCCCTTAAACAGATTCTCAAATCCGACGACGTGATCTACGCTTATCTGACGAATAACATAACACTGGATCGCTTATATCTGCCGGAGGGCAAAACGCTCTACCTGTGCCTGAACGGGCATAGAATCACGTTCGATGAATATCAGGTCACGCTTAACAACAATACCACACTCTATCTGTGTGATTGCAGCACAGAAAAAACCGGCACAATTTCCAGAAGTGCAGGAAAAACCAGCTGTGTCCTGGTTTCCGGCGAAAATGCCACTTTCAACATGTACAGCGGAACACTGAGAAATGGCAATAGATCCTACGGCGGCGGCGTTAATGTAAGTGCTGGCACGATGAACATGTACGGCGGCACGATCACCGAGAACACAGCCACCAGTGACGGCGGCGGTATCTTTGTGAATACAAACGGCACATTGAATCTGTACGGCGGCACGATCACCAAAAACACGATCAATGTAAACGAAGCCCACTACGGCGGCGGTGTATACGTGGAAAGCAACAAATGGCTCGGCGTCGGCAAGATCAGCATCTCCGGTTCCCCTGTCATTACCGGAAACACCCGGACATACACCGATGTGAAAACAGGTGCGGTAACGACAAGCACCGATAACCTGTTTCTGTCACATGGATTCACGAACAGCGGCGATCTGCCGATCATCAAACTTGGAACCCTCACCAGCGGCGCGAATATCGGCGTTTCGACCAAAAAAGCTACAGCATTTTCCACCGCAAGCGAAACGGACTATTCTGACTACTTCTTCTCCGATGACGCCGGCTACCATGTGGAATACAATGCGGATAAAAAGCTGGAGCTGAAATCCGGCGCGGCCCATGTCCACACCGGCGGTACAGCCTATTGCAACAAAAAGGCCCTCTGCGCGAAATGCGGCAATGAATACGGCGAATATGACCCCAACAACCATAGCGGCACGCTTGGCGAATGGCAGAGCGACAGCACGGAACACTGGAAAGAGTATTCCTGCTGCCATGTAAAAGAAGAAGCAGGCGCACATGACGGCACAGCCACCTGCACGCAAAGAGCTGTTTGCTCAACCTGCGGCAGGGAATACGGCGATCTCGCCCCGCATGATTTCGCTGCCGCATGGGGCTATCAGGATGAAACCGGCCACGCACACCTCTGCACGAACTGCGGCGCGCATGACACGATCCTCCCGCATACGCCCGACCACGAGGGGCACGCGACCGAAGAATATCCGATCCTGTGCACCGACTGCGGCTATGAAATCGAAGCACAGCTCATCCATTATCACAGCTACACACAGGAAGTTGTTAAACCGGAAGCACTGAAATCCGCCGCGACCTGCACGGCGCGGGCTGTCTACTACAAATCCTGCACCTGCGGCGAAGTCAGCGCCAGCGACAGTGAGATATTTGAATCCGGCGATTTTGCCCCGCACAGCTTCACTGCTGAAAAAGCCGCCGAGGAATACCTCAAGTCCGCCGCCACCTGTACGGAAAAGGCTGTCTACTACAAGTCCTGCACAGTCTGCGGCAAGAGTTCCGAAGGAACCGCCGATGAAGCAACTTTCACCTCCGGCAATGTCCTCGGTCATGACTGGGGCGAACCGAACTACATTTGGGCCTCGACCGGCGACGACTACATGTGCTCTGCAACGAAAGTATGCCAAAGATGCAGCACAGATGTCGCAGAAATCGCAACTGTGTCCTACGCCGTGACGACGGCACCGACCTGCCTGAATACAGGCACTGGCACGTATACCGCAACGTTCTCTCCCGCCTATGGCTTCCCCGCGCAGACCAAAACTGTCACCCTTCCCGCCACCGGCCACAGCTGGGGCGAAACGGAATACATTTGGACAAAAACTGAGGACGGCTACGACTGCACTGCGAAGCGCGTCTGCAAGAATACTGACACGCACGTGGAGACCGAGACCGTCACGGCAGACTATTCCGTCAAAGAAGCGCCGACCTGTCTGGAACCCGGCCTCGGCAAGGCCGTAGCGACCTTTGCGGCCGACTGGGCAACGGCAGGCTCGACCAAGGATGTGACCCTCGCCGCGCTCGGCCATGATTTTGGTGCCTGGACGTCCAACGGCAACGGCACGCACACCCGCACCTGTAAGCGCGATGCCTCGCATACCGAGACCGGCGACTGCACCGGCGGCACGGCAGACTGCACGAACAAGGCTGTCTGCACGGTCTGCGGCAGCGCATACGGCGCAAAGGATCCCAGCCATCACACCGGCAAACTGGCATGGGACATCACCGAGACGCACCACGAGCAGGCATGGACCTGCTGCGGCCTGATCACCGTCGCAAAGGCCGCGCACACGTTCGGCGACTGGGTCGTGACCAAGCGCCCCACCTCCCGCGAGGAGGGCGAAAAGGCGCGCACCTGCTCCGTCTGCGGCTACACTGAAACGAAGGTCCTTCCCAAGACCGGCGGCGGCCCGACCTATTACACGCTGGTCTTTGAATCCAACGGCGGCAGCAAGATCACCAACGTGAACGAGCGCCACGGCACCGTCGTCGATCTGACGCTTGCAAAATACCAGCCCACCCGCACCGGCTATGACTTCACCGGCTGGTACAGTGACAAAACGCTCACAAGGCGCGTCACCTCCATCAAGCTGTATGAAAACACGACCGTCTACGCCGGTTGGAGCACGCGGGAGCTGCCCTTTACCGACGTCGGCCGCGGCGACTGGTTCTTTGACGATGTGCGCTATGTCTATGAAACCGGCCTGATGAACGGCGTCTCGGCTACGCGCTTCGCCCCCTACGGCAGCACCACGCGCGGCATGATCGTCACGATCCTGTACCGCATGGAGGGTCAGCCTTCCATCTCGCGTGACTGCCCGTTCACGGACGTCGCCTCCGGCTCGTATTACGAGCGCGCGATCACCTGGGCCGCAGCCAACGGTATCGTCACCGGCCACAGCAGCACCATTTTCGCGCCCGATGCCAGCATCACCCGCGAGCAGCTGGCAGCCATCCTGTACCGCTACGCCGTCTATAAGGGTCTGGACGTCAGCGTCGGCGAGAACACGAACATCCTCAGCTATGAGGACTTCGCTTCCCTCTCCGAATACGCCATCCCCGCAATGCAGTGGGCCTGCGGCGCAGGCGTTCTGTACGGCTTTGGCGGCAGCCTCCTGCCGGACGCCCCGGCCAACCGTTTACAGGCCGCCGCGATCCTGCACCGTTTCTGTGTGAATATTCTGAACTGACCCTCGTTCCCCCCAAAAGAACCGGCCCGGACAGAGATCTGTCCGGGCCGGTTCTCGCAAGCAAAAAGACGGACAGCGCTCACTGTCCGTCTTTTTTATGGACTTTTTACTTCTCCACGATCTCCAGCAGCTCCATGGGACATGCCTTGACGCAGATGCCGCAGGCGGTGCATTTGGTGGAATACGGCGTGTTCTCGTCCTTGACGATCAGGCCGAAAGGACATGCCTCGGCGCACTTGCCGCAGCCGGTGCAGGTCTTGCGGTTGATCATCCAGACGCCCTTGGGGTTCTGCGTGATCGCGCCCGCGGGACATGCCTCGGCGCACTTGCCGCACTGCACGCAGACCATCGGACGCACCGCGTCCTTGCGCTGCACGATCTGCAGACATGCCTTATCGGGATGGAACTCCTTGTAATACGCGTTGGAACATGCACGGACGCACTCCAGACATGCCATGCACTGCACGCCCTTTTTGATGGACAGTTTTTTCATGGAAGTTCTCCTTTTTTCTTTGTTTTTTATCTGATTTTCATTATACAGGCATATCGAAAAACTTTCAATACGCTTTTATCGATTTTTCGTCAAATTGTGTCCTGTAAAAAACTCACAGCATACCGCGCGCGCCGCGCGCAGATACTACCGGCAGCGATATCATTCGCAACGAAGGAGGAAATTTTTATGAAAAAAGGCTTGATCCTGCTGCTGGCGGCGCTGATGCTCGCCGTCATGCTGACCGCCTGCGCGGCGACGCAGCCGTATTACGACGGCTATTCGAACGTCTCGACCACCCGCAACGGCTATGTCAACGGCACCAACGGCTATGCCGGCACCTATAACGGTATGTACAACGGCTCCTATCAGCCGGGCAGCACCAATGGCTACACCGGCGGCTATGCCGGCACATCCGGTCAGCACATGACCGGCAGCACTGCCGGCACGACCGTCCGCTGACGGTCCGGAGGACGCATATGAAGGTACGCAGCTTTCTTCTGACCATGGGCGCCGGCATGGCCGCCGGCGCGCTGGGCGTCATGATGCTGCCCAAGAGCAGCGACGCCTACCGCATGACCAAACAGGCCGCCAAGACCATCCAGCATGAGGCCGAAAAGGCCATCCAGTCCATTTCGTCCACCATGCAGTGACACGCCTGCCCTCCTCCGGCAAAGCCGCGAGGAGGGCAATTGCATAAAAAAATAGAAACGCGGCTGATTTTCATCAACCGCGTTTCTGGTACGCCGGAAGGGACTCGAACCCCCGACCTACTGGTTCGTAGCCAGTCACTCTATCCAACTGAGCTACCGGCGCATACCACGCTTTCTCAACGCCCCACTATAGTAGCACAGTCGGGGGAAAAATGCAAGTCCCTTTTTTATTTTTTGCGGATTTTTTGAAAAATACCGGGCTCTGCCTCAGAGCGTCTGCAGGTCCAGATTGCCGCAGGCCTCCAGCTGCTCGCGCGGGCCGAGGACGCAGACAGCGCCCGCTTCCAGTGCCGCTCCGATCTTTTCTCCGCAGCCGGCCAGATCCTCCGGCCGGGTATCCAGCATCTCGTGCCGCAGCTGGCGGCGGCTGGTCTGCGTGATGCGCTTCAGAAGGCGCGTGTCAGAAACCGCGCCCTGCAGCCGCGGGGACAGAAGCGGCTCGGCGTCGCTGATGGCGCCGATGATATTGACGTCCAGCGGCGTTCCCTCCGCCGCCTGCGCGCGCAGATAGTCCGCCGTCTGGCCGATGGTCTGCAGCGAGCGTGCGCAGTCCGGATCGCGGTAGGTGTACGCGCTGACAAGCCCCGTCTCGCGCACCAGAAGGCCGGTGCCGTACGCGCCGCCCTGCACGCGGATCTCGTTCCAGAAATGGCCGAGGGACGCGACATGGCAGGCAATGCGCATCTGCCCGCAGTATTCCCCTTCGGCATCATGCAGATCGCCGCAGGCTGCGGCAAACGATACATCCGACGGAATAACAATCCCTTCGTGCTTTGCCTGCAAACAGCGGGCCTTCTGCGCAGGTCCTGCCGGCTGACCGGTGGGAAGCTCCGCGTCCAGCGTGCCGGTGACGGTCTCCGCCGCCTTTTTCGTGCCGGTCACGGAACAGAGCAGGCGCGCTTTTACAAACAGCCGCTCCGTAAGCGTCTGCAAGGTGTTGATCAGCGCTTCGGCGCGCGCGTCAAAGTCCTGCTCCAGCTCGCGCAGCCAGCGGTAATAGGCGATGCCGCCGCAAAGCTCCGTGCAGGCGCTTGCCGGGCTGAGCGCCGCGCAGGCGCGGATCATGGCAAAGGACGAGCCGGATCCGACGATCTGCTGCTGCACGCTCTCGCGCAGCTGGCGGATCAGCTCGAGAAGCCGGGCCTTGTCCGAGAAGTCCGTTTCCGTCAGGATCTCCGCGCTCAGGCGCATGGCCTCCGGCAGCTTCGTCTCCAGCGCGCTGCAGGAGACCGCAGCAAACAGCCGGTATTCCTGCGACGACTGATACTTCGTACACGGCATCAGGCTCACCGCGAAGCTGCCGAGCAGCAGCCGCAGCTGCTTCTGCAGCTCCAGTGCCTCCATATGCTTCGTCGGCAGCTGGGACAAAATCGCACACAGCAGCGACGCATACGGCAGTTCTTCCTCGGAAAGATCGTCCGCAGCAAAATAGAAAACGGGATACGCAATGCCGTCCGTCGGCAGCTCGTGCAGAAGGAGCGCCCCGTCCCGCTCGATCGCAAGCGGCAGCTCCGCCGGCTCACGCGGGATATCGGAGAGGCGGACATGCGGGATGGTCTGCAGGGCCTCCGGGCTGTCCGGCTCCTGCTGCATCTGCGCGAGCGTCTGCTGCTGCGCGAGTATGTCCGCGCGCATCTGCGGCGTCATTCCCTCCAGAATGGCTTGCAGCTGTGCCTGACTGCGCGCCTGCCGCTCTGCGCCGCAGGTCTCGGACGGCTGCATCCGGATCTCCGCCGTATGCGGATTTTCCAGCAGCAGCTCACGCAGGAGCGCCTCAAAATATCCGTCCTCGATGGCCGCGTGCAGGCGCCCAAACACCGCGCCGAAGCTCAGCCGGGCAGCGGGATCGCCGTCATAGAGCCAGCTGGACAGGATCTCAAACATAAACACCAGACCGCGCGGCATCGTTCCGTAATCGCGCTCGCGCAGGCGGAACTCAAAGCTCGCGAGCGACGCCTTGAGCTGCGCGTGGTCCAGACCGGTCTCGGCCAGCGCCGTCAGCGTTTCCCGGATCGTCCGGTCGATCTCCGGCAGATCCTCCTGCCGGAAATTCTGTACCTGCAGCACCAGCAGCGGCTGCAGCATCTCATCGTCGCAGGCAAGGCTTACATCCTCGGCCAGCCCCTTTTCAAGAACCGCGCGGCACAGCGGCGCATGGTTGCTGCCGCAGAGCACGTCGCAGAGGATCTGCGCGGCAAAAATTTTCTCATCGTCGGCATACGTCCCGATCACGTAGCCGCGGCCGAGCTTCATGCGCTCTTCCAGCGGCTCTCCGGCCGGGAGCTGATACTCGATGGTCTGCGGCGGCGGGCACACCGGCGGCTGCGGACGGATCTGCGTGTCCGGGCAGATAGCCGTGAAGCCGCCCAGATAGGTATCCAGCAGCTGCAGGCACGCGTCCGGATCAATGCTGCCGTCCAGCAGCAGATACGAATTGGACGGGTGATAAAACCGCCTGTGCGCGGCGGTAAACGCCTCATACGTCAGACCGGGGATCGCCTCCGGGTCGCCGCCGGACACGAACCGGTACGGCGTATCCGGGAAGATCGCGCGGGTCAGCGCGTTGGCCAGCAGCGTATCCGGGTCCGCGAACGCGCCCTTCATCTCATTGAGTACCACGCCGCTCTGCGTCAGCTTCCCGTCGTGCAGCTCATAGTGCCAGCCCTCCTGCCGGAAGATCTCCGGCTTGTCATAGATGCGCGGGAAAAAGACCGCGTCCAGATAGACGCGCATCAGATTCAGAAAATCCTGATCGTTGCGGCTGGAGACCGGGTAGCACGTCTTGTCCGGGTAGGTCAGCGCGTTAAGAAAGGTGTTGAGCGAGCCTTTCATCAGCTCGACGAACGGCTCCTTGACCGGATAGTTCCGTGAGCCGCAGAGGACGGAATGCTCCAGAATATGAAAGACGCCGGAATCATCGAACGGAAGCGTCCGGAACGCCGCACAGAACGATTTGTTCTCATCCCCGCGTTCCAGCCAGCAGAGCCTTGCGCCGGATGCCGCGTGGAGGTATTCATGCAGCGTCGCGTCCAGCTCTTCGATGCGCCGCGCGCGTGTACAGGTGAAGCCGTGCAGAACGGTCATAGTATGCTCCTTTTCTGCCCCTGCGGGCATTGGATTTGCGTTTATTCTATCATAATCCGACCGCTTCTGCAATGGCAGCCCAAGGCAGAAAAAGCCTCCTCTGCCGGAATGCGCGGGCATCCCTTGGCTCTCCCCTTGGGAGAGGTGGCTGAGCGAAGCGAAGACGGAGAGTGGAAATGCGGAACGTGACGGCAAGGCCCCTCTCAGTCGCCTGCGGCGACAGCTCTCCCAAAGGGAGAGCCAAGGGTGTGGCATAAGAAATGGAGCGTATCGGTACCGATACGCTCCATGGGGATCTCAAATCAGTTCATTTTCGCATACGCAACAGCGATCTTGCTTGCTGCGTGGGCGTTGTTGTAGGCCAGCTCGAGGTTGGCGGCGAAGGACTTGCCTTCGGTCATGTCCTTGATATGGGCCAGCAGATACGGGGTGATGGCCTTGCCGTGGATATGCTCGGCGTTCGCCTGTGCAACGGCCTTGTCGATGATGCCGTTCATGTAATTGGGATCCATCGCGTACTGCTCGGGGATCGGGTTGCCGACGACGGCGCCGCCCTTGAGGCCGATGTCCCACTTGGCCTTCATGATCTTTGCAACGGTCTCTTCATCCTGGCAGTTGTAGTCCAGCTTGAAGCCGGAGGTGCGGCAGTAGAAGGCCGGCAACTCATCCGTGCGCAGACCGAGAACGGGGACGCCCTGCGTCTCCAGATACTCAAGCGTCAGACCGAGGTCCAGAATGCTCTTTGCGCCCGCGCAGACGACGCAGACGGGAGTATTGGCCAGCTCCTGCAGGTCGGCGGAGATATCCATGGTCTTTTCCGCGCCGCGATGCACACCGCCGATACCGCCGGTAGCGAAGAAGCGGATGCCTGCCATGGAAGCAATGATCATCGTGGTGGCGACGGTCGTCGCACCGGTCTGGCCGGTAGCCAGATAGACGGCCACGTCACGGCGGCTGACCTTGCCGACGCCCTCGGCCTTGCACATGACGAGCAGCTCGTCGGCGTTCAGGCCGACCTTCAGCTTGCCGCCGATGATGGCGGTCGTCGCTGGGATGGCGCCCTCGGCGCGGACGATCTCTTCGACCTTATGGGCAAACTCCACGTTCTGCGGATAGGGCATGCCGTGGCTGAGGATGGTGGACTCCAGCGCGACGACGGGCTTGCCGGCGGCGATGGCTTCCTGAATTTCCGGGGTAACAGACAGATAATCTTTCAGATTCATATGAATAACTCCTTTCAGATGGGTATACATATTCAAATGCGGTGCGCCTCCAGAATCTCTTCCAGCAGCGAAACGCTCATGTTCGGATTGATGGTCCGCTCATGCGACAGCGCGGCGATCCCCGCAGCCATGGCAAAGTCCAGCGTCTTTTCCACGCTCCATTCGTTCAGCGTGGCATAGAGCATGGCGGCGGCAAACGAGTCGCCCGCGCCGGAGGCGTTGACCATCTGCTTGACCGGGCGGAGCTTCCGCCGCAGGACAAGACCGGTGTGGTCCATATAGAAGCAGCCCTCCGCGCCGAGGCTGACGAACAGCCGCCTGAGACCCTTTTCGATGAGCCGCGCGCCCGCACGCTGCAGATCCTCGTCCGACCGGATCTCCATCCCGGCGAGAATTTCAAGCTCCATGCGGTTGGGCTTGGCCGTGTGGATGCGGCCGATGTGCGGGGCCAGCACGCGCGCATACGCGCACGAGACCGGGTCGACGGAAACGATCTGCTCCGGCGTGCACAGATCCAGCAGCTGCAGAAGCACATTCTCGCCCATGCAGGGGTCGGTCGTGATGATCTTCGCGCCCTGGATAAGTTCCTTCTGCGCCTGCAGGTAAGCCTGCGGCATGTGCTCCTGGATGATGGTCATGTCGGACATGCCGATCAGCATATCGCCGTCGGCGTCTAGAATGGACAGGTAAATGGACGAACTGACGCCCGCGACGCGGTTCAGATGGGAAATATCGATGCCCGCGTCCTGACACGCCTGGCAGATGAAGCTGCCGAACGCATCGTCGCCCACGCAGGACAAAAGCTTCACGTCCGCGCCCAGCCGCGCGAGATTTTCGCACACGTTGCGTGTCACGCCGCCCGCGGACAGGCTGATGTGGCCGGGATTGGAGTCCCGCAGGCGGATGGCCGCCTTTGAAGCGCCGTTGAGATCCAGATTCGCGCCGCCGACACCGACGATATACGGTTTTTTCTCCATGCAAACGCCCCCTGTTTTCTGGTGAAACTGTATCATAGCGAATCGGAACGAAAAAGTCAAGAGGGAAAAAATAAAAGCCGGGCGCGCCAGTCTGGCGCGCCCGGAGGGGTGCTTTTTCAGCGGGTGAGGAAGAACATGAGGGCAAAGAGGATCGTGATGACCCAGGTGCCGACGTTGACTTCCTTGATCTTGCCGGTGAAGATCTTGATGAAGACATAGGAGATGAGGCCGAAAGCGATGCCGTAGGAGATGTTGTAGGTCAGCGGCATGAACGCAACGGTCATGAAGCCCGGAACAGCAGCTGCGGGATCGTCCCAGTCAATCGAGCGGACGTTCGCCATCATGAGAACGCCGACATAGATGAGAGCCGCGGCGCAGGCGTAGGTCGGGATGAGCTGCGCGACAGGCGCGAGGAACATCGCGATAAAGAACAGAGCCGCGGTCGCCATGGAGGCAAGACCGGTGCGGCCGCCCTCGGCAACACCTGCGGAGGACTCGACGAACGTGGTGACGGTGGAGGTGCCGCAGACAGCGCCGCAGCAGGTGGCGACAGCGTCAGCCAGCATGGCCTTGTCCATGTTGGGGACATTGCCGTCCTTGGTCAGCATGTTGCCGGCTGCGCATGCGCCGTACAGCGTGCCGAGGGTATCGAACATGTCGACCATGCAGAATGCCAGCATGGTGGTGAGGAACATGACGATGAAGTTGCTCATGCCGTGCTCGGCAATGTACGGACTGAAGTCAAAGCCTTCCGTGAAGACCTTGCCGAACGCCTGCGTGCCGAAGTCCTTGAACGCGCCGAAGAAGTCGGAGGACAGGTTGGGCGCGACAGCAGTCGCATAGAAGTCGGGGATGGTGATAAGGCCGATGACGTAGTAGAGAACTGCGCCGCCGAGCATACCCCACAGGACAGCGCCCTTGACCTTCTTCTTGGACATGGCGCCGATGGCGAAGACCGCGATGATCGTCAGGAGCATCGGGAAGATGGTTGCCCAAGTCGCAGCACCGGAGAAGACGTTGAAGGAAGCGAGGTTGACGAGGGTCGCGCCGTCGTCAACGACGATACCGGCGTTCTGCAGGCCGATGAAGGCGATGAACAGGCCGATGCCGGCGGAGATCGCCGTCTTGACAGCTGCCGGGATGGCGTCGAAGATCATCTTGCGCAGGCCGGTGACGGTCAGCAGAACGAACACGATGCCGTCAACGAGGACGAGCACGAGAGCGTTCGCATAGCTCAGGCCGAAGGTGAAGCAGACAGTGTAGACAAAGAATGCGTTCAGACCCATGCCGGAGGCCTGCGCGAGCGGCAGGTTCGACAGCAGGCCGATGAGGACTGTGCCGATGACGGCGGAGATGGCGGTCGCGATGTAGATCGCGCCGTAGCTCACAGTGCCGAGACTGGCGAACATGCCGGCATTGACCATCAGAATGTAGGCCATTGCCATGAACGTCGTGACACCGGCCATGATCTCGGTGCGGACGGTCGAGCCATGCTCCTTGACCTTGAAGAAGTTGCTCATAAAAAATATCCTTCCTTTCTTTTCTTGGCGGCGTCCTGAAAGATTTTCAGGACGCCTGACTTTCTGACAGATATGATTATAAAAGAAAGCCGCCCCAAAAACAAGAGGTGCCAACGACAAAAAGTTCACGAAAAATTCACGGAACTGCACAAAAATTCTATTTTGTTCGCCGATGGCGAAAATATAACAATTTGCATAAGGAATTGACAACCGCTGCAGCCGGAAGTATAATATTTATCTGGAAAAACGCGACAAGCGCATGAAGGAGAACGTTCTGCATGAAATATAAGATGAACATCGCGGGTCTCGACCGCGAGCTTCCGCTGTGTAAGGTATCCGACGATCTGTACATCGGCGCATTCGTCATGTTCGGCGACGCGGAGATCACCGTCGCCTGCGCGCGTGAGCTGCTGGCCCGCGCGCCCAAGGACTATGATTACCTGCTGACCGCCGAGGCCAAGAGCATCCCGCTCATTCACGAGATGGCCCGTCAGTCCGGCGCAAGCGAATACTTTGTCGCCCGCAAGGGTCTCAAGGTCTACCTGACCAATCCCCTGCACGTGACCGTCCGCTCCATCACGACCCAGCACGATCAGGACCTCTATCTGTCCGGCGAGGAAGCCGATAAAATCAGGGGCAAGAAGATCCTCATCGTCGACGACGTCATCTCCACTGGCGAGTCGCTGCACGCGCTGGAGGAACTGGTCGAGAAGGCAGGCGGCACCGTCGCCGGCCGCATGGCCGTCCTGGCCGAGGGCGAGGCGCAGAACCGCCCGGACATCACCTACCTCGGCAAGCTCCCCGTCTTCAACGCCGACGGCACCGTGAGGGCGTAACGCAGCACCGAACATGGTCAGTACGTATCACGCACTGCTTTACAAAAAACGAACCCTGTCACATTCAAAATCCCCCATGACGCCGCTGTGTCATGGGGGATTTTTATTATTGTATGCCCGCACCCGTATCCCTGCAAGTGTCAATTTTTGACGAAAGCGGAACGGAAAATCTGTTCAGGTTTCCATATGGCGAAATTCGCCGGTTATGTTACAATAATAACGTTGTTATGGAAACCAATTTGGAGGATATGGGAGAACCGGTATGGAGCACACACGTTGGTACAAAAACAAAGTATTTTATCAGATCTGGCCCCGGAGCTTTTACGACGGAAACGGCGACGGACTTGGCGATCTGTGGGGCGTATATGAAAAGCTGGACTATCTGCAGGGGCTTGGCGTGGACGGCGTCTGGTTTTCGCCGCTGTACCCGTCGCCAGGCGTGGACTGCGGCTACGATATCTCCGATTACATGGATATTGCGCCGGAATACGGCGGGATGGAGGCCTTTCAGGTCGTTCTGGACGGCCTGCATGCGCGCGGGATGAAGCTCATCATGGATCTGGTGGTCAACCACACCAGCGACGCACACGAATGGTTTCAGAAATCGCGCCGCCGCATCGAGCCGTATACGGATTTTTATATCTGGCGGCCCGCCCGGCCGGACGGAAAGCTGCCGAATAACTGGGACAGTCTCTTCGAGGGCAAGGCATGGCAGTGGGACGATCTGCGGCAGGAATATTATCTGCACCTGTTCGCCGTGCGGCAGCCGGATCTCAATATGGACAACCCGCTCGTGCGCGAGCAGGTCCGGAGGATCCTCAAATTCTGGCTCGATCTCGGCGTGGACGGCTTCCGGGAGGACGTCATCACGTTTATCTCCAAGCGGCAGGGTCTGCCGAACGACTACCTGTTCCCGGTCTGCAAGGGCATCCGGTTCTATAACCACGGCCCGCACATCCACGAATATCTGCAGGAGTTCCGCCGCGACGTGCTGGCGAACTACGACTGCATGACCATCGCCGAAGCGCCGCTCGTCACGCCGCAGCGCGCGCTGGACTACATCACCGAATCCGACACGAATGAAATTGACCTCATGATCCAGTTCCAGTGCATGTGCGCCGACTGCTTTTTCTCGGATTTCATGCCGCGCAAATTTTCGCTGCGGCGGCTGCGCCGGGCGTTTTCCAGCTGGCAGACGCAGCTGGACGGCCGGGCATGGAACCTTCTGTATCTGGAAAATCACGACCATCCGCGCGTCATCTCGCGCTACGGCAGCGAAAAATACCGCGTGGAGAGCGGCAAGATGCTCGCCGCCTGCTATCTGTTCCTCAAGGGGACGCCGTTCATCTATCAGGGACAGGAGATCGGCATGACGAACTGGTACCCGGACAACACGAGCCTGTATGAGGATGTCCAGACCCGCAACCAGCATCCCGACTGGCCGGAGGAGAAGCGCCTGCAGCTATTCCACCGCGCCTCGCGCGACTCTGCCCGCACGCCGATGCAGTGGAGCGCGGAGGAAAACGCCGGCTTCACGAGCGGCACGCCGTGGTTCCATGTCAATGAGAATTACAGAGAGATCAACGTCGCGGCTGCACTGGCCGACCCGGACTCCATCCTGAACTTCTACAAAAAGGCCATTGCCCTGCGCAAGAGCCTGCCCGTGGTGCAAAACGGCAGCTATCAGGACTACTATAAAAACTCAAACGAGCTGTATGTCTACGCTCGCGAGACGAAGGAGCAGAAGCTGCTCGTCATCTGTTCCTTCACCGACCGCCCGGTGCGCTTCCGCGCGCCGTACAACTTCTCGCTTTCCGACATGACACTGCTGCTGAGCAACTATCCCGTCTCCGACACCGCCGACAGCTTCCTCACCCGCCCGTATGAGACACGGGTGTATCTGTACGAATAACAAGCAGCGCGCCCGGCTTTCGAAGAAAGCCGGGCGCGTAAGATTGTCAAGAAACGGCACTGTTCGTTTCGGACAGAAAACCGCCCCGTTTGCTTGTAGGGGCCGATGCCCACATCGGCCCGAGGGAGGTTTCGAATTTGCCGTAAACTTTCGTAAAAACAGCCTGTTCTGCCGGGACGATGCGACGCCCGCAGGCTAGTTTCGAGGCGCAACCGCGCGCAGCGCGGCTCTTAGCGCCGAAGATAGGCATCGTCCCCTACAGACAAACCTGAAAGCTTTCCGTCATGAACAGATAGCCGGATGATTGCCCATTCCGTGTCGGTTTTTCAGAATTTTCCGCTGCTGTGCGAGAAGCCGCCGGAATTAACGCTGGTCCCGCCGCTTTTTTCCGAGGTCACCTTCACGCGTGTCTGCGTGACGGTCAAAAACCGGTCCGTCTGCTCGCGCATGCGCACGCCGTCTGCCGGGATATAGGCGTTCGCGTGCGTCTGCGCGCGGGCGGTCTTCATTTTTCCTCGCAAAATCAGGCACACGACCAGAGCCGTCAGAAGCGGCACCAGCACGACCGTGATGCCCTTCAGAATGCGGATATCCGCCAGCCGCTCCGGGTCAGTGCCCCGGTCAAACGGCGCGCCGTCCGCCGCCTGCTGCAGATACGCTTCGCAGCCGTCAAGATAGCGCTGCATTCCGGCCGCCCATTCATCCTGCCCGAACGCCTCCAGGAACCAGCGCTCGGCGAGAGCGCCCTTGCCATAGTCCGTAAACGCATAATTTGCAAGATCGCCGTGCGCGCAGAGGTCGTAATCGCGGTCCTCCATGCTGAGCGCCAGCAAAATCCCATCCCGCTCCGCGCCAAGGCCGAGAGAAAGGTCTGTGAACGCGCGCTCTGCGAACTGCTCGATGTCGGACGCCTCATAGTAATTCTGATAGTCGTCCACCGTCACGACATAGACGCCGCAGCCGTACCGCTCGGATACCTGCTGTGCGCTTTGCTCCAGTGCGGCGGCTTCGTCCGCGGACAGAAGCCCCGCAACGTCATAGATGTACTGCGTCTGCCCGCCGTCCGCGCCGAGCACCGGCGCGCACAGCGCCAGCAGCACCAGAAGCGCCGCTGCCAGACAAAAGATCCGTCGTTTCACTCCCGGCACCTCCTTACAGCGCATACAGGAGGACAGACAGCATAGCCGCCATTCCGCCGGCGATCCCGGCAAAATACGCCCAGAACCGCCCCATCGACACCGGCAGATCGCCGGTCAGCTTCCCGGTCTGCCCGTTCATGGAGAAGAGATAGTCTTTGCCCTTCCACTTTGTGTGCAGCACCCACACCGGCAGCAGCACATATTCCGCCTTCCCGCGGTGCAGGCTGATCTGCGTCCGCTCCGGCACGCAGGTCGCGTAGCCGGTGACGGTCTGCGTCATCGCACTCTCGCAGCTCGCGCGGCAGCGCGCGTCGGCGCGGGGCGCGCTCGCCTCCACGTCCACGTCGTACCGGTCGGCCAGATATCCCGGCAGGTACGCGTTGGAGAACGGCTTCAGTTCGCGGTAATCGAACGGTTCGATGGAATCCATGTTCGCGTCCGGCATCTTGCTGGACGCGTCGACGGGGACCTTTTCAAACGAGACCGTCCCCGCGCGGCGGACGAGAAAATGCTGCGTGTCGGTCACGTCATACTCGCCCTCGCGGTGCGTGATGGAGCGCGTGCAGCGGTAGCTGATATCGGCGTCCGCTTCCCCGCTGAACAGCCAGAACGGGACATAGACGCCCTGGATCTTCTCAATCTGGTTCTGCGCCGAAAAGGCCTTCGGCAGAAGCGGCTTCTTTTTATAGTGCGCGCGGAGCGCGTCGACCGCCGCCTTCTTATCCAGCCGGAACGGGATGATTGCGTCCGGCCGGAGCGCGCCGGACAGCTGACCAGGGATAATGGACGGGTTGCCGCAGTAGGGGCAGCTCGACGCGGCCGTCGATGCGTCGCACAGAAGCTCCGCCCCGCACGACGGGCAGCTGTAGGCCTGCATGCCGTCCGTGTCCCAGCCGTCCGGCACATGTTCCCACGTGCCGGTATCCTGCGCGGCCGTTTCGTCCTTTCCGGCATAGAGCGCTTCCATGTCCTCGACCGAATAGCTGCTGCCGCAGTAGTCGCACAGGAGCTTTCCCGTCGCGCTGTCAAAGTGCAGCGGGCCTGTGCAGGCCGGGCATTGGTAATTGGTCACCTGCTCTGCCATGTTCCTCTCTCCTTAATTATTTGCGCCCGCGCGTTTGCGCGGGCGCAATCTGTTTTTATTAGATCTGATCGCCGTCGTTGAACGGGTCGCCGCACTCGGGGCAGAATTTCGGCGGATGTGCCGGATCAGCCGGTTCCCAGCCGCATTTGTCGCACTTGTACTGCGGGACACCGGCCGGCTTCGGTTTGCCGCATTCGGCGCAGAACTTTCCCTTGTTTACTGCGCCGCAGCTGCACGTCCAGCCGTCTGCCTGCGCTTCCGGCTTTTTCGTGCCGCATTCGGGGCAGAACTTTCCGCTTGCCGTCGCACCGCACTGCGGGCATTTCCAGCTTCCTGCCGCTGGCTTGGGCTCCGGTTTTTTGCTGCCGCAGTTCGGGCAGAAATTGCCGGTGATACCGCTTTGTCCGCAGCTGCACGTCCAGCCGTTCGTGGGCGCTGCCGGTGCTGCGGGAGCGGGCTGCTGTGCTTGCTGCTGCGCACCCATCTGATAGAGGTTCTGCGCGTTCATGCCGCCCATCTGGCCCGCCATATTCATGCCCATGAACGCCATCGCGGGGCCTGCGCCCTGATTGGCCGCCGCAGCCTGCATCGCGCTGGCCTGCGCGCCGACGAGGTGCGCCGCTGCTCTGGTCGGGTCCATAAAGGCCGCGTTGCGCTGCAGCTCCTTGATCATCTGCTCATCTTCCTCGCTCGCCTTGACCGACGAAACGCCGAAGGAAACGATCTCAAGCCCACGCAGGTTGCGCCATTTTCCGGAGAGGACTTCATTCAGCGCGTCCGCCAGCTCCATTGTATGGCCGGGGAGTGCGGAATAGCGGATGCCCATGTCGGAAATCTTTGCAAACGCGGGCTGAAGCGCGGTAAGTAACTCGGTCTTGAGCTGACCGTCGAGGCGGTCTCTTGTGTAGTCCTCGCCCACATTGCCGCAGACGTTCGTATAGAACAAAATCGGGTCGCAGATGCGGTAGCTGTATTCGCCGAAGCAGCGAATGGCAATGTCGATGTCAATGCCTGCCCGCTGGTCAACGACGCGGAAGGGGACCGGCGACGGCGTGCCGTACTTGTTGCCGATGAGCTCCTTGGTATTAAAATAGTACACGCGCTGATCCTTGGGCGGCTCGCCGCCGAAGGTGAAGCGCTTTCCGATGTTCTTGAACGTGTCGAGGATACTGGTTCCCAACTCACCGGAGAAGATCGACGGCTCGGTCGAGGTGTCATACACGAACTCGCCCGGTTCGGCGCACAGCTCCGTGACCTTGCCCTGATCGACGATGATCATGCACTGGCCGTCAGCCACCGCGACGACAGAGCCGTTGGAGATGATGTTCTCGCTGCCCTTGTAGTTGCTGCTTCTGCCCGACACGCGGTGCTGGCCCTTGACAGCCAGCGTCGTCTCCGGGATCGCCTCACAATAAAAATACTCTTTCCACTGGTCGGCCATCACGCCGCCTGCCGCGCCCAATGCTGCTTTAATGAGTCCCATTTTGTTCGCTCCTTTTCTGAATTGAATGGTATTCGCTCATGATATTGACTATGCGTTTTCTATATTTTTCATGGTATCATATTTAGACGGGAACGGCAATCCTTTTGTTCCCGCCGCTTGGAAATCCGTTCCAAACGGGCACAAATTGAAAACTGTCTGTAGGAAACGGACACGCTGCCTGATATACTATTGGGAAACAGAACAGGAGGCGGTTTGCATGTACGCGCTGCACTGTATCGTCTATATTGCCGCCATCGGCATTTTCGGCTTCGTTCTGGGCCGCCTTATGCCGAAGCGGTGGTTTGATTATACCCGTTTCCCCTATCGCGCCGCCGCGTTTGAGCGCGATGGGCAGATCTATGAGGCGCTCGGCATCCGCCGCTGGCAGAACCGCGTGCCGGACATGAGCCGGATCTTCCCGCACCTCATGCCGCCCAAGCGCATGACGGCGCATCTGGACGCGCAGACGCTGCTCGTCATGATCCGCGAGACATGCGTGGCAGAACTTATCCACTGGCTGCTTTTTTTCGCGGGGCTTGCGATCCCGGCGATCTGGCCCGGCGTGTGGGGCATTGCGGTCTGTGCGGTCTACTGCATTTTCGGCAATCTGATCTTCATCCTCATCCAGCGCTACAACCGCCCGCGGCTGGTCCGCCTGTACGCGCGCCGGAACAAGAAAAGGAGCACCTCCACATGAACGTACTCATCCTCAGCTGCAACACCGGCGGCGGCCACAATTCCTGTGCGAAAGCCATCGCCGCGGAGCTGCAGTCGCGCGGCCACACCTGCCGCATCGACGACGCGCTGGCCTATGTCTCGGAGGGGACCTCGCGCTTCGTCAGCAACTGGCATGTGCGCTTTTACCGCTATTTCCCGAAGCTCTATAACAAGGGCTACGCCTACGCCGGTTCGCACCCGGCGTCCTTTGACGAATCCTCCGCGGCCAGCCGTCTGCTGCGCCGCGGCTGCCAGCGGCTGCGAAGAGCCGTCGCGGACGGCGGCTTTGACGCCGTGATCAGCGTTCACCTCTTCCCCGCCCTGATGCTGACATTCATCCAGCACAGCGACCCGCTGCCCATCAAAACGCTCTTTGTCGCCACGGACTATACGGCCAGCCCCTCGAGCGACCGCATCCGGCCGGATGTCTGCGTTATCCCGGACGCGTCCCTGACCGACGAATTTGCCGCCGCAGGCATCCGGCGGGAGACGATCGCGCCCTGCGGCATTCCCGTCCGCGCGGCACTTTATCAGAAGCTCCCGTCCGCCGAGGCGAAAAAGCGCGTCGGGATCGACCCGTCGCACCGCCATCTTCTCATCATGACCGGCAGCATGGGCTGCGGGCCGATGGAAGAACTTACACAACTGCTTGCAAACTTGCTTCCGGCGTCGTATGATGTAAGCGTAGCCTGCAGCAATAACGAGCAGCTCATCCGCCGCATGCAGCGCGCCTTCCGGAAAAATCCCAACATCCACATCTGCGGATACATTGACAATATCTCCGCCATGATGGACAGCGCGGATCTTTTCCTGACCAAGCCCGGCGGCATCAGCACGAGCGAGGCCATGGTCAAGGGTCTGCCGATGGTGCTGGTCAATGTGGTCGGCGGCTGCGAGACGCCAAATCTGCAGTTCTTCGTCTCCCACGGCGGCGCAGCCACCGCGCAGACGCCGGAGCAGATCGCAGAGCTTTGCCGCCAGCTTCTGTATGACGACGCCCGGCGCGGCGCCATGCACGATGCGCTCGTGCGGATGCAGGGAAAACCGGCGGCCGCGGCGATCTGCGACTGTCTGGAATAAGGCTGCGGGCTGCAGGTCCATACTAGAGACATAAGGAGGTCACGCAGAATGACAACACTGACATTGGATAACTTCGAGCAGGAGGTCATGCAGGCTAAAACGCCTGTCGTGGTCGATTTCTGGGCAAGCTGGTGCGGCCCGTGCATGATGCTCGCGCCCGTTATGGAGGAGCTGGACGGCGAGCTGCCGCAGATCAAGTTCTGCAAGGTCAACGTGGACGACGAGCGCGATCTGGCCATGGAGTTCCAGATCGATTCTATCCCCACGCTGCTGTGCGTCAAGGACGGCCATGTGGTCAGGCGTCTGGTCGGCTACCGCGAAAAGGACGCGCTCAAGAAGGAGCTGGAGGCGCTGTGAAAGTCCGTCTAAACGAGGACGCGGCCGTCGTCGCCCGCGTCAAAGAGGGCCTGAAGCGCACTGGCGGCTACTGCCCGTGCCGTCTGGCCCGGACAGAGGAAAACAAATGCATGTGCAAGGAGTTCCGCGACCAGATCAACGACCCCGATTTTGAGGGATACTGCCACTGTATGCTCTACTACAAGGAAAAATAAGTGCGCCGCCGCTTTCCGCTTGGAAAGCGGCGGCGGTTTTATCCATGTTCTTCCGGAACTGGAAATGAAGTTGTGAAGAATTTCTGAATTATTTACAAAAGTGTTGCAATTTCAAATTCTTAAGATAAACTGTAGACAAAAAGAATGCGGGCTCCCCGCAGAAAGAGGTGTACAGGAATGAAACGTACCATCAAAAGAAGTATCAGCCTGCTGCTGGTCCTGGTTTTGCTCCTTGCTGCGCTGCCGGCCGCTCTGGCCGCCGGTGAGACGCTGCAGGTCGAGAACCGGACGCTGCACGTGGGCGAATCAACGCTCGCGCACGTCAAGGGTTCCGACGGCAATGACGTCGACGCTGTCTTTACCAGCAGCGACCCGACCGTCATTTCCGTCAACGGCAATCAGTTGACTGCCCTGAAGGTCGGCTCCGCCGACATCACCGCTACGCTCACCGACGAGGACAAGACCCCCGTCACCGGTTCCGTCACCGTCACCGTCGCGTCCAACGTGACCGGCATTCAGGTGAATCCCACGCTGTCCATCGACGCAGACACGTTTACTGCGGACAGCGCAAAGATCACCGCCACGGTGAGCGGCGCAGGCGCGGGCGACACGCTCTATGCCGTGTCGAGTGATCCGGCTGTCGCCGCACTCTCCGCCTCCTCCGCCGACGCTTCGAGCGGCTCGGCCACGCTGACGCTGATCCCGAAGAAGACCGGCCGGACGACCGTCACGCTCTCCTGCGGCGGCCAGACGGCCTCTGTCGCCGTCACTGTCACGGCCAGCGTCAACCACACCATCCGCTTCGGCAAGAGCCAGCTGACCGTGGAAAAGGGCAGGAATATCACCAACTCCGTCACCATGGCCACCGACACGGATACCATCGCCTACAGCAGCAATAAGACCGCCGTTGCGACCGTCAACAGCAGCACCGGCTCCGTAACCGGCGTCGCCGCCGGTACGGCGACGATCTCCGCCGTCGTGACCAACGCCAAGGGCGTGGAGATCACGGACGCAGCCAAGTCCTACAGCGTTGAGGTTGCCGACGCATACAAGATCGTCCTCAAGACGCCCTCCGGCGCAATGACTGCCGGCACGGCTACCGATATCTCCGCAACAGTCTATCAGTACGACGCCGAGAACGGCTATACCGCCTACAAGCAGAACGTCACGATCACCTGGCAGGCCTACCGCGACGGCATCGCCGCGTTTGACGGTGAGACGAAGAGCAAGGCCGTCACCACCACGACCCGCACCGGCTCGTCCTCTGTGACGCTCTATACGTATTCGACCGGTACCTCCAAGACCTCCGTCTCCGTCCCGCTGACGGTCTCTGTCGTCATCGGCGGCACGACCTATACGGCGGCCGACGCCTCCGTCGAGGTCTCCCCGGCAGAAGCCGCTTCCTTCTCCGTGCAGGAGGATACGGCCTTTGACGCGGACGATTTCTCCACCGCCGTTGACGCAGCCACCGGCCGCTACGCCGGCAAGCTCGCCGCCATCAGCATTTCCGATACCACCGGCGGCTCCGTCTATGACGGCAACGGCCGCGTCTCGACCGGCACGAAGTACTATATCTCCGGCTCGAGAAGCTATCTGATCTCGAACCTCTCCTTCAAGACGTCCACGAGCAGCTCGTCCTCGCCGTATTTCCTCTATGTCGGCTATGACACGGACGGCAACGTCATCGCGACCGGCAAGGTCACTGTCGGCAGCCAGAGCGTCGATATGGAATACGCGGCCAGCTTCGGCGGCAGCGTCACGTTCGACGAGGCCGATTTCAGCAAGGCCTTCTCCAAATACGCGCGCTCCAACGAAAAGCTGGACTACGTCACGTTCGCGCTCCGCAATGCTGTGGTCGTGATGAACAATAAGACCTACAATCTGAACGACAGCAACAACGACACTGTCTTCGGCTGGGCCTATCCCACGCGCACCAGCTCCTCCAGGCTGTCCGCAACGGACAAGTGCTATTATCAGGCCAGCCTCTCGCAGATTGATCTGGACGCCGTCACCTATGTGACCGGCACGTATACGACCAAATACACGGTCTATATCCCCTACACCGCTGTCGGTACCTCCGGCACGCGCTATGAGGGCTACACCGCCGTCACCGTCAGCAACGACGACACCATGACGGGCGTCGGCGCTTCGCTCAAGTCCACGAACGCCGCCGAGCAGATCCTCGCCGCCTATCCCAACGCCGCCTACGTGATGTTCACGCAGCCCGCGGCCAGCGAGGGACAGCTCCTTTATAACTTCCGCAGCATCGTCAACGCGAACTACGAGACCATCCGCTTCTCCTCGGACAAGTTCTACCTGAACAGCAGCAGCTCCAAGGATCTGCATCTGGACAGCGTCTACTTCCTGCCCGCAGCGGACTGCGCCTCGCAGATCAAGCTCTCCATGACCGTCTACAATTCGTCCGACAGCAAGCTCGGCTCCGCAGAGCTGACGCTCCGCGTCTCGACGAAGACCGCCTCGTCCGTGTTCTCGGACGTCAACGCGCGCACCTGCTCGTGGGCAGCCGACGCCGTTGACTTCATGAACCACTACGGTCTTGTCAAGGGTACGAGCGCTTCCACCTTCAACTGGAGCGGCAATATGACCCGCGGCGATTTCGTCCTGATCCTCTATCGCAACGCCGGTTCCCCGTCCGTTTACAGCGTGACCAACCCATTCACGGATGTGAAGAGCACGGATTACTATTACGAAGCCGTCCTCTGGGCCTATAAGAACAACATCGTCAACGGCTCGAGCCGCACGACGTTCAGCCCGAAGGGCAAGATCACGCGTGAGCAGATCGCCTCGATCCTCTGGCGTCTGGCCGACAAGCCCGCCTCCGGCACGAGCCTGCGCAGCTACACCGACTACCAGAACGTCAGCAGCTATGCCTATGACGCGATGAGCTGGGCCGTCGGCAGCGGTTATGTCAAGGGCAGCGGCTCCAAGCTGAACCCCGGCAACAACGCCACCCGCGCCGAGGTCGCCGTCATGCTCCACAGATTCCTGACAAAATAACAGCCATGAAAAAAACAGGCACGCTGCCGCGTGCCTGTTTTTTATTTTTTTGCAGTCCCCGCGCCGCAGGCGCGGGGACTTTGTTGATCTGCTTTTATCCCTGGAACGGGTCTGCAAACGACGCGTAATAGGACACCGGCTCGCCGGCGGCGAGCAGATGGTCGGTGTTTCCGAGCGTCTGGCAGCGGAAATAGGCAATGCCTGGCTCCCGCTCCTCCGTGTTGAGGACCGTCACCGACGACGGGGCCAGAAACGTCCCGTGCAGCGTGATAAACGGCGAAACATTCCACAGATGCGACAGCAGGACCGCCGTAATGCCGAAGTGGCAGAAGCAGACGACGCATTTGTCGCTGTGTTCCCGGCTCTCGTAATAGCCGCCGTGCCGGAAATAGCCATAGCGCGTCAGCATCTCGTCGAAGCCGGCCACAGCCTTGTCATATTCTTCCTTGACGTTGGTCCCCTGCAGAATGGGCGCCGCCTCCCAGCCCTCCGGCTGCAGCAGCTGCGGCTGCTTTGTCCACGTGCCGGGCATCAGATCCCAGCAGATGCGCGTGCCGCCATCCTGTTCCGGCAGCTCGCCGCGGAACTCGTGCAGCCAGTCCATGACCTCGGCACTTTTGCCGTGTTCCTTCAGCGTAAAGGACGCCGTCGCCTGCGCGCGGCCGAGCGGAGACATGTAAAAGTCGTCCACCTTCCAGTTCTTCGTCCGGCGGGCCAGCAGCTCCGCCTCGCGCCAGCCCTTTTCCGTGAGCGAATCATGCTCGTAATCCGGCTCGGCATGGCGAATAAAAATCAAGCGCATGGTAAAAACCTGTTCTCCTTCTGTATTCCTGAATCAGCCCCACAGTGCGGTCAGCGACGGGATCACCTGCTTTTTCCGCGACACGATGCCGGGCAGGAAGCAGGTATGATCCTTCAGCTGCACGCCAAAGGCCTGTGTGATGATATCCTCGTCGCCAAGGTACAGCAGCTGGCTTCCCTCCAGCAAAACGTCCGTCAGCATGAGGATGAGCAGCGTATAGCCCCGCTCTTCCATCGTCTTCTGCATGACCTTGAGGAACTCGTCCTTCCGCTGCATCATGCGGCCGGAGTCGATGCAGGTGATCTGGCTGACACCGAAATCGTGGTCTGCGATGTGGAAATCCTTGAAATCCGTAAACAGAAGCGTCTCGGCCGGCTTATCGTCGGAGATGGACGCGGAAAAGATCTCCTTGCCAAGCTCGCTGAGCGAAATGTTGGCGATGCGCGCCATCCGGTCGGCCATGCGGCGGTCGCGCTGCGTGGACGTGGGCGATTTGAACATGACCGTATCGGCGACGATCGCCGCCGCGATGAGGCCCGCCAGCTTTGCCGGCGGCATCAGCCCGCGCTCCTGATACATCTCCGAGATGATCGTCGCGGTGGAGCCGACCGGCTCGTTGCGGAAGTAGATGGGGCCGCCGGTCTGGATGTCCGCCAGCCGGTGATGGTCGATGATCTCCACGATATCCGCCTGATCCAGCCCCGGCACCGACTGCGAGACCTCATTGTGGTCGACCAGCACGACGCGCTTGCGGCGCGGCTTGATGAGGTGATACCGGGAGAGCGTGCCAACGACCTTGTCATTTTCGTCGAGGATCGGGTAGCTGCGGTGACGGCTCTTGAGGACGACCTCCTTGACGTCGTCGAGAAAATCCGTCAGATGGAACGCCTCCAGATCGTCCGTCCGGCACACGCGCGCGACCTCAATGGCGTAATAGACCATGCGGGCGGCCTTGTAGGCGTCAAACGGCGTGGCGATCACGCAGGTCTTCGTCTCCAGCTTGCGCAGTTCCTCCGGCAGCTCCGCCTGACACACGATCAGGCAGCTGACCTGCTGCTCGATGGCGCGGCGCGCCATCTCCGGCTGATCGCCGACGATGACGATCGCGTCCGGCCCCTTGAAGAGCAGATTCTCGTTCTGCTGCGGCAGGGCGATGGACACCTCGCCGCTGATGGTATCGACGAGATAGCCGGATTCATTGATGATCTTGCCGTCCAGCACGCTGAGAAGGTTGAAGACCGGGATCTGGTCGACCCGCGCGTCGGACAGCGTGCGCATATCGTAGCTTGCGATCTCGCTGGGCGAGAGCATGCCGTACAGCTCGCCGTTTTCGTTGGTAACGGGGATCGCGGGAATGGACTTGGCCTTGTTGCTCTGCAGCGCCGTCCATGCCCGGTTGACGGTGACGGCGCCGGACAGGGCCGGCGGCGTATCGTAGTCCAGATCGCACACCTGCGTGCGCATCGTCTGGATCCGCACGGGCGGCTCAAAGCCGAACCGGTCCAGCACGAGCTTTGTTTCATCGGAGATATGTCCCAGCCGCGCCGGGACAAATTCCCGGTCGCCCAGCGCGTTGCGCAGCGCAGCATAGGCCATGGCCGAGACGATGGAGTCGGTATCGGGGTTACGGTGGCCAGTCACATAGATCGGTTCCATGCAGAAGCTCCCTCCTTATGCCTGCGGAAATTCAATGCCCTGATGGTGCAGAATGAAGCGGACCGGGTAATAGCTGTCGAGATAATTTTTGCAGTACCATTCATACGTCGCGTCCGGCAGATGGACCAGCTCCGGCGCCTGCGTGCGGAAGAGCTTGAACGTCTGCTCGTCGCCGCACAGAAGGGCGGCTGCCAGCTCCATCTCGCCCTCGGCCTCCAGCCGATACAGGCATTTGTCCATGATAGCGGCGCAGGTGCGCTCTTCCTCACTGCCAAGAAGCTCCTTGTTGCCCAGCCACGCGAGAAAATCGTCCAGCTTCAGCTCCGTCCGCGCCGCGGCGTGCGAGAGCTTGGTGAACTCCGGCTCGGCGTGCCGCTTGAGAATGTCGATCAGGTAGACCAGCAGGTTCTCATCCAGACACACGCTGTCGAGGAACACCTCGAAGATATCGCGCGTCTCGGTCTTGACCGGCTCCTGCGGCGCTTCTTCCGGCGCTTTTTCCGGCTGCGGCTGTGCGGCGGAAGCCAGCTGCGCGATCGCCGCGTTCAGCTCCGCCGGGTCAAAGCTGTCATATTCCTCCTGTGCGATCTCAGTCCCGTCGGCCTCCGCGCAGGCTCTGACGAACGCCGGAATGCCGATCCGGCTGATCTCCGCCTGCAGCTGCAGCGCCTTTTTGAGATCCTCCTGCTCCGTCAGCACAATGCCCTCCGGCGCCCTGCGCGTCCCCTCGCAGATCTCGGATAAATATTGCAGATAATACGGAATGAGCGACATGAACTGTCCTCCTGTTTTTTCTTTTCAGTGTAGCACGGGGAAAGAGAAATGTCAAAAAGTATGGAAGTCTTCTATAGATTTGCACCAGAAATTGACTTTCCCTGCATGCCCCCTTGCCTCTCCCTTTGGGAGAGGTAGCTGAGCGAAGCGAAGACGGAGAGGGTACGCTGAACCAAAACCCTCTCAGTCGCCTGCGGCGACAGCTCTCCCAACGGGAGAGCCACGGGCCGTCCCCGCAGGGGAAGGCGTTTTGGCTGATGCGCCGCCTCACACGACCGTCTCGTATTCCCCTTCTCCGCCCTCAGAGAAGTACCGGTGCAGGTCAAACGGCGAGAAGACGCCGCGGTCGGTCACGATGCCGGAGATGAGGTGGGGCGGGGTCATGTCAAAGGCGGGATAATAGCCCTTGACACCGTCCGCCGCCGTCCGCACACCCATGGCCTGCAGCGTAAAGGTCGGGTCGCGCATTTCGATTTTGACGGTTTCCTTTGTCTCGTGGCCGATGTCCGGCGCGCCGGTCACGAAGGTCGGGATACCAAAGTGGTTGGCGCAGATGGCGATCTGCAGCGTGCCGACCTTGTTGACCACATAGCCGTCCAGGCAGATCGCATCCGCCGCGCAGGTGAACACGTCCACATGCTCGCGCTCCATGACGAACGCGGGCATGTTGTCGGTGACGACCGTCACGTCAAAGCCCATGTCGCGGCAGACCGTGGCCGTCAGGCGCGCGCCCTGAAAATACGGCCGCGTCTCCGGGCAGAACAGGCGGAACTGCTTCCCGGCCAGCTTTGCTTCCTTCAGCATCATGCCGACGATCGTCTCGCCGAAGCACTGCGTCATGACCGTCCCGCCCTCCGGGATAAGCGGCACCAGATACTTTGCGATCTCGTTGACCTTGCTGTAGCGGCGGTTGTTCGTGTCCACCGCATGCTCCCGGATGGCCAGATCGACCGGCCGCCCTTCTTCCAGCGCAAGCTCCGCCGCCCGGAGGCAGCCGTCGCAGATCATACGCATGCGCCCCGCCGTCGTCGGCCGGGCGTTGGAAATGGTGTCGTCCGCCGCCCGCAGGAAGGCCAGCTGCTCCTCCTTGGACTTTTCCCGGCACTCATAGGCGGCCAGCGCCATGCCCATGGCCGCCGCGGTATACGGCCCCGCGCTCTGCGTCACCATATCCGCGATCGCCTGTGCGACCTCGCCGTGCGTTTTGCACCGAACAAACTCGATCTTCGCCGGATAGATCCGCCGGTCAAGGATGCGCACCTCGCCCGCGTCATACCACGCGACGTTCTCATACTGCAGCATAAATGCAAGGTCTTTATCGGCCCGGAACTGTGTCATACGTCCATCTCCTCCACGATTTTTGTTAAGTACCGGCTGAAGCGCTCCGCCACAGCCGCGCCGGTCTCATTGACCTCCTCGCCGGTCACGGCGCCGCCCGTGATGCCGGCCGCCATATTGGTGATGACGGAAATCCCCAGCAGCGGCAGGCCGCAGTGCGCCGCCGTCAGCGCTTCCGTGACCGTGGACATGCCGACCGCGTCGCCGCCCAGAATGCGGATGGCGCGGATCTCCGCAGGCGTCTCAAACTGCGGGCCGGGCATGAAGAAATAGACACCCTCCTTCACGTCGATCCCAAGCTCCGCCGCACAGCGCTTCGCGAGCGTGCGAAGCTCCGGCGTGTACATGCGCGTCGTGTCAAAAAAGCGCGGGCCAAATTCGTCCAGATTCTGTCCGCGCAGGGGGCTGGCCCCGTTCAGCTTGATCTGATCGGCGATCAGCATGAAATCGCCCGGCCGATAGCCGAGGTTCACGCCGCCCGCGGCGTTCGTCACGATGAGCGTGCGCACGCCGAGCTGCTTCAGAAGCCGCACCGGCTGCGTCAGCTGCGCAAAGTCATACCCCTCATAGCTGTGGAAGCGGCCTGAAAGACACACGAGCTTCTTCCCGCCCAGCTCGCCGAAGATCAGCTTTCCGGCATGGCCCGGCGCGGTGGATACAGGGAAATTGGGAATGTCGTGATAGTCGATCTCGACGGCAGCCCGGAGGTTTTCCGCAAACGGCCCGAGCGACGAGCCGAGGATCACCGCGATCTGCGGCGCAAACGGCATGCGCGCGCGGACATACGCCGCGCTTTCTTCATAAAATGCAAACGGTTCGTTCATAAGATCGTCCTGCCTTTTTCAGTTTGTTTTATTTTAGCGCACCGGCGCGGCGCGGTCAACGCCGCGGGAAAATTTCGCCGCGCACGTTGACAGACCCTGCCGCGCATGCTATAACTGTACCAGTACAGTTCATACAGTCAGGAGGTGCCGCTTCTGTGATCTCCATCAACTACCGCGATCCCCGCCCCATTTATGAGCAGATCCAGTCTGAGCTGCGCAGGCTCATGCTGACGGGCGCGCTGCCGCCGGGCAGCCGTCTGCCGTCGGTGCGCGAGCTTGCCGGGCAGCTCGCTATCAATCCCAATACCATCCAGCGCGCTTATCGGGAGCTGGAGGCGGACGGGTATATCCTCTCCGTCGCCGGAAAAGGCTCCTTTGTCGCGCAGGTCGACCAGATCGCCGAGCAGCAGAAAAAGCAGGCGGTCGGTGCGTTCCTGGCCGCGGCACAGCGGCTGCGCGCGCTCGGCCTGACGCAGGCGCAGCTGACACAGCTTCTGACACAGGAGGACGCTGCCAATGATTGAGCTTTCCCACGTGACCAAACGTTTCGGCACAAAGACAGCGCTGGACGAT
Organism: uncultured Oscillospiraceae bacterium; assembly: GCA_934613505.1. Lineage (GTDB taxonomy): Bacteria > Bacillota > Clostridia > Oscillospirales > Oscillospiraceae > CAG-170. The sequence continues at coordinate 39,609 of CAKTTB010000009.1, read as the reverse complement.
CTGTCGCTCACCGTGCCGCAGGGCGCGGTCTACGGTCTTGTCGGCTCCAACGGCGCCGGCAAATCCACCGCGCTCCGGCACATCATGGGCATTTACCGGCCCGATGCCGGCAGCGTCACCATCGGCGGTCTGCCGGTCTATGAAAATCCGGAGGTCAAGAGCCGTATCGGCTATATCCCTGACGATCTGAGCGTATTCGGCGGCGGAACGGTGCAGGATCTGGCCGCCTTTTACCGCGCCATGTACCCGCGCTTCGACCTTTCACGGTTCCATGCGCTGCGGGATGTGTTCCGGCTGGAGGAAAAGACGCCGCTGCGGCGGTTCTCCAAGGGCATGCAGAAGCACGCGGCCTTCTGGCTGGCGCTGTGCATCCGGCCGGACTATCTGATCCTCGACGAGCCGGTCGACGGTCTGGACCCCGTCATGCGCCGTCAGATCTGGAGCCTTGTCGTGGAGGACGTGGCGGGCTACGGCACAACGGTCCTCGTCTCGTCCCACAACCTGCGCGAGCTGGAGGATATCTGTGACCATGTCGGCATCATGCACGAGGGTACAATGCTTCTCGAGCGCGCGCTTTCCGACCTGCAGGACAATATCGTAAAGGTGCAGCTCGTCAGCGACCAGCCGCTGCCGGAGGATCTGCAGATCCTGCACCAAAGCACGCTCGGCCGGGTGCAGACACTCATCATCCGCGGCAATCCGCGGGAGGTCTCGGGCGCGCTTGCCGCCGGGGCGCCGCTGCTGTGCGACCTGCTGCCGCTTTCTTTGGAGGAAATATTCATCTACGAACTGGGAGGGACCGGCTATGACGTTAAAAATCTCGTGCTTTGACCGGGCGGTCTTCCGCAGGTCCGTCAGGCGGACGCTGCCGCTGTGGATCCTGCTTGCCTGTTACTGTCTGCTGCTGCCGCTGCGGCTGCTCTCGTACTGCCGCGGGGTCTCGGTCTGCACGGAGGATTTCTTTGCGCGGGTCGAGCGGACGCTGCTCGATTACGCGCGGATGAACGCTTCCGTTTTGCCGTTTCTCTTCGGCGGACTTCTTGCATGGGTGCAGTTTTCCTGGCTGTTCCGGACAAACACCGCCTACTTTTACGCCGCCCTGCCCGTCCGGCGCGAGACGCTGTTTCTGACTCACTACCTGACCGGTCTGCTCTTCTACGCGGGGCTGACGCTTGTTTCGTCGCTCCTTTCGTGGGCGGTCGGTGCGGGGTTCGGCGCGGCGGCCTTCTGGCCGGCCATGCAGATGTTCCTCGCGGCGATGCTGGGCTTTCTGCTCTTTTATTCTTTCGCCGTGCTTGTGTGCATGGTCGTGGGGCAGATGGCGGCCATGCCGATCGTGTATCTGATCCTGAATTTCGCCGTCTATGTGCTGGAGAGCATCGTGCAGCAGCTGCTCTACACCTTCGTCTATGGCATGCCTTATACGCAGGCGACACGCATGCACGAGCTTGCGCTGCGCGCCACGCCGCTGCTGGGGCTGCTGCAGGGCGGGCTGCGCATTGAGGCCGACTGGATGGATGTCAGCGGGCTTGGCTATGAAATAAACCCGCATCTGGTCGGCTGGAGCTACCTCGGGCTGCTTGCGGCGGCGGGCGTTTTATTTGCCGTGTGCGCGTTTTTCCTGCTGCGGCGGCGCGAGATGGAGCGCAGCGGCAGCGTGATCGCCGTCGGCTGGCTGCGGCCGGTCGCGTTATATACGTTCACGATCGGCTGCGCGCTGGTGATCGGCGCAGTTTTGATGGAGCTGCTGGCCAGCAATACGGCGGATAATTTCTGGTACGTGCTGCTGTTTTTGATGATCGGCGCGTTTCTGGGCTATTTCTCCGGAAAGATGCTGCTGCAGAAGACCGTCCATGTCTTCCGGCGCGGCTGGATCGGGTTCGGCGCATGCTGTCTTGCGCTGCTGCTGGCGTTCAGCGCGGCGGAGTTTGACCTGTTCGGCTATTCCCGGTATCTGCCGCAGCGCAGCGAGATTTTGGCCGCCGGGCTGACGCACGAGCAATACTTCGGCTCGTATACCTCCGCCGACGGCGCGTACATTGACGACGTTCTGGCGCTGCACACCGCACTGGTGGAAAACCGCGCCGCACAGGAGCGCCGGCGGGCCGCCTATCAGACCGGCACGGATCAGACGCAGAGCTTCTACATCACCTACCGCATGGCGGACGGGCAGCTCATGGAGCGGTATTACAGCGTGGTCTATGACGAGGCCGACGCCGCACAGGCGGACAGCCTCATCTCACAGTTCTCTTCTCTGTATAACAGCACGACCTGCGTGCGCATCCGCACGGGCTTCGACACGCCGCGCACGGAAAAGAACGTGCTGTCGTGCTACGTCTATTCCAACGCCGGAGATGAGACCGGCGAGCTGACCGGTCTTGATGCGTGGGCGGTCTATGACGCCTGCAGGCAGGACATTGACGCCGGACGGCTCGGCGCGGAGGACGTCAGCGGCATCGGAACGGCCAGCGACAACGGAAACTATACCCCGCTCAACCTGATCTTCACCGTCACCGCCGACGTCCCGGGCGAAACGGACAGCCTGTACGTCGAATCCATCCCACTGGACGCCAGTGCGACCGTCAAGGCGCTGCAAGGCTTCGGCTTCGACCCGTATTGGCCGGTCTCGGAATCCTGATGCACCCAGCGGCCTGCATGTCCGGATGCAGGCCGCTGGGTTCTTCCTTTCTTTTTGTCGAACATATTTTCGATTTTCTATTGACCAGACCATCCTCCGGTGGTATCATATCCATATCCAAAGGAGGTGACGCGGTATGGCAGGTCCCTGCTATCTTGCCATTGATCTGAAATCCTTTTATGCTTCGGTCGAATGCGTGGCGCGCGGGCTGGATCCGCTGAGAACGCATCTTGTCGTCGCGGACAAGAGCCGGACGGAAAAGACCATCTGCCTTGCCGTGTCCCCCGCTCTCAAGGCCTACGGCATTCCGGGGCGCGCGCGGCTGTTTGAGGTCGTGCAGCGCGCGGCCGCCGTCAATGCTGCGCGGCGGGCCGCCGCCAGGCGGCAGCTTTCCGGCAGCAGCTTCGATGCGGACGCACTTCGGAAGGAGCCCGCCCTTGCGCTGGACTATATCACCGCACCGCCGCGGATGGCCCTTTATATGCAGACCTCCGCGCAGATCTACCAGATCTATCTCAAATACATCGCGCCGGAGGATCTGCACGTCTACTCGATCGATGAGGTGTTTATCGACGCCGCGCCGTATCTGCACACGGGCCTCACGCCACGAGCGCTCGCCATGCAGATCATTCTTGACGTCTACCGCACGACCGGCATCACCGCCACAGCCGGGATCGGCACGAATCTCTACCTTGCCAAGATCGCCATGGACATTGAAGCCAAGCACACCCAGCCGGATGCAAACGGCGTGCGCATTGCCGAGCTGGACGAGCTGCAGTACCGCAAAACGCTCTGGCAGCACCGGCCGCTGACCGATTTCTGGCGCGTCGGTCCCGGCATCGCCCGGAAGCTGGAAGCGAAGGGCATTTACACGATGGGCGATCTTGCGCGCTGCTCGGCCGGTGCGCCGGACGCATTTTATAATGAGGAGCTGCTCTACCGCATGTTCGGCGTCAACGCGGAGCTGCTGATCGACCACGCGTGGGGTTGGGAGCCGTGTACGATGGCGGATATCAAGAGCTACCGGCCCGCGTCGTCCAGCGTCGGCTCCGGTCAGGTTTTACAGTGCGCATACCGCGCGGACAAGGCGCGGCTCGTGCTGCGCGAGATGGCGGATGCGCTGGCTCTCGACCTGTTTGAGCGTGGGCTTGTCACAGACCAGCTCGTTCTGACAGTCGGCTATGACGCGGAGGGCCTGTCCGCGCCGGGCGCGCAGAGCCGCTATTGCGGGCCGGTCACGACCGACCGCTACGGGCGGCGCACACCAAAGCCCGCGCACGGCTCCGAGAATCTCGGCGCGCCCACTGCGTCCGTCCGGCAGATCACGCAGGCGGCCTCGGCGCTCTTTGACCGCGTCGTGGATCCCGCGCTTCCCGTGCGCCGGATCTACCTCACCGCGAACCACACGCTGCCGCGCGAGCAGGCAGCGCAGGCGGAATACCGTCAGCTGGATTTTCTTTCCGACGAAGCGCAGACACAATCCGAGCAGCTGCGGCTCGCGCGCGAGAGCCGGATGCAGGAAGCCATTCTGGCCATCCGGCACAAATACGGCAAAAACGCCATCGTCAAGGCCATGAGCTTTCAGGACGGCGCAACCGCCCGCCAGCGCAATGGACAGATCGGAGGTCACCGGGCATGAAGGACGACTACCGCGAGCTTCTGCATCTGCCGCACCACCGCTCGCAGACCCACGCCCCCATGCCGCGGCGTGACCGCGCAGCGCAGTTTGCCCCCTTCGCCGCCCTTACGGGCTTCGACGCGCAGCTGCGCGAGACCGAACGCCAGACGCAGGCGCAGGCCGAACCGAATGAAGACGCGCTGCAGGAGCTGGATCAAAGCCTGCATACGCTTTTCGCGTGCGTCCATACGCAGCCTGCGGTACAGGTGCGCTGGTTCGTGCCGGATGCAAAAAAATCCGGCGGCGCGTACAAGACGGCCGCCGGGCGGGTATTGCAGTTGGATCGTAACCAGTCGCTTCTGGTGCTGGACAGCGGGCCGGTGATCGCGCTGGGCGCGATCGCGGAGCTTCGGTTTTTGTAATTACAGCGCCAGCGTGTGATAGACCGCGCCGGACAGGTCTTTCCACGTGAAAACGCCGTCCTCCAGCGTCATATAGCTGTGCGCGCTGCCGTTTTTCGGGATGGACACGGAGCCGGGGTTCAGGTAGAGGTTATTTTCTCCGAACGGCTCCCACGCCGGGATGTGCGTGTGGCCGTGCAGCAGGATATCGCCCGGGCAGAGGGGCGGCAAGTTGGCGGTATTGAACACGTGGCCGTGCGTGGCGTAGATGAGACGGTCTCCCACCGGGAAAATGCTGTAGTCGGCAAGGATGGGGAACGTCAGCACCATCTGGTCGACCTCGGTGTCGCAGTTGCCGCGCACGCAGAAGAGTGCTTCGCGGCGCTCGTTGAGCATGGCCAGCACCCGCTTGGGAGCATACTCATCCGGCAGGTCGTTGCGCGGGCCGTGGTAGAGAATGTCGCCCAGAAGCAGTAGGCGCTGCGCGCCCTCGCGGTCAAATGCGGCCAGCAGTTCGCGGCAGTAGCCCGCCGCGCCGTGGATATCGGATGCGATCATGAGTTTCATGGAAATCGTCCTTTCTTTTCAGGGTGTCTGCACGCAGACGTCTTTTTTCGCGCCGTGTGCGCCGAAGATCTGCCAGTCGCCGGGGCTGAGCCGGTCAAAGACGGCCTTGCGCTCGGCGGCGCAAAGCTTCGGGTCTGTGTCGACGGAGGTCATGAGGATGGGCGCATACTGGTTATAGGCCGTCTGCGCCGCCGTCATGCCGTGGATATTGACGTAGATATCGCCGGTGAAGGCGATCCGGTGGGCTTCATCCACCAAAACGATCTCGCCCGGCAGATGGCCGCCTGCGCCCTCGTAGACGGAAAACTGCAGATCGCCGAACGAAAATTCTCCGATCGGCGCCAGCGGGCAGCTCAGCGGTGCCAGATCGCCCCAGCGGATCCGCAGCCGCTCTGTCGGCGCCGGGCAGTAGCCGGTCAGCAGCTTGCAGATCTGGATATACGGCTTGTGCAGGGGGTTCTGCTCCCGGAAGCCGTCCTGCCCGGCAGCCTCGAGCCGCAGGCACTGCGCGCTTTTGGCGCTGACAAGGATCTCGTCAAATACCGGCAGCAGCCCGCAGTGGTCCACGTCGGCGTGGGTGACGAGAATGGTCTTCTTTCGCCGGTCAAAATCCGGCACGAGCTGCCGGAACAGTGCCAGCATCTCCCGCTCATAGCAGGCATAGCCGCTGTCGAGGAACAAAACGTCCTCTCCATGCGTCAGGATCGCCGTATTGCTGCCGCACGGCGGCTCGATGAGCGTGAGCGATGTTTCCTGCGTCAGACGGCAGGCTGTGATGCGCGGGCAGAACGCTTCGCCGCGGCTTTTGGACAGCAGCTCCGCGAAGCGGCTGATGGAGTCGAACGTGCGGTAGGGCGATAAGCCCCGCTCGTCGAGCGTCTGCATGGCGAGATTCGCGTCGACCAGCAGCGCCTGCCGTGCGCTTTCCGGCAGATCCATCGCCTGACACAGGCCGGTCACGAAGGAATCATAGAAAATGCTGTTGTCAAAGCTCTTTTCCGCGCGGTTATAGTCGATCACGCGCACAGGGCAGAGCTGCTCGGCCTGCGCGAGAAAGGTGCGGATACGCGCCGGATCGTCGACAAACAGGCCCATTTTGAAAAACTGGCAGTCGGTGCCGTTCTCCTGCGAGCTGAGGTAGGAGATATTGAAGCCGAACTGCTCGATGAGCGCAAGGATATCGGTCAGCCCGCCCGGCTCGTCGCGCAGCTGAAATTCCAGCAGGACGACGCTCTTCTCCGCCTCGCTGCCGTGGAGATAGCCGATCGCCTCGAGCTGCCTATCCGCCTGCGCCAGCTGCTCACCGCTGCCCTCCGCCTCAATAAAGATCGTGTGGGAGTCGACCGCCTTGTTGTAGCTGACGCGGGTGATGTTGATGCCCAGCGCGGCAAAGCGGCGGCTGGCCGCCAAAAACGCGCCGATGTGATTGGGAACCGTGGCAATATAGGTTTTTTTCATGCCTTCGCCAGATCCTTGACGACCTCGCCCGCGATGATCAGGCCCGCGACCGACGGCACGAAGGCCGTGCTGCCCGGGATGTCGCGGCGCTCGGTGCATTTGTGCTTTGCGCCCGGCGGGCAGATGCAGTGGCTGCGGCAGCTGATGGACATGTCCTCAATGGGCCGCGTGGGGATCTCGTCCGAATAGACGACCTTCAGATGCTTCACGCCGCGCTTTCTGAGCGCCGTGCGCATGACGCGCGCCAGCGGGCAGCCGCTGGTCTTATAGATATCGGCCACGCGGAAGCGCGTGGGGTCGAGCTTGTTGCCCGCACCCATGCAGCTGATGATGGGGACGCCCGCCTTCTGCGCCTCAAGCACCAGCGTGACCTTGGCCGTCACGGTGTCGACGGCGTCGACCACGTAGTCATATTCCGAAAAATCAAACTGATCCGCCGTCTCCGGCAGGTAGAAGCACTGGTGCACGCGCACGTCGCAGTCGGGGTTGATCTCCAGAATGCGGTCGCGCATGACCTCGACCTTGTATTTGCCGACGGTCTTGCGCGTGGCGATGATCTGGCGGTTCAGGTTCGTCAGGCAGACCTTGTCGTCGTCGACAAGGTCGAACGCGCCCACGCCGCTGCGCACGAGCGCCTCACAGACATAGCCGCCCACGCCGCCGATGCCGAACACGGCCACGCGCGCGCCCTTGAGCTTTTCCATCGCATCCGCGCCAAGCAGCAGCTGCGTTCTTGAAAACTGATTGAGCATAATACCCTCTTCTCGATTACATATAAAGTTTATAGGCTTATCATACGTGTACGGGGATATTCTGTCAAGCCGCCATGGGTGTTTTGGGCAGATTTCCGAAAATAAGCCGTGACTTTTTCCTCTGCTTCATATAAACTGAGAGAGGAAGCGGCTGCGCGGCCGGAGCCGCCGCAGCCAACCCCCGAAACAGATGAAAAAGGAGAGAGCGCTTTGAAAGAAATGTATCAGCCTCTGCTGACGCCGTGGAAGATCGGTAAGGTAGAGATCAAAAACCGCATCGTTCTGACGAGCATGGGCGGCACGGACCTGTTTGGCTGGATGGAGGTCAACCATTTTGACAAAGACGGCGCGCGCTTCATTCTCGAGGTAGCAAAAAACAACGCCGGTCTCGTCCTGCCCGGCTGTCAGCCGGTCTATAACCCGATGTACGGCCAGTGGCTGCACAAGAACAAAAAGATGTATGACGATCTGGCCAAATGGATGCCGGAGTTCCATAAGACGGGCGCGAAGCTGTTCGTCCAGCTGACGGCCGGCTTCGGCCGCAGCTTTACCATCTCGGAGATGATGGAAAAGCTCTACACCAACAAGGCGCTGCGCGCCATCTCCAAGCCGTTCATGGATCTCGACAAGATCACAGCCTCGGCCAGCCCGTCACCGAACCGCTGGTCGGACAAGGTGCCGTCCCGCGAGATGACGAAGGCGGAAATTCAGGAGATGATCGACGCGTTTGCCAAGTCCGCAAAGCTCCTGCAGGATGCAGGCGTCGACGGCGTGGAGGTCCACGCGGTCCACGAGGGGTACCTTCTTGACCAGTTCACGCTCCACTACGTCAACAAGCGCACGGACGAATACGGCGGGAGCCTTGAAAACCGCTACCGCTTTGCCGCCGAGATCGTCAAGACCATCAAGGCCGCCTGCGGCGCGGACTTCCCGGTCTCGCTGCGCTATTCCGTCGTCTCCAAGACCAAGGGCTTCCGCGAGGGCGCGCTGCCCGGCGAGGAATATGTGGAGGCCGGCCGCGACATGGCGGAATCCGAGATCGCAGCCAAATTCCTGCAGGACGCTGGCTATGACATGCTCAACTGCGACAACGGCACGTATGACGCGTGGTACTGGGCGCACCCGCCGGTCTACATGCCGGAAAACTGCAATCTGGCCGAGGTCGAACACATCAAGAAGTTCGTCGATATCCCCGTCGTCTGCGCAGGCCGCATGACGCTGGAGGCCGCCGCAGCCTCCATTGCCGAAGACAAGCTCGACGGCGCGGGCTTCGCGCGCAACTTCCTTGCAGACCCCGAATGGTTCACCAAGGTCATCGAGGACCGCGAGGACGATATCCGCCCCTGCATCCTCTGCCACAACGGCTGCTTCAACATGTGCCACTACAAGGGCGTACCGAACGATCAGGATCTGAGCGACTCCCTGCATCTGGCCCGCTGCGCGGTCAACGCGGAGATGATGCAGTGGGACAAGCACTACATCAAAAAGACCGGCAAACCCAAGACCGTCCACATCGTCGGCGGCGGCATCGGCGGCATGGAAGCTGCACGCGTCCTGACGCTGCGCGGTCACAAGCCGGTCCTCTATGAAAAGTCCGGCGAGCTTGGCGGCACGTTCATCGCCGCCTCGTCCGAGAGCTACAAGGGCCGCCTGCGCGAGCTTCTGACATGGTACCGCCGCGAAATGGACAAGCTCGGCGTTGAGATCCATCTGAATACCGAGATCAAAGAGATCGAGAGCTTCGGGCAGGATCCCGTCATCGTTGCCACCGGCTCCACGCCGCGCGTCCTGAAGAAGGTTCCGGGCCATGAAAAGATGCTCGAAGCCTGCGAATATCTGCTGGGTGCGCCGGTCGGCCAGCGTGTCGCGGTCATCGGCGGCGGTCTGACCGGCTGCGAGATCGCGTATGAGCTGGCCCTGCAGGGCAAGGACGTGACGATCGTGGAGATGAAGGACGATCTTGTCTCGCAGAAGGGCGTCTGTCTTGCCAACAGCTCGTATCTGCGCGAGTGGTTCGCGTGGAAAAAGGTCCCCGTCTACCTCGAGACCACGCTCCGCGAGGTCAAAGACGGCTCCATCGTCTGCGTGGGCAAGGACGGCAGCACGACCGAGATCGCCTGCGACAGCGTCATCTCCTCGGCCGGCTATATCTCCACGCCGCTCGTGGAGAACAAGGGCCACCGCAACGTGCAGCTCGTCGGTGACTGCCTGCACGTGGGCAACCTCAAATCCGTCATCTGGCGCGCATATGAAGTCGCCATGAAGATCTGACCCGAAGCAAGCAGCCCGCGCCGGATGGCGCGGGCTGCTGATTTTTTGATGGATTTTACCGCTCCCAGCGGTCGATGAGGGCCTGGATCTGGGCGGTGAAGCGGGTCAGGTCGCGGTTCGGGCGCTCCTTGCAGCTCTGCGCCACAACGAGCAGGCGCTGGGCCGCAGCAATGAGCGCGTCGAAGACGCTCTTTTTTCGTGCAGCGCCCTTCTTGGCGATCGGCCGTCCCTCCGGGAAGGCCGTGAGCTTTCCGGCTGCCAGATCAAACTGCGCGCCGGAGAACGGCGCGATGGCGACATAGCCCTTCTGCTGCAAAAGCGCCTGGAACGCCTCGCAGGCCTCTGTGTCGCCATGGTTGACGAAGACGACCTCCGGCTTTTTCTCGAATGCTTCGACCCAACTCAGAAGCCCCTTCTGGTCGGCGTGGCCGCTCGTGCCGTGCAGGACGGCGATCTCCGCGTTCACGGCGATATCCTCGCCGAACAGCCGCACTTCCTTCACACCATCGAGCAGCGCCCGGCCGAGCGTCCCCTTGGACTGGTAGCCCGCGATCAGGATGATGTTCTCCTGCATCCAAAGGTTGTGCTTTAGATGGTGCCGGATACGGCCCGCGTCGCACATGCCGCTGGCAGACAGGATGACCTTGGAGCGCGGGTCGTTGTTGATGGCCTTGGAATCCTCGACTGTCAGTGCCAGCTGCAGCCCCGGACACCAGATGGGATTCTGTCCGCTTCTCAAAACCGCCTGCGTCTCGGGGTCAAAGCAGTCAGTATCGCACTGCAGAAAGACGCTGGTCGCCTCCTCGGCCAGCGGGCTGTCGAGGTAGACCGGGAAGCCGTCGTGGCCGTGGATGAGCTTTTTCTGCTTGATCTCGCGCAGCAGGTACAGAAGCTCCTGCGTGCGGCCGACGGCGAAGGCCGGGATGATGACGCTGCCGCCGCGGTCGAATGCCCGCTGCAGCACATCGGTCAGCTCGGCGCGCACGTCCTTCGGCTTGTCGTGCAGGCGGTTGCCGTAGGTGGATTCCACAACGAGATAATCCGTCTCCGCGACCGGCAGCGGGTCGTTCAGGATCGGCTGATCGATATTGCCGACGTCGCCGGAGAAGACGATCTTCTTTTCGCATCCGCCCTCGCGCAGCCAGAACTCGATGCAGGCCGAGCCAAGCAGGTGGCCGATGTCGGAAAACCGCACCCGCAGCCCGTCTGCGATCGTGACGATCTCGCCATACCGGCAGGGTCGGAACAAAGACGCCGCGCCCTTCGCGTCGTCGACCGTGTACAAAGGCGCGACCGGCGGCTCGCCCGCGCGCTCCGCCTTGCGGGTCTTCCACGCCGCTTCAGACTCCTGAATGTTCGCCGAGTCGCGCAGCATCACATCTGCCAGACTGCAGGTCGCAGGCGTGGCATAAATTTTGCCCCGGAAGCCGTCCTTGTACAGCTGCGGCAACAGTCCCGCGTGGTCAATATGTGCGTGTGTCAGAAAAACGGCGCTGACGTCCTTCGCCGCGACGGGCAGCGGGATATTTTCATAGACATCCACGCCCTGCTCCATGCCGCGGTCAATCAGATAGCTCTCCCCGGAAAGCTCCAGCAGCGTGCAGCTGCCAGTCACCTCGTGGGCTGCGCCGACAAACGTGATCTTCATAGCAGTCCCTCCTTTTTATTAGTATAGCACAAACTGCCGAAAGTGCAAATACGGAGCGCGCCTTCCCACGCGAAAAAATATTCCGCGATTTTTCAAAAAGTCCTTGACTTTTTGGCGTTCTTCGTCTATAATCAGCCTTGCTGTTTGAGTTGCTGGTATAGCTCAGCCGGTAGAGCAGCTGATTTGTAATCAGCAGGTCGGGGGTTCGAATCCGTCTACCAGCTCCACCGTCGAAAGACGCTTGCTCCATTCCGCTTTCCGCAGAAGCGAAAAGCTCCATATCCGCAATCGCCTTTCTCCTCTTCATTTTGAAACCGCTTCGCTGGGTTTCAAAATGAGTACAGCAAAGTGAATATGGGGGAATTCCCGAGTGGCCAAAGGGGACAGACTGTAAATCTGCTGTCAATGACTTCGGTGGTTCGAATCCACCTTCCCCCACCAATCCCGAACACGAAAGTGTTCGGGATTTTCGTATATTCACAGAAAAATCTGTATATTTCAAATGGGAAAGTGTTGAATCCGAACGGCTGATTCTGCCTGGCCCTTATTTTGACCCTTTATACGGCGGTTTCAGGCAGTCCAATCTGACCACTTGATACAGAATGTCACACACTGGATTTTGCTGCTTCTGTGCTTTCGCGGATGCGGCGAAGATACTGCCCCATGCGGTTTGCACTTTCGCGTTTCATGCCGGGCGTGGCGTGTGCATAGGTGCTGAGCGTGAATGATGCAGTTGCATGACCCAGATTTTCCTGCACGGTTTTAATATCGTCTCCGGCTTTCAGGCTGTTCACGGCGAATGTGTGTCTGAGATCGTGGAACCGAAGCTCGGATAACCCCAGTGACCGCATTACACGCTTGAAGTTCATATAGAGCGTCTTGTTTTTGACGTAGCGCCCAAACTCTGTTGTAAACACCAGATTGTCCGGATTTGACCATAGCTCCCCGGCAGCGGCTTTCCATGCTGCTTGTCTGCGCTGTTGTCTGCGCAGCGCATCCATCACTTCGTCCGTAACCGTAAGGCTGCGGACTTTTTCTGTTTTCAAGCTGCTGAAATGGAACTCCTTTTCGCCTTTTGCGCGGTTGTGCTGCTTGTTGACGAGCAGCGTTTGATGCTCAAAATCCACGCAGTCCCACGTCAGACCCAAAAGCTCGCCTTGCCGCAGTCCGGTAAACGCATCGACGAACAGCTCGATCTCATAAGCATCGCCCTCAATGGCTTGCAGAAACGCAATCATGTCCGCATCGTCCATCGTTTGAAGCTGCGGCTTTTCTGTGCGCGGGAGAATGACCGCATCCAAGGGATTCTCCCGCAGATAGTTCAGCTTCTTCGCCTGTTCCAGCGCTCGGTGCAAAACGCCATGAATATTCTTGACGGACTTCGGAGACAGACCTTTTTCCTCCAAGAGCGTATACACATCTAAAGCAACAGGCGGCGCGAAGCGGATTAGGTATGGACCCGTTTATCCGCAATCTGGTTCAAGGCATTTGGATTTGCGAAAAGCCACCAGAACAGTATGTAGACATGCTTCAAGAATTGTCTGCAATCGGGAATAACGTCAATCAGATTGCGCATTGGGCGAACAGCAAGGGGTATGCTTCACAGGCGGAAATCCATGAAGCAGCCGTTCGTGTAAATGAAGCTTACATGATGGTCAGAGACGCGTTTCGATGAGCGCACAGGAGTAGTTCCCATTGCGTCCTCGGTGGTTGGGATTGTATTCCGCTGTGCGCACACGGTCAAGGCCGCTGGATTGCTGGGGCAATCCAGCGCGAGCGGCGCAGTTTGCAAACTGCGCCGACCTTGACAGTGCGCCCCCATCGGAACGATGGCAGCCAAGAGGACGCAAAGCAGGAGCAGCCCGCCGATGTCGGGCTGCTCTCATATACGAAAAAACTTTGTCTATTTTTCAAAAAACATCCCCCGGGGGAGCTTCACAATCAAAAAATGCTTTGATAGGATAAAGGCACAGTTCATACACTCCCAATCCTCGAATGCAAAAACGGTATCGCGCTATCTTGGGGAAGAAGTAGCGTGATGCCGTTTTTGCAGCAACTTCGAGCATGAAGAAACGGCACTTGGAGCAAGTACAAATGAAAGGTGAAAGATGATGAAAAAGACAACTCGCTGCCTCGCGGCGCTGCTTGCCGCGCTGATGCTGCTTGGACTGTGCGCTTGCAGCGCACAACAAACGCCAGCAGAAACTACGGAACCACCGGCTGCAACAAATGAAACAGCTTCGACCACAGAAACGGAAGAAATCAGCACCGAACCTGAAACCACGGATGCAGAAGCCGCCACTCGGACGATCACCGATGGGAATGGCCGCGAAGTGGAAATTCCGCAGACGGTTGAAAGTATTGTTTGCGTTGGCGTAGGCGCGCTGCGCTACTCCTGCTATATGCAGGCGCAGGACTTAGTTGTCGGCGTTGAGGATTACGAAACCAAAGCCGGAATGTCCCGCCTGTATAACTATGTGAATTTTGACAAGTTCGGCACGTTGCCGGTAACCGGAACGAACGGTGAACCGTTTGTCGAGGAAATCATCCATGTTGGTCCGCAGGTCATTGTCATGTCTTCGTATGCAAACGTTGACCCCGACGAGCTGCAAAGCAAAACCGGGATTCCGGTTGTTATGGTTCCCGGCAGCGATACGACCCTTGATGATAAAGCATATGAAACGCTGCGTATTCTTAGCGAGCTGTACGGCAAGGAAGATCGCGCCGAAGCCCTGACAACCTATCTGCATGGTATTGAAGATGATCTTGCTGCCCGCACAGAGGGTGTTGCAGAGGAAGAAAAACCCTCTGTCTACGTTTGCGGCGTATCCTTTAAGGGCGCGCACGGTTTCGAGGGTACAGAAGCGTTCTATGGCCCGTTTGAGCTGATTCACGCGAATAACCTTGCAAATACGACCGGACAGACCGGCGCATTTGACATTGACACGGAACAGGTTCTTGCATGGGACCCGGACGTGATCTTCGTTGACTTTAACGGTATGGATCTAATCAAGGAAGATTATGCAACGAACGCAGATTTCTATAACAGCCTGACGGCTGTGAAAGAAGGACATGTTTACTCGCAGATTTCGTTCCGCTCCAGCGCATCGAATCTGGAAACTGCACTGGCCGATGCGTATTATGGTGCGACCATTCTCTATCCGGAGCAGTTTGCGGATGTGGATGTAGAAGCGAAAACCGGAGAAATCTTTGAAATGCTGCTGGGCAGCAACCCTTATCAGGACCTAAAGGATGCTGGCTATGAATTCAGACCTGTCACAATCGGCGAATAACGATTCCGGCACGGCCTATCGCCGAAATCAAGTCAAAAGCTGCTGCTTTCTTGGAATATTGTTTATCTGTCTGCTGATCGCGCTTGTGCTGTCCTTGCGGGCAGGCTCTTACAATACGCCGATCGCAGAGTTGGTCAAAGGAGTCTTTGGAAAAGCAGCCGACGATAAAATCAACCTTGTCGTTCGCAACAACCGGTTGCCCCGGATCTGCACGGCACTGATTGCGGGTGCTGGTCTGGGACTTGCCGGTTGTGTGATGCAGGCAATTCTCCGCAATCCGCTTGCATCTGCGTCCACATTGGGCGTTTCACAGGGGGCTGGCTTTGGCGCGGCGTTTGCGATTATTGTACTGAATATGGGCGCGGTAGGAAACCTTGGCAGCGTTGCAATTCCGCTGTGTGCGTTCGTCGGCAGCATGGCAGTTGCACTGGTTATTTTGGGCTTGAGCCGATTTCGTCAGGTTTCTACACAGGGAATTGTCCTTGCAGGTACGGCGATCAGCGCCATGTTTTCCGGTGCAACGACGCTGATGCAATATTTCGCAGATGAAATTCAGCTCAATACGCTGGTGTTCTGGACGTTCGGCAGTCTTGGCAACACGAGCTGGGGCGACGTTGGGAAAATGCTGGTCGTGCTTATTTGCGTCTCTGCCTGCTTCTTCCTGCGCCGCTGGGATTATAACGCGCTGCTGAGCGGTGAGGAAACAGCCGTCAGTTTAGGAATTAACGTGAAGCGGCTTACGCTTTCCAACATGGTACTTTGCTGCCTGCTGTCCTCGGTGATCGTGTCCTATATCGGTCTGATCAACTTTATCGGCTTGATTGCGCCGCATATTGTCCGCTTGGTCGTTGGCAATAACCACGTCTATCTGCTGCCCGGCTCTGCGATGGCGGGCGCACTCATTCTGCTGCTGGGTGATCTGTTTGCGCGTGTTGTCATCAGCCCGATTATCCTGCCGATTGGCGCAATTACCTCGTTCCTTGGCGGCCCGATGTTCCTCTATCTCCTGTTCAAAGGAGGAGACCGGAAATGCTGAGCGTTGAAAATCTCGCCTACCACTACAAAGGCAGACCGGCGGTTCTCAAAGACGTGAACTTTAATGTGAACACAGGCGAATTTCTGGCGATTCTGGGTAACAACGGCGTTGGAAAAAGCACGATGCTGAAATGCTTCAACAAAATTCTCACACCAGACGAGGGGAAAATCATACTGGATGATGAAAATCTCCTGCAAATGAACGCCAGGCAGGTTGCGCAGCGCGTAGCGTTTGTTGCGCAGAACGTGCCAAGCACGCAGATGACGGTTCACGATATGGTCATGCTGGGACGAAGACCCTACATGAGGTGGGGCTTTACGGAAGCCGATCATCAGATCGTCCATCATGCAATGGCCGAGCTTCAGGTCGAACCGCTGCGTGGGCGTTTTCTCAATGAACTGTCCGGCGGTGAACGGCAAAAGGTGATGCTGGCGCGTGCGCTGGCGCAGCAGCCGAAGCTCCTGCTGCTCGATGAGCCGACGAGCAGCTTGGATATTCAAAATCAGTATCAGGTTTTGCAGATCGTTCGGGATATTTGCCATGAACAGCATTTGACAGCGATTGTCGTGATTCACGACCTGAACCTTGCGCTGCGGTTTTGCGACCGGTTCGTTCTGTTACGTCAGGGCGGTGTCTACGCCTGCGGCGGGAAAGAAGTCTTGGACAGAGATGCGCTGCGGGATGTGTACCATGTAGACGCGGAGGTCGTAGCAGTTCAAAAACAGAGTATTGTCCTTGTTGATGAAAAGGACGCAACACGTTCATAAAAGGGAGAAACAATATGGCACATAAATTAGATTCAGAAAAAAAGCTCTGGGAAAAGGCCGCAGCCTTTCACGGCCATGTATGCCCCGGCCTGACGATTGGCTACCGTGCGGCGTTGTATGCGATTGATCTGTTGGGATTGACATTTTCGGACGATGAACAGGTCGTGTGTATTACGGAAAATGATGCCTGCGGCGTTGATGCGATTCAAGCGATTCTTGGATGCAGCATCGGAAAGGGCAATTTACTGTTCCATATGCGCGGCAAACAGGCATTTTCGTTCTATAATCGGAAAACCGGGAAGTCTGTCCGCCTTGTCTTGAAAGCAAAGCCGCGCGACATGACGCGGGAAGAAACGTTCGACTATTATCATAGCTGTGCAGATGATGAGATGTTTGATGTCAAGGAAACAAAAATCCGGCTGCCGGAACAGGCCAGAATTTTTGATTCCTATGTCTGTGATTGCTGCGGCGAGACAACTGGCGCAAACTGGATCCGGCTGTCCGGTGACAAAAAGCTGTGCTTGGACTGCTATGAGACGTATGACCGATTTGACGTTTGAACGTTTTTCGGTTGACCACAAATATGACCCTTTACAGCTTAGACAGGCAATAAAACAATAGACTGACTGATACGAAATTCTACGGATTCTGAACGTAAAATTACGGATTTATACGAAAAAAATTTCTAAAAACGTGATTGCCAGACTTCGAATCCACCTTCCCCCACCACGTCGTCGCGGACTGCGCTGGATCGCGATTTTGTTTTTTCAGCTTGTCAGCGTCGCTTGCCCCATAATATCCCGGCAAAGCAGACAGGCTGCGTGGAAGGCTTGACACGATCCGCATTGTCAGGTAACTGTGGATGATCCGGTGTGCACGGACGGAGCGGATCATGGAGATTGCTATGAAAAGGGCAGTTTACATGGCGCTTGGGGTGCTGCTGTGCCTGTTTTGGCTGGCCGCCTGCGGCAAAGGCGGCACGGCAGAGACATCCGGGACGATCGAAGCGCGTCCAGGCGGCTGCTATCTCATGACAGAGGAAACGCCGGACGAGATCTGCGGGGACGCGAAGAAGATCTTCTCGGAAAATCTTGAAGAATGGGTCTCGGTCTCCAACGGCGGCGCAGGCATTCGAGCAGCTTCGCGGTCTATCGTCGCCGGAGCATCCCATCCGCTTTGTGTGGGTCGGGGACGTCCGGTACGCCGTCGTCGGGGATACCGCGGTGATCCTCACGCATGAGGGCGGCGAGATCCCGGAGAATATTGAAGAGCTTGCCCTGCAGAACGATCTGCCGGACAGCGTCGTCGTCGATATCTCCAAGCCGATCGCAGCGCTTGAAATTTCCGCATCATAATTATAAAGCAAAAGGGCCTGATATTTCCGAAATATCAGGCCCTTTTTATATGTTATATGCTTGTCAGCGCGTCCAGCAGGATGGTGCCTGCGGTGACAGCGTCTTCGATGGTCAGGTACTGCGGTGCGCTCGTGTCCAGCAGCAATCGGCCGGAGGCGGGCAGCTCCTCATCAGCGAACCAGAGCTTCAGCCAGATGGGATAGCGCGGCGCAAAGAGAAACCGCGCGCAGAGATCTGCATTCGACCTGACGATCTCCGCGCCAAGCGCGCGGCTGCGCCGGGTCAGCTCCTCGGACGTCAAACCGCCAAGCTTCTCCCGGAGCACGTTCTCCGCCTCCCGGTCAAACCCGCCGCCGCGGGCAAGGCCACCCGGATACTGCGCGAACGGCATAAGTTCCCCCGTCAGCTGCGCGCCGCCCGCCAGCTCGAGATAGTGCAGCAGCACCAGCGTCTGCCACTGCGGCAGCTGCGGCGTGACCGCACAGTCCGGCAGGCGGACCGTGACCGTCTGCCCGAGACTTTCCAGCCGGAGCAGCCCGTTTTCATAGGCCGCGCCTGCGCGCGCGGCCAGTGCTGCCGGGTCATGCCGCGTCAGACGTTCCCGCGCGGCAGCCAGCATGCGCATAAACTGCAGATTCTCTCCCATGGCGTCCCTCAGAGCGAAAATGCGTCCGGCTTCCGGCGGCGCTTCGGCGCTGGCAGCTCGGGTTCCATCGCCTGTATCAGCTCGGTCAGAAATTCTTTTCTGTCGACCTCTTCAACGAGCAGCATTGGCTTCGCGCCCGGATACGGCAGCTCCCGCGGCGCATCCGGCATTCTGTCCATGGCCGCCTTGACCGGCTTTACCAGCAGCCGGTCGTCATAGATCCCGCCGAAGAGCTTTCCCCGGTAATACAGGAGATACTCGCCCATCATGACTTTCTCGCTCACGCCGTCCAGCCCGGACAGCTGCCCGAGAATAAACTCCAGATATTCCTTCCGTGACGCCATCGCCGTATCCTCCCGCGCCTGTGATGTTCCAGCTCCTATTGTACACGATCATACCGGTGCACGCAAGCGTTCTCCGGCCGGGTATTCCAGGGCAATTGCGGGATCTTCAAGGCTCATGTCGCCGCGCGCTTGCCCTGCGCGGTCTCCGGGCCTGCATGCTGCGCCGTCAACCGGCGCAGCGCCTCCAGCCCCAGAAGCGCCGCGACGCCCAGCATAAAACCGGCAATGTCAAACGTCCGCAGGCCGACAGGCGGCTGCGGCACGTCCAGTCCCGCAGGCCCCATGCCGATCACCCAGCCCGCGCCGAGCTTCAGAAGATACCGGACGGCGGCCCTCCACGCGTCTGCGTTCCTGCCGAACAGGCTGTGCAGCGCGTCCAGAAAGCGGTCGTAAAAGCCCAGAATAAACGCGATCGTCCCGCCGGACAGGCCGGGGACACTGTCGGCCAGCGCCATGCAGAAGCCGTGAAATGCAGTCAGGATCATGGATCTCCCTCCAGACAAATAAGCGCGTTCCCTATCAGGAACAGTGCCAGTTTACAGGCCGCTCTTAAATTGCCTTGAAAGCAAATTGAAACAGAGATTAAACTATCGCTGAGTGATGCTGTATTTTAAGGAAAATTTAAGAACTTGCGTTTGGGGAATCTGTCAATTTTTGTGGTATACTGGTGAAAAGGCTGCAACAATTTCTGTATTTCTGCGACTGTATAGATATCACTACAGTCAAGGAGGAACCATATGAAACGCGTATACAGGATCATGCTCCTTTTTCTTCTGGCCGCCGTTCTTTTTACAGCCTGCTCCGCGCAGGCGCAGCCGGATGTTCCCAATGTGCCGTCCCCCGCTGTTTCTGACGGCAATTCATCAGATACGCCTGCACCCGACGAAACCCCCGGCAAGATCACGCTGACGCTGGCAGGCGTGGGGATGCGGACCTATGGCTGGGACAGGCTCGCCGGTCTACGCGCCGCGCATGCGCGAGCAGACCGCGCAGCAAAACGCGGACGGCGGCAAGTACACCACGGCAAGTGAGGCGGACATCGAAGCCTATATCGCCGCGGCCCGCGCCTGCCCGGCCATGGCCTATCGAGATGAAGCCGTCATGACCATTATACAGGAGGAATGCGCGCCTCTTCTGCGCGGCGAAGGGCCGGCGGCGGACGCCGCGAAGCGCATCCAGTCCCGCGCGAGCCTTTACATGACCGAACAATACGGATAAACCGAACGGAGGGAACCCGATGAAACGAACGCTTCTTTTTGCGCTCTGCGCCTGTCTTCTGCTGCTTTCGGCGTGTGCGAAGCGGCAGCCCGCTACGCAGTCGGCAGAACTGCCGAAGGCCGCGCAGGATGCCGCGGAGACTGCGGAGGCTGCGGAAGAAGCGCTTCCCGTGACGCGGCTGACGCTCGGCACGGTGGATTTTGATACCGAAAAGGACCGGCTGCGCGGGCTGATCCAGCTCTATAACAGCTCCGGCGCGCCGGTCTCCATCGAGATCATCAACTATGCCGACGGCGCTGAGAGCCGCGCGGACGCCGTCACGCGCATGACGACCGAGCTGATGGCCGGGAATGTCCCCGATCTGCTCGACTGCAGCGATCTGAGCGGCGCGCAGTACGCGGGATACGCGAAAAGCGGCGTTCTTGCGCCGCTGGAGGAACTCTCTTCCGACGATATCCTGTCCGGCGTGATGGAGCCCTGCCGCGTGGACGGGACGCTCTATTCCGTTATCGGCGCGTTCATGCTCGACCCGCTCTTCGGCCCCGCCGCCCGGCTCGGCGATTCGCTGCAGACCTCTGTGGAGGATGTGCTGAGCGGTACGGTGCCGGATGTGCGCTTTGTCTGGAACGGCCGCGATCTGCTGGAGGTCTACTGCCGCCATGCGGCGGATCAGTTTCTGGACTATGACACGCAGACCGCGTCCTTTGAAAGCGAGCACTTTCTCCGCATCCTGACGGCCTGCGCTGCGGTCACGCCGTCGGAGCTTGGCCCGGACAGCATCATGCAGCAGCCGATGGCCTGCGTCGGCGATTACAGCCATATGCAGAATTTCTGGTATGAGCAGACCGGCAGCGCGTTCCGCGTGCTCGCCCTCAGCGAGGACGGCGGGACGGCGTATCAGCCCATTCTGCAGCTCGGCGTCTGCGCAGGCTCCGCCCAACAGGACGCCGCCCGTGAAGCGCTGCGCGCCATGCTCGGCAGCAGCTTCCAGCAGCAGATCACGACCGCGTTCCCGGTCAGCCGCAGCGTTTTGTGCGCGCAGATGCAGACCGAGATCGAAGCGCAGCAGGCCTATCAGCCGACGACCGCCGGTGAAGACGGCCGCATTCCCACCGCGGACGCGGGCAGTCAGGCCTTTCTCTTTGATGAGGCGGCCGCGGAGGATCTTATGCACGTGCTTGAGCACGTGAACTGCCGTTCCTGCGGCAATCAGGAGATTTTGTCCATCATTCTGGACGAAGCCGACACCTTCTTTTCCGGCCAGAAGACCGCGCAGGAGGCCGCCCGCGTCATGGATCGCCGCGCCGCGCTGTTCCTCGCGGAGGCGGGCTGAGTTTGCCTCCTGACCGCCGCGCTGATCCGCTTCTGGCACAGGAACAACCGGTAATCGCTGCGCGGCGGCACAAAAAAGCCCGGACTGGCTGAAGTCCGGGCTTTTTATTATATTCGGGGCTCCGGTCATATAATAGACATGGGTGCGCCGCTTGGCGCGTCACTGCCGTTTGGGAGGAACACATGGATCACGCAAAGGAATCACTGAAGCTGCATGAGCAGCTGCGCGGCAAGATCGAGATCGCCGCCCGCGCGAACGTCGATAGTCCGGAGGCACTGTCGCTTGCCTATACGCCGGGCGTCGCCCAGCCGTGTCTGGAAATTCAGAAAAATATCGACCGCAGCTACGATCTGACCCGCCGCTGGAACACCGTCGCTGTCGTGACGGATGGCACCGCCGTCCTTGGTCTCGGCGATATTGGCCCCGAGGCCGCCATGCCCGTGATGGAGGGCAAAAGCGTCCTGTTCAAGGAATTTGGCGGTGTGGACGCCATCCCGCTCTGCATCCGCAGCAAGAATGTAGACGAGATTGTCCGCACGGTGTCGCTTCTGGCCGGGAGCTTCGGCGGCGTCAATCTGGAGGATATCTCCGCCCCGCGCTGCTTTGAAATTGAACAGCGCCTCAAGGAGGTCTGCGATATCCCCATTTTCCACGACGATCAGCACGGCACCGCCGTCGTCACCATGGCCGGTATGATCAATGCGCTGAAGCTCGTCGGCAAGCGGCCGGAGGACGTGAAGATCGTCACCAGCGGCGCGGGCGCCGCCGGGATCGCCATCATCCGGCTCATGATGCGCATGGGCCTGAAAAACGTCGTCATGACGGACCGCGCCGGTGCGATCTACGAGGGCCGTGCAGGCCTGAATCCCATCAAGGAGGAAATGGCCCGCATCACCAACCGCAGCCGCGAGAGGGGCACGTTGGCCGAGGTGATCCGCGGCGCGGACGTATTCATCGGTGTCTCCGCGCCCGGCGCGCTGACAGCCGACATGATCAGAACCATGGCGAAGGACCCCATTATTTTTGCCTGCGCCAACCCCACGCCGGAAATTTCCCTCGACGAGGCCACGGCCGCAGGCGCGGCCGTCGTCTCGACCGGCCGGAGCGACTTTCCCAATCAGGTCAACAACGTCCTGTGTTTCCCCGGCATCTTCCGCGGCGCGCTGGACGTGCGCGCCAGCCGGATCACCGAAAACATGAAGATCGCAGCGGCCTGCGCCATCGCCGGTCTTGTCAGCGACAAGGCGCTGCGCGCAGACTATATCCTGCCCCGCGCCTTTGACCCGCGCGTGCGCAGCGCCGTCGCAAAGGCCGCAGCCGAAGCTGCCCGCCGCGACGGCGTCGCCCGGCTCTGAGCGCAGAAATACGCAGCCGCCCTGCGGCGGATACCTGCTTCGGTATCCGCCGCAGGGCGGTTTTGTCATTCTTTGTTACAGCTTTTCCCGTACCGCAGCCGGGATGGACCAGTTGTCTTTGGTCAGGTCGCTGCGGAAGTCGAAGGAAGCCGAGATCGCGATCTGTGTGTCGACGATGCTGACCTGCACGCTGCCGCCGATCGACGCGCGCAGGGCCGTGATCTTCCCGTCCTGCACGTCCAGTTCGATCGTGCCGGGCAGATACTGCACGCTCAGCTTCTCCGCGTCCGGCGCGATGGCGATGGCCGCCTGCCGGGTGCGATCTTCGCTGAGGGTCAGCGTGTAGGTATAGCCGCTCTGCGTCTGCGTGCTGCTCGCTGCACCCTCAAGGCAGGCGCGGTAGGCGATGTCCATGAGATCCGCGCAGCGCACGAGCGTCTGCTCACTGGCGGTCGGCGTTTTGCCGTCCTTTGTCCAGACCTGTTCGCCGACAAAATAGAGATCCAGCACGCCTGCGCGCAGGCAGCTGACCGCCTTCCCGTCCTGCACGGTGCGGAAATAGTCGAGCGAGGTATCAAAGATCACGGGGCCGCAGTTGGCGCGGAGCTTCACGCGCGCGGCCAGCGGGTCGCGCTTGCCAAGCTCCGACACTGCGGACAGGACCCGCAGCAGATCCTCGGTCAGCTCGAGCTTGCCCTGATATCCGCCGTTCGCCATGGCATCGGTCACGGCCTTGGGGACGGTGTGTACGGTCTGCGCATCCTCTTCGATCATCAGCTCCGCCCAGACCGTCATCGGCTGTGTCTGGCCGTCGCTGCCCGCGGCCTTACCGCTGCCGGAGGCCTCGATGGAGCGGACCGCGCCGTCTGTCACGTGCATGCACAGATCGATGCTCTCGACTGCGGTCAGAGAATCGGCAATCGTTGGCGTCAGCAGTGACAGTGCCTGCTCTGCATCCGCGCCGTAGGCCGTCACGGAATAGACCTCTTCCCCGCTCTCGCGGGCATAGGTCACGTCAGTCGCGTTGTACAGCTCGAGAATATGCTCGCCCAGCGTGGAATAGTCCGGGAACAGGCCGCTCGTGCGGTACGCGCTGCCGTTTTCGAGATAGATCGAACCGTCATAATAATACAGCTGCACGCCGTTTTCCTCGATGCAGAGGATCTGCTTGCCGTCGGCCTGCGTGCGGAACAGATGCGCATCCGTCTGCAGCGTCTCGTCACCAAGCTCCATCTGCACGGAAGCGCTCATGTCCAGCTCTTTCCGGCCAGACAGGTTTTTGAGCAGCAGCAGAGCGTCCACGCTGCTCTTGAGGCTGGCGCGGTAGATGAGGATGCCTGCCGCGAGCAGGATCACAACGGCCAGCGCGATGATCCACCAGAGCCTGCGCTTCTTTTTCTTTTCCGCGGGCAGCGTCTGCCCTTCCGCAGACAGCGCCTGCCCGGTGCCCTCGGACATGACCGCCTCGTTGGCGTTCTGCTCGGCCTGCATGGCGCTGCGCAGCGCCTGCATCTGACATTTTCTTGCCTTGCCGAGCTTGTGAATGAGGTGGATGATCAGCAGCACAAGAAGCGCCGCAAGCCCCGCCAGCACGATCCAGAGCCACCAGACCTGGAACGTCGACAGCGCC
This sequence comes from uncultured Oscillospiraceae bacterium, assembly GCA_934613505.1. Classification (GTDB taxonomy): domain Bacteria; phylum Bacillota; class Clostridia; order Oscillospirales; family Oscillospiraceae; genus CAG-170. The sequence continues at coordinate 15,279 of CAKTTB010000009.1, read as the reverse complement.
GCCAGCTGCACCGTCTGTCCCTCCGCCTGGAAGGACAGATAGCTGCCGACCTGCGTCGTTTTGACCTTTTTCCAGACGCCGCTTTCGTTCTGCAAATAGATATCCAGCTTTCCCTTCTGGCCGTCCGGCGCGCGGTAGCGGATGGTATGCGTCTGCGCGCCGTCGTCCGGCAGGCGCAGCTGCCACTGCTCGACGACGGACTTGGCTACATGCGCCGCGGGCGCATGGCCGTCGGAGATATTCTCGAAGTATTTCCGGATCGCTTCCGGGATGCTGGCGGAGATTTCGCCGAACGCGGAGGGTATAATCGCCTGCGGCTGCGCTTGCAGCCGGTCGATATCCGTATACGCGCCCTCGGCAAAGAAGACCGGGCGGCCGTCGCCGCGCGTCGCTTCGCTGGTCAGCGCATCCACACAGGTGTGATATTCCGCCGTGACGGTGGTGTCGAACTGAATGTTCTGCAGGCTCCGGAGATCCCAGACGCCGTACTGGCCGTCCACCGCCGGGATCTCCGGATAGACGGAATCGTCAAGGGAATCGCCGTAGTCCACCGCGACGGTCTTCAGAACCTCGCCGTCTGCCACGAACTGCACGGTAAAGGTCTTGAACGCGTCCGGGAGTTCTTCCTCCTCCAGAAGCGACCGGTAGGAGACCGGCTCCGCCTGCGTGCTGACGCTCACGCCGTCAAGACCCGCCAGCGTGTCGGAGACGAAGCGGTTGTCCGCAAACGCACCGGCATTGCTGCCTGCGATCGCACCGGCATACTGCTCACAGTCCGCGATGGTCACGAGCGACGTGCAGCCGGTGACGGTGCTGCCGTCCCCCGTCAGGCTGTCCGTCACGCCGGAGCCGACGATGCCGCCGACGTACCGGCTGCCGGACAGCGCACATTTGGCATAGCTGTCCTGCACCGCAGCGCTGCAGATGCCGGCGATGCCGCCGACATAGCTGCCGCTCTCACTGTTCACGCTGCCATAGGCTTCGCAGCTGTCGATCAGGCCGAGATCCATCCGGCCGCAGATCGCCGCCGCACAGTCCTTCTTGGCCGTGACACTGCCGGTATTGACACAGCTCTGCAGCACGGCCTTCAGCTCATACTGCTTGCGTTCCTGCGTGGAAAGGCTCTCGGAAACGTCGTTCTCGGGGTCGACGTCATATTCCAGCGCCATCGCGCCGGCGATGCCGCCGACGTTGCGGTCGGCCTGCACGCTGCCGCTGTTTTTGCAGCCGCGCAGCGCGCCGAGCGTCACCGCGTCCGCCGCATCCTGCGACGTATCCGAGATCAGGTCCTGATTTTCCACGGCGTCCATGGCGTCGAACACCGTCTGGCTGATCTCGTCGAGCTTGTCGCTGACGGCCTGCAGATCGCCGGTCAACGTCGCGGAGAGGTTCGCCGTCTGTGAGCCGATGGCGCGCATCTGCGCGCCCATGCCGCTGAGCGCGGAGGAAAGCCCCGGCAGGGATGCGTCGGCGTTCATCTGCAGCGACGCATTCAGCGCGCCCGCGCCGTCTGAGCCGCCGGACAGCGACACATCCGAGGGATCCACGTAGCCGCCCGCGCCGATGCCCGCACCAATGTCGTGCGAGGTATCGATTTCAAGCGGGTGACTGGAAATGCTGACGCTGTTGTCCGTTCCCGCACCCGCCGCAACTCCGGCGCCCGCGGTGGCTTCGCCGATCTCCAGCTCCGCACCGCCGGAAACGCTGCCGTTCGCCAGTGCGCTGCCGTCGACCGCGGCGCTGACCTTGAGGTTATTGGCCGCGTTCGCCGCGCTGTCCAGATACGAGCCCATGCCCGCCAGCTGCGAGCCGAGCGTGCTGGCCGCGCCGCCCGCGTCTTCGGTGGCTTTGTCGGTCAGCGTCTTGAGTTCCTGCAGCTGGCGCTGCAGCTGCTCCTTCGTGCTTTCCGAGACAACGATCGACACATACGGCTCCGCCTGTCCGGCGATGCCGCCGACGTCCTTGCGGCCGAGGATCGTGCCGGTATTGGTGTTGTTGCGCAGATACCCGCTCGTGCTGCCGGCGATACCGCCGACGTTATAGCCCACATGCTCATAGCCAACCGTCCCCTCGTTCGTGCAGCCGACAATCATGCCGGTGTTCGTGCCGGCGATGCCGCCGGTGGAGGTCGTAGTCAGAAGGGTCCGGGACTTGTTCAGATTTGCAAGATCGAAGGTGATATCGATCTGAATATCGCTCAGGCTCAGCGCGGCGTCCACGCTGTTGGGGTTGACGCTGCCGCTGTTGGTGCAGTGGCGGATCACGCCGCAGTTCCGGCCGGCAATGCCGCCGGTGTCGTTCGTCGCCTGCACCATGCCGGTAAACGTGCTGCTGATGATCTCGCCGGACAGCTCGTTGCAGCCGACAAGACCGCCGATCTGCGCGTCGCCCTGCACCATGCCGGTGAAGCTGCAGCAGACGATGCGGCCGTAGTTTTCGCCCGCAATGCCGCCGCAGACCGTCTGGTCGCCGCCGGCGGCGACGGAGCCGGCGACCTGCAGGTTTTCCACCCGCCCGGATGGCTGGATGGTGCCGAAAAGGCCGGCCGGGCTGTAGCTGCCTGTCAGATCAAAGTCGGAAATGGTATGCCCGCCGCCGTCAAACGTCCCGCCGAAGGACGCCGCAGGCGCGCAGTCCATGCCCGCCAGCGAAATATCCGTCCGCAGCACGACCGTCTTTCCCTGTGACCAGGTATCGAGCGCACAGTTTTTGACAAAGGCTTCAAAATCGCTTGCAGAATCGATATAAACGGTATCCGCGCCGTCCGCCGCGGCGGCGCACAGCACCGACGGCAGGCACAGACACAGAGCCAGAAGCAGCACCAGAAGGCGTCTGGCAAGAAGCGTTCTCTTATTCATCTGCCTGCGCCTCCTTTCCTGCGTCCTCTGTATCCGGCGGCGTTTCGGGCGGAGCATCCGGTGCCTCCGGCTCCTCCTCTTCCGTGCCGGAGAGCAGGCTGACGTTGACATCGCCGTCCACGTACGCATGGACAACGCCGTGGATCTGGCCGCGGATCTCGCCGCGGACCATGCCGTCAATGCGGATGCGGCCGCTCGCCTGCCGCTGTGAAACAGCGGTCGGCATGTCGAAGGAGGTCTTGTCGATGACCTTCTCGCCCAGCAGCAGGATCTGCGGGAGGATGAACATGACAATGATAATGGTAATGATCGTGCCGCGGCCCAGACTGTCGCCGATTCCGGCGATGGCCGCGTTGGAGGTCATCTGGCCGATCAGGATACCGGCAATGACCATCATAAGGCCCGAGGTGATGATCGTCGGGAACGCGAGGTTCATCGTCTCGATGATCGCGTCCTTCTTGGGCATTTTGCCCTTAAATTCCATGAAGCGGCTGGTCGTCACGATGGCGTAGTCGATATTCGCGCCCATCTGGATGGACGAGACGACCAGATAGCTGAGGAAGAACAGGGGGCTGTTTGTGATGGTAGGGATGCCGTAGTTGATCCAGATACTGCCCTGAATGACGAGGATCAGCAGGACCGGGATACCGGCCGATTTGAACGTGAACAGCAGGACTACAAGGACAATGAGGATGGACAGCACCGACACGACCACGTTGTCGCGCGAGAACGACGCCTTGAAATCCTGCTCGGACGAGGAATCGCCCACGACATACACGTCACCGTCCGGGTAATACCTCCGCGTGACAAGCCGGATCTGATCCAGGAAGTCATACGTCTCGTCACCGCCGACCGGCAGGTTCAGATAGACCAGCATACGGCTGTAGCTGTCGGACTGCAGCTGCTTTTTCGCGTTCTGGATCTGCGTGTTGGCGTTCTCCAGCGTCTTGGTCATGTCATCGTCCAGAGAGACATAGCCCTGCTGCATCTCGTCGTAGAGGAACGAGAACATATCAATGAGCGGCACGGAATAGTTCGGCAGGCCACCGATGATCTTGCCGTAATTTTTGGTTTCCGCAGCATATGCCGCGTAGAGAAGCTCCGCGACCTCATAGTCGAGGTCGGTCAGCTCGGAGAACTGCCGCGGGTTCAGCGCATCCGTCAGCATATAGCCGCCCATGGCCTCGACATTGGAAAGGCCCAGCGTGGAATCGACCTCGTCATAGGTCTCCAGCTCATCCAGAAGCTTCTTTTCCGACGGGTAATCCCCGGACGGGACCACGACGGCCACCATATTGGTCGAGCCGAAGGTTTCGTCGATCAGATTTTCCGCGATCTGCTGGTCGGACTGCTTCGCGGTCTTCAGATAGCTGAAGCCGTAGACATACGGGCAGTTGTTGGCGAAGAGCATGGCCACGATGATGACCGCGAGGAAGATGGGCGGGATGATCTTCTTCGTCGCGTAGGCAAAGCGGCCGACGAAGGGGATCTTCGGGACAAAGTTTTTGTGGCGCGTGGCGTCGATCTTCTTGCCGAACAGCATGAGAAGCCCCGGCATCAGGAAGAAGACGGAAAACAGCGAGAAGAAGATGGACTTGATCAGGCAGATACCGAGGTCAAAGCCCAGCCGGAACTCCATGAACAGCATCGCCACCAGACCGCCGATCGTCGTGAGACTGCTGCCGCAGATCTCCGGCACGGCCTTGCTGAGCGCGACGATGACCGCCTCGCGGATGGGGAGCGTCTCATGCTCCTCCTTATAGCGGTTGCAGAGAATGATCGCATAGTCGACCGACAGCGCCAGCTGCAGAACGATCGTGACGGAGTTCGACACGAATGAGATCGTGCCCAGCAGGAAGTTCGTGCCCATGTTCAGAAGTGCCGCTGCAACGAACGTGATCAGCAGCACCGGCACCTCGGCATACGTCTGCGAGGTCAGAATCAAAACCGACACAACGACGATCGCCACGATGATGACGATAACGCCGATCTCCTGCGCGAGGACCTTGGACGCCGTATCGCCGAAGGTCGCGGAGACGTACATGTCATAGTCCGCAAGACTCTCCTCTACTTCGTTCAGGACAGTTTCACATCGGCTGTCGTCCTCGGAATAGTCAAAGGTGATGTCGTAGAGTGCGGAAGCATTCGTATAGTGCGAGGCCGTATCGTCAAACGTCACGCCCTGCACACCGTCAATGTCTGCGATCTGCTCGCTGATGGCCTCCGCCTCGTCGTAGGAGACGTTGACAAGCATGATCTGCGCCGTGCCGAAGGTCGTGAACTCGTCCTCCATGAGCTGCAGGCCCTGATATGTCTCGGAGTCCTTCGGCAGATAGGCGGAAAGCTGATTTTCCACCTGCACCCAGTTGCGTGAGAAAACCGAAAACACCAGTCCGATCGCAACGATCAGGAAAATCAGATTGCGCTTATCAACGATAAAGCTGGCAAACTTGTACATAAAGCCTTCATTCTGGTTCTTTGTATTCTGGCTCATACGTCACACTCCCGTTGTCCTCTCCTTAAAAATTCAATCCAGTTTAGCACAAAACCGCACCCCTTGGCAATATGCAAACCGCCGAAGTTGACCAAGCAGAAGCGGCGCAGGTATACACAAAAAAGCCCTAAATCCTGACGGATTTAGGGCTTTGGTGCGCGAGGCGGGACTTGAACCCGCACGTCCGGAGTGGACACTAGAACCTGAATCTAGCGAGTCTGCCAATTCCACCACTCGCGCATGCGTTGTCTTTCGACTGCTCAGATATATTATCACGTGCTCCGGCGATTGTCAAGCATTTTCTTTCCGCGCATCCGCCGTTTTTTGCAGCTCCCGGGATGCGGCGTGCCGCATCCCGGGTCTGTTTTATATCTGCGCAGATCGCCGGAACGTGTCCAGCTTCCGGCGCAGCGCCTGTTTTTCTTCCTGCGTGCAGAAGGCCGCGTCGACCGCGTTCTGCTGCAGCTGCCAGAGCTCCCGCAGCCCCCAGCCATACTGATCCGCCACGATCTGCAGCTCCTTCAGAAGCGGCAGATCCAGAAGCATCGGATCGTCCGTGCTGACCGTTACAAGCTGGCCATCTGCGAACAGTCTGCCCAGCGGGTGCGTCTGCGCGGAGTACAGGCCGCCGATCACGTTGGAGCTGAAGCAGACGTTCAGGGCGATCCTCCCCGCCTTCAGCCGCTGCAGAAGCGCCTCGTCCTCGATCGCGCGCACGCCGTGGTCGATCCGCTCTGCGTGCAGAATGTCCAGCGCTTCCCGCACGCCCTCCGGGCCGGAGGATTCTCCGGCGTGCACGGTCAGGTGCAGGCCCGCAGCCTGCGCGCGGTGCAGAAGCGGCGCAAAGCGGCGGTTGGAATCTGCGGACAGCGCCTCGTTGCCGTCGACGGACATGCCGAGCAGGCAGCGGTGCGGATGCGCAATCACCCAGTCTACGGTCTGCTCCGCGCTCTGCGTGCTCTGCTCGCGCCGCAGGGAGACCAGCAGACGGCAGTCCGGCAGTCCGTCGGCCTGCGCGGCGTCAAAGCCCTCCAGCACACCGCACAGCAGCGGCTGCAAACCGATGTTTTTCCAATGGCTCGGGTTGACGATGACCTCGGAATAGCACACGCCCTGCGTCTGCGCATACTGCGCATAGCGATATGCCAGCGCCCGCGCGTCCGCCTGCTCGCGCACCAGCGCGCAGATCCAGTCAAGCAGGCTCAGAAACTCTGTCAGACCGTCAAATTGGAGCAGGTCCTCCCGCGGCCGCGGAAGCGGCTCGCCTGCCTTTTCGGCCAGCGCGCAGATCGTGTCCGGATCGAACGTCCCCTCCAGATGGATATGCAGCTCCAGCTTCGGCATTGCCCGCAGTGCGGCGGTTAACGCGTCGTTCATCTGCCGTCCTCCATGTTTTCCGGTTTTTCGTAGAACGCCTTGACCCATGCGTCAAACATCGGCAGATATTTTTTGCCGTCAATGCCGTAGGCAAAGCCGTTGCGGATGACCTTGACCATCTCCTGCTCGGTCAGATGCATCTTTTCCATATCGGTCTCCAGTTCCTCGATCATCGTCAGGCAGTACGGAGGATCGTCCGTACTGATGGAGACCGGAACGCCCGCATGCAGGAGCGTCCGGAACGGGTGCTCCTCAAAGCTCTTTGCCGCGCCGCCCAATACATTGCCATACGGGCACATGGCGAGCAGAATGTCATGCTCCGCAAGATACTGCATCAGCTCCGGGTTTTCTGCCGCACGGCAGCCGTGGTCAATGCGGTCGACCTGCAGCTGCAGAAGCGCGTCCCAGATGTTCCGGTCGCTGCCGTCTTCTCCGGCGTGCGCCGTCAGGAAAAATCCCTGCCGCTTCGCCTCCCGATAGCTTTCCAGATGCTTGATGCAGGGATGGCCGCGCTCCTCGCAGTCCATGCCGATGCCCGCGACCATATCGCGGTAGTTTTCCAGCTGCCGGACAAAGTTCAGGCACTGCTCGCTGGGCAGTGTACGGTCGAGACCGCCGATGTAGACGATCTCCACGCCATAAAGCTCTTTCGCCTTTTTCTGCGCGCTGCGGTAGCCCTCCATGACGACCTCGATCGGGATGCCCCGCTCTTCGTTCAGCGGGTAATCCAGATGCAGCTCCTGATAGATGATATTCTGCTCCGCGTCGTTTTTCGCAAGCGCAAGTACAACGTCCTCATAATCCTGCTCGTGCAGGCAGACGGAGTTGAACGTGCGGTCGCAGATCATAAAGCCGTTCAGACCGTCGCCCGCGATCATCTCCATGGCCCACTTGCCCATCTGCTCCACTGTTTTGTAAGGCAGCTCCACATGGTTCCGCTCGGCCAGCTGCAGTGCCAGATCCCAGGGGATCGAACCTTCGATGTGGATATGGTTTTCCGCCTTCGGGATCTGCCGCAGAAGGCGTTTCTGTCTTTCAGTCAACATGATCGAACCCTCCTCAGAAAATGCAGTCCAGAACGAAATATGCAAGGAACACGCCGGTCAGGACCAGCATCGTCGGCGAAAGCTCCTTCCGTCTGCCGGACGCTGCCATGCACAGCGCATAGCTCAGCATGGAAAACAGCACGCCATAGGCGATGTTGAACGTGAACGGCATGGTCGCCACCGCCATAAAGGCCGGGATCGCCACCGTCAGATCCGACAGATCCAGCGAGCTGAGCTGTCCGATCATGAAAATACCGACAATGATCAGCGCCGGGGCCGTTGCAATGGTCGGGATCATCAGAAACAGCGGTGCAAAGATCAGCGTCAGCAGGAACAGAACGCCCGTCGTGCAGGCCGTCAGACCTGTGCGGCCGCCCGCGGCAATGCCGGTCCCGCTCTCTGCGCCGTAGATCGTAACGGTGCTGGTGCCGAAGATCGCGCCGACCGCGGCCGCACCGGCCGAGACAAACAGTGCCTTGCCTGCGCCGGGTGTCTTGCCCTGCTCGTCAACAAGCCCGGCCTTCGGCGCGACGCCGAGGAAAACGCCGATGCTGTCGAACAGGTCGACAAACAGGAAGCTGATGATACAGAAGATCATGCCGGCTACCTGAGAGAAATCGCCGCTGAACATGCCGCGGTAGGTCAGCTTGCCGAATGTCGGCGCGAGCGCCTCCACCGGGTTATCCAGCGAGACAAGCGCTGACGGCAGGACCGTGTACGCTTCGCCCGTGGCGGGATTTTTGACGAAGATACCGGCGACAGTCACCAGTGCGATGCCGATCAGGATGCCGCCCTTGACGCCCTTGATGACCAGCACCAGCGTCACGACAAGGCCGATGAGCGCCAGAATGGTGCCGGGATTGCCAAGCTCGCCGATGGTGACCAGCGTACTGTCGCTTTTGGCGACGATACCGGCGGACTGGAAGCCGCTGAAGGCAATGAACATGCCGACGCCCGCGCCGACGCTCTTTTTGACGCAGTCGGGTACGGCGTCAACGATCTTCTGCTGTACGTGGAAAACGCTCAGCAGCATGAAGATGCAGCCGGAGGTAAACACGCAGGCCAATGCGTTCTGCCACGAGACGCCCATGCCCAGCACCACGCTGAACGCGAAGAAGTTGTTCAGGCCCATGGCCGGTCCCAGCGCAAACGGGAAATTGCCCCACAGGCCGATCCAGATGCAGGCAATGGCGCAGGAAATGGCCGTTGCCCAGAACAGCGCGCGGGTGTCCATACCAGCCGCGCCCAGAATGCTCGGATTCAGCACGACGATGCTGACGCAGGACAGGAAGATCGTCAGACCTGCTATGATCTCGGTTTTTACATTTGTCTTTCTCTCTGTGAGGTGGAAAAATCGATCCAGACGAGTCATTTTTCTTGGGTCCTCCTCTTTTTTCGTATCATTTTCTCTGTGCGCACCAGGGAGTAATTTCATTATACCGGTCCAGGCGTGAAAAACAATTCTTCCGGAAATGGTCATACAACTTTTGCAGAGCCGCCTGCCGCGGGACCTGCAGAAGTTGTATGACCATTGCCCGCTCGCTTTACAGCAGCGCAAATGTCGGGTATAATAAAAGTTCAAATACCTGTCTGTTAGGAGGTCTGCAGGATGCGCACCGGTTCGGAATCCGATTCTCTGCGGGAAAGTCTGCGCAGAAAAATTCTGACGCTTGTGCAGCAGATGGACTTTTCTGTCAGCACCAAGCTCCCCTCCGAAAACTGGCTGGCTGCCAAATTTGACGTCAGCCGCAGCAGCGTCCGCGTCGTTCTGGCCGAGCTGGAGACTGAGGGAAAGATCCTGCGCCGTCAGGGCAGCGGCACGTATATCAACACAAAGGCGTTTCTGCTCGGCACCACGCTGTATCCGCGCATCGAGATGCGCGAGATCATCAAGAAAAACGGCTTCACTCCGCGCAGCGAGGCCATCTCCATCCGGCATACGCCGGCCGGCGCCGACGCTTCGATCCTCGACTGCAGCCCGGACGATCTGCTGCAGGAGGTCTACAGCCTGTACTACGCGGACGAGACGCCCTGCATGTACTGCATCGACCGGCTGAAGGCCGGATTGATCTCCGACCCGGACTGGAAAAGCGCATCCTTCCTCACACAGACGCTCTACCACGCCATTCATCAGGCCTCCGGCATCCAGATCTGCTGGGACATCATCCGCTTCCGTTCGGTGAACTGCGACCGGTATCCGGAGATCTCCGAGGCGCTGAAGCTGAGCCCGGAGAACAATTCCGCCGTTCTGCTTGAGATCATCAATTACACGGAGGACAGCCGCCCGGTCATGTTTGGCCGGATCTATGTAAATACCGATATCATCCAGCTGAATCTTATCCGCGATCTGACAAAGCTGTAAGGAATAAAAGCCTCCCGCACACATTTGATGGGTAGTCATAAAACAGTTATGGAGCGTATCGGTACCGATACGCTCCATTTCTCATGCCCTTGGCTCTCCCTTTGGGAGAGCTGTCACCGCAGGTGACTGAGAGGGTCTTGGCAGTCACGGCTTACCCTCTCCATCTTCGCTTTGCTCAGCCACCTCTCCCAAAGGGAGAGGCAAGAAGCTGCGCTCAGACAGTGCTCCCAAAGGAAGAAGAATATCCGCACAAAATCAAAAAAGAAGAGGGGGGGGACGGCCGAGGCCGTCCCCCTTTGCGTTGGGATATGGTCAGCTGCGCGTCAGTTGGCGAGCTTTGTCCAGGTCTCGCGGGTGCCGCTCTTGGTGTAGGTGTGGCCGTTGGTGGCCTCCTGCACATCGATGTAGTACCATGCGTTGACGTTCGCGTTGTCGCTCCAGACTTTCATACCGGTGAGCAGGTCAGCGGCCGACTTCGGCGTGCGCTCCAGCGCACGGTTGATCATGGCCATCATCTCTGCACGGGTCACGGTCTGATCCGGGCGGAAGGATCCGTCGGGATAGCCGTTGATCCAGCCGAGCTTCGCGCAGACGGCGATCGCATTGGCTGCCCAGTAGTTCGCAGTGACGTCGGTGAAGTAGTTCGCAGCGCTCTTCGTCTGTGAGAACTGTGCCAGCATCGCGGCAAGCTCTGCACGCGTAATGGCCTCGTTCGGGCGGAAGTAGCCGCCGGCTCTGGTGTCCACGATCACACCGGCATTCTCCAGCGTGGCGACATAGACATTGTACCAGTCGCCGCGGGCAACATCGCGGTAGCTGCTCGTGGTGTCATAGTATGCCTTGGCGCAGTCGGCGTCCATGATCCGGTAGAGGATCGCTGCCACTTCGGCGCGCGTGATATTGCCGGTGGGCTTCACGGTGCCGTCGGGATAGCCGTTGACATAGGCAAAGTGATCTGCCGAGCTGAACTTCAGCTCCGTCTTGGTCAGGGTCGGGATGACGGTGGAGCCGCCGGGGGTGTAGACGCGTCTGTAGATGACCGTCTCCGTCACAGCATGATCGGGCATCACACCCTCCACAACGGTTCTGTCCGCCTTGTAGCCGGGGATATACGGGCTGCGTACACGATAGTCCTCACCCGCTGCAAGATCGAACTCCTTGCTCTCAGCCGCCCGGCTGCCGTCGGCGTAGATATAGTCGATCGTAAGACGATAGGTAATGACTGTGGGGGACGACTTCACCCAGCCTGCATAGACCGTTTTGTCTTCGACCAGCCCCTGCGTGAAGTTGTGCGGTTCCTTGCCGTCCTTATCGTCATACCAGCCGGTAAAATCGAAGCCGGTTCTGGTCGGCGGGAGCAGCGGGCCGTCGACGACCTTCTCGCCATGGCGGACCGTGGCCGTATTGGGCGTAACGTCAGAGCCGCCGTTGGGATCATAGGTCAGCGTGTGCGAATCAAGATCGTAATGAACATCGATCACAAGGCCCTTGACGATCTGGATGTTCTGCTTCTGTGCAGCGTCGTTGACCGGATAGTGCTCGCCGTAGTTCTCCTTTGCTTTCACGACTGCGAGCGTGCCGAACTTGCCGTTCAGCTCTTCGATCTCGGCATTCTCATAGTCATAGGAGCCATCGGCCAGCTGCTTGACGTGGCGGACCGTGTAGTCATAGGTCTTGGCGTCCCACTCGGCGGTAAAGACCACGCCGCCTGCGGTGATCTCGTAGGGATCGCCTGCTTGCAGCAGCTCTGCATCGCCGGTACCGGCGTAAACATCCGTTTCGCCCGGGATGACCTTCACGCTCCAACCCTTGAACGTATAGTTCTCACGGGTCGGATCGGCAGGCATTTCGATGCTCTGGCCGGGGAGATAGAAGTCGTAGATCTCAAAAACATCGTCGTAGGTGTAGTTGCCCTCGGGCATACCCTCGACGTTATCGCCGCCGGGCTGGAACATCACCGCTGCGAGGTTCAGGTTACCAGACATCTGATAGCCGTTCTCGTCGTCCGTGGGATAACCGGCGTCCATGCCGCTGTCCTCACCGGCCTTATAGAGTGCCGTCCAGACGATCAGCTTGGCCGTATCCTCGTCAACACCAGTTTCGAGCTCGATGCTGTTTTTCAGCTCTGCGGCAGCCGCGTTAAATTCCGCACTATTATAGGCCGCGCCGTACAGTGCATCCGTGAGCGGCATCTCGTCGAAGCTGAACGTGCCGATGGAGACGAAGCCGTTCTCATTGTAGCTGCCGAGTCCGAGGTCCGTCAGGGTCTTCGCATTCAGTGTGATGGTATCATTGAGCCCGTCCTCATCCGGCGTCAGGGGCGCAAACGCGCTGTTCAGTCTTGCATAGGCATAGATGGTATGCGGAGTGATCTCCCAGTTGGCATACAGGTTCGTCCAGCCGCCAACAGTCTGGCCGGTAACGTCCGCGGTCTGGCCCTCGCGGCTCCAGAACTTGAACGTATAGCCGCCGCGCTTTGCAGCAGGCGCATCCTCGGTGGGCAGTGCCGCGCCATGGAGCGCCGTGGTCGAGAAGAGCAGGCCCTCGGTCTTGCTGTGGTCGTCCTGATAAGCGTTCAGGGCTTCCTCCGTTTCGAAGTAGACGACTTTCTCATAGTCATAGACCATGCAGATGATGTTTGTCCAGCCGTTGACCGTGACGGTCTTTTCCCCTTCACGCGCCGGATTCTTTTTGTATTCGTTCCATGCGCCGTCGTTGAACCAGCCGTGGAACTCATATTTGCCGGTATAGTTCGCCGTGTAGTAGTCGGCAATATCGAGCTTGGTCAGGTCAATGATCGTACCCTCGGGCTGCGAGTCGAGTGCGACAGTCTTATAGGCATGGTCGAAGTCACCGTTGCGGTAGATCACAACGTTGACGACATACTTTTCTTCTTCCTTCTCGCACTCAACGTAGAACGTTACGCCGCTTTCGGGCTTCCACTGCTTGTTCTCCGCGTCCCAGATCAGGTTGAACGTCTTCTCGCTGTCGCCGGAGAGCGTGTGGTCGCCATAAGTACCGGTATATGCATCAACATATTTGTCCGCGGTGACTGTAACCGTGCAGGTATAAGTGTCACCTTCCTTGGTCACATCGCCGATCTGGTAGGCACCTTCGAGCAGGCCATAGGTCTCGGCCTGATGCTCCTCATTCGTGGTGCAGCAGACAGTGACCAGATCAGTGGTGTCGAAGTCCTCTGCGCCGGGCTGCGGGGGAATGACGGGGTCGGGTTTTTCGGGCTTCTTGCAGCAGGTATCCGGATGTGTGCAGCCTTCTACTGTGCAGTAGCCGTCATTGTCCTTCGGGTGCGTGCAGGCGCCGCACTTCGTGCAGAAGCCATCGTTACCCGGGATATGCTTCTCGTTTTTATCCTTTGTCGCGTTGCAGCCCGGATAGGTACAATGACCGGTGTGCGTTCCATCGCCATTGTCAATGTACTTCCACGTATGGTCAGTATGCGGCAGCTCCTTGCCGCCACTGATATGAATATAGGTGGAAGTGCCGCCTGCCGTGTTAAACGACAAGCCAAAGGTGACGCTGCCTGTCGCCGCACTCATGTCCTTATTCGTAATTCTGGCGTTCGTGGTCCATGTTTCAGAATAGTTACCAACTTTAACATCAATCACCAGTGTCCAGCCAGTTTCGTTGCTGCCAACAAAACGCGCAGTCGCAGAACCGCTTGCATTATCGGAGCCAACAGCACTTCTTTGAATATTTTTATACGCCTTATACGATGTAACCGTATGCTCTCCGGTGTTTCCGTTGATAAACGGCGCACTATAGCTGCTGACATTCAGCGTAAGCGGTACACTGCTGTTTGCGGCTAAGACCGACATCGGCAGCATGCCAAGCAGCATGACAAGCGTAAGCAGAAGTGCCAAGACACGTTTTTTCGTCATTGTTATCTTCTCCTTCAAAAAAGTATCTATATAAAGCCCGCCAAGGCAGGCAGTATTTTTTACCGGGGTTTTCTGCTGCGAACGTTTCCAGAGCAGACGGGGCAGCCGCAGTGCTGCTTGCCTGCGCGGGAGAAGATGACCGCGCACCACACGTGGCCGCACTGGCCCTGCCACCAGACCTTTTTCCGGCTGCCGGTCGTGACCATCTGCGGCGTGAGCGTGCCGTTGAGCGTTGGGTGCCACTCGGCGGCGACGCGCGGCTCGAGCGTCGCCAGATCGTTGAAGCCCGGCAGCACTCTGCGGCCCGAGCAGTACGGGCAGCCGCTGCCGGTCGTGCGCGAGGCGATCACGGCCTGATAGCTGTGCCCCTTTTCGCAGCGCCACCAGACCTTGCGGTTGCTGGTCGGCGTGACGGACTGCGGGGTGAGCCGGCCATTTTTCTCCGCGTCCCATTCCGCCGCGACCGTCGGCGCCTGCGAGGCCAGATCGTTGAAGCCGGGCAGCACCAGCTTGCCCGCGCAATACGGGCAGCCGCTGCCGGCATACGTCCGGGCATAGACGGCGGCGCGCCAGCTGTGCCCGTTTTCGCACAGCCACCAGACCTTTCGCTCCGTCCCGGGCGCGACGTCGCGGGGCGTAAGGCGGCCGTTGCGCGTCGCATCCCACTGCTTTGCGACCTCCGGATAGGCGGTCGCGAGGTCATTTTCGCCGGAGATGATCTGCTTCCCGGCGCAGACCGGGCATCCGCTCCCCTCCGCGCGCGACCGCACGGCGGCGTGCCAGCTGTGGCCCTTTTCGCACAGCCACCAGACGGCCCGCTGGCTCCCGGCGCTGATGTCCTCCGGCTGCAGCGGCATATTTTTTTGATGATCCCATTGCTGCACAAGCTCCGGATGCACGGACGCCAGATCGTTATAGCCCAGCAGCACGCGGCGTCCGGCGCAATAGGGGCACGCCGCGCCCTCGGTGCGCGTATAGATCGCAGCGCTCCACGAATGCCCGTACCGGCACCGCCACCAGGCGGCGATCCGGCTGCCATATGTCACGGTCTGCGGCGTGAGCGGAAGATTGCGTGCATCGTCCCACTCGTCGAGAAGCTGCTGCTTCCCGTTCACACAGCAAAATTCATAGAAGCTCTGCCTCATGCTCGTTCTTTCTCAGGTACTACATAATTTTTCTTATGTCGTAAGCCGGCATGCAGAAATCTGCAGAACAGGTAAAACACGGAATATTCCTATATATG